>NZ_JAANTE010000001.1:0-848282 GCF_011291845.1 Actinopolyspora sp. BKK2 | reverse complement strand
ACGCCCGCCGCTCGATACGCTTCCCACCGAGGTCTCCGGATAGATGTTGATCTTCTTGGTCGTCGATCCATCTACCGGAGACCTCCCTACATCCCCACACCAGGGGCCCTTCTTAAACAGCTCCTAGGCGTGACCGGAGTCGGTGCGCCCGTGGCGGGGTCGGTGCGGCTCGGCGCTGCCGGGGCCGAGCCGCACCGGTCGAGCGGTGGCGCTGGGTCAGGGGCGGACGAGGACCTTCAGCGCCTCGCGGTCGGCCATGGCGCGGTAGCCGTCCGGGACCTCGTCCAATCCGACGGTGCGGTCGAACACCCGGCCCGGCTGGATCCTGCCCTCGAGCACGTCGGGCAGCAGCTGCTCGATGTAGGCCCTGGCCGGGGCGACGCCGCCGGTGAGGGTGATGTTGCGGAAGAACACGTCGAAGCCGATCGGCCCCTCCGCGTACTGCGGTGCTCCCACGCGGCTGACCACGCCTCCGTCGCGGACCGCGCCGAAGGCGGTCTCCAGCGCGGGTTTCGTGCCGACGCACTCCAGCACCGTGCGGGTGCCGTCGCCGCCTGCCAGTTCCCTGGCGCGGGCGACTCCCTCGTCGCCGCGTTCGGGGACCACGTCGGTGGCGCCGAACTCGCGGCCGAGGTTGGTGCGCTCGGTGTGCCTGCCCATGAGCAGGACCTGCTCGGCGCCGAGCCGCTTGGCCGCCAGCACGGCCGACAGCCCGACGGCGCCGTCGCCGATGACGGTCACCGCGGAGCCCGCGCCGACGCCTGCTTGCACCGCGGCGTGGTGTCCGGTGGAGAACACGTCGGACAGGGTCAGCAGGGACGGCAGCAGTTCGGAGTCCGCGCCGACGGGGAGTTTGACCAGGGTGCCCTGCGCCTGCGGTACCCGCACCGCCTCGGCCTGGGCACCGTCCACATCGCCGACTCCCCACATGCCGCCGTGGCGGCAGGAGGTCTGCAGGCCCTCGCCGCAGAAGTCGCAGGTGTTGTCGGCCCACACGAAGGGGGCCAGCACCAGGTCGCCGTTCTGCAGTCCGGAGATCTCGCTGCCGGTGTCCTCGACCACGCCGAGGAACTCGTGGCCGATGCGTTCGCCGGTCTCGGACTCGGGCATCGAGCCGTAGGGCCACAGGTCGCTGCCGCAGATGCAGGTGCGCAGCACGCGGACCACCGCGTCGGTGGGGAGCTGGATCTTCGGGTCTGGGACGTTCTCCACTCGCACGTCGCCGGCCCCGTGGATCACGGTCGCTCGCATGAGGTCGCCCTTTCGTTCGTGTTTCTCGGCAGGGCCCCGGCCGGCGTGGCCGGGGCTGTCCGGGGAGCTTGTCGGAGAGGTCGCGCGGGTGCGGTCCCGATGGGCGCACACCGCCGTCCCCGTGTTCCCGCGGGGCGCGATCGATGAAACACGACGTGGAGGTGCCGGGGGAGGGCTCGTCGAGCCGGGTACTGGCGAAACCCCCGTGGTCGTGTGGCCCGGGCGGTGTGAACGACTGGAAGGAGTCGCCGGTTCCCGGGCCGCGATGTGTCCGACAGCCCTCCGGTAAGGGCCGAGGCCGTCCGGTGGACGGGCGCGTGCGCCGCTTGCTCGTTGAAGTTCTCCGTCCGGGGTGACCGGGTTCTCGCTCGGTGTGACCTCCCGTTGTCCCCGTGAGCGGTGTCCCCGTCGAGCAGCGATCTGCGCGCGGGGACACCCGCCGGCACGACGGGAGGACATCGGTCAGGCGCGCAGGGACAGCTGCATGAACGGGGTGGTGGTGGGTTGCTCCGAGCCGCCCGCGGGTTCGGTCGTGACGGCGAGTTTGGTGGTGCCGTCGGGGAGATCGGTGACGATGGGCTCCTGGCCGGTGCCCAGCAGTCCCATCGAGGTGGGGCCCTGCGCGTCGATCGCCCACAGCTGGTGCACCCGATCCGTGGGTGCGGCCGGCATCCGTCCGCTCATGAACACGGCCTTGTCGCGGTCGGCGGACACGACCGCCGTCGCTTCCGCGCCGCCTTCGGCGCCGTGGACGATCCGCGCGTCCGCGGCGTGCAGCACTCGTTCCATCTCGACGCTGCGCTGCCCGGTCTGCTCGATGCGCTGCCGCGCCTGGTCGAGTTCCTGCTGGGTCTGCCAGGCCACCCCGCCGAACGCGGCGGCCAGTCCGATCCCCACCACCGAAGCGGCGACCGCGACCCGGGTACCCCAGCCGGTTCGGCGGCGTGCCGTCCGACGTCCGCCCGGCCTAGCTCGTGCCACCGGTGAGGCCTGCCTGGTGTGCGCGATCTCGTGCAGCACCCGTTGCTTGAGCCCTTCCGGAGGCTCCGCGGCCGTGGCCGTGCCGAGTCGCGCGGCGGTCTCCCGCAGCTCGCGCATTTCCTGCGCGCACTCCGCGCACGCGGCGAGGTGGTGTTCGAACTCCGCGCGTTCCTGCCCGGTGAGCGCGTCCACCGCGTACGCGCCGGTCAGGGTCGACATTTCGTCGCTCATGAGCTCACCCCTAGGCAGTCGCGCAGGCGGATCAGTCCGTCCCGCAGCCGGGTCTTCACGGTCGCCAGCGGCGAGTCGAGCAGACCGGCTGCTTCTCGATAGGTGTAGCCGCGGTAGTACGTCAACAGCACGGACTCACGCTGCAGCTCGGTCAGGGTGGACACGCACTGGCGAACCTGCTTCTGCTCCAGGTGGCTGAGCACGGATTCGCTGACCTCGTCGAAGGCCCGCCCGTTGGAGCGCGAACCGACTTTCGTCTCGCGGTCGGTGGCGGCCTGCTCGGAACGTACCCTGTCTACGGCGTGGCGGTGCGCCAGCGTCAGCACCCACGTCATCGCGCTCCCCCTTTCCGGGCGGTAGTGGGTGGCTGTGCGCCACACCTCGACCAGGACCTCCTGGGCGACCTCCTCGGACTGCGCCGCGTCCCGGATCACCCGTTGCACGAGACCGAACACCGGGCGGGCCATCACTTCGTAGAGGCGTTCGAACGCCTGCTCGTCGCCCTTGGCCACTTCCATCAGCAGCGCTTGCTGATCCGGACCCTGCTGCTGCCGGGACGTCGATCCCGGTGGTGTTCCGATGGATCGTGAGTTTTCCTCCACACCGATCATCTCCTCTTCCTCGACGGTGCGCGGCACTGCCGGAACACTGTTCAACGGCCTCCGGCCTTGCGCAGGCCGAACTGCCAGACATCAAGGTAGCCGGAGCGGAACCCGGCTTCGCTGTAAGCGAGGTAGAACTCCCACATGCGGTACAACGCTTCGTCGAAACCCAGTGCGGCGATGTCGGGCCAGCGCTCGGTGAACCGCTGCCGCCACCGCCGCAGCGTCTCGGCGTAGCCGGGGCCGAAGGCGTACCGCTCGGCCGGCGTCATCCCGGTGTTGGCGCCGATGTTGCGTTCGATCACCTCCACCGAGGGCAGCAGTCCTCCGGGGAAAACGTACTTGTGGATCCAGGTGTAGGAGTCGCGGGTCGCCAGCAGTCGGTCGTGCGGCATGGTGATGGCCTGGATGCTCGCCCGGCCACCGTCGACCAGCAGCCGGTCCAGCACGCCGAAGTAGGTCGGCCAGTACTCCGCACCGACCGCTTCGATCATCTCGACGCTGACCACGGCGTCGTAGCGACCGTGTTCCTGCCGGTAGTCACGGAGCCGCACATCGACGAGATCGCTCAGCCCCGCCGTCGTCACGCGATCGGTGGCCAGTCTGCGCTGCTGCTCGGACAGGGTCAGCGTGGTGACACTGGCACCGCGCCGCGCGGCGCAGATGGCCAGCGAGCCCCAGCCGGTGCCGATCTCGAGCAGCCGGGTTCCCGAGCGCACCCCGGCCAGGTCCAGTACCGAGTCCAGCTTGGCCAGCTGTGCTTCCTCGAGATCACCGCCGGGGGCCAGCGCTGCCCCCGAGTAGGTCATCGTCGGGTCCAGGAAGTTGGCGAAGAAGTCGTTGGACAGGTCGTAGTGCCGGTGGATGTTGCTGCGCGCTCCCGAGGTGGTGTTGCGCTCGGCCTCCGGTTGGCGCGCGTCCACCCGGTGGCGCAGGGTCTGCAGCGGGCGCGGGACCAGCTCGCTGAGCCGCGCGGCGAAGGGGGTGAGCACCTCGGCCGGCTCCGGGCTGGACCAGTCGCCTGCCATGTAGGCCTCGCCGAACCCGATCTTGCCGTGCGCGCCTAGCCGGTGGAAGAAGTCCCGCGGACGCTCGATGCGCATCAGCGGTGCGCCGGTACCTCCGCGGCCGAGTCGTTGCCCACCGGCGAGGGCGACGCACACCGGCAGGTCGCGTACCGCGTGGCGGAACAGTCGTTCCGCCAGCGCGGCTCGTACCGGCGAGTGGGGGGCGGGGCCGAGCTGTTCCCAGGGCGGCCGGGGTGACGGCGCCGGGTCGGCTCCGTCGGACCGGTGCTGGAGCTCGGTGATACTCATCGGTCCTCCTGACTGGGTCGTGAACGTCGTGGGGTGGTGGGGACTCGGCGCAGCCACAGGGCGATGCCGTGTTTGCGGATCGCGGCGGAGACTCGTTGCGGGACGAGGGGTCTGCGCAGCAGCATGCGCACGAGCTCGCGGCGACTCGCGGGTTTGCGAACGCCGCTCACGGTCGCGGTCAGCCGTTTGCCCTGCTCGTCGTGCAGCTCGATGCGCAGTGCCAAGCGCGTGCCCGGTTGTGGCAGGCGCATCCGGTACTGCCCGTGCTCGGGCAGGAACGGCGAGACGTAGAACTGCTTCTCCGCGCGGGCGTGCCCGTCGGGATCGGGGTGCAGCAGGTACCGGTGGCGCTCGCCGTAGGTGTTGTGCACCTCGGCGACCACACAGGCCTGCTCGCCGTCGGGGCGGTGGCACCAGTACACGGTCACGGGGTTGAACACGTGGCCGAGCACCCGCGCGTGGGCCAGCATCAGTATTCGCCCGCCCTGGGTGTGTACGCCGCGCTCCGCGAGCCAGCGGTCCAGGTTCCGGCGGATCGGTTCGTCGGCGGTCCCGAGGTGGTCCCCGGCGTCGAACCGGGCGAACGGACGCAGCCACCACGGCAACCGGGGCAGCCGGTCCAGGTCCACCAGCCAGGTGTAGAGGCGGTGGCGGAAGGTGCGGGTGACGTTGCCGTGGCGGGTGTGCGTAACCACGACCTCGTACAGCGCGGGTTCGGTCACTGCTGTGCCCTCCAACCGGCGCCGAACGCCTCGGCCGCGCGCACTCCCGAGACGCAGCCGTCCTCGTGGAAGCCCCAGCCGTGGTAGGCACCGGCGAAGCGAACCCGTCCGTCCCCGAGCTCGGGCAGGCGGCGTTGCGCCGCCACCGACTCCGGTGTGTAGATCGGGTGCCGGTAGGTCATCCTGGCCAGCACCGCACTCGCGTCGATCCGGTCCGCCGCGCCGAGGGTGACCACGTAGTCCTCCGGCTCGGCCAGCCGCATCAGCCGGTTCATGTCGTAGCTGACCCCCACCCCTCCGGACGATGTGGAGCAGGAGGGCTTGTGGTAGTTCCAGGAGGCCCGGGCCCGGTGTGTTTCCGGCAGTGCACGAGAATCCGTGTGCAGCACCGTCTCGTTGTGCGAGTAGTCGAAGCTGCCGAGCAGCTCGCGTTCGTCGTCGCTCGGTGTCGCGAGCATCCGCAGCGCGTCGTCGGCGTGAGTGGCGATCACAGCGCGGTCGGCCGTGTGCACCGCGTCGTTCTCGTCATGGATCCGAACGCCGTCCGGAGTGCGGTGCACCGCACGCACCCCGGTGGACACGCGCACCGCGTGCACCCGCTCGGCGATCCTGTCGACGTACTCGCGGGAGCCGCCGACGACGGTGCGCCAGGTCGGGGAGCCGCCCACGCTCAGCATCCCGTGATTGCGCAGGAACTCGAACAGGTAGCGCGCCGGGTAGTGCTCGCTGACCTCCGTGCCGGAGGACCACACCGCGGAGACCAGCGGCACTGCGAAGTGCTCGACGAAGTACCGCGAGTACCCGCCCGCGGCGAGGAACCGGCCGAGGGTCAGACGCTCGTCGGCCTCGGAGTCGAGCAGCTCGTTGGCCTGCCTGTGGAAGCGCCGCACCTGGGGCAGCATGTGCAGGTAGGCGGGGCGCAGCAGGTTCGACCGGCGGGCGAGCAGCCCGTCGATCCCTTTGGCCCCCGCGTACTCCAGCCCGCAGCCCGAGCAGGACACGCTCATCGACATCTCGGTTTCCCGGGTGGTCACGCCGAGTTCGTCGAACAGCCGCAGCAGGTTGGGGTAGGTGCGCTCGTTGTGCACGATGAACCCGCTGTCCACACCGATCGTCCTGCCGTCGGCGGTGCGTACCCGGTGGGTGTGGGCGTGCCCACCGAGCCGGTCGTCGACGTCGAACAGCAGCACCCCGTACCGGTGGCGCAGCAGGTAGGCGGCCGTCAGCCCGGACACGCCCGCCCCGATCACGGCGACGGTGCCCTCGGTCATGCCGTCCTCCCCTCGGGACGGTTCACGACTTCGGCGACCGCGCTGCCGACGAAGGCGCGCACCTGCCTGGTCCAGTCCCGGTACCGGCGCACCATCGCGTGTCCCGCTCCCGGGAGTACGACGCGTTCGACGGGGGTGCCCGCGAGCTCGGCCCTGCGCGCGTACACCGCTGAGCTGCTCGCGGGCGTGACGTGGTCGTCGGTGCCGTGCACGATCCCCACGCGGCGCCCGGCCAGCTGTTCCACCGGGTCCTGCTCCTCGGCCCACGGCGCCAGGGCGCAGACCGCGCGCACCGCGTTCGAACCGGCGATCCGCAGGGCGGCCCGCGCGCCCATGGAGTGCCCGAGCAGCACCACCCCGGCTCCGGGGTGCCTGCGCTCGATCTCGGCGAGCGCCCAGCGCGCGTCGCGCACCGGATCCATCGCGGGGTCGTTCCAGCCGCGCACCCGGTTGCGCAGCAGCCACACCGCGGTGCCCTCCCCGGAGACGTCGGCGTGCACGGCTCTGGCGAACGGGACCATGCGCAGATAAGCCAACTGCGTCGTACGCGCGGGCGTGGTGTCCGCGGCCCGTCCGCCGTGCAGCACCAGCACGACCGCCCTGGTTTCCGACAGGTTCGCCGGGAACACGCGCGGCACGGGTTCTGCTGAGTCCATACCCGTGATTCGGGGCGAGCGCATCACCTGATTGGTCGTGTGATGGTCGGCACATTCTCCGCGGTGGGCAATCCCGCCCGTGCCCGGTCGCGAACACCCGGTATGCGCATCTGCAAGGTCGGCGCGGCCACTCGGATCGAACGGCTCGTCCACCGCTGGTGGGGTGTTCCCCTCCCCGTGGGACTGCGTGCCTGGGACGGCAGCAGCGCGGGCCCGCTCGACGGCCCGACGGTGCTGCTCACCCGGAGGAGGGCACTGCGCCATCTGGTGTGGAGACCCGGCGAGCTGGGGCTGGCGCGCGCGTACGTGCGCGGTGACATCGATGTGGACGGTGATCTCACCGAGGCGCTGCGGCGCTGCTGGCGACTGGCTCACGAGCACGACCTCAACGCGCTGCGCCCCGGAGCGCGTGAGCTGCGCGAGTTGGTGGGGCTCGCGTTGCGGCTGGGCGCGCTCGGAGCTCCCCCGTCGCGCCCGGCCGGTGAGGCCCGGCTGCGCGGCACACCGCACAGCAGGAGTCGGGACCGCAGCGCTGTCGCGCACCACTACGACGCGGGCAACGAGTTCTACGCGCTGCTGCTCGACTCCGGCATGTCGTATTCCTGCGGATATTGGCGGCAGGAGGACGGCAGCCTGGAACAGGCCCAGCACGACAAGCTGGAGCTGATCTGCGGCAAGCTGGGGCTGCGGCCCGGCATGCGGCTGCTGGACGTGGGGTGCGGTTGGGGATCGCTGCTGCTGCACGCGGCGCAGCGGTACGGGGTGTACGCCACCGGCGTCACGCTGTCCGCGGAGCAGCACGCCCACGTGCGCGGGCGGATCGAGCAACTGGGACTCGGCGATTCCGTGGAAGTGCGATTGCAGGACTACCGAGAGTTGCACGACGGCGCCTACGACGCGATCGCCACGGTGGAGATGGGCGAGCACGTCGGCCGGAGCAACTACGCCACCTACGCCGCCACGTTGTACCGCAACCTGCGCCCGGGAGGCAGGCTGCTGCTGCAGCAGATGTCGCGCGGGGCGAACAGACCCGGTGGCGGTCCGTTCATCGAGTCCTACATCGCGCCCGACATGAGCATGGTTCCGCTCAGCACGACCCTGCGCTTTTTGGAGGGGGCCGGCTTCGAGACGCGGGACGTGCAGGCGATGCGCGAGCACTACACCCGGACGGTGCGGGCCTGGACGCGGACTCTGGAGCAGCGCACCGCGGAATTCCTCCCGTTGCTCGGCAACGAGGGGCTGCGGGTGTGGCGGCTCTACCTCGTTGGTGGTGCGCTCGCCTTCGAGCAGAACCGGATGGGAGTGCAGCAGATCCTCGCGGCGCGTCCGGACTCCGGCGGTGCGAGCGGGATGCCCTACGTCAGGCAGGAGCTTCGATGAGTCTGTTCCCGGCCGCGGTGCTCGCGTTCGGCACCGCCGTGCTGGTCGTCGTGCTGACCTTCGGCGTCGCGCGGCTGCGCGGTCGCTACGACACCATCGACAGCGCCTGGGGCGCGGGATTCGCGGTGATCGCGGTCGTCGGGTTCACCGCGGCCCCGAGCGGTCCCGGCAGCGCGCTGCTGGTGACCGTGCTCGTCGCCGTCTGGGGAGTGCGGTTGTCGGTGCACATCCACCTGCGCAACGCGGCGCGCGGTGAGGACCACCGCTACCGCGCGATGCTGGCCAAGGCGAGGTCCCGTCCACTGGCGCGGATGTTCTTCCGGGTGTATCTCACCCAGGCCGCGGTGATGTGGTTCGTGTCCCTGCCGGTGGTGTTCGCGCAGCATCAGCCGAACGGGGTCGGGGTGCTCGGCGTTCTCGGTGCGCTGGTGTGGTGCTTCGGTTTCGTCTTCGAGGTCGTCGGTGACGAACAGTTGCGCCGGTTCACCGCCGATCCGGCGAACGCGGGCCGGGTCCTCGATAGTGGGCTGTGGCGCTACACCCGGCACCCGAACTACTTCGGTGACGCCTGCGTGTGGTGGGGGCTGTACCTGCTGGCCGCCCAGCACGCGCCGGGTGCCGCGACCGTGCTCTCGCCGGTGCTGATGACCTGGCTGCTGGCCCGCGGCACGGGGAAACCGCTGACCGAGCGGCACCTGCGCGAGAGCCGTCCCGGTTATGCCGCGTACGTGGAGCGCACCAGCGGATTCCTCCCCCTGCCGCCGAAGGGGAATTGAGTGCGGACCAATCGACGGTTCCCCCTGCGCCGAATGACGGGCATGCGAGTTTCCACCGGTAACGGCCGCCCCGGTGCCTTTCGCGCGGTGCTGGCCAGTGTGGCCGCGGTCGCGCTGGCCCTCGGTGTCGGGCACCTGATCGCCGGGCTCATCCAGCCGAACTCCTCGCCGTACCTGGTGGTCGGCAACACGGCGATCGACCTCGTCCCGCAGCCGGTCAAGCAGTTCGCCATCCGCCAGTTCGGTGAGTCCGACAAGCTCGTCCTGCTCGGCGGCATGGGCGTGGTGATCCTGCTGCTGGCAGTGGTGGCGGGACTGCTGTCGCGGCGTGGCGTCGTTGCCGGGCTCGTCGTCATCGCGGCCTTCGGTGCGCTCGGCGTGGTGGCCGCGCTGCTGCGCGCGGACCTGACGGTGCTCGGTGCGCTGCCCGCGCTGGCCGCGCTGGTGGTGGGCAGTGCCGGCTTCGTGCTGCTGCACCGGCTGGCCGCGCGGCCCGGCGCCGCCGGTGACGGTTCCGCCGGTTCCGGTGCGGATGCCGAGGTCCAGAACGGGCGTTCTGCTTCGCGGCGCACCTTCGTGCTCGGCACGGTCGCGGTCTCCGCCGCCGCGGGCGCTTCCGCCGCAGGGGGACGGGTGCTGGCCAGGTCGGCCGGAGTGGCCGCGGACCGGACCAGGGTGGCCCGCGTCGTACCGGCCAACCCACCGATTCCCGCCGGGGCGGACTTCTCCGCGCTCGGCACGCCGTCGTTCATCACCCCGAACCGCGACTTCTACCGGGTGGACACCGCGTTGTCGGTGCCCAGGGTCGCTCTGGACGACTGGCGGTTGCGGGTGCACGGCATGCTCGACCGGGAGCTGGTGCTCGGTTTCGACGATCTGCTGCGGCGGCGTTCGGAGCAGCGCACCGTGACCATGACCTGCGTGTCCAATCAGGTCGGTGGTGACTACGTGTCGACCGCGACGTTCACCGGGGTGCCGATCCGGGACATCCTCGACGAGGTCGGTGTTCGTCCCGGGGCCGAGCAGGTCTTCAGCACCAGCGAGGACGGCTACACCGCGGGCACCCCGCTGGACGTGCTGCGCGAGGAGGACCGCGGGGCGCTGCTGGCCTACGGCATGAACGGCGAGGCCCTGCCCGTCGAGCACGGTTTCCCGGTGCGCATGGTCACCCCGGGGTTGTACGGCTACCTCTCGGCGACCAAGTGGCTCGTCGACATGGAGCTGACCACCTTCGACAGGCAGACCTACTGGGAAAAGCGCGGCTGGGCCGAGCGGGCCCCCATCAAGCCGCAGTCCCGCATCGACCGTCCCACCGCGTTCCAGAAGTTCCCGGCCGGTCGTTTCACCGTGGCGGGGATCGCATGGGCGCAACCCACCGGCGTCGATCACGTCGAGGTGCGCGTGGACGGTGGCCCATGGCAGCGTGCCGATCTGTCCACCGAGGTCAGTGGCGAGACCTGGCGCATGTGGCGCGCCGAGCTGGAGTTCTCTCCCGGCGGGCACAACGTCGAGTGCCGGGCCACCGACCGATCCGGGTACACGCAGGTCTCCCGGCGGGTGCCACCGGTCCCGGACGGAGCCACCGGCTGGCATTCGATCTCCTGCACCGCGACCTGAATTCGCGGATAAAACACCGATTACACCAATCGATTCGGTCCACGGCGCCGAATCAACTACAAACCCGAAAGCATTCGGGAAATGCGACGAGGAGTGTTGATTTCCATGAGAACCTTCCGCCGGAACATCGCCGTGACCGGCGCTGTCGCCGCGCTCGCGCTCGGGATGAGTGCCTGCGGTAGTGCCGAGCAGGCGTCCAGCCAGGACGGTGGCCAGCAGCAGAATCAGGGTTCCTCGCAGGAGAAGAACCCGGGGTCGTCGGAAAGCGGTGGGATGAACGACGGAACCACCACGGCGCAGGACGTTTTCGGGCCCGGCTGCTCCCAGGTGCCGAACGATCCGAACGACGAGGGATCCGTGCAGGGCATGGTCGACGATCCGGTGGGTACCGCCGCGAGCAACAACCCGCTGCTGACCAAACTCACCGCCGCGGTCAAGAAGGCCGGCCTGGTGGACACGCTGAACAAGCCGGACGCCGACTACACCGTTTTCGCTCCCGCGAACTCCGCGTTCGAGGCGCTGCCTGCCGACAAGCTCGACGCACTGCTCAACGACCCGGCCAAGAAGCAGGATCTGAAGAATCTTCTGACCGCGCACGTCGTTCCGAAGCGGATGGACGCCTCCGGGCTCGTCGAGGCCGGTTCGGTGGAGAGCGTCCAGGGAAGCAAGGTGGAGATCGGGGGGACGGCGAAGGCACCGACCGCCAACGGCGCGAAGGTGCTGTGCGGCAACGTGCCGACGTCCAACGCCACGGTCTTCGTCGTGGACGAGGTGTTGCAGCCCAGCATGTGACACCCACGGTGGGGTGGCGGTCCTTGCGCCGCCGCCCCGCTCACCGTGCGGGATCGCTCTCTCCCCAGGTGTGAGCTTTTCGATTCTGCCGTTCGGACGGATACGGCAGACGTGTCCGTCCGATCGCGCCGGGGGCATCAAGTGCTCCGCTCGTCTCGTTCCCGTGTCCGCCGAACCGGCCCGGAAACGACGATCACCCCGTTTCGCCCCGCGTGCCGCGGAGTTCGCGCAGCAGCGCGGCGACGTGCAGGGACACCCGGGACTCCGCGTCGGCGAGGTCCAAATCGAGCACGGACTCGATGGTGGCCAGCCGGTTGTACAGCGCCGGTCGGCTGAGGTGGGAGCGTCTGGCCAGTTCCGTCTTGTTGCCGCCGTGGCGCAGGAACTCGCCGAGCAGGTCGGCGAGCGTGGTGTGGTGTTTCGCGTCGTGGGCCAGCAGCGGTCCCAGTTCCGCCTCGGCGAAGGCCACCAGGCGGGGGTCGTCGCGCAGCAGCGAGAGCACGCCGCGCAGCCGCACGTCGGCGCTGCGGTGGAAGGGGCGGCTCCCCGGGCCGTGCGCCTGTTGTGCGGCCGCGGTCTCGGCCGCGTGCCCGGACTCGTCGAGCAGCGGTCCGATGCCGGCCAGTGTGCTCGCGCGGCGTCCGACGCCGATCACCCAGGGGGTTCCGTCGCCTTCGGCGGCGATCCGCTCGTGCACTGCCGGGGCGAGCCTTTCCAGGAGCCGGTCTTCGTCGGCGGTGTCCAGGCCGAGCACGGCGGTGACGGTGCCCGGCTGGGTGGAGGCGACCAGCCCCGGTCGGCCCGCCGCGCGCAGTTGGGCGGCGACGATGTCGCGCACCCGGGCGGTCGAGTCGCTGTCGGGGGGCTCCCCGGACGCGGGGCTCGTCCCGGTGGGCCTGCCGCGGGTGGGGACCAGGGTGAGCGGGAGGTAGGGGCCGGTGGTGGTGAGCCCGGCCGCGGAGGCGCGGGTGCGCAGGTCGGGCCCGTCGATCGCCCGTCCGGCCAGCAGTTCGGCGAGCAGTCCGGCGTGGGTGCGGTGTTCCTCCCCGCGCCGTTCGCGTTCGACCAGGCGAGCGACGGTGAGTGCCTGGGCCGTTCGTTCGAGCAGGGTGCGGGCCGCGTCGTTGTCCAGCGTGCCGCCGAGGAGGACGAGCCTGCCCCACGGGTTGCGCCGGGGTCCCACCAGTGAGGTGGCCCAGCGTTCGTTGCCGAGGGGCATGCTGACCCCGTCGCCGGAGGCCCGGGAACGTCGTTCCCACTGGTCGAGCACCTGGGCGGCCGAGGCGTCGCCGAGTTCGTAGGCGATCACGCGGTGCCCGAGGTCCTCCAGCACGAGCGGTGCTCCTGCCAGGAGTCGTCCCTGGTGCAGGATCTGCTCGGTGCCGGTGGTTTCGACGGCGAGTTCCGAGAAGGTGCGGTGCACTCGTTCGGAGAAGCTCAGCCGTTCGACCTGCTCGTCGATGATGCGTGCGTGCACCGCCTCGGTGAGCGCGACGAACCGCAGCGGGCGGTGCAGCACCACCAGTGGGAAGGCCAGTTCCTCCGCGGCCCGTGCGAGGCCCCGCGGGGGCTGGTCGAACTGGCGCCCGAGTTCGATGACCAGTCCCGCGGCTCCGGCGCGGTCGAGGTTGCGCAGGTAGTCGCGTTGTTCCGCGTCGGTGTGGCCGATGCCGATTCCGGTGGTCAGGATCAGCTCGCCGCCCTTGAGCAGTGCCGAGAGCTCTTCCAGTTCGCTGACGTGGACCCAGCGCACGGGGCGGTCGGCGGTGGTGGGGGAGACGACTTCCGGCAGCGCCTCCTGGACGAGGGGCAGGGCCACGATGTCGCTCACGGTCAGTTGCCGCACCATGCCCGTGATTCTACTGACGAGTTGTCAAGAAGAAGTCGAGTTGGTTGACACTTCGTCGATTGTCGATGGGCCGTGGTGCGACCGAGGATGTGGTGAGCATCGTCGACGAGTGAGGAGCCCCCATGACTTCCGAGTCCTCCGTCCCGCACACCTTGCCGCACTGGGTGGGCAACGAGCCGTGGGAGGGATCCGTCGCGCGGACCGGCGAGGTCGTCGACCCGGCGACCGGTCGGGGGCGGCTGCACGTGCGGCTGGCCGAGCCCGCCGATGTGGACGCGGCCGTGGAAGCGGCGCGGGCCGCTTTCCCCGGCTGGCGCGACACCTCCCTCACCCGGCGCACGCAGGTTCTCTTCCGGTTCCGCGAGCTGCTCGCCGAGCGCAAGGGCGAACTGGCCGAGATCATCACCGCCGAGCACGGCAAGGTGCTCGACGACGCTCTCGGCGAGATCTCCCGCGGGTTGGAGGTCGTGGAGTTCGCCTGCGGACTGGGGCACCTGCTCAAGGGCGAGATGACCGACAACGCCTCCACCGGGGTGGACGTGCACTCGCTGCGGCAGCCGCTGGGGCCGGTGGCCGTGGTCAGCCCGTTCAACTTCCCGGCCATGGTGCCGATGTGGTTCTTCCCGCTGGCGATCGCGGCGGGCAACACCGTGGTGCTCAAGCCGAGCGAGAAGGATCCGTCCGCGGCGAACTGGTTGGCCGAGCTGTGGGCCGAGGCCGGTCTTCCGCCGGGGGTGTTCAACGTGCTGCACGGCGAGGGGGACGCGGTCGACGGGCTGCTGCGGCACTCCGCGGTCAAGGCCGTCTCGTTCGTCGGGTCCACGCCGATCGCGCGCCACGTCTACGAGACGGCGACCGCGCACGGCAAGCGGGTCCAGGCGCTCGGCGGGGCCAAGAACCACATGCTCGTGCTGCCCGATGCCGATCTCGACCAGGCGGCCGACGCGGCGGTCAACGCCGGGTTCGGTTCCGCCGGGGAGCGGTGCATGGCCGTCAGCGCTCTCGTGGCGCTCGACTCGGTCGCCGACGAGCTCGTGGACAGGGTCCGGGAGAAGGTGGGTGGGCTCCGCGTCGGTGACGGCAGGCGTGGCACCGACATGGGGCCGCTGGTCACCGGGGAGCACCGCGACCGGGTCGCCGACTACGTGCGGACCGGTGTCGCGGAGGGAGCGGAACTCGTCGTCGACGGGCGCGAGGTCACCCCGGAGGCCTCCGGCGAGGGGTTCTGGCTCGGACCCACTCTGTTCGATCACGTCACCCCGGAGATGTCGGTCTACACCGACGAGCTCTTCGGCCCGGTGCTGTCGGTGCTGCGGGTGTCCTCCTACGACGAGGCGCTCGAGCTGATCAACGCCAATCCCTACGGCAACGGGGTCGCGCTGTTCACCAACGACGGCCGCACCGCGCGGCACTTCCAGCGCGAGGTGGAGGTCGGCATGGTCGGCATCAACGTGCCGATCCCCGTGCCCGTGGCCTACTACTCCTTCGGTGGTTGGAAGGCCTCGTTGTTCGGTGACACGCACGCCTACGGCACGGAGGGGGTGCACTTCTTCACCCGCGGCAAGGCCGTCACCACGCGCTGGCCCGAGCCCGAGCAGCAGCAGGTCGGTCTCGGTTTCCCGCAGAACACGTGATTGAGCTTCGTCATCTCGGTTTGCTTGGGTGGTCACTTGGCGGAACCTCTCGCGGGCTCTCGCTCCGGCGAGGCCCGACATCGGGTAGCGGTCTACACAACGTCGGGCCTTCCTCGCGAGAGCACCACGAGAGAACCCGCGGCGGTGCCGACTGCGTGGATGGGTGTTTCGGCGCTGTCCGCGCCGAAAGAAGCCTGGTTCTCACCGCAAATCCGCGTGGGAAAAGCCCCGTGAGCCGAGGTTCCCCAGTGGATCCGTCAAGCGGACCAGTTCGCGCACTCTCTTTTGGAAGGTTTTTCCATGTCACTTGCCTCGTCTTCGGCCGCCGGAACCTACGAGCTCGACAGGGCCCACGTGCTGCACTCGTGGTCGGCCCAGGCCGAGCTGGACCCGATGGTCGTCGAGCGCGCGGAGGGCGTCCACGTCTGGGACGGCGAGGGGCGCCGCTACCTCGACTTCACCAGCCAGCTGGTCAACACCAACATCGGACATCAGCACCCGGCCGTCGTCCAGGCCATCAGGGAGCAGGCCGAGCGGCTGTGCACGATCTCGCCTGCCTGCGCCACGGAGCCGCGCAGCCGGGCCGCGCGGTTGATCGCCGAGCGCACCCCGGAGGGGTTGGACAAGATCTTCTTCACCAACGGGGGAGCGGAAGCCGTCGAGAACGCCGTCCGGATGGCGCGGTTGCACACCGGGCGGCACAAGGTGCTCTCGCGGTATCGCTCGTACCACGGTGCGACCACGACGGCGATCAACCTCACCGGCGATCCCCGGCGTTGGCCCAACGAGCAGTCGGGGGCGGGCACGGTCCACTTCTTCGGACCGCATCCCTACCGCTCGCCGTTCCACTCCGCCGACGAGGGCGAGGAGTGCCGGAGGGCGCTCGAGCACCTCGAGCAGGTCATCGAGTTGGAGGGGCCGGAGACCGTCGCCGCGCTCGTGCTCGAGACGGTTCCCGGCACGGCGGGCATCATGCAGCCGCCGCCCGGTTACCTGCGGGGCGTGCGCGAGTTGTGCGACCGTTACGGCATCGTCTACATCGCCGACGAGGTCATGGCCGGTTTCGGGCGCACCGGCGCGTGGTTCGCCGTGGAGCACTACGACGTGACCCCGGATCTGATCGCCTTCGCCAAGGGGGTCAACTCCGGTTACGTCCCGCTGGGCGGGGTGGCCGTCAACGAGGCGATCGCGTCCACGTTCGACCACCGCGCCTATCCCGGTGGGCTCACCTACTCCGGGCATCCGCTCGCCTGCGCCGCGGCGGTGGCCGCCATCACCGCGATGGACGAGGAGGGCATCGTGGACAACGCCGCTGCGATCGGCGCGGAGGTGCTCGGGCCGGGGTTGCGGGAGCTCGCCGAGCGGCACCCGAGCATCGGTGACGTGCGTGGTCTCGGGGTGTTCTGGGCGTTGGAGCTGGTCACCGATCGTGCGACGAAGGAGCCCGCGGCGCCGTACGGTGGTTCCAGTCCGGTGATGAAGCGGTTTATGGCGGAGTGCGCCGAGGCCGGGTTGCTGATTCCCACCACGTATCACCGCGTTCACGTCGTGCCGCCTTGCACGATCACCGCGCAGCAGGCCCGTGAGGGGTTGGCCGTCCTCGACGGGGCCCTCGACGCGGTCGACCGGACCCTGGCCGAGCAGCGCGGTTAGGGCGTGAGCGGTGGCTTCCTCACCGGCCGTCCGGCCGGTCGGTCTGTTGAGCATCGCTTGCCCGATCGGCAGCCGCTCACCGAGGTCTCCGGACGGATGGGGTCTTCTCGAACGTTGGTCCATCCCCGGAGACCTCGCTGCGCTCAACGTCGTCCTGCGACTGTGCTGGACAGCTCCTGGCACACGGGAAAGCGGCGTTCAGGAGGACGGTGGTTCCGGCTCGGCAGGTGTGCGGCCACCTCGGGCCGACGGACGGCTGACGTGCCCCGATACCCGTGGTCACGGCGTTGTTCGGCGTGCACGCCTTCCGGTGACGAATGGAATGAGCCGGTTAGAGGTGGTCCACGATGGTTTTGGTGATCCGTTCGCTGGTCGCGTTGCCTCCGAGATCGGTGGGGAGGACACCGGCAGCGGTCGTCGTGTTGATGGCGTGACGAATGCGCGACGCCGGTTCGTCGAGTCCGAAGTGGGACAGCATCAACGCGGCGCTTCCGATCGCTCCGATCGGGTTGGCGATGCCTTTGCCCGCGATGTCGGGTGCACTGCCGTGCACGGGTTCGAACATCGAAGGAGTGCGGTTTTCCGGATTGAGGTTGGCGCTGGTCGCGAGTCCCAGGCTGCCCGCCATCGCGCTGCCCAGGTCGGACAGGATGTCCGCGTGCAGGTTCGAAGCTACGACCACCGACAGGTCCTCCGGGTGCAGCACGAATCGCGCGGCGGCCGCGTCGACCAGGCAGCTGTCCGATTCGACGTCGGGGTACTCCGCGGCCACACGTTCGAAGACCTCGTCCCACAGCACCATTCCGTACTGTTGAGCGTTGCTCTTGGTCACGCTGGTCACGTGCTTGCGTTGGCGCGAGCGGGCCAGATCGAAAGCGAATCGGATGATGCGCTCGCAGCCGGTCTCGGTGAACAGGGCTGATTGAACGGCGACCTCGTTTCCCGGGCCACGCCCGGCGAGGTTGCGTCCGCCGAGGCCGGAGTACTCGCCTTCGCTGTTCTCACGTACCACGACCCAGTCCGGGGTGGTGTCCTCGATCTGACGCAGTGGGCTGGTTACCCCCGGGTGAAACGTGACGGGGCGAATATTGGCCCATTGATCGAAGCCCTGACAGATCGCCAGGCGCAGCCCCCACAGGGTGATGTGGTCGGGCACGCTGGGCCAACCGACCGCGCCGAAGTAGATGGCGTCGGATCCGCGTAGTTGGTCCAGTCCGTCCTCGGGCATCATACGGCCCGTTCGTTGGTAGTAGTCGGTTCCCCACGGGTACTCGCTCCACTCGAAAGCGAACTCCCCATCGGAATCGGCCGCCAGGCTTTCCAGGACGGTCTTGCCCGCCTGGACCACCTCGGAGCCGACCCCGTCCGCGGGGACGGCGGCGATGCGAAACACGCGGTTGGCCATGAAGTTCTCCTGTCACGATCCGTTCGTCGGGACGACGTCCGCGACCAGTCAAGGTCGCCGCGGCGACGGGTGTCCAACAGAAGTTGGCTGGCCAAGTCATAGGAAACGCCTATCCGCGCTCGTCACCGCCGTCGTCGTGCATGTCCCAGAAATGCCGTGCTGCTGGCGTGGCCGGAGCCTTCCTGGTGATCATCCACAGGTGCAGGTAGGCCGGCGGGTCCAGATCGAACACGCGAAGCCCCATTCGGCGTGCGACCGGGGCCCAGCCATCGGTCAGCACCGCGCTGCCGACTCCGTCGGCGACCAGAGTCAGGATCGCTTCTCGATGCTCGGTCTCGACGACGACCGACAAGTCGATGCCACTGTCGCGCATCTCCTCGATGAGTAGACGCATACCGGTCCCGCGTGGACCCACGATCGTCTTCCGGCCGGCCAGCTCGCCACGGTCGATGAGGTCACCCGGTGTGTCGTCGTCCGCGCTGCTGATCACGACGAATCGTTGGCTGCCCAGGCGACGGGTGGCCAGATCTGCTTCGTGCAGCGCGTGTGGCGTGCCGAGCACTCCGATCTCGCACGAGCCGGAGCGGACGGCCTCGAGGGTTCGCTCGACCGTCGGTGTCGCCATGACATTGACCGTGACCTCGGGTGCATGCGCGGAGAACCGGCTGATCATGCCGCTGAGTGGGTCGATCGCTGGAGAGGGCATGCTGGCGATGTCCACGCGGCCGTGCCGCAACCCTTTGACCGCGTCGATCGTCTCGCCCGCTGTCTGCAGATCCCGTATCACCTGCCGCGCGGGTCCGATCAGGGCCCGTCCGGCTTCGGTGAGCACCACCCCTTTGCTGGTCCGGTGGAACAAGGGGGTGCCGAGTCGGCGTTCCAACGCCTTGATCGCCTGCGACAACGACGGCTGAGCGAGGTGCAGGTGCTCAGCCGCGCGGCCGAACCCGTCATGATCAACGACCGCCAGGAAATAGCCGAGTTCTCGCGTATCCATCTCTCTCCTACAGAGTCGCCATAGGCGCAGCCTATCGCTTGCCCAGTCAGATCGTTTTGGACCTTCAACGGTGACCGGGGACACAGTGACGGCTATGTTTCACCCGGACGGAGGTTGGTCGTGACGGATACGAGTGTCCCCGAGGAAAGAACCGAGATCGATCGGTCCGCCCCGGCTGAAGGGGGCAGCACTGAGCAACCGCAGTCGACCCTCTCGCGCGGAGAACAACGGGTAGAACGGTTCCGTCAGACACACGGGCTGTGGCTGGCGCCTGTGATCGCCATCGCCTTCGCGCTGCTTCCCATATCGCTGCCCACCGACCAGCATTTGCTGGGGGCCGTGCTGCTGGGCGTGATCACTTTGTGGATCACGGAGCCCATACCGATTCCGATCAGCGGGCTGCTCGGTGTCGCGGCAATCGTGCTGCTCGGAGTCGCCCCGGTCGACGAAGTCCTGGCACCGTTCGGTTCCTCGACGATCTTGACGTTCATCGGGGCGTTCGTGCTGGCCAAAGCGATGCTCAAGCACGGCCTCACCCGCCGTTTCTCGTTCGCGGTGCTCGGATTGCCCGGTGTGGGGCGCAGTACCCCGCGAATCATCCTGGCTTTCGGGGGGATCACGTGTGTGCTGTCGGCGTTCGTGTCCAACACGGCCACGGTGGCCATGTTGTTGCCGACCGCGCTCGGCATACTCGACGTCATCGCACGCCTCCTGGGCGAACAGCGACACGAGTATCGTGATGTCGATCCGTTGCGCCTGCGCGTGGGCACCGCTTTGATGCTCGTGCTCGCCTACGGGGGCAGTGTCGGCGGACTGCTGACGCCCGTGGGAGCTCCGCCGAACCTCATCGGACGTGGGCTCATCGAGCAAACCACCGGTACCCGAATTTCCTTCGGTCAGTGGACGACGATGGCACTGCCGATCTGCGGTGTGATGTTCGTACTGCTGATCGCGATCCTGTTGTTGTTGAACCGCCCCGAAATACGGCGAATCAACGGCGTGCAGGAGTACGTCGCGCGTGAGCGGAAGCGTATGGGCGGCCTGACCCGGGCGGAGATCAACACTTTGATCGCTTTCTCGGTCACCGTGTTGCTGTGGATCACTCCGTCGATATTCGCACTCACCGCGGGTACGGACACGGCTGTCTACGAGTCCGTCAACAACAGGCTCGACGAGGGGGTGGTAGCGATCATCGGTGCCGCCCTGCTCTTCTTGCTCCCGACGCAGTGGCGAGAGCGTAAAGCGACCCTGACGTGGTCCGACGCGGCAACCATCGACTGGGGGACCATCCTGCTGTTCGGCAGTGGCATCATCTTCGGATCGCTCCTCGAGGAAACAGGTCTCGCCGAGAGCATCGGCAGCTCCGCTTCGGAGCTGCTGGGGGTCGCCACCCCGTTCGCGCTCACGGCCCTGGCGGTCGGGCTCGCCATTCTCATCTCGGAGACAACGAGCAACACGGCCTCGGCGGCCGTGGTGGTCCCGATCATCATTCCGCTCGCCGTCGCCGCGGGCATATCGCCGGTAGTGCCCGCACTGGCCGGTGTTTTCGCCGCGTCGTTCGGGTTCATGCTTCCGGTGTCCACACCGCAGAACGCGATCGTGTACGGATCCGGCGCGGTACGGATAACTCAGATGGTTCGTTGCGGCTTCCTCTTCGACCTCCTCGGTGGTTTGGTGATCCTGTTGCTCGTGCCCGCCATGGCCGCACTGGTGGGGGTGGTTTCCTGATGAGGTCTCCACGGGTCCTGGTAGCGCCGGACAAGTTCAAGGGGTCGGTGACCGGAGTCGAAGCCGCGCGGCTGATAGCCGATGGCGTGCTGCGTGCCGACCCCGCAGCCGAGGTGCACACGCACCCGATCGCCGACGGTGGTGACGGAACCCTGGACGCGATGCTCAATACGGGCTACCGGTGGGTTCCCGCACGAGCACGCGACGCGATCGGTCGTCCGATCGAGACCGGATTCGCCGAGAATCGTGGTCACGCGGTCATCGAACTCGCCACCATCTGCGGTCTACAAAAAGCACCCGAGCCCCTGGATCCGTTGGCCGCGTGCTCCTCGGGTGTTGGCGACGTGATCCTCGCAGCGTCCGAGTTCGGTTGTGACACGATCACGCTCGCCCTCGGAGGCAGCGCCTCCACCGACGGGGGAGCGGGAATGTTGCGGGCACTGGGCGTGCGGCTGCTGGACGACTCGGGTGAGGAACTTCCGTTCGGGGGTGGTGCGTTGACCGAGCTCGCCGAGGTGCGCACCGCAGGCCTCGCCCCCCGGATCGAGGGGAGACGGTTCGTTCTCGCAGGCGACGTGACGAATCCACTGCTGGGAGACAACGGAGCCGCCGTGACCTACGGGCCGCAGAAAGGTGCCACCCCCGGACAGGTGCGACAGCTGGAGATGGGGCTGACCAGGTTTGCCGAGCTGCTCGATCCGGATGTCACCGACCGGCCCGGTGCCGGAGCGGCAGGCGGGGTCGGCTACGCGGCACAGGCGGTCCTGCGCGCACGGTACGACTCCGGATCCCGCGTTGTCCTCAGCGCCACCGGGCTCTCGGAGGAGTTGAACACGTTCGATGTGGTCATCACCGGCGAAGGTTCCATGGACGCGCAGAGCAGTTACGGGAAAGCACCGGGCACTCTTGCCTGCCTGGCACGGGAGAGCGGAACTCCGGTGCTCGCGATCAGCGGTCAGTGCTCGCTCGACGCCGCACAGCTCGACGAGATCGGCATCCGGCGAGCGTGGCAACTGCGTACCGTCGAACCCGACCTCGAGAAGTGTTTGCATCGCGCGGATGCGTTGTTGCCCGAGCTCGCCGAAACGGCGTTTCGTTGGTGGATGTCCGAGTAGGCGGGAGTAAACCGGTGACTCGTGGGTGTCCCGGTGCATAGCACCGCTGTTCAGCACCCGTCGGGGCTCTACCAGGGCAGCTGCTCACGAGCACTCGTTTTCCTGGCGCGGTGAACGGGAAGCACTGGCTGCGAGCCTGTCGCGTTGGAGGCGCGCCTCCAACGCGACAGGCTCGCAGGGGACCCGCGTGTGCTCGGTTGGTTCGCGTCGGTTGTGTCCTCTACTCCCCCGTGCCCGTCGCGGTGCGCGTGCGCCGGCCCGGCCCGCGCAGGGTGCGGCCCAACCGCTCCAGCAGGAGGTAGACCAGGAAGGATACGGCGAGCAGGGGCAGGGCCACCATGAGCAGCCCGAATCCGAGCAGCAGCGGCAGGGGAGCGGTGCGCAGCAACGGGCCCATCCGAGGTGGCACGCCGAGTCCTCCGGAGGGGCGGCGCAGCCACCAGGTGCGGTATCCGGCGAGAACGAGCACGATCAGTGCGGCGGCCAGGACGGTCAGCCCGATCCGGTTGACCGTGCCGAACAGCTGGGCCTGGTGGAAGTCGATCCCCAGCGTGGTTGCCTTGGCCAGTACCGGGTAGTCGTCCCAGCCCACCCGGTCGGTGACCTCGCCACTGTCGGGGTCGACGGCCAGGCTGGTGGCGGTGACCGGCCACCGGTTGTCGTCGACACCGGCCGTCCACGCCAGGCCCGGCTGCTTCGGTGGTTCGAGTTCGACCACCCCGCGCAGACCGGCCTCTTCTGCCGTGGTCGCGACCCGGTCGATGCCGGTGAGTGGATCAGGTGTGGTCGTGTGCACATCGGACTGCTCGGCCGGTTCCCCTTCGGTGGCAGGTGCGGCCGCCAGCTGTGTGGACACCGCGGGGGCGTCCGACCGGAACTGGAACTTGGCGAGATCGATCCACGAACCGGCGTACTCGGTCCAGGTCAGCCCGGTGACGACCAGCAGGGCCAGTCCGGCGGAGAACACTGCTCCCAGGGCGCCGTGGAGCGAGCGCCAGCGGGCTCGCCCCGGGCGGCGGAACCGGAAGGTGCGCCGCAAGGCCCTTCGGCTGCGCGGCCACCACAGGTACAGCCCGGTCAGCAGCGACACCAGCACCCAGCTGGCCGCGAGCTCGGTCAGCGGTGTGGCCATCGTTCCCAACCGCCAGCTGGAGTGCAGGTTGCGCAACCACTCCTCGGGACGGTTGGCCTCGACGATCGATCCGGTCACCCGCGCCGAGGCCGGGTCGACGTAGACGGTCGTGACCCCACGGGGTTGGTCGAACTTGTCCGACTCGGTTTCCGGTGGGGTCAGTGTCACTCCGGTGGTTTGCTCCCCACCCGGGGCTTGCGGGGCCGCCGGGGTGACAGTCGAGACGGTCCAGTCGGGATGGGTGGTGGTCGCGGCTGCGACCTGTTGGCTCAACGGCCGAGCCGGGCCGTCGGCGACCGCGGTGAGCGCCTTTCCGTGCAGGGCCTGCTCGATCTGCGGATTCCAGGCGAACAGGATCCCCGTTACCGCCAGCGACAGCACGATCGGTGCGGCCAGCACACCGCCGAGGAAGTGCAGCCGCCACAGCAGTGGCCGCAGCGCCGTTCGCCCCACGCCTCTCGGCTGTCTCCTCCGAAGTCCGGATCTCGGAGTCGTGTCCGCTTCCTCCGCGGTGACTCCGCTGTCGTGCTCGCCTGCCATCGCCCGTCTCCCGCCTGCTGCGGCTCGCCGTGCCGTTGAGCGAGTCGCGCGCGGGGGCGGTTCCGGTTCCGAGCGGGAAAGGTCATGTGCTGTGGATCACTGTGCAGTGGGGAGTGGCGGGAGGCACCCGCCGGTGCGCGGTCACGAGCGGACCGAGGTCGCGTTCCAGTACTCGGTGAAACGTCCGTCGTGGACACGCAGGATGTCGTTGCCGACGAAGGTCGTCGTGCCGTTCGCGGCGTGCCCGTGTCCGAGCCACCGGCCGGCGACCAGGTTCCCGTCGACCATCGGCCCAACCTCCAGGGTGAACGTGATCGCGGTGAACATCTCGTGGGTCTGCCCGATCACCGCGGCCAGCTCCTGCGGGCCCCTGACGTCGCGGTCGGGCCAGTGGCCCACGAAGTCCGGCGTGACCAGCTCGTGGGCGTTTTCGGGGGATCCGTTCCACAGTTCGTCCAGCCAGCGGCGGTAGAGCTCGGCCGGTGTCGGTGAGGTCATGGTTCCAGTTCAGCACACGAGGTGACCACAGCAACACGTTCGGTGTTGGTGACGTGGTGGAGCCGAGCCCCGGAACGGTCCGGGGTCGGGTTCGTTCACCGGTTTCCGTCGCGGCGAATCAACTTCGCCGGGCCGCTGGAGAGGTGGTGCAGCCCCCATTCCAGCGGGCCGCGTCCGAGCAGGAGACGCCATACCGTAGTGAGCACGAGTGTCGCGAGGACGAGCAGCACCAGCGGAACGTAGGGGTGCTGTCCCAGCAGCTGGGCGGGGTGGTCCGGGCCGAGCGCCTTGAGCACGAGGAGGTGGCCGACGTAGGCGGTCAGGGCGAGGGCGCCGACGGAGGCCAGCGGGGTCAGTGCGCCGCGGAGCGGTTCGGCGAGCAGGCACAGCCCGATGACGGCGGTGGCGACTCCGGTGGCGCCGATGACCTCGAGCGGTGTTCCGCTGTGCGCCCCCGCGGTGAGCAGGTAGATCGGGTCCGTGGTGGGCACGATTCCGTAGTTCGACTTCAGCATCATCCTGACGAGCTCGGGGGTGAACTGCTCGCTCAGCGACAGGATCCGCTCGAAGCCGCCGAACACGTTCATGGCCAGCCACGAGGTGCCGTAGCCGAGCAGCCCCAGGGCGACTCCGATGCCCACCAGCCTGCCGCACACCGCGCGCAGGTCGAGCCTGCCCAGCGCCATCCCGGCCAGCAGGAACGGGATCCAGGTCAGCACCGGGTAGGCGCCGGTGAGCAGGAGGGCCCGGAAGGCGTGGGCGAGCCCGTCGAGGGAGGTGAAGTCGGCGAGATCGGGGGCGTATCCGATTGTCTTCCTCGGGGGTGTGGTGCTGCGGATCAGGAACGAGGCGATCGGGGCCGCCACGGCGAACACGGCGGCTAGGCTCGCCAGCGCCGTGGTGCGCAGCCGCAGCACCGGGATGGCCAGCACGAACAGCACGCCGTAGAAGGCCAGGATGACCATCGCGGGCACGTTCAGGGTGGTCAGCACCAGCCCGATCACGAACAGCACCAGCGCGCGCACCGCGATCCGCACCGCGGTGGCGGTGCGGTTCCTGCCGGTGACCGGTTGGGGACCGCCGCTGAGCAGCGCCAGCGACACACCGGCCAGCACGGCGAACAGCGCGGCGGAGCGCCCGGACACGAGCGTGTACAGCCAGCCGGGAGGGCCCGCGTGCGCGGCGAACATCCCGAGCACGGCGAGACCGCGGGCGATGTCCAGGCCGACCAGTCTGCCGGTGTTCGCTGCGGGAGCTAACTGCGGGGGGCTCGTCGTGGAGGCGGTGGGTGTGTCGCTCATGCCACCATGCTCCCCCGGTGGCCGCGGTCGGGGATCGGCCGAAAGATCATTCCCGCCTACGACTTTGTGGCAACGTCCTGCTCGGAGCACCGCAGTGGGGACGAGGTGTGCCTGCGCGGGTCAGACCAGTCCGGCGTCGTGGGTGGTGATGGCGACCTGGGTGCGGTTGGTGGCGTCGAGCTTGGTCATGATCCGTCCGAGGTGGACCTTGACGGTGGACTGGCTCATGTAGAGCTTGCTCGCGATCTCGGCGTTGTTCAACCCCTGGGCCACGGCCACGGCGACCTCGCGTTCGCGGGCGGTGAGTTCCGCGGTCCGGGCTTTGGCCGCGTGGGTGTTGGAGTTGCCCGCGAAGCTGGACAGCAGTTTCGTGGTGATCCGGGGGGACAGCATCGCCTCGCCGCCTGCCACGACGTGGACGGCGCTGGCGAGATCGCGCGGTGGGGTGTCCTTGAGCAGGAACCCGGCCGCGCCGTCGCGCAGGGCCGCGTGGACGTACTCGTCGAGGTCGAACGTGGTCAGCAGGGCCACGGCCGGGGCGTTGGGCAGGGCGGTGAGGCGGCGGGTGACTTCCAGGCCGCCGACGGCGGGCATCTGGATGTCGGTCAGCACCACGTCCGGGCGGTGCTTGCTCACGAGGTCCGTGGCGTTGGCGCCGTCGCCGTCCTCGGCGACGACCTCGATGTCGGGATCGGCGTCCAGGATCATCCTGATGCCCCCGCGCACCAGGTCCTCGTCCTCGAGCAGGATCACCTTGACGCTCAAGTCGCTGCCACCTCGTCCGTGTGAAGGGGGAAGACCGCCCGCACACGGTACCCGCCGTCCTCGGTCGGGCCGGTGTGCAGTGTGCCGTCGGCCAGGGTGACGCGTTCGCGCATGCCGAGCAGTCCGTAGCCGGATCCGGGGACGGTGTCGGTGCCGGCGTTGATGCTGCCCCTGCCTCGGTTGAACACGGTCACCACGAGCTGCTCGTCGGCGGTGGTGATCTCGACGTGCACCGCGGCGTGCGGGGCGTGCTTGGCCGCGTTGGTCAGCGCTTCCTGCACCACGCGGTAGGCGGCCCGGCCCACCTCGCCGGAGGTTTCCGGCAGCGCTTCGGGCATGTCCAGGTGGATGTTGGCGCCTGCTTCCACGTTCTCGCGGACCAGCGCGGCGATGCTGCCCACGGTGGGGTCGGTGGCCAGTTCCGCGCTCGACCGCTCCGTGGTCTCGGTGGTGTCGTCGCGCAGCACCCGCAGCATGCTGCGCAGCTCGCTCAGCGCCGTGACGCTGGTGCTGCGGATGGTTTCGGCCAGCTCGCCGGTGCGTTCGTCCGGTGCGGCCATGGTGAGCCCGCCGGCCTGCACCGAGATCACGCTGACTCGGTGGGCGACCACGTCGTGCATCTCGCGGGCGATGCGCCGCCGCTCGGCGGTCACGGCCCGTTCGGCGAGCAGGTCCCGCTCGCGTTCGGCCTGCTCGGCGCGTTCCCGCAGGGTGACCACCAGCTGTTTGCGCTGGAAGATCCACAGCCCCAGAAGCGTGGTCATGCCCACGACCACCAGCGGTATCACCAGCAGGTACGAATTCCCGATCGGGTAGGCGCCGATGTACTGCGCGACTGCGACGACCCCGACGGCGATCCAGGACTGCGTGCCCGGACCGCGCCACCGGGCCATCGTGTACAGCGCCACCAGCGGGGCGATGCTCTCCGTGCCGAGCACGTACAGAGCGACGGATCCGATCAGCGGTGCCCACGGGAACCGGCGGCGCACGACGAAGGCCAGGATCGTCGCCACGGCGAGGACCACGACCGGCACGGTGGCAGGCGCGAGGGTGTTCTGGATCGGTCCGGCCATGAAGGCGGCCACCGCGATGTCGAACAGCAGCGAGCGGAACCTGCCGCCCCACCAGCGCAACCACACTCGCCGCTTCTGGAGCAAACGCACCCGCCCACGATAAGCCGCGCCGCGATCGGCTCCGCGTCGTGGTCTCTCGGGGGAGGTGGAGGGGAGGTGATCAGCCGCGCCCGTCCGAGCACGGCGGGGTCGTGGGGCAGCGTCACCGTCTCGGACGGCGGGGACGAGGAATCCGGTGTGCCCCGGTGGGCGATGTTGACAATTTTATGAAAACGAATATCGTTTTCGATATGTTTGAACCCGTGAACGACGCAGCGCGGGGGCGGGATCTGCTCGACGCGCTTCCGGAATCGCTGTCCGCCGAGCGGATCGTCGCGCTGAACCAGTCCAGGACCGACCTGCACAGCCGTCGCGAGTACGAGTGGAACGGGCTGCGCTTCGAGGTGCCGCCGGGTGTTTTCCTGCCCGGACATACCAGCCGGATGATCTACGACCGGTTGTTCGACGGCAGGATCGAGGTGCGCGGCCGCCGCTATGTGGCGATGGGAGTCGGGCTCGGTGTCGAGGCCGTCGCGGCCGGATTGGCCGGTGCGCGGGAGATCCACGCCGTTGACGTGCACTCCGACAGCGTGGCCACTGCCGCTCGTCACTTCGAGCGGCACGTGGGTTCCTCGGCGCGGTCGCCCCTGGTGCCCGTGGTGGCCGACGTCTTCGAGGGGTTTCCCGACGGGGCCCGAGCCGATGTCATCACGTTCAACCCGCCTGCGGTGCGCCAGCCCGTCAGCGACGATCCCGACGTCGTGCGCAACGTGTGCGAGGGGACTCCGCTGCTGGAGAGGTTCTTCGCCCAACTCGCCGCGCGCGAGATCCTGACGCCCGGCGGCGAGGTCTTCGTCGTCGCCTCCACCACGGCTGATCTGCGCGGCATCGTCGGGCACGCCCTCGAGCACGGATTCGTCCCGGAAATCCGCGATCTGCACGACTGGCAGGACGGGGTGGTGACCCACCTCTTCCGATTCGTGCGGCAAGCCGCCGCGTGAGCGCTGCAGGACGAGGAGGCGGCCTTCACCAGGTTGGGGCTCGACGTCTTCGACAGCCGGGAATAGGGCCCGCCGCACGGCTGCACCGGAGACTGCGCAGCCGGAGCGGACCCCTCGCTTCCCGATCCAGAAGACGGTCGGGGCACCGTACCGTTGCGGTGTCGCGGTTCAGCGGAGTGGCCGGAGCGCGCTGTTTTGTTTCCGGATTGCCAGCAGCGCTCCGGTTGAATCCAGGTGCACGGTCCCGCCCCAGTCCTGTTCGGCGTCGGTCTTTCCTCGTCTCCAGGACGTCAGCGCGTCGGGGAGGGCGGTCTCGTACTCGTGGAGTTGTCCGCCCGCGAGGTGTTGGTACAGGGGTTCCAGGACTCCGGAGAAGACCTCCACACGTTGTCGGTCGAGTCGGAAGACGTGATCGGTGCCCACGAACGACATGCCGCCGAGTGCTATTCCGGTGTCGCACCGCATTCCCGAGCTGACGTGGGAGTGTGCGGATCCGAGCCGGTTACCCTGTCGTTTGGTAAGCAGCTTGCGAGCGGCTTCGCGGTCACCGGCGAAGGTGAGTAGGCTCGCGGCGGTTGTTCGGGCGAGGACACGGGAGAACCATTCCCGGCGATTCGTTGGCAGGCAGAATCCGGGGCGGGAGTCACGCTGCCCTTCGGTGTCGGTGTAGGTGATGGACGGCACGAGGTTCGGTTCGTCGACCGGCCCGTCCAGATCCGGGGCGGTTTTGCCGGGCATGGTAAGCACTCCGTGACCGTCCGGGTCGAGAACGCGTGTCTCGATGCCGCCTTTCGCGGCCATCCCGGTTGCCATGAGCAGACTGGGCGGCGGGACACCTTCGCAGCCTGTCTCACCGAGCACGAACGTCTGCGTGTGGGCGGCCGACTGGGCCAGTTGCTTGTGCTGAACTTCGGCTTTGCCGTGTGAACCTCTGCAGTCCACCGCGACGATGCGGCTCGGAGCATCAGGCTTGCGCCCGACCAGGAAGTAGTTCGGCAGCAGCTTGGTATTCTCGCGTGAGATGCTTCTGGACCCCCGCATGACCCATCCGGCTTCGAGTGCCAGTTCCGCGTCGACGATGTCGAACCGGTAGTCCGGATGTCGTTGTCGCATGATGTGTTGTGCGGTGGCGAGTCCGAATGCGATTCCCAGGTCCTGAGCCTGCACCGCCTTGCGGTGGTATCGGGGGTCTTTGCCGTCGGCGGACCGTTCCATCCGTCTCTGGTGGTTGTTCTGTAGCGCGGTGACGTAGCGCAGGCAGTCCCAGTGCTGGGCAAGGGCGCGCGATGAACCGTGGCGGCCCAGCGCGGTGGCACGGGCGAGGGTGTGCAGCACTTCCCATGGGGTGATGTGCATACTCGCGGAGCGTTGTGCTTCGCTCACCGCTGTGAGCGGGTCTTTTCGCGTGTGTGGCGATTCGCCTCGTTCGCGACGTTCCTCATCGAGCTTCTTGGCTTTCTGCTGGACCTGTCCGGCCAGTTCCGGAGCGGATTGAAACGTCACTGTGGATGGTTCGTCGAGCTGCTGTAGCACGGTGGGGACGTCCACCCGATCCTCCCGGTTCGTTCTCGATGATCGCCCCCTTCACCTCAACAGCTGCGAAGGCACCTGTCTGCCCGCCTGTCGGAGGACGTTTCGGGTGGTTTTCGGCCCGGTTTCCAAGGTGCGGCCTCGGTGGCGTTCCGCGCTCTGCTGAGTGGTCGGCACGTGCGGGGTGCGCATCTCGGGGGAGAAGTGCGGGGCGGGCGGGTCGAAGGCCCGCCCGCCCCGCGTTCCGTTCCGGGACTTCGTGTCCGGAGTGGTCAGGTGAACTGGATTCCTCCGTCGATCATCACGGACTGGCCGGTCATGTAGTCGGAGTCGGCGGAGGACAGGTAGGAGACGAAGCGGGCCACGTCCTCGGGCACCGACACCCGGCCGAGGTGGATCAGTTCCGAGTACTTCTCGATCGCCGCGCCCTTGCGCAGCCCCTCGTTCTCCGCCAGCTTCTCGTCGATGTGGTCCCACATCGCGGTGCCGACGATGCCCGGGCAGTAGGCGTTGACCGTGATGCCGTGCTGGGCCCACTCCATCGCGGCCGACTGGGTGAGTCCCCGCACGGCCCACTTGGAGGTGGAGTAGGTCCCGAGCAGGGGGAACGGTCGGTGGGCCACGATCGAGGCGGCTCCGATGATCTTGCCGCCGGTGCCCTGGCTGATCATCTGCCTGGCCGCGGCCGTGTAGCACAGGTACACCCCGCGGAGGTTGATCGACATCAGGTGGTCGAAGTCCTCGGGCGTGGTCTCCAGCAGTGGTTGCACGTCGGCGATTCCCGCGTTGGCCACCATGACGTTGAGCTGGCCGAATTCGTCGGCCACGCGTTCGACCGTGCTCTGCACGGCGTCCTGGTCGGACACGTCGGCCGGGATGCCGGTCGATTTCGCGCCCGTCGCCGCGATCTCCTCGGCGACCTCGTCGAGCTGGTCGTTGTTGGCCGCGACGTCGTTGACCGCCACGTCGAGGCCGTCGGCGGCCAGCCGCAGGGCGATGGCCCTGCCGATTCCGCGGGCGGCGCCGGTGACGAGCGCGGTCCGCGGTGACTGCTCCTGTCCGGTCATGGTTTTCTCCCGGTGCGCGGTGGGAAAGGGGTCGGTCATTCCTGGTGCGGCACGGCCATCTCGCCGAGTCGGGACCAGTCGTCCTGCGGAACCGTCGTGTTGATGACCAGCGGGGTTTCCGAGAGGTAGGGCGGCAGCGTCCGCTGCGCGGTCCGGAAGTGCTCGGAGGCGACGTGGGCGGCTCCGGCCTCGCCGTCGCGGAAGGCCTCGACCAGCACGTACTCGTTCGGGTCGTCGACGCTGCGGGACCAGTCGTACCAGAGGCAGCCCGGTTCCTGGCGGGTCGCGCGGGTGAAGTCAGCGGCGATGTCGGGCCACTGGTCGGCGTAGGCGGGTTTGACGCGGAATTTCGCGGTGATCAGGATCATCGTTTTCCCGGTTCGTGGTGAATTTTCGAGCGGTGGGCGGTCCCGTTCGAGTGGAGCGGGAATTCTCGAGGGGTGTTTCGGCCGGTTGTCCTGGGTGGACTCGCCCGTGGTGCTCGGTCAGGGCACGAGGATGGCGCGGCCGCGGACGCGGCCCGCGTCGAGATCGTCGAGCGCGGTCTGGAAGTCGTCGAGGCGGTAGCGCTCGGTGCGCAGGCTGACCAGGCCGCGGGCGGTGAGGTTCATCAGCTCGCACAGGTCGTCGTAGCTGCCGATGAGGTTGCCGATGACGTTGATCTCGCTCGAGATCACGTCGATGGTGGCGATGTCGAGGTTCTCCCCGTAGCCGATGACGTGGTAGTCACCGGCCCGGCGCAGCATGCCCAGCCCCTCGCGGGTGCTGCCGCCCTCCCCGACGAAGTCGAGCACGGCCTCGGCTCCGTGCCCGCCGGTCAGTTCCAGGACCTGCTCGGGGTGGGTTCCGTCGGCCACGACGCCCCGGTCCGCTCCGAGCGCGCGGGCGAGTTCGATGGCGGCGGGGTTGCGGTCCAGGACCACGAGCTCGGCGGCGCTGAGGGCCTTGAACACCTGGATTCCGATGTGGCCGAGCCCGCCCGCCCCGATCATCACGCACCGGTCGCCCGGCTTCAGCCGCGCCGCCGCCTTGGCCACCGCGTGGTAGGCGGTCAGGCCCGCGTCGGCGAGCGCGGCCACCTCGGCCGGTTCGAGCGCGTCGTCGAGCTTGACGACGCTGCGCGCCGAGGTGCGCAGGTATTCGGCGTAGCCGCCCGCGGTGTCGATGCCGGGGAAGAGGGATCGCGTGCAGTGCACGTCCTCGCCGGATCGGCACGCCCGGCACAGTCCGCAGGTGACGATCGGGTGGACGATGACCTTGTCGCCCTCGGCCACGTTCGTCACCGCGCTGCCGACGGCCGCGACCCAGCCCGCGTTCTCGTGCCCGAGCGTGTAAGGCAGTTTCACCCCGGACTTGTCCGCCCACTGTCCTTCGAGGACGTGGATGTCGGTTCTGCAGACCCCGGCGCCGCCGATCCGCACGATCACGTCGTGCGGATCGGTGACGGTCGGTGCGGCGAGGTCGGTCATCTCCGGGTTCCGGTGGTAGTCGACGACCTGTACGGCTCTCATGCTGTGGTCTCCTCGGTCGCGGGGGTTTCGTCGGCGTAGCGGGTGCGCAGCAGGCCGCGGCAGAAGTGGGCGTTGCCGTCGATGGAGATGCGGGTGGAGCGGGCCCGCCGCAGCCGCAGCGGGATCTCCTCCCGCGGGTAGGGGGTGCCGTGCTCGTCGACCAGCACCGGCAGCGTCGCGTCGGTGCCCAGCCCGAGCGCGCTGCGGCGGCGCAGCAGGGCGCGGGTGGTGCCGTCGTCGGGCAGGTCGGCGATGGTGACGCGGTGCAGGTCGGTCTCGGCGAGGTCCGGGTCGGCGCGCAGCATCCCGGTCAGGGCTCGTTCCATCGCCGCGGTGTGGGCCTTGCGGTGGAACGTGCGGCGCAGCTCGTCGAGGTCGGTGTCGGCCTCGGCGCCGAAGGTGCCGCGGTAGCCGGCCTCGGCGGCGAGTCCGCGGTTGATCACCTCGGAGTCGTGGTGGTCGTCGAGTTCGACGGTGACCGCGCGGGTCCACGGCAGCTCGGTGAGCACGTCCTTGGCGTCCGAGGCCATCAGGTAGGCGAAGTTCGGTGCGCAGAAGGGGGTGGGCAGCCGCAGGTGCACGGTGACCCGCCCGTCGTCGACCTCGAGGGAGCGGACGAAGCCGAGCTCGGTGATCGGCTCGTCCAGTTCGGGGTCGACGACGGCGTCGAGCGCGGCGCGGGCGTGTTGTTCGGGGGTGCGCACTCAGACCACCTCCGCGGTGCGCGGCTGGTCCAGCCGGAGCTCGGCGGGCACGGGGATGTCGTACATCTCGGCGGCGTTGAGTCCGAGGATCTTCTTCTTCTGCGCGGTGGTCAGCGGTGGGTACTCGGTCATGTCCTCCGGGATCTGGAAGTCCACGAACCGTTCGACCAGCCAGCGCGGGGTCCAGATCGCGTAGTCGCTGGAGAACTGGATGCGGTCCTCGTCGAGCCAGTACAGCAGCTCCCCGATGATCTCCGCGAAGTACCTCGGTCGGGTGTGCATGAACGGGATCGCCACGGCCAGCCCCGCGTGCACGTTGGGCTCCTGGGTGGCTATCCAGCAGAAGTCCTCCAGCCGCGGCAGCCCGACGTGTTCGATCACGAAGTTCAGTTCGGGGAAGTCCGTGGCGGCCTTGTCGACGTCGGCGACGTCGAAGGCGTCCCGGTCGAGGGGGCGCACGGTCGGTCCTTTGTGGATGTGGATGTTGCGGATGCCCAGTTCCCGCGCCGTTTCCAGGTAGCGGTACGACCACGGGTCGTCGAGCTTCCAGCCGCGCGACTGGCCGCGCCACTCGGCGGTGTAGAGCTTGCAGCCCTTGAGCCCGAAGCGTTTCGCGTCCTCGCGCAGCTGCTTGAGCCCGCCCTCGCCGAATCGCGGGTCCCAGCAGTGGTTGTAGGTGAGTTTGTCCGGGTGGGCGTTGGCCAGCGCGAAGGCCTCTTCGGTCTGCCCGAAACCGTTCCGGTAGAACTCGTCGAGCAACGCCGGTTGAAAGATCGCGTGGTCCACGTGGCCCTCGTCGAACAGGTCGCGCATGAGTCGTTCGCTGCCCTGGTGGAGGAACTCCTCGTAGGGCCACTTCTCGGATTCGGGGCTGAGGTTGCGGTGGTAGTCGTAGAAGCAGTCGATGAACTGTTTGCCGTGGATGTTGCGCTGGTTCTCGGGGCGCGCGTCCCACAGGGCGACGTGGGCGTCGACGATGAAGTAGGTTTCGCCGTCCTTGGTGTACATGTGCCGTCCTCCGTGGTTACCGACAGCTTCGCTGCGTTGGTGGGAACGTTAGGCGGGAGAAGCGGGAATGCGGGGCGGCCGAACGTCTCAGTTTGAGACGTCCTGATCGGAAGATCGTCGTCGAGGACGCTCGCGCTCGGGGAAAACGACGTGTTGCGGCGCGGAATGCGGTGTCCCGACTGGTTACCGAGGAGTTCCCGGGCGTCCCGTCGGGAATTGTCCGCCCGGGAACCCTTCGGGCAGGGCGGTTTTGCCTTTCCGGAATCGCCGTGGCGGTGCGGATTTCGCCCCTCGGCCGTGCCGGGTTGGCCTTGCGGCCGATCGTGGAGCGGTTTCGGGGCGCGTCCTGCTCACTCGGGGACGCTGATGCCGTACTGCGCGATCTTGCGGTAGATCGTCGCCCGGCCCATCCCGAGGATCTCGGCGGCCCGCGTGGGGGTGGTGCCCGGTTCGGCGAGGCAGCGGACGATCTCGTCGCGCTCGAGCGTTTCGATCCGGGTCAACGCGCGGGTCGGTCCGCACAGCACTTCGGGCGGCAGGTGTCGGGTGTCGACCACGTCGCTGCGGGCAGCGGCCTCGCGGACGACGCGGCGGAGTTGCTCGGCGTTGTCCGGCCAGTGGTAGGTGCGCAGTGCGCGGGACGCCGCCGGTGTGAATCGGACGTCGCGGCCGCGGGCGCGTTTGCCGAGGTGTTCGGCCAGCGGCAGCACGTCGTCCGGGCGCCGCCGCAGCGGTGGGAGGTCGACCACCGCGTCGACGTGCCGGGCGAGTGCTTCCGGGATCGTGGTCGCCTCGCGCGCGGTGACGGCCAGCGGGCCCCGGGGTTGTGCCGTGATGATTCCGGCGAGTTCGGTGGCCGCCCACGACGGGAGGGTGTCGACGTCGGCGGCGATGACGCTGGTGTTGTGCTTGCCCAGTTCGGGGGTCCACAGCGCGAGCCAGGACGCGGTGTCGTCGGGGGCGGGTGGGCTGGCGTGCAGGATGCGGTCGTGTGGCTGCGTGCGGCGCAGTGCCGTGGCCAGCAGGGTGGTTTTGCCAACCCCGGGTTCCCCGACGACCCCGACCGAGAGCCCGTCGGCCAGCGCGGCCCGGACCTCGCGCAGCGCGGTTCGCCAGGAGTCCGACAGCTCGGGTGCCGGTTCGGGGTGTGCCGCTGTGCTCACCCTGAACACCTCGCCGCGCGGGGTCGGGCGCGGTCGCATGCCGCGTCCGCGGGCCAGCATCAGTGCCGAGGTGTGTCCGGCGGCCGTCTGGGCCAGGGCGAACAGCAGGTCGGCCGACTTCCGCGACCAGGTGGTCAGGTTGACGCTGCCGAGCAGCCAGCCGTGCACGGGATCCAGGACCGGGACGGCGGCGCAGGTGTAGTCCCACAGTCCGGTGCAGTAGTGCTCGTCCCCGCGGACCAGTGACGGCATCCGGTCGGCCAGCGCGAGGCCGAGCCCGTTGGTGCCCGCTTCCCGTTCGGAGAAGGCGAATCCGGGGGCGAGGTAGGTGCTGTCGAGAGCTTTGAGCAGGGTGCGGTCCTGGCAGGTCCGGCTGAGCACGTGGCCGTCGTGGTCGGTCAGCATCAGGCTGACCGGCTCGTTGGCGAGGGTCTCGTGCAGGCCGTGCAGGACCTGCTGGCCGCACCGGAAGAACAGCGACTCGTCGTCGACGTCGCCGGTGTAGACCGGGGCGATCCGTTCCGCTGGGGCTCCGTAGTCCTGGCTGCGCTGCCAGGACGCCGAGAGTCGCTGGGTGGGGACGACCGGTGCGTCGCCCGCGTGAACCCGTTCGGCGAGCTCGTTCACCACGCACCTCCTCGTACGCTCCGCTGCGCGGACATCGACTGTGACACAGGTTACTACCCCGCTGCTCCGATCGGTGTCTCGAATTGAGACGGGGAACCGGTCCGGCTCGCGGGCAGGGGGGTGTAGCCGGTGTTTTTCGAACGCGTCGGGGCGTGCAGGGAGGGGAGCTCGTCCGGCGGCGCACGGGTTCCGCGGGTTCGGAAGGGGACGGTTCCCGGTGGGCCGGCCGCCTGCCCGTTCACGTTCGTCGTCGACCGTCCCTGCCGAAAGTCGAACCGATCGGTTACTCGAGTGCGATGTTTCCCCGGAGCGGGTCTACTTACCTTCCCGGAGGAAGTGTCGAGGGCGGAGAGCGGAGAGGCTCGCATGGCAACGACGGGACGTCGGCGGTACGCGATGGTGTCGGCCGCGGCGGGAGCGGTGGGACCGGCACCGAGCGCGGTGGTTCCGACGGCGACCGCGGCGCCGCAGGAGCCGGTGGGGGAGTCGACCGGCTCCTCCGGCATCGTGGATGTACCGGACGTCAGTGCCGAGTGGTATCTCGAGATCGCCGATCTCACCCGCTCCACCCCCTCCTGGCTGCGGGAGCTCGCCGCCCTGTTCACCGAGGCGGTGGTGGTGCTGTTCGCGGCGGTGCTGCTGCTGGTCTGGTGGCGGGCCCGGAAGCGCGGGGCCTCGGTGATGGCGCGTGCGCTCCTGGCTCCGGCGGGGGTGGTGTTCGCCTACCTGACCAGCGAGTTCTCGAAGACGCTGCTGCGAGCGCCGCGCCCGTGTCACACCTTCCCCGAGTTCGAGATCCCCGCGGAGTGTCCTCCCGCGAGTGATTGGGCGTTCCCGAGCAACCACGCGACCGTCGCCGGGGCCGTGGCGGTCGGGGTGCTGCTGGCCTGGCCCCGGCTCGGGGTGCCGACGGCTCTGCTGTCCGCGCTGGGGGCCTGCTCCCGCGTGTTCGTCGGGGTGCACTATCCGCACGACGTTCTGGTCGGGGTGCTGCTCGGTGGTCTCGTGGCAGCCGTCGTGGTGGTGGCGTTGAGCCGGGCGGTCTCCCCGCTCGTGGTGCGCCTGCGCGAGCAGCGCGGGCTCGGTGTCCTGCTCGGGGCGGGTGAGCTCGCGGAGGTGGGCGAAGCGCGGCCACGTCGACAGCACTCCACGGTGGAGTAGCTCCGGGCGGGGCGCGTTCCGGTGGAGCACGGTGATGCGGACCGTGCTCCGGTTCGCCGGGACCGTCCGGTTCCGGCAGCGCACGACCGCACGCGCTCTCCGGTGCCGGCCGGAAGTGGAAATCCGTGAACGGGTGAGGTGATGTTTCGATAGCCTCGCCGAGGTGCGTGATTCGGTGTCCAACGCGGTCGGAGCCGTCCTCGGCCCGCTGCCCGCCGAGCCGTGGTCGGCCCGGCGGGTCCTGCGCGATCTGGTGCTGTGGGCGGCGACCGCGGCGCCGTTCGCGTTCGACCTCGCCCGGCGGGGGCTGCCCGCCGTGGTGATCGGCGTGGTGCTGACCGCCTACGTGGTGCTGTCCTGCCGTCGTCTGCCGGTCGCCGCGCTGCTGGTGGCGGTGCTCGCGGCGCTGGTCGACTGGCGCTACGTGCTCGCGCTGGCCCTGGCCGGTCAGGTCGCGGGGCGGCGCACGAGTGACGAACGGGTGACCCCGGCGGTCTTCGCGCTGGCCGTGGTGGGCGGTTCGGCGACGGTGCTCTCCCTCGGTCTCGATCCTTACGACTGGGCGTTGCGCGTGGGCGGCTCGGTGGTGTTCGGGCTGTTCCCGTGGTTGGTGGGGGTGTATCGCAAGCAGCGGGAGGCCCTGGTGCGCGCGGGCTGGGAGCGCGCCGCGCGGTTGGAGGAGCAGCAGCGCATCGTGGCCGACCAGGCTCGACTGCGGGAGCGGGCTCGCCTCGCCCACGACATGCACGACTTCCTCGGGCACCACCTGAGCCTGGCCGCGCTGCACGCGGGAGCGCTGGAGGTGGCGGAGGGCATCTCCGAGCAGCACGCCGCGAAGGCCGGGGAGCTGCGGTCGAGCATCGCCACGGCCACCGAGCAGCTGCGCGAGATCACCAGCGTGCTGCGTGACGAGAGCGATCCGCTGCCGGTGGCCCCGGCCGACGGGAGCGTGCGTGCTCTGGTGGACAGCGCGGCGGCTGCCGGCGTCGACGTGCGGCTGGAGGGTGAGCAGGAGCTGGGCGGGTTGGAGTCGATGCGCTACCGGGCCGTGCACCGGATGGTGCAGGAGGCGTTGACCAACGCGGCCAAGCACGCGCCGGGTGCGGCGGTGTGCGTGCGGGTGTCCGTGCTGCCCGAGGCGTTGGAGGTCCGGGTCGCCAACGGTCCCGCGACCGAGCCTGCTCGGGAGCATGCGCGAGGGAGCAAGGGGCTGGTCGGGCTGCGGGAGCGGGCCAAGTTGTCGGGGGGAACGCTCGAGTCCGGTCCGGTGGACGGCGGCGGGTTCGCGGTGGCCATGCGGCTGCCGCACGAGCCGGGACGTGTTCCGGACGGCTCCGAGGACGGGGAACGGGTCTCGGAGGCCGAGCGGGACTTCCGCCGGGCCAGTGGCCGGGCTCGGCGCAGTCTGCTGGCGGCGGTGCTGGGGCCGACGGTGGCGGGCACGCTGCTCGTGCTGACCCTGATGGGGATCTACGCCTACGACACCTACACCTCGGTGTTGACTCCGGAGGAGTACCGCGGGATCAGCGTGGGCGAGTCCCGTCCGGCGTTGGGCAGGGTGCTGCCCGAGCGTGAGATTCCCGAGCGCGGTACCGGTTCACCACCTCCGAGGCCGCGCGGTGCCGACTGCGCGTACTATCGGTCCACGGCGGGGTTTTTACCCGCCGACTTCGACATCTACCGGCTCTGCTTCCGGGACGGGCGGCTGGTCGACAAGGACGTGCTCGAGCACTGAGTTCCTGCTTCGAGGAGGGGTGCTGTGGCAGACGGGGATTTCTGTTCGGAGAGTGCGGATCCGGGAGTTCCGGCATCGCCCGCGGATGAATCTTTCTCACTTCTGAAGGGGGATCTCGAGCAGGCCTCCCTGGATCCCGAGTCCGTGGACGAGGACGCCGATGACCTGACAGAGAGATTTTTTCTGTGCGAGATTCGCAGGGCAGGGCGTGATACGGCAAGGGTGGTGCTCTATTTTCACAAGACCCCGGATGCGCTCGCCCCTTTCTTGTCCCGGGCGCGACAGCCGCTGGCCGTCCTCTGCTCGTTGAGCCGTCCTGATGGGAAGGCGCACAAGCTGGAAATGCCGAGCCTGGAGATGCACGAGTTCGTTTCCACGGGCGGGGTGAACGTCGGCACGGTGTTGGGCGAGGACGACGAGGGGAACTTGGTGGTGGATGCCCGGGAAGAACTCCAGGAAGCCCTGGCGCATGGTGATCCGGGCGGGAGGTTCGTGGTGACAAGCACGTTCGTGCTGTTCATCGGCATCGGCTGGCAGGGCTCGTCGCAGAAGTCGAGTGGCTGTCCTGGGAATTGGTTCTGGAAAAGTCCCTGTGAACCGGATGGAAGAAGGATTCCTCGGGGACGAGAAGACCCCCGGATCACTCCGGGGGTCAACCGTGCTGTACTCCAAGTGCGATCAAAGGATGTAAAGCAGTTGTGCACGGTCGGTGTGGCGAGCGCGAAGGGAGTGGCGTCGCGTGGAGCGTCTGACGCGCCGGTGTTCGCTACCTGAGATGACTCCGCTTCCGGGTACTGCTCCCGCGAGGCCGGTGGTCGATGATCCCGGCTCTCGGGAAGAATGAGTTCGGGTCTCGGTTGTCGCTCGATCGGGCCCCACCAGGTGTCCGCAGTGGAATGGGAGTGGAGGGCGTTGATCCGGGTGCTGCTCGTCGACGACGAGGCCGTGGTCCGTGCCGGGGTGCGGGCGATCCTCGCGTCCGACGCGGAGATCGAGGTGGTGGCCGAGGCCGGTGACGGACGGCAGGCCGTGGAGCTGGCGCGCGAACACCGTCCCGATGTGGTTCTGCTGGACATCCGCATGCCCGAGCTGGACGGCCTCACCGCGGGAGCCGAGATTCGTCGGGTGGTGCCGGAGACGGCGGTGGTGATGCTGACGACCTTTTCGGAGGACTCCTACATTGCCCGGGCTCTGAGTGACGGGGCGAGCGGGTTCCTGCTGAAGTCCGGGGACCCGCGCGAGCTCGTCGCGGGGGTGCGGGCCGTGGCCGACGGTGCCGCCTTCCTGTCCCCGAAGGTGGCGCACCGGGTGATCACGGAGCTGAGCGTGGGCGATCCGGGGGGTCGGATGTCGCGGCGCTCCGCCGCGCTGGAGCGGATCGAGCCGTTGGCCGAGCGGGAGCGCGCGGTGCTGGCGCTGGTCGGGCAGGGACTGTCGAACGCGGAGATCGCGACTCGGTTGCACGTGGTCGAGGGCACGGTCAAGAGCTACGTGAGCACCGTTCTGAGCAGGCTCGACGTCCGCAACCGGGTGGAGGCCGCGATCCTGGCCCACGAGGCCGGGATCGTGAACCGGTCGGGCTGACGGGCCCGACCGGGCTCGCGTCCCTCGCCGGGCGGACATCGCGCGGTGTCCGCCCGTGCCCGTGGCGGCTCCCGGCTCGGCGGACGGGAGCGGTGCCCCGTCCGCCTCCCGTCCGCTCGCCGAGGAGGATCGACCGGTGGTGCCCGTCAGCCCCAGCCGGCCTGCGCGCCGCCGACGCGCTGCTCGGCCAGGTACTGCTGGTGGCCGGACTCGGCGTAGGCGCGCATCGGTTCGGCGGGCAGTCCGCGCGAGGCGCGCCACTGCGCCAGGGCCGGTCGGACGTCGGTCTGGAAGGCGTCCATGAGCACCTCGTTCGCCCCGAGCACGTCGTGCTCGGCCTGCGCCTTCTCGAGGGCGGCCCGGTCGACCAGCAGCGCGCGTGCGGTCATCTCCTGCACGTTGAGCACCGAGCGGATCTGGCCGGGGATCTTCTCCTCGATGTTGTGGCACTGGTCGAGCATGAAGCGCACCGGGGAGTCCGCGTCGAGCCCACCGTTCGCGATGACCTCGTGCAGGATGCGGAACAGCTGGAACGGGTCGGCGGCGCCGACGATCAGGTCGTCATCGGCGTAGAAGCGCGAGTTGAAGTCGAACGAGCCGAGCTTGCCCAGCCGCATCAGCTGCATGACGATGAACTCGATGTTGGTGCCCGGCGCGTGGTGGCCGGTGTCCAGGCAGGTCAGCGCCCGGTCGCCGAGCGCGCTGACCTGCGCGTAGGAGGTCCCCCAGTCGGGGACGTCGGTGTGGTAGAAGGCCGGTTCGAAGAACTTGTACTCCAGCACGAGCCGCTGGTGCGCATCGAGCCGCTCGTAGATCTCGGCCAGCGACTCGGCGAGCCGGTCCTGGCGCGCCCGCAGGGAGTCCTGGCCGGGGTAGTTCGTCCCGTCGGCCAGCCAGATCTTGAGGTCGGTCGATCCGGTGGCGTGCATGATGTCGATGCACCGGAAGTGGTGGTCGATGGCCTTGCGCCGGATCGCGGGGTCGGAGTGGGTGAGGCTGCCGAACTTGTAGTCCTCGTCCTGGAACGTGTTGGCGTTGATCGTGCCCAGCTCGACTCCGAGACCTTCGGCGTGGGCCTTGAGCTCGGCGAAGTCCCCGACGTCGTCCCACGGGATGTGCAGCGCCACGGTCGGTGCGAGCCCGGTCATCTCGTGCACCTTGGCGGCGTCGGCGATCTTCTCGTGCGTGTTGCGCGGGGTGCCGGGGGTGCCGAACACCTTGAAGCGGGTGCCGGAGTTGCCGAGCGCCCAGCTGGGCAGTTCGATGGACTGACGGGCGAGCGTGTCGGTGATCTCGTCGAAGCGAGGCGGCACGGTCATCGTTCTCCTTCGTTCGGATCGGAGTCGTCGAGCGCCGGTGTGGTGCTCGCGTGCGGAGGGGACCCGTCGAGCTCGGCGAGCTGGTCCTCGAGGTGGAAGACCTCCTCGAGGGTGGTCGCGCTCTGGTCGGCGCGTCCGTGCTGGCCGACGAAGAGGTCGGCCATGTACTCCTCCCAGATCGCGGCCACCCGCGATTGCGCGAGGTGGGAGTCCGAAGCGGTCGCGGAGTCCGTCTCGTAGTAGCCGATCAGCAGCCCGTCCGGGCGCAGGAACAGCGAGTAGTTGCGCCGCCCCGAGGCCTCGAGCTCGCGCAGCATCTCGGGCCACACGGCCGCGTGGCGGCTGCGGTACTCGTCGAGGCGGTTCGGGTCGATCCACAGCTGGAAGCACACGCGGGTCATGGGCTCATCACCGGGTCCTCAGTGCTCGGGGTGGTGCTTCCGTAGCGTTCCCGTTCGATCTGCTTGAGGTCCTTGCCCTGGGTGCGGGGTGTCCACAGCGTTCCGATGAGCAGGGAGGCCGCCAGCAGCCCGAGGATGAGCAGGCCGAGTCCCTTCAGCCCGATCTGGTCCAGCATCTTCGGGAACCAGACGCTGAGCACGCCGACGAGCACGCGGGCGGCCAGGAACAGCACGCCCTGCGCGCTGGCGCGGTAGCGCGTGGCGAACAGCTCGCTGGTCCACAGGCCGTAGAACGCCTGCGCGCCGACGCCCATGGACACGCCCCAGCCGATCGCGAAGAACAGCAGGGTGGCCACTCCCGGCGGGGCGTAGATCAGCGCGGCCCAGGCGAGGATGCCGAGCAGGGCGCTGGAGCAGTACAGCCACCGGCGGCTCATCCTGTCGGCGAGCCGCATGAATCCGAAGTAGGTCGCCGCGCTGGTGCAGCCCCACATGAGCACCTGCAGCAGGTACTGCTCGGTCACGGAGGTGAAGCCGGCCGCGTCGTACACGCGCGGCTGGAAGATCCCGGACTGCCCGGCCACGGTGTTCCACAGGGCGTAGACGCCGAACAGGAACAGCAGCGCGGTGAGGTTGGCCTTCTTGGTGAACAGCCCGCCCAGGCTGCCCAGGAAGGAGGGGCGCTGCCCCGGGGTCGTGCTCCGGTCGCGCCACAGCCCGGACTCCGGCAGGCCGCGCCGCACCCACCAGGTGATGGCGGCGACGACGAACAGGTGCGCGAAGATCAGCCTGCTGCCGAGCAGGTCGAGCGGGGCCACGACGACGGCCAGGAAGTAGCCGAGCATCGGCCCGATCGACCAGGCCAGCTGGGCGGTGCCCACGTGCGCGGCTCGTTGGTGGGCCGGGGCTTCCTCGGCGATGTAGGTCCACGAGGCGGTCACCCCGGCGCCGACGGCGATGCCGGTCAGCACGAAGGCGGTCAGCAGCATCCCGTAGGACGTGGCGAACACGGCCAACAGCACGCCCAGCATGTACAGCAGCAGGTCGTAGGTGTAGATGAACTTCCTGCCGTATCGGTCGCACAGCGGACCGCCGATGGCCGCGCCGGCCGCGGCGCCGAACGCGTTGGCGCTCAGCGAGGCGAGCAGTCCGACCGCCAGGTTGTCCAGGTCGAACCGTTCCTGCCACAGGCTGAGGCTCGTGGCGATCGCGATGATCGAGCCCGCCTCGATGTAGTTCGACATGGCCACGGCGATGGTGGCGCGCCACCCCGTTGTGCGCTTGTTACTGGAACGGACCCCCATTGGTCCTCCCATCCGTTGACCCTGGTCTCTCACGCTCCGTTCGCGGAGTCGCAGAGGTAAATCGTTTCAAAGTGATACGCACCATAGCGGCCTTCGCGGTTGTGAACAAGACCGTGCGCGAGATTCGCGCGGGCGGCCCGGCTCGGGGTCGCGCGCCAGTGGCGCGGGTGTCGAGCGCGGGCGAGCCCGCCGGTGACGTGGGGTGGAGGCCGGTTGCCGTGGCGGAGCTCCGGTGCGGTGTGCGCGGCAGGGGGCGGTCGTGCCGCGGGGTGTCCTCACGGAGGAGAGTTCGTTGTGCCCAGTCGGTTTTCGGGTGGTTGCCGTGTTCACCCCGCCGTGGGAGCGGTTGCGCTCCTCGTCGGGGCCGTCGGGGCGGCAGGGGGTCGCAGTGGCGGGTCGCGTGGGGCGCGCGTTGTGTGCTGCGGCGTGCTCGGTGTGCGCGTGTCGGGGTGCTGGAGTCGAACGCGGAGTCCCGGAGCGCCCGACTGGGGCGTAAAACGTTTTACCGCGGTGGGGTGGTTCGCCGGAGCGCGTTCACTCGGCGAGCCGGAGGTCGCGTGGTGCCCGGCGCTGGTGGGTGCCCATGGCGCGGGAGATTCCGCGCGCGGCGGCCCGCAGGGCGGGCACGTGCATCCGCGCGGTGTCGTCGTTGGGCACGATCACCGACAGCGCCGCCACGACCGTCTCGTCCGGGCCGCGCAGCGGAACGGCCACCCCTGCCGCGCGGGTGTCGATGAATCCGCGGCAGAGGGCGGAGCCGCTGGTGCGCACCTCGGCCAGCAGTGTCCGGAGTTGCCCGGGGTCGACCACGGTCAGCGGGGTGTAGGCAGGCAGCGGTTCGGCCAGCACGCGTTCCTGCAGCCAGGTCGGGGCGTGTGCCAGCAGCACGAGCCCGGCGGAGGAGGCGTGCAGCGGGAGCCTGCCTGCGACGTGGGTGAGGCTGTCGATCGCGCCCGGGGCCGAGAGCCGTTCGACGAACAGGGCCTCGCGCTTCTCCCGCACGCCGAGCTGGACGTGGTGTCCCACCGCGGTGTGCAGGTCCTCCAGGAAGGGCATCGCGGCCTCGCGCAGGTCCAGGGTGGGGGAGGCCCGCGAGGCCAGCTCCCACAGGCGCACGCCGATCCGGATCCTGCGGTCGGCGTGGCGGTGCAGCCAGCCGTGGCCGACGAGTTCCTCGATCAGCCGGGAGGCCGTGGCGATGTGCAGGTCGGCGCGGCGGGCGATCTCGGAGACCCGCAGCGCGGGGGTGTCCGAGCCGAACGACTCGACGATGCGCACCACGCGCGACAGCACCGATTCCCCGGGTGATCCAGCCACGGAGACAGTGTGTGCCCCGGTTCGTGTCCTGTCGAGGGGCTGGATGAAGGGTGGGAGTCCTTGTTCGTGCTGACGAACCAGCTGCTCGGTGTCGACGAGTGGACTCCCGCGCTGCTGGAGCAGTGCCAGCGGGATCTGGTCGGGGTGCTGGCCGAGGAGTGGGGGGCTCGACTGAGCCCGTCCCGGACGCTGCTGCGAGTCCGGTTCCGGCGCTGACTGCCCGGTGCGGGCGGGGGCGGCGAGCTTCCGCGCGGGAGTTGCTTCGTGGGCCGCTGTCCCGCCCGCGCCGGGCGGCGTGATCGGTGCTGCGTGATCAGCACGGGCTGATCAGTACAGGGTGGTCAGTGCCTCGCGGGTGAACGGGACGAGCTCGCTCTCGCGGCCATCCAGGACCTTGCGGCTCCACTCCGGGTCGGCCAGCAGCGCGCGACCGACGGCGACGAGGTCGAACTCGTCGCGTTCCAGCCGCTCGGCCAGCCCTTCGACGCTGGCCACGTTGGTCCCCGACCCCTCTGCGAGGGTGGCCGGGTCGAACACCGCGTCCAGCCCGACCGAGCCGACGGTGATGACCGGCTTGCCGGTGAGCTTGCGGGCCCAGCCGCCGATGTTGAGGTTCGGGTCGGATTCGGGGAACTCGGGTTCCCAGTAGCGACGTCCGGAGGCGTGGAAGGCGTCGACGCCGGCCTCGCTCAGCGGGGCGAGTATCGCCTGCAACTCGTCCGGGGTCTCGGCGAGTTTGGCGCTGTAGTGATCGAGCTTCCACTGCGAGAAGCGCAGGACTACGGGGAATCCGGGCGAGACCCGTTCGCGCACGGCGGCGACGATGTCGGCGGCGAACTTGGTGCGCTCGACCGGGGAACCGCCGTAGGCGTCGGTGCGCTTGTTGGTGCGTTCCCACAGGAACTGGTCGATCAGGTAGCCGTGCGCGCCGTGGATCTCCACGCCGTCGAAGCCGGTGCGCTCGGCCTGCTGCGCGGCCGCGGCGAAGGCCTCGACGATGCGCTCGACGTCGTTCAGCGCGAGTTCCTCACCGGCCTGCGGGGTGCCGTCCAGTGCGATGCCGGAGGGCCCGATCGAGGGTGCGTCGGGGTAGGGCGGTTTGCCTGCCTGGCGCTGGATGCCGACGTGCCACAGCTGCGGCATGATCTTGCCGCCTGCCTCGTGCACGGCAGAGACGACCTCGCCCCAACCCGCCAGCGCGTCCTGCCCGTGGAAGCGCGGCACGTTGGCGCTGTCCCCGGCGGAGGGGTCGTCGACGTAGGTGCCCTCGGTGATGATCAGGCCGGTTCCGGCGGCGGCGCGCCGGGCGTAGTAGGCGACGACGTTCTCGTCGGGAACGCCGCCGGGGGACTGGTCGCGGGTCATCGGGGCCATGACCAGCCGGTTCGGCACTTCCATCGATCCGAGGGCGAACGGTCGGTCGAGTGCCTGGGCGGCGTGAGCGGACATGCGGGCGTCCTCCTGGTGCACGCGAAACAAAGTGTTCATAATAAAGATACACTTCTTTGTGGGGGTGCTACCGCCAGGCGTTGCTAGCCTGGGTGCCGCCGGTGAGCAGTCGCCGGGTTCGGCCGAGGAAGGGAGGTGTTGCCCGCGTGCTGGACATCCGCTTTTCCAGTGGCCTGATGGCGATGCTGATCCTCGCGGCCGCGGAGGAGGACGGGGCCCCGACACTCAGTTCGGCCCAGCTCGCCGAGAGGATGGACACCAACGCGAGCTTGGTGCGCAAGCTGCTCGTCCCGCTGGCGCGGGCCGAACTCGTCGTCTGCACCAAGGGGCGCGCGGGGGGTGCTCGGCTGGCGCGGCCCGCAGAGCAGATCACGCTGGCCGAGATCTACCGTTGCTCGACGGGCGACAAGCCGCTGTGGAACTGCCGTTCGGGCAACGAGCACGACTGCCGGGTCGCCGCGAACGCGCAGTCCTACTTCGCCGAGCTGACCGCGGAGGCCGAGCAGGCCGTGCTCGGTGCGCTCGGTGACCGCACGCTCGCCGACGGGGTGCGCGAGCTCCAACGTCTCGATCGGGAGCCGTCGACCTCGCCGGCTGGGACGCCCCATGAGACCGCGTCCGTCGAAGGGCTCGGCCGGGGTAAGTAGGTCAGCGATTCCGTGCCCTGCACTGGCTCGAGGAGTGTACGCTCGTCCGCTCTCCTTGTAGGGTGCGGCACGTGTCTGTTGTCGCACCGCCGCGCCCCGCTCTGACCGAACGACAGGCTCGTGTTGCTGTTGCGGTGCTGTTCTTCACCAATGGGGCGCTGTTCGCCAACCTCATCCCGAGGTACCCGGAGATCAAGGCCGACCTCGGCATCGGCAACGCCGCCTACGGCCTGGCCGTGGTGGCGTTTCCGGTGGGTGCGCTCGCTGCTGGCCTGGCTGCCGGGACGCTGATACGGCGGTGGGGCTCGGCGCACGTGGCGGTGGTCAGCACGGTACTGACCGGGGCGGGGTTGCTCGGCGCGGGGATGGCTACCTCGGTGGTGCTGTTCGTCGCCGCGTTGTTCGTGGCCGGAGCGATGGACGCGGTCACCGACGTCGCGCAGAATGCCCACGGATTGCGGGTGCAGCGCCGTTACGGCCGTTCCATCGTCAACTCGCTGCACGCCGTGTGGTCCATCGGTGCCGTCACCGGTGGTTCCATGGCTGCCGCGGCGATCGCGCTCGGCCTGCCGCGGGAGCACCACCTGGCGATCTCGGCCACGGTGTTCGCGATCGCCGCAGGCGTCGCCTGGCGGTTCTGCCTACCCGGGCACGACGTCGAACCGGAGGCGGAGCCCGACTCCGAGGACCGCACGGGGCGGGCGGGGACTCCGATGTCGAGGCCGCGCATCGCCGTCGTGCTGGGGGCGCTCGTCGTCATCGCCATCGCGGGCACGCTCGTCGAGGACGCGGGCAACTCCTGGGCCACGCTCTACCTCGCCACCTCGCTGCACGCGCCCGAAGCACTGGCGGCTGCCGGTTACGTGGCTCTGGTCGGGGCCCAGTTCATCGGTCGCCTGCTCGGTGACCGGCTCGTCGACCGGTTCGGTCAGCGCGCCGTGGTCCGCGCGGGCGGGTTCCTCACCGCAGCAGGCATGAGCCTGGCCCTGGCCGTGCCCACGGTGGGCGGGACGATCCTCGGTTTCGCCTCGGCCGGGCTCGGAGTGGCCACGCTGGTGCCCGCGGCGATGCACGAGGCCGACCGGATTCCCGGGCTCAAGCACGGTTCGGGACTGACGATCGTCTCGTGGCTCATGCGTCTGGGCTTCGTGCTCTCCCCGCCCGCTGTGGGGATGGTCGCCGATGCCGCCGGGCTCAGGGCGGGACTGCTGGTGGTTCCGCTGGCCGGGTTGCTCGCCCTGCTGCACGCCGGAGTGCTGCGACCACGAGCCCGGGAACCGGGCGGCTAGCTCGGTCACACAGCGCGCACCCGGGAGCGTACGGTCGTACACGTGGTGACGGACTACTTCGCGCAGGACCCGCGCACGAACCTCGAACGCATGCGGGCGGGCGAGTACTACATCGCCGACGACCCCGAGATCATCCGCGGGCAGCAACGGGCCGTGCACCAGGCAGCCCGCTACCAAGCCGCCTACATCGACGACGCCGAGGCGGCCCGGTCGATCCTCGTCGAGCTGCTCGGCTCCGTGGGGGAGCAGGCGCACGTGCGGCCCCCTTTGCACGTCGACTACGGCAGCAACATCGCGCTCGGGGCGCGCACTTTCGTCAACTACAACCTCACCGCGCTGGACGTCGCGACGATCGGTATCGGCGCGGACTGCCAGATCGGGCCCGGCGTCCAGCTGCTTACCCCCACGCACCCCCTCGACCCGCAGCTACGGCGCGACAAGTTGGAAACCGCCCAGCCCATCACCATCGGCGACAACGTGTGGCTCGGTGGAGGCGTCATCGTCCTGCCCGGCGTGACCGTCGGTGACAACGCCGTCATCGGCGCCGGCTCGGTGGTGACCAAGGACGTGCCCGCCGATGTCGTCGCCGTCGGTAATCCCGCCCACCCGGTCCGCACCCTCTGAGGAGGCGTTGCCATGGCCACCGGACACACCGACCCGCAACGGCGCGAGCGCATCATCACCGCCACCCTCGACCTCATCGCCGAGGAGGGGAGCGCCCACGCCTCCCACCGCAAGATCGCCACGCGTGCCGGTGTCCCCCTCGGCTCGATGACCTATCACTTCACCGGGTTCGATCACCTGCTTCGCGAGGCGTTCACCCGGTTCACCGACCACATCGTCGCCGTCTTCGACGATCACCTCGCCACCGCGGCCGACCGTGATCAGGCCTGCGAGGCCGTGGCCGACCTCGTCCACGCTCTGTCCGAGGACAATCAACGCGATCTCGTGCTCGCCCAGGAGCTGTGCACGCTCGCCGCTCGCGAACCCGCCTACAGGGAGCTCACCCACGAGTGGATGCGCCGCAGCCGTAACCACCTGGAACGGCACTTCGACCCGGACACGGCCCGTCAACTCGACGCGCTCGTCGAAGGCCTGACGCTGCACCGCGCCCTGGCCCGCGAACCTCACGACCGAGCCCTGACCCGCGAGGCGGTCACCCGCATCACCGCAACAGACGGCCCGTCAGATCGTTGACCCTGCCTGGCTGGGGTTTTCCGTTCAGGTTGATCAGGTGCTCGCTTGACGGAACCTCTTGCGGGCTCGTGAGCGGGTGGTCCGACATCGGGTAGTTGCTCCACAACGTCGGGACCGTCCTCGCGAGAGCACCACGGGAGAACCCGTGGCGGCACGAGTTGCTCGACGAGCCGGTGCGCGGCGGGGGAGTCTACTGGTGAGTCCAGGCGCTGGTGCCGAGCTTGCCGGAGCTTCCGAGGTTGATGGTGATCTCGTTGCGGTCCTGCCCGGGCGGGTTCCGTTCCCGGCCGACCGGCTCCACCGGTTGCCAGGGCCGGTCCCGCGCCGGGGTGATCCTCAGGTACTTACCGACTGCGGGAGCGTCGAAGCTGGTGTTGGTGTTGCGCCACATCAGCTGGGTCTCGGCGTGCTCACCCGGTCGTACCGTGATCGCCTCGGGTGGGGCGTCGAAACCGTCGACGCTGGCGATGTCGGCCGAGCCCTGCGCGGTCCGCACGTCCAACGGTTTCCGGTCCTCGTCCAGCACGCGCACGCGTGGGTAGCCGTTCAGCGCGTAAGGCCGGTCGCCGCAGTTGGCCAACTCGACGTGCATCAGCCGCAGGCCCATCGCCGTTTCCACCAGGTCGGTCGTGAGCCGTACGCCCGTATCCGGGCAGCCGGTGGTGACCGAGTCCGTGACGGTGGTCGAGCTCGTGGGAGTGGAGGGACTCGTGGTGGTGGACGTGGGCGCAGCGGAGCTCGGGGAGGGTGTTGACGACGCCTGCCCGTCCTGTTGCGTCGGATGCGCGGCACAACCGGCGAGGACAAGCGGTAGCAGCGCCACGATTCCCCGACGTCTCATGGTCATCACGATCGCACGGGCGCGGGACTTCTCCGGCCCGTTGTGTCCGGCTCGTTGCACACCGCAAGCGGATCGTGACGGGGGTTCGGCAGGTGCTACTCCGCTCGAACGGGTTCGTGCTCGGTGTCGTGGGTGGACAGGCCCGGTCCGGTCCGGGTGGTGTGGGAAGGCCGGTGGCTGCCCAGCAACACACCGGTGATGACCACGATGGCGGCGGCCAGTTCGACGAGGGAGTACTGCTCGCCGAGCACGAGCCGGCTCGTGCTCATGCCGACCACGGGCACCAGCAGTGAGAAGGGAGCGACCACACCTGCGGGGTGGCGCCGCATCAAGGTGGTCCAGATGCCCGAGGCCACCACGGTGGCCAGCACCACGATGTAGGCCAGCGCGGCCAGTGCGGCCACCCGGTCGATATGTCCAGAGTGGTCATCGCGTGCAGTCCGGCCCGCGGGCCCTCGAACGTCACGGACAGCGCCGCCAGCGGCACCGGCGGCACGACCGACATCCACAGCGTCAGCCGCATGGGGGCGTCCTGGCCGGGCCGTCCCTCCGGGCGTGAGTGACTCGTGGGGGACAGTGCCTGACGGCTGCAGAGATTGCCGAGGGCCCAGCCCAGGGCCCCGGCCAGGGTCAGCACCACGGGAAGCGCCGCGGCGACCTCGGCGCGGTGCAGGAGGATCACCGCCATCCCGCCGATGGCCAACGTGATCCCGGCGAGCTGAACGCCGCTGGGGCGTTCCCGCAGTACCAGGACCCCCAGCAGCACGGTGAACGGAGCGGATGCCTGCAGCACCAGGGAAGCCAGCCCGGCGGGCATTCCCACATGGATGGCAGTGAACAGCAGTCCGAACTGGGCGGTACCGAATCCGAGCCCGTAGCCGAGCACCCAGCGCGCAGGCACCCCCGGGCGGGGGACGAGCAGCAGGGTGGGCACCGCGATCACTGCGAACCGCAGGGCGGCGAACAGCAGCGGCGGGAAGTGTCGCAGTCCCACGTCGATGGCCAGGAAGTTGACTCCCCACAGCACCGCGACGGTGAGAGCGAGCAGGCGGTCTCGGATCGGCACGTGCTCAACCTGCACGCCCGCGACCGTGAAGCATCAGCTCAGATATTTACACCACATCGGTAGCATTGCTTCATGGACATGACGCGCCTGCGGACCTTCCGCGAGCTGGCCAACCGCGGCACCGTCGCCGCGGCGGCCGCCGCGGTGCACTGCACGCCCTCGGCCGTGTCGCAGCAGATCAAGGCGCTGTCGGCGGAGCTGGGGGTGGCGTTGACCGAGCCGGCCGGGCGCGGCCTCCGGCTCACCGACGCCGGGGAGGCCCTCCTGCGGCACGCCGACGAGGTCCTGGCGGCCTCCGAACGCGCCGAGGCGGAGCTGGACGCCTTCCGGACGGTGCCCCGCGGGCGGGTGCGGGTGGCCCTGTTCCCCTCGGGGGCGCTGTTGCTGCTGGCCGGGCTGATCCGCCGGGTGGACGCGCTGTCGGAGCTGACCGTGGACTACCGCGATGTCGACGTGCGCCACTCCGAGGCCAAGGGCCTGCTGGCCGACTTCGACATCGTGGTCACCCACTACGACGAGCGCGGTTTCTCGGCCGCCGACGAGCGCGCGGACGCCGTTCCGCTGCTGCGGGAGCCGTTGGACGTGGCGCTGCCTCCCGGGCACCGGCTGGAGGGGCGGCGCACCGTGCGGCTGGAGGAGTTGGACACCGATCCGTGGATCAGCGTCGAGGTGGGGATGCCCGTCGACGACGTGCTGGGTTCGCTGACGGTGCGCACCGGCGTGCGTCCGCGCGTGGTGCAGCGCATCAACGACTTCCGCGTCACCGAGGAGCTGGTGGCCGCCGGGCACGGCGTCGCCCTGCTGCCGCGCTACACCACCAACTGGACCTGGCTGCTGCAGCGCCCGCTGAGCGGCATCCGCGCCGCTCGGCACATGGAGGCACTGGTCCGCACCGGTACGGCGACCAGCCCCGGCGTCGCCGCGGTGCTCGAGGCCCTGCACGCCGAGGTCGCCACCGTCACGGCCTCCGCGCCCGAGTGATCCCGCCAGCAGGGGACGGGCGGAATCGGGAGCAGTCCCCGGCGACCGCCGCGACGACGCGCCTCGGCCCACGCCGACGAGGCGCGCTCGGTGTACTGGCTCCCGCAGCAGCTCCCGGCCGAGGTTCCCCGTGGACCCAAGCTGGCCCGCGTGCTTCCTAGGGCAGGATTCCGACGGCTCCGTGGACGTTGCCGCGCCGTGCTTGCTGCTCGGTGACGGTCTGGTCGGGGCGCCACAGCGCCGCGGGGACCACTCCCGGTTCCAGCAGGGTGTATCCGGGCAGCAGCGCGGCGACTTCCTCGCTGGTGCGCATGTGCAGGTTCGGGGTGGCGGTGTCGGCCAGCAGGGAGCGCAGGCCTGCGACTTCCTGGTCGGTGCGGCTGAGCTGGGCGTTGTTGGACACCGCCAGCGCACTGCCCGGCACGCAGGCGTCGCGGTAGTGCGCCACCAGACCCGCTCCGTCGGTGGTGGGCAGGATGTCGAGGATGCCGAAGGCCAGTACCGCGATCGGGCGGGTGAAGTCCAGCAGTCCCGCCACCCCGGGGGCGCCGAGCACGGTGGCGGGGTCGCCCACGTCGGCTTCGGTCACCGTGACGCGGTGTTCCGAGCTGCCGAGCAGGTGGCGGGCGTGGTGGCAGGCGATGGTGTCCCAGTCCACATAGGCCACTCGGGCGGACGGGTCGTGCTGGTGGGCGATCTCGTGCACGTTGCCCACGGTCGGCACCCCGGAGCCGAGGTCGAGGAACTGGTCGATGCCGTGCTCGGTGACCAGGGTGCGGACCGCGCGGCCCAGGAACGAGCGGTTGGCCCAGCAGTAGTCCCGTTCGGTGGGGGCGATCCGCAGCGCCTGTTCGGCCGCGGCCCGGTCGACGGCGAAGTTCGCGGACCCGCCGAGGTGGTAGTCGTACATCCGCGCGATGCTGGGCCGGTCGAAGTTCGCGTCCTCCACCTGGGCGGCTGGTTCCGCGTCGTGCGACATGTCGGCAGCCTATCCCGCTTTTCCGGTCGGGGGCCAAATTTCGCGTCCGGCGAGGACTCCTCGTGTTCGAGGAAGGTTTCGTGCTGTTGCCGGTTCTCGGGGCGTTTTTCGGCGTTTCGCAGCTTTGCGAGGGTTCTTCGGGGAACGCGTGTCCCTGCTGCACGATCGGGGGGATGTTCGACAGATCGTCCAGACCGGTGGCCAACCTGCGTCCCGTCGGCAACACGGCACTGCTGGCCGCAGCGCTCATCGCCGTGATCCAGCTCGTCACCGACGCCCCCGCCCAGTCCACTCCGAATCTCATCGCTGTCCTGCTGTGCGTGGTCGGGCAGGGCATGCGCATCGAGTCCGCCATCGCGGAGCAGAGGTCCGACAGGTGATCCGGCCTGGTGGGGCACCGGAGCCCGCCGAGGGGATTTTCCGGGGGATTCAGGCGCTGTTCAGCGCTTCGGCGGAGGAGCCCGGCGTTTCGGCGGAAGAATCCGGCGAGTGCGTGTCGGTGGTGGTGCGCCGGCGGTTCGCTCCGCCGCGTGCGCGCAGTCGCGTTCCCGCTTCGCTGAGCACGGTGCGGACGAAGCCGTAGGACCGTCCGCTGGCCCGCGCCAGTGAGCGGATGCTGGCTTCAGCTCTCGTGGTGGTGCTTGAATTCGGTGCCCAACTGGCTGCGCAGTCGTCTGGTGATGTTCGTGTGCTTGGTGACGCTCATGGCTGCCTCCGAACAGCGGGCAGGGGTGGAACCGCCCGGCCGCTGTCGGGGCGCGGCCGGGCGGTGCTTGCTACAGGCGGCGCAGTCCGTCGAGGACGCGGCGCATCAGCTCCGGCGCGGGGCGTTGATCGGGTGCGGTATCCTGGAGGGGCTTCCCTGGTAGGTGCGAGCTACCAGGGGAGTCCACTCTCATCACCGTGGGCGACAGTGTTCCCGACCAGTGCGTCCAGCGCGGTGTCCGCGCCACCGCCGGCATGATCTCGGTGGGTGCCGCATCGGCCCGCGCGGGTTCGGCGAGCGGGTCAATCACGGTCGGGCTCGTCGAGGGTCACGGTGCCGTCGAGTCCGTCGGCGTGGCCGCGCAGCTGTGCGGCGAGGTGGTCGAACACCGCGGCGGCTTCGCGGCACTGCCGCCCGGTGGCGTGCCCACCGGCCAGGTCGTAGGACAGCTGCTCCATGCGCCACTGCTCGTGCGCGGTCCACACGGCCAGCTCGCCCCGGTTCACGACCACTCCCGCAGCGCCGCGTCGAGCACGTCGCGCAGCTCGCGGGCCTGCTCGAGCGTCCACCGCGTCCGGTTGAAGATCGTCGGCGTGGTGATGCGCACCTCGCGGTCCACGGTCGAGACCCGCAACGACACCGCCCCACCTTCGGACTGGCACGGCACCTTCACACCCGGACCTTTCAGGGCTCTGGTGGTCGAAGACATTCACTGCGCTCCACATGTGCTGATGGACATGGTCAAGTCCTTCCTGATGGACATGTTTCAGTTTTCTGGAACATGTCCACAGTCCACAATCCCTCAAACAGGTGATGGTCAAGTACCAGTGGGAACCGCCTAGTATCTGGTACATGGCGGTTACCAGAGGTGGGACACCCAAAGCTCGTGCGCTCGGCGCTGAGCTGCGAGAAGCACGTGAGGCGAACGGGCAGAGCCTTCGTGCGCTGGCACGCGAGCTCGAAACCAACCACGTCAAACTCGGACGGTACGAGTCGGGGAGTCAGGTACCCGCCCCCGAGTTCGTCGCGGTGTACTTGGCTGCGTGCGATGTGCCTGCCGCCGAACGTGATCGCGTCGTCGAGATGGCTCGCGACGCCGATCAGCCGGACTGGCTCACCACGGGGCGCAACGGACCGAGGCACGAACTGACCACGCTCATCGAGTTCGAGCGGACCGCTACTTCGATCTCCGAGGTCGCCACCGACCTGGTTCCCGGCTTGCTGCAGACTTCCGCGTATGCCCGCGTCATCATGCAGGGGATGGCCGAGCAGGAGCGCGAGACGCGCGTACTGATGCGTGTGGGCAGACGCGAGATACTGACGGACAAGGGGATCGCGTTCACCGCGATCATCAGTGAACGGGCGTTGACCGAACCGATCGGTGGGCCCGCCGTGATGGCCGAGCAGCTGCGTCACATCATCGACATGACTGAGCGGCCCAACATCGCAGTTCAGGTGCTGCGGGCGGGATTCACCACAGCGCACCCGGCGCACATGGGCGCGTTCGTGCACTTCGAGTTTCCCAAGGCCTCACCGATCGTGCATTTGGAGCACTACCAGTCGGCCACGTTCCTGCACAATCCGACCATCGCGCAGGAGTACGCCGAAGCGGTTACTACCCTGCGAACGTTGGCGATGAGCGAGGAGGAGTCGGCCAAGTTCATCGCCAACTGCGCAGAGGAAATGGAGGCTGTTTCGTCGTGACTGTACAACCCGAAGGATGGCGCAAATCGAGCCGGTCAGGAAAAGTCAGTAACTGCGTCGAAGTCGGCCGGATTCCCCACGGTGCGGCGGTGCGGGACACCAAGGACCGCGGCCTCGGCTACGTCACCGCCGACCGGAAGCAGTGGCAGGCGTTCCTCGCCGCGGTGAAAACCGGCCGGTTCGAGTGAGCCGCACGGCCACGTCGAGCACCCCCGGAGCCTCCGGGGGTGCTCTTCTCGTCTCGGCGACCGCCGGTTTCCTCCGATCGCCCCGCCGGGCCCGCTCCCGCGGGCCCGTTCAGGCGGAAGCCTCGGCGAGTTGCTGTCCGGCCTCGGCGAAGATCGAGCGCAGCCAGGTGTGCTCGGGGCTGTTGTCGTGCGTGGGGTGCCACCACAGGGCTTCGACGAGCGGCACGGCGTCGTAGGGGCAGGGCAGCGCGCGGACCTCGCCCCCTGCGGTGAGCAGCGGCGCGAGCTTGGTCTGGGTGAGCGCGATGCGGTTCGTCCCGGCGACGAAGGACGGCAGCGCGAGGAAGCTTTCCACCACCACCTGCACGTCCGGTTCGATGCCCAGCATCTGCAGCTGGCGCGCGGCCGGGGTGAACGCCGAGGGCGAGTGGTAGGTCAGCACCCACGGCAGCTCGGCGAGGTGCCCCATCGTCAGCTCGTCGCCCACGTGGGGGTTGTCCGCGGCCACCAGGCAGCTCCAGGTGTCCGAGAAGACGTCGAGGTTCGGCAGGTCGGTGAGGAAACCGTGCGGCAGCAGCAGCGCGTCGACGTCGCGCAGCACCTCGTCGGCCGCGTCGATCACGCTCGGGTTGTGCAGCTCGAACCGCAGCCGCATGTTCGGCGCCCGCTCGGTCAGCAGGCGCCCCACCCGGCCGCCGAGCAGCGACATGGCGTAGTCGGAGGCCAGCACCCGGAAGGTGGCCTGCGAGGTGGCGGGGTCGAAGACGGGTTCGCTGGTGAAGACCCGCTCGACCCCGGCCAGGGCGGCCTCGGTGCGCGGGCGCAGCCGCGCGGCCAGCGGGGTGAGCTCGTAGTGGTTTCCCACCCGGGTGAGCAGCTGGTCACCGAAGTGCCGCCGTAGCCGCCCCAGGGCGGCGCTCAGCGCGGGCTGGCCGAGGCTCATGCGCTGGGCGGCCTGGGTGACGCTGCGCTCCCGCAGCAGGTGGTGCAGCGAGACCAGCAGGTTGAGGTCGAGGTTGTGCACGGCCTTCTTATCGATGGTATCGATCTCCAGCATTCGCAGATTCGTCTTCCGTGATGCCCTGGTGGCGCTTCAGAGTAAACGTGTCGTTACGAAGTCGAAAGGACGTCGCCGTGGCTGAGGCCAGCAGTCCGTTCGCGCTCGGCACGTTCGCCACCGGAAACGAGGAGTTTCCCGGGCTCGTGGTCGATGATCGGACCTTGAACCTGTCGGACGTCCCGGGGCTGCCGGGAGAGGTCTCGTCCATCGTGGAGAACTGGGACGCGGTGTTGCCGCGACTCGAAGAGCTGGCCGCGGGCTCGGGGCGTGCCGACTGGCTGCTGGTGCGCGACCTGGAGGTGCGCGCCCCGCTGCGTCCCCGGCAGATCGTGCAGGCCGGGGCCAACTACCGGACCCACGTGGTCGACCTGGCCGTCAAGCACGCCGAGCTCGGCCCCGAGCGCACGGAGGAGCGGGTCCGGGCCGAGACCGCGGAGATGATGGACCGGCGGGCCGCCGAGGGCACCCCGTACCTGTTCCTCGGCCTGCCCGGTGCGGTCGCAGGCCCGTACGACGACGTGGTGCTGCCCGGCTACTCCGAGCAGCACGACTGGGAGCTGGAGCTGGCCGCCGTCATCGGCCGCAGGACCTTCCGCGTCGGCCGCGAGTCGGCCGCCCAGCACGTGGCCGGATACACCATCGTCAACGATCTGACCACCCGGGACCTGGTGTTTCGCCGGGACATGCCCGAGATCGGCACCGACTGGCTGCGCGCCAAGAACGCCCCGGGATTCCTGCCGACCGGGCCGTGGCTGGTGCCGTCGTCGTTCGTGGACCCGGGGGAGCTGCGGCTGAGGCTGGAGCTCAACGACGCGGTCATGCAGGACGAGTCCACAGCGGACATGATCTTCGACGTGGCTGCGCTGGTCTCGGCGGCCTCCCAGGTGGCCGAGCTGCTTCCGGGGGATCTGGTGCTGACCGGCAGCCCGGCCGGCAACGGGCTGCACCACGGCAGGCTGCTGCGCTCCGGCGACGTCATGACGGCCACGATCACCGGCCTGGGCGCCCAGCGCACCAGGTGCGTCGGCGAGGAGGTGTGATGGACTCGAGCGATCCCGAGGGGGCCGTCGCCGCCGCGGCGCGGCGCTGCTCGAACGCAGGCCGGTGGGGCGCCGACGACGTGCTGGGCACCCTGAACTTCCTCGACGAGGGAAAACGCGTCGAGGGGGCCGGGCTGGTGCGGCGCGGGACGGTGTTCTCGCTGGCCCAGCGGTTCGACGCGAACGGCCCGCAGAACGGGTGGCGGCGCCGGACCAACCCGGTGCACACCATGCTCGACACCGGGCTCGACGCAGCGCGGGGGCAGGGATTTCCGCACGGGCTCGGCGGGGCCGACGACGTGGTGTTCATGCCGCTGCAGTGCTCCACCCAGTGGGACGGGCTGGGCCACATCTTCGACCACGGCACCGCCTACAACTCCCGCCGCGCCGAGGAGGTCGTCACCAGCGAGGGCGACCGGGTCACCGGCATCGAGACGGCCGCGGCCCACATCGCAGGCCGGGGAGTGCTGCTGGACGTGGGCCGGTTCGCCGGTGACGAGGGCGAACTGCCCGACGGGTTCGCGATCGACACCGAGCTGCTGGAGGCCACCGCCGCCGCGCAGGGCGTGACCGTCGGTCGGGGAGACCTGCTGTGCGTGCGGACCGGCCGGCTCGCCCGCGCCCGCCGCGAAGGATGGGGCGACTACGCGGGCGGGCCCGCCCCCGGGCTGTCGTTCGCCACCGCCGACTGGCTGCACGGCACGGAGATCGCCGCGATCGCCACCGACACGTGGGGCTTCGAGGTGCGTCCCAACGAGTTCGACGAGGCGTTCCAGCCGCTGCACCAGGTGGTGATCCCGCACGTGGGTCTGTTCATCGGCGAGATGTGGGACCTCGACGAGCTGGCCGCCGACTGCGCCGCCGACGGCCGCTTCGAGTTCTGGCTCACCGCCGCGCCCCTGCCCGTGACCGGAGCCGTGGGCTCACCCCTCAACCCGCTGGCCGTGAAGTAGGAGAACCGAGATGCCCGCCGTCCGTTCCGTACTCGTCATCGGCGGTGGTTCCGCTGGCACCGCCACCGCCGTCCTGCTCGCCGAGCAGGGCGTCGCCGTCGACCTGGTCGAGACCAACCCCGAGGTGACCGCGCTCGGCTCGGGAATCACCCTGCAGGGCAACGCGCTGCGCGTGCTGCGCCGGCTCGGCGTGTGGGAGGAGGTCCGGCGCCGCGGATACCCCTTCTCCACGCTGGGGATGCGCGCCCCCTCGGGGGAGCTGCTGGAGGAGATCACCGACACCCGCACCGGCGGCGACGACCTGCCCGCCACGCTCGGCATGTACCGCCCCGACCTGGCCCGCGTGCTCACCGACCGGGCGGTGCAGCTGGGGGTGAACGTCCACTTCGGCACCGGCTGCACCGGGCTCGAGCAGGACGCCGACAGCGTGCTGGCCGACTTCGACGACGGCACCTCGGCGCGTTACGACCTGGCGGTCGGCGCGGACGGGGTGCGCTCCTCGACCCGGCGGATGCTCGGGGTCGAGCTGAGCACCCGCCCCACCGGCATGGGCATCTGGCGGGCGTTCACTCCCCGGCCGGACAGCGTCACCCACACCGACCTCTACTACGGCGGGGCCGCCTACATCGCCGGGTACTGCCCGGTGTCCGAGGACGGTCTCTACGCCTACCTGGTCGAAGACGCCCAGTACCGCAGCAAGCTTCCCGCCGAGCGGCGCCTGGCGGTGATGCGGGAGCTGGCCGAGCACTACCACGGGCCGTGGGACGACATCAGCCCGCACCTCGACGACCCGTCCCGGATCAACTACACGTGGTTCGAGTCGCACCTGCTGGACGGGCCGTGGCACCGCGGCCGGGTCGTGCTCATCGGCGACGCGGTGCACGTGTGCCCGCCCACGCTGGCCCAGGGCGCGGCGCTGGCGCTAGAGGACGCGGCCGTGCTCGCCGAACTGCTGAGCGACTCGGCCCGGGTGGACGAGACCCTGTGGCAGGCCTTCACCGCGCGCAGGCTCGAACGGGCCCGCACCGTGGTGGACTCCTCCGTGCAGCTGGGGCAGTGGCTGCTCGACGGCGAGCAGGGCGACGTCCCCGAGCTGATGGACCGGGTGGCGCGCGTGGTGGGGCGGCCGGCATGAGCGGAGAGCCGAGCGCCCCGGTGGTCGACGTGCACGCGCACGTGCTGCTGACCGAGGTCGAGGACGCGGTGACCGGTGCTGCAGGGCTGCGGGCCCAGCAGGAGCTGGACCTGCAGCGCCAGGGCGCGGAGTCGAGTGCCGTGTCCGGGCGCATGGTTGCCGAGCGGATGCACCGGCTGACCGACCTCGACGCGCGGCGCCGCGACATGGACGCGGCCGGGGTGCACGCGCAGCTGCTGTCGCCCTCGCCGTCGCAGTACCACTACTGGGCCGAGCCCGGTCCGGCGTGGACGGTGGCGCTGACCGCCAACCGCGGGATCGCCGCCACGGTCGCCGCGGACCCGGGCCGGTTCCACGGGCTCGGGCTGGTCCCGCTGCAGCACCCGGAGCTGGCTGCCGCTGCCCTGGACGACGCGCTGGATCGCGGGCTGGCCGGGGTGGAGATCTCCTCGCACGCCCAGCGACCCGACGGCGGCACGGTCGAGCTGTCCGACCCGCGGCTGGAACCGTTCTGGCAGCGCGCGGCCCGGCGCGGGGCGGTGGTCTTCCTGCACCCGTTCGGCTGCACGCTCGGCGCCCGCCTCGATCGCTTCAACCTGGCCAACACCGTCGGCCAGCCGGTGGAGAACGCCGTGGCGCTGTCCCACCTGATCTTCTCCGGCGTGCTGGACCGGCACCCCGAGCTGCGGGTGCTGGCCGCCCACGGCGGTGGCTACCTGCCCACCTACCTCGGCCGTTCGGACCACGCCTGGCAGGTGCGTCCCGACGCGCGGGAGTGCGCGCACCCGCCGAGCAGCTACCTGCGCGGGCTCTGGTTCGACTCGCTGGTGCACACCCCCGAGGCGCTGCGCGCGCTGGTCGCCGCGGTCGGCGCCGACCGGGTGCTGCTCGGTTCCGACCACCCGTTCGACATGGGGGTGCCGGATCCCGTCGACCGGCTGGCCGCGGCCGAGCTGTCCGTAGAGGACCAGCACGCCATCAGCACCGGAAACGCCGAACTCCTCGGTCTCGTTCCGCGCGCCGGGCGAGAGCAGGACACGCAGTAACGCTCGCACCTCCGGGAGGGTTTCCCATGGATCGCCTGATCACGCACCTGCGGCACATCGCGGTGGCCGTGCCCGACTTCGACCGGGAGCTGGAGTTCTACCGCAACCTGTGGGGGCTGACCGAGGTCGCCGCCGACACGGGGGTGAGCTTCCTGGCCGCGGAGGGCTCGCCGGAGCAGTACGTGGTGCGGCTGCGTGAGGCCGCCGACAAGCGCATCGACCTGGTCTCGTTCGGCGCCGCCAACGCGGCCGATGTGGACGCCCTGGCCGTGCGGCTGGGGCGCAGCGGGGTGCGGCTGATCTCCGAACCGGGCGTGATCGCCACCCCGGGCGGGGGCTACGGTTTCCGGTTCTTCGACAACGAGGGCCGCACCGTGGAGATCTCCAGCGACGTGGCGCTGCGCCCGCACCGCAGGATCGAAGAGGCCGAGTCCGTGCCGGTGCGGCTGTCGCACGTGGTGGTCAACTCGGCCGAGCCGGAGGCCACGGTCGACTTCTACCGGCGCCACCTCGACTTCGCGCTGTCCGATGTGCTGATGCACCCGGAGAATGGCCGCATGATGTGGTTCCTGCGCTGCAACGACTGGCACCACAGCTTCGCGGTGTCTCGCTGCCCGCACGCCTCGCTGCACCACGCCAGCTTCGAGATGCGCGGCCTCGACGAGTACATGCGCGGTTCCGGCAGGCTGATGCGCGCCGGGGTGGAGAAGGTGTGGGGGCCGGGCCGGCACAGGGCGGGCAACAACACCTTCTCGTACTTCCTCGACCCGCAGGGCAACACCGTCGAGTACACCACCGAGCTGGAGCGGCTCGACGAGGACACCTGGCACCCCGGGCTGCACGACTTGACCGACCCGATGGTCTCCGACCAGTGGGGCACGGCCAACCCGATGGACGAGTTCGTCGCCAAGAAGTCGTTCAACGATCCCGATCGCGGGCTGTTCCAGGCGCCGCCGGTGTGATCGCACCGCCGGGGCCGGGACGGAGACGACGAGGAGGGAGCGAGGTTGCGTTTCGCCACAGTGGAGGAACCCGGCGGGGCCGTGCGGTGCGGCGTCGTCGTGGACGGTGTGCTGCACCGGTTGCCGCTCGGAACGACGGTGCTGGACCTGCTGCGGGAGGACCGGCTGTTCGCGGCCGGTCGTGGAGCGCTCTCCGCGCGGGACTCGGTCCCGCTGGAGGAGGTGCGGCTGCTGCCGCCGCTGGAAGCGCCCACCGTGCGGGACTTCGTGGCCTTCGAGGAGCACGTCGAGGGGGTGCGCCGCGGTGTGGAGGGGCGGGCCGGTGTGGTGCCGGAGTGGTACGAGGCGCCGGCCTTCTACTTCACCAACCCTCATTCGCTCATCGGCGCGCACGACGAGGTCGCGGTCCCGCCGGGGTGCGCGGTGCTGGACTACGAGCTCGAGGTCGCCGCCGTCATCGGGCGGGTGGGGGCCGATCTCACCCCGGAGCGGGCGCGTTCGCACATCGCGGGGTACACGATCTTCAACGACTGGTCCGCCCGTGATCTGCAGCGTCGGGAGATGCGGGTGGGGCTCGGCCCGGCCAAGGGCAAGGACTTCGCCGGGACCCTGGGGCCGGTGCTGGTCACCGCCGACGAGCTGGAACCGCACCGGGACGCCGACGGGTTCCTGCGGTTGGCCATGACCGTCTCGGTCAACGGGGTCGAGCTCGGCCGGGACCTGCTGTCCAATATGGGCTGGCCGTTCGAGGAGCTGGTCGCGCACGCCGCGCGCGGCAGCCGGGTGCGTCCCGGTGACGTGCTCGGTTCGGGCACCTGCGGCAACGGCGGGTGCCTGGCCGAGCTGTGGGGCACCGGCGGTGCTGGGCAGCCGCCGCCGCTGCGGCCGGGCGACGTGGTGGAGATGACCGTCGAGGGCATCGGTGGCATCGCCAACACCGTGGTCGACGGTCCCACCGAGGCGGAGGTCGCGCCGGTGCGGCCCGCGCGCGGCCGGGACAGGCAGCGGCCGTGAGCTGAGCGGGCGGCGGGACGGATCGCTGGTTCGTCGGTCGCCGAGGCCGGTTCGGTGGAGTAGGGCGCGGAGGATGAAGATCCTCTAATCCCCCGTTCAGACCATGATCACAGCTGCGGACGAACCTGTTCGTGGCACTGAACGGAGCAGTTCCGGGAACTGCTGAGGGCGAGTCCTGAAGGGGAGTTTCATGGCAGCGATGTACCACCGTGTGGTGGCCCTGTTCCTGATGTTGGCCGGGGTGAGCGTGTTGCTGGGGGATCAGCTGATCGATCCGGTCGGTGGGGCGAACTCGTACGGGCTCGGAGTCGGGTTGTTGCTGTTGGGACTGATGTCGGTGAACCATCAGCTCAGTCGGCGGGTCTCGGAGCTTCGGCGGCGCGTGGCGAGCGCTCCATCCGCGCAGTAGGTGCTGAGCCACGTGCCCGCCGGTGCACCTCGGTCAACGGGGCTGCGGTGACCCGGCTGAACCCCACGGTCTGAGGGAGCTCGACGATCCGGTGCAGAACGGTCTCGTCGACCGTTGGAAGCGGGGGGCGGGGCGGGTGGTCTGTCCGAGTTGGGCGCTTCCCGTCCGGATCGCCACCGATATCCGGCAGCTGTACGGCTTCGACGTGGCCAGATTCGCTTATCAGCAGCCCACCGAGTCCGATGTGGACTGGCCGGGGCAGCAGTGAGGTTTCGGGGCGGAACTCGTGTGGGCGGTCGGACAGCCTGCGTGTGAGACGCCGAGAGCGGGAGCGTTGCGGGGAACTTCGAATAGTTAGCTGCCTCGTGTGCTCTGTCGCCTCGTGGAGCGTTCGCCGTATACGTCGGTGCTGCTCACCCAATCCGGATGAGCAGCCGAACCGAACGAACCGCTTCGTCAGGAGTTCTTGGGAATCGTGGCCTAGACCATCCGCCTGTTCGGATGCTCGGCGACGGTCCACATGTTGCCGAGAGTGGTTCCGCCGCGTCCTTCTTCCCAGCGCGAGAGGTCATCCGGACCGACAGCGGCCGGTTGGACCTCATACAGCGTGCTTTCGCGCCGAGGTTGATTCCGCCCGGCGGGATGACGACGAGCAGTGGTGGCCTCGGGTGAATTCGCTTTCTCCGCTCATTCCTCCTGCTCGGCGGGCTGCCGGGGTGCCGGGTGCAGCGCGGTGGCGGTGGTGGTGATGGTGTCCAGGGCGGTGGTGACCACGGGGTGCTCGCGGCTGCCGCGGCGGGTGGCGGCGAGGATGCGGCGTGCGGGGGCGGGCTCGCCGTGCAGGGGGATGCGTGTCACGGGCCGGTCCTCGTGCAGCCGGGCGAGTCGGGGCACGAGGATGATGCCGAACTCGTGGGCGACCAGGGCGGTGCCGGTGTCCCACTCGTCGGCGTAGTGGGCGATGTTGGGGGTGAACCCGGCTGCCATGCAGGCGGTGAGCACCAGGTGGTGGTAGGTGCTGCCGGGCTGGCCCACGATCCACGGCTCGTCGGCGGCGTCGGCGAGGGTGACCCTCCTGCGGGCGGCCAGCGGGTGCCCGCTGGGCACGACCAGGTCGAGGGGGTCGTCCAGCAGGGGGTGCTGCTCGAAGCGGGTGTCCGAAGTCGGGGGAGTCTCGGCGGTGGCGATCAGCAGCGCCAGATCCGCGTCGCCTGCCAGCAGCAGGTCGAAGCAGCGGGCGGGTTCGGCTTCGATGACCCGCACCGTGGACTGGGGGTAGTGGTCGCGCAGGGTGGCCGCGGCCGGGGGCAGCAGGTGCATGGCGGCGGTGGAGAAGCCGCACAGGGTGAACGATCCGCCTGCCGCCTCGGTGGCTGCGGTCAGCTCGGCGCGTGCGCGTTCTACCTGGGCGTGGAGCACGTCGGCGTGGCGGAGCACGGTGTGCGCCGCGGTGGTCAGGCGGATGCCGCGGCCGGACTGGGTCACCAGTTCGACGCCGAGCTCGGCGGCCAGCTGACGCAGCTGGTGCGAAACCGCGGAGGGAGTGTAGTGCAGCGCAGCCGCCGCGGCGGTGACCGTGCCGTGGTGGGCCACCAGCTGCAGCACGCGCAGCTTCGGATCGATCATGCAAATATTTTACACAGTTACTTGCACGAACGTTTGCTTCTCTTTGCTGGTGTCGAGCACCAGGATGTGGTTGTGCTGCTCAAAGGGATCTTCGACGAGGGTTGTGCCGGTGCTTCCCACGGTCGGATCGTGCACCGGAGTCGCCGGGACGCGCGCGAGGTGCGCACGGCGGTGTATCTGCTGGTGGTGCTCACGGCCGGGGCCTATCTGCCCAGCCCGCTGTACCCGGGCTATCAGCACGCCTTCGGGTTCGGCGACCTGACGATGACGCTGATCTACGCGATGTTCGCGCTGGTCAGCGCTCCGGCGTTGCTGCTGTTCGGTTCGGCGGCCGATGCGCTCGGTTCCCGGGCGGTGCTGCGGATCAGCGTGGTGGTGGCCGCGCTCGCCTCGGGGTGCTTCGCGCTGGCGACCGGACCCGGCTGGCTGCTGCTCGGCCGCGCCGCGCAGGGGGTGGCGCTGGGCGCGGCCACGGGGGCGACGACGGCGTTGATCACGGCGCGTGCTTCCGGTGGCAACCGGGGGCGGGCGTCGGTGTTGGCCGGTGTGGCCTTCGTGGGCGGAACCGCCGCGGGGCCGGTGGTGGCCGGGTTGCTGGCACAGTACGCGCCCGCGCCGCGGGTGCTGCCGTACGTGGTGCACCTGGTTCTGCTCGCGGTGGGGTGGTACCGCGTCTCGGCGCTGAGCGCGCCCGCCGCGCGCGTGGCCCGCTGGCGTCCGACGCGCCCGCGCATACCGGCCGGGATGCGGTGGCTGTTCACCTCCGCCGCGGCGACCGGTTTTCTCGCCTGGACCGTGGCCGGTCTCTTCCTGGCGGTCGTCCCGACGGTGCTCGGCCGCGCCGCCGGGATCGACGACCTGGCGGTCATCGGCGGCGTGCTCGGTGCCGTGCTGGTCTGCTCGGTGCTGTCCCAGCCTCTGGTGTCGCGCTGCGGTGCGCGTGGTGCGCAGCTGATCGGTCTGGGAGCGCTGCTGGCCGCGCTCGCGGCCCTGGCGTGGACCGGTGGTGGGGCGCTGATGGTGACCGTGCTGGCGGCGGTGGTGGCCGGATTCGGGCACGGTCCGGCCTACGGCGGGGCCGCCGCGGCCGTGGACGCGGTCGCACCGGCGCGGGAGCGTGCGGCGATCAACTCCGCGTTGTACCTCGCGTTCTACTGCGGAACCGGTGGGCCCGCCGTGGCGGTCGGTCTGCTGACGCTGCGGTTTCCCCTGGCCACGGCGATCTCCTGGCTCAGCGCGGTCGCGGCCGTGCTCGTGCCGTTCGTCGCCGCTGCCGTCGTGCTGGCCAACCGCGGGCCACGAGTGCCTCGGGCACGCCTGGGGCAGCACCACGACCGGGGCTGGGCGGAGCTTCGGTCCGAGAAGGTGTAGGTGTGCACGAGCGCCGTGGGGCGCACGCCGCCGGAACGGCCCGCGCCCCACGCATCCGGGCGTCCGCTGTGGACGGTCCGCACCGGTTCGTCGGATCAGGGCGGGCCGTCGATCCGACCGGGGAGGGTTCTCGTGCGGACGGTCATCCGCTGACGGTGATGTTGGAGCTTCCGCTGCTCTGGTAGCCCTCGGTCGCCAGGATCATGTAGTGGTCGAAACTTCCCAGCGGCATGTCGTGCCGGGCCCACGCGTCGAAGTGGTTTCCGGTGGTAATCGTTCCGCCCGCTCTCGGCGATTGCCGGACGCTCCAGAACTGCGGGAACGTCGCGGTCCCCTCCACGGAGGGCGCGTCGTAGCGCATCGTGCGGTAGATGTCGTAGGTGCCGCCGTCGCTGGTGACCGTTCCCCGGTGGTCGTCTCCGCCGGGGCGGTAGCTGCCGTAGCTCTCGACGATGTAGTACTCCACGAGCGGATTCGACGTCCACCCGTAGAGGGTCAGATATCCGTTCCCGGACGGGTTGAAACTGCCCGAGTAGTACACGTTTCTGCGGCCGCCGTTGCTCCATCCCTTTCCGCAGACGAAATTGCCGCAGTCGGTCCACGAGGTGCTGTAGCTGCCCCCGGACGACAGGGTCATGGAGACCGAACCGCCACCATTGGTCCAGAAAGAATAGTAGAATCCGCCGTGGGTTCCGGTCTGGTTCTGGGTGATGGTCGTGTCCGCGGAGGCGGTTCCGGGCAGCAGCAGGGCGGATGCGCCCAGTGCCACAGTTCCGGCTCCTCCGAGGAAACTCCTGCGGCCGAACGAACGTGCGTAGGAATCCTCCGTGCTCATGCTTCCTCCTCGTGAGGGGTTTCGAACGGGTGGTGAGCACCGACGGGCCCGTCGGTGAAGCGATGCTCGCGCGGATGGCCGGGATCAACGGTGATCAAGGCCTGTCGACACCGGGCAGTGTTGGCCAGGTCACGTCGGATTGTCAATGCGTTCCCCGGCTGTTTTCGAATTGCGCTCCCGAGTCGTGGCGGCACAAAGGACGGTAAATACTAAATTCGTCCAGGTAAAGCAGAGTACACTGTGGAACGGTGCTTTGTCCGGTGTATTCGTTGTCGTGCTCCGGAAGCGTCCGGTCGGGGTGAATGCGCCGGTGAGCGGCGTTGACATCCCCGGAGGTCGGTCCTACGTTTCTCGTGTTTCCCGTATTCTTTCCGGGCGCTTCCGGCGATTCTGCGTCGGAGCGTCCTGGGGGAGGACCATTATGGTGAATCGAGGATTTCGGCGACGGCGCGGGCGGGTGTGCGCGGGCCTGTTGGCCGTCGGATTGTTGTTCGGCGCGGTGAGTTCCGCGCAGGCCGGGCCCCGCGAGTCGGCGGATGCCACCATCGTCGACTCGACCGGACGCGCGGGCCGCACGGCGGCGCTGACCTTCGACGACGGGCCCGACCCGCGCAACACGGCGCGGATGCTCGACGTGCTCGACGAGCACCACGTCGAGGCGGTCTTCTGCCTGTGGGGCGAGCACGTGCGGCAGCACCCGGAGCTCGTGCGGCGCATCGTTGCCGAGGGGCACACGCTGTGCAACCACACGATGCGGCACGAGAACATGAGCACGTGGTCGCCTGCCGCGATCAGGCAGAACCTGCGGGCCACCAACGCGACGATCCACGAGGCGGCCCCGGGTGCCGAGGTGCGGTACTTCCGCGCGCCCAACGGCGCCTGGGGCGAGACACCGCGGGTGGCGGCGGAGCTGGGCATGCAGCCGCTGGGCTGGCGCCTCTCGGTCGGGGACTGGAACCGGCCCGGCGCGGACGTGCTGGTCCGCAGGCTGCGCGAGGGCATCGCCCCGGGCGGCGTGGTGCTGCTCCACGACGGGGGCGGCGACCGCGGTCAGACGGTGGAGGCGGTGTCGCGTTTCGTCCCGTGGGCGCGCGAGGCGGGGTGGGAGTTCACGCTTCCCGCCCGCGGTTGAGCACGCCCGTTGGTTCATTTCGTGTACGAACCAGTGGGTGTCGCGACCGCGGAAATCCCGCCGGTCCTCCGGTCGCGATGAGGAGTGTCCCCTGGTGACAGGGCTGTCCCGTGTTCCCGTTGTCGTGGTGTCCCCGCCGAGGCGCTCGTCTTAACGGGCTATGGCGTTCCGGGAAGGGCTGAGTTAGTTTTCCGATTGTCCTTATTCGAGAGGAGATCGGGTGCGCGAGGACGACGACGGGCGCGGACGGGACGGCAAACGCGGGGGTGTGGACCACACCGCCGTCCGACGGGGCAACCTCGCCCGCGTGCTCGGCGAGATCCGCTCTCCCGGAACGCTGTCCCGCGCCGCGTTGGCCACGCGGATCGGCTTGACCAAGGCCACGGTGTCCAACCTGGTCACCGAGCTGCTCGAGCGCAGGCTGGTCCGGGAGACCGGGTGGCGCCAGACGGGCAACGTGGGCAGGCCGGGGCGGCTGCTGGAGCTCGACGGCAGTGCGGCGGCGGCGCTGGGGCTGGAGGTCAACGCGAACTACCTCGCCGTGCGCGGGGTCGACCTCGCCGAGCGCGTGCTGGTCGAGCGACGCGTGGGGTTCGACGCGGTCCGCACGGAGGCCTCCCGCGCGGTCGGGGAACTGGCGCGGCTCGCCGGCGAGGCGATCGCCGAGTTGGACAGGGCGCGCACGAGCCTGGTCGGCATCGGCGTGGCCGTGCCGGGGCTGGTGGACGTGCCGAGCGGCACCGTGCGTTACGCGCCGAACCTGCCCTGGCAGGACGTGCCCATCGCCGAGTGGCTGCGCCACCGGCTCGAACTCGGGGAGGAGACCAGGATCACGGTCGACAACGAGGCCAACCTGGCGGCGCTGGCCGAGTTCGGCAGCGTGGTCAACACGGCCGATGATCTGGTGTACCTGACCGGCGAGCTCGGCATCGGCGCCGGTGTGGTCTCCGGGGGGAGGTTGCTGCGCGGGTCGGACGGTTTCAGCGGCGAGCTCGGGCACGTGCCGGTCGACCCCCGCGGGCGCAGGTGCGGCTGCGGGCAGCACGGGTGCCTGGAGACCAAGATCGGCCTGGCCGCGGCGACCCGGGCGGCCGCGCCGGATCTGGACGGGGCGTTCCGCGATCCCGAGGAGCAGGCGCGGGTGCTGCTCCAGCGCGCCGAGGCCGGGGATCCGCAGGCGCTGTCCGGGCTCGACGAGGTCGGCCGCTGGCTCGGTGTGGGGGTCTCGATCGCGGTCAACATGCTCAACCCGGGGGCGGTCGTGCTCGGCGGCTACTTCGCCGTGGTCTCGGCCTACGTGGTCCCGGCCGCGATGCGGGAGCTGCGCAGCCGCACCATCGCGGGGGAGACGGCCATCTGCCCCATCACCGCGTCCTTCTTCGGTTTCACCGCCGCCGTGCGGGGTGGAACGAGCGTGATCACCGAGGAGGTGTTCCGCGACCCGCTGCGCGCCCCCGCCGGTGCGCGACGGCAGACCTCCCCCGGCGCGGTCTGACCCGCCGGCGCGGACCGGGCCCGGCCCGCGGCGGGTTTAGCCCTCGGTGCCCCGGGGCATCGACCGGGGGAGTCCCGGTGCCGTTGCGAAGGGGGCGCGGGTGCTGCGAATCGTCGAGTCGGCGCGGCCGGTGCGGGACGAGCCCCTGCACCATCCGGAGGACGTGGCGGCGGCGCTGCGGCAGGCGCTGGAGCGGGGCGAGCTGGAGCTGCCGCTGCCCGGGCGGGGCGAGACCGCGCGTCGCTGGACCGAGCTGGCCGGGCACGGGCGGCGGGACCTGGCCCTGGGCCGGCTCGTCGAGGGGCACGCGGACGCCACGGCCATTCTGCACGAAGCCGGGCAGAAGCCGGAGCCGAACGCCCTCTACGGGGTGTGGGCCTCCCGGGCCGCGGGACGGGGCGCCGTGCTCTCCTCGGCGGGCAACGCGGCCGTGCTGACCGGAACCGTGCCGTTCTGCTCGGGCGCCGACCTGCTCGACCGGGCGTTGGTCGTGGCGCGCCCGGAGGGCGCCAGCGGTGCCGAGCACGACGTGGTGTTCGACCTCGCCCTGGACGACTCCCGGGTGCGCTCGGTCCCGGACACCTGGCAGGCGACCGGCATGGCCGCCTCGCGCACGCTGGACGTCGAGCTGCGGGAGCTGCCCGTGGCCGGGCGGGAGCCCGTCGGCCCGCCCGGTTTCTACACCGCGCGGCCGGGGTTCCGGCTGGGTGGTGCGGGCGTCGCGGCGGTGTGGCTCGGCGGGGCGGTCGGGCTGCACGATCGGGTGCTCGACCTGCTCGGCCGGGGCGTGGCCGATGAGCACCAGCTGGCGCACGTGGCCGCGATGCACGTGGCGCTGGTGGCGGCCGAGAGCGCGCTGGCCCGCGCGGCCGCCATCGTGGACGAGTCGGGCACCGACCCGAGCGGGGCCGCCGACACTTGCCGGTCGGCCGTGGAGCACGCGGCCCGCCAGGTGCTGGAACGCGCTCCCCGGGTCAGCGGCCCCGGCCCGTTGACGCGGGACCCGGTCTTCAGCCGCAGGCTGGCGGACCTCGAGGTGTACGTGCGCCAGCACCACGGCGAGCGCGAACTCGCCGAGCTGGGCAGGCGGGTGCTGCACGACCGGGCGGGTGGGGGTGACCGTGACTCCTGATCCCGTTCCGGTCACTTCCGAAGCCGAGTGGTTGGACGCGCTCGCCCGGGTCCGGCGGGGGCCTTTGGACGTGGCGGAGGGCTCCCGGGTGGTGATCGTGGCGGCGCACCCGGACGACGAGACCCTGGCGCTGGGCGGGTTCCTGCAGCAGCTGTCCGCGCGGGCGGTGCGCCTGGCCATCGTCGTGGCCACCGACGGGGAAGCCGCCTTTCCCGCGCTGTCCGCGGCGGAGCGCGCGCGGTTGGCCGACACGCGCAGGCGGGAGCTGCACGCGGCCCTGCGCGCGCACGGGTTGGGCACCGCTCCGGTGACCTGGTTGGCGTTGCCGGACTCCCGTCTCGGCGAGCACGAGCAGCGCTTGACGCGCGCGCTGCGGCCGCTGCTGGCCGGGGCCGATGCGAGCGTGGTCCCGTGGCCGGGGGATCCGCACCCGGACCACCGGGCGGCGGGCCGCGCCGCCTCGGCCGCCGCCCCCTGGGGAGGCCGGGTGTGGTCCTACCCGGTGTGGATGTGGCACTGGATGCGCCCGGACGCCGCGGTGATCCCGTGGCGGCGTGCGGCTGTCCAGCGGCTCAGCGGTGAGCAGCGCGCGCGCAAGTCGGCGGGGCTGGCCGAGTTCGTCTCCCAGACCGGGCCGGGCCCGGCGGGCAACGGTCCCGTGCTTCCCCCGCGGGTGCTGGCGCACTTCGAACGCGACGTCGAAGTGCTGTTCGAGGAGCGCCGGTGAGCAGCACACCGCTGGAACGCTTCGGCGAGCTGCACGAGAGGTGGTTCGACCCGTGGGACACCGCGCGTTCCTGGTACGAGCGGCGGAAGCGAGCCGTCGCGCTGGCCTGCCTGCCGAGACCGGCCTATGCCGCGGTGGTCGAACCGGCCTGCGGCATCGGCGCGTTCACGGCCGAGCTGGCTCCGCGGTGCGCGCGGCTGGCTGCCTCCGACGGGCTGGAGGTGGCGGTGCGGCGGGCGCGGCAGCGGCTGGCCGGCTGGCCGCACGTGAGCGTGTGCCGCCGTCGGCTGCCCGACGGCTTCCCGCCGGAGCGCGCGAGCGCCGATCTGGTCGTGCTCAGCGAGATCCTGTACTACCTCGACACCGGTGATCTCGACGCCGTCGTGGACGCGGCGGTGCGCGCCCTGCGCCGCGGGGGTGAGCTGCTCGCCGTGCACTGGCGGCCCCGCGCCGACGACGCCGCTCGTGACGGGGACTCGGCGCACCGGCGACTGCGGGAGCGCTCCGGGCTGGAGGTGCTGGTCACGCACTGCGAGGCCGAGTTCCGCGCCGAAGTGCTGGGGCTGCGTTGAGGTCGCGCGTCGGAGCGGTGGCCGTGGTGGTGCCGGCCCACGACGAGCAGGAGCTGCTCCCCGGCTGCCTGCACAGCGTGTCCAGGGCGCTGCGTCGCGTTCCGGCCGGTGTGCGCACGGGGGTGTTCGTCGTGGCCGACCGGTGCGCCGATGGCACCGAAGCCCGCGCGCTGTCCTGCGCCGCGGAGTTCGACGAGTTCGCGCTGCTGGTCAACTCGGCCCCGCTGCAGCTGGGCGGGGTGCGCAACCTGGGGGCTGGCGGTGCGTTCCGCGCGCTGTCGGCGCACGCGCCGGGGCGGGTCTGGCTGCTGCACACCGACGCGGACACCACGGTCCCGGCGGACTGGGCGCGCGAGCACCTGCGTCACGCCGAGGGCGGCACGCACGCCGTGGCGGGGCGGGCGATGATCCGGCGCTGGTCGGGCCCGGCCGCGCCGGCGCGGTACCGCTACGAGGCCCTGGTCGCCGAGCACGTCCACGCCGGTGGGCACCACCACGTCTACGGGGCCAACCTGGGGGTGCGCGCGGACGTGTTCGCCGCGCTCGGCGGGTTCCCGGCGGTGGCCACCGGCGAGGACCACGCGTTGTGGCGGCGCATCGTCGAGGCCGGGTGGGTGACCGGGCAGCCGAACGAGCTGGTGGTGTTCACCAGCGACCGGACCAGGGGACGCGCGCACGGGGGGCTGGCCGCGTTCCTGCACGAGCTGTCCGGGCGGGACCGGCCCGCGGGGGTGGTCGAGCCGGGCACGGCGTTTGGGCCGCCCGGTGGCGGGCAACACTGGGGCCATGCGCCCGTTTTCCGCACTGGACCGGATCGCTGAGTGGTCCTGGTTGGACAAGCCCGCCTCGGCACTGCGGGACGCGGTGTTCGCCGTGCTGCGGAACCGCCGGTTCCGGGACGTGCTCCACGGTGTGTGGCTGGGGCACCCCGTGCACCCGATGCTGGTGCAGGCGCCGGTGGGCGCGTTCCTGTCCGCCGGGGTGCTCGACGCGTCCCCCGACCGAGGGGCGGGGGAGCGGCGCGCGGCCGAGTCGCTGATCGGGCTGGGGGTGGTGACCAGCCTTCCGGCCACGCTGGCCGGGGCGGCCGATTTCGCGCAGGGGCACGAGGAGCAGCAGCGCACCGGGCTGGTTCACGCCGCGACCAACGGTGCCGCGTTGGCGAGTTACGTGCTGTCCCTGCGCTGGCGGGCCGGGGGGCGCGACCGCGCCGGGGTGCTGGCCGGGTGGACGGGGCTGGCGCTGATCGCGGCCGGTGGGCTGCTGGGCGGGCACCTGTCGTACCACCAGTCCACCGGGGTCAACCACGCCGACGCGGTCCCGCACGTGGCCCCGGAGGACTGGACGGACCTCGGTGCGCTGAGCGAGCTGCGGGACCGGGTGCCGAGCAGGCGGATGGTGGGCGAGGTGCCCGTGGTGGTCGTGCGGGACGGGGCGGAGCTGCACGTGCTGGCCGACCGGTGCAGCCACGCCTCGGGCCCGCTGTCCGACGGGACGCTGTCCTGGCGGGCGGGGAGTTCGGGCAACGCACCGTGCCTGCAGTGCCCGTGGCACGGCAGCGTGTTCCGGCTCTCCGACGGAGGTGTGGAGCACGGCCCGGCGACGGCTCCCCAGCCGACGTTTCACACCCGGGTGGTGGGTAGCCGCGTGCAGGCCAGGGTGCGGCGCATTCCGGGTGTGCCCGCAGGCGGGTGAGCCTCGCGCGCCGTTCGCCTCCCTCGGGGCCGTCTCCGGGCCCGCTCGCCGGGGCGGGCCGTTTCAGGAGCGGGCGGGTCCGCTGCCGCTGTGCTCCGCCGTGCGCCGCTCGCGTGCCGCGGTCGGCGCCAGGGTGAAGTCGTGGCGGGCCTGCGCCCGGCCGGGCACGGGCAGCGGGGCGAACCGGGCGTCCGAGACGAACCCGGCGGCGCTGGTGACCACGGTGACCGCGTCGGCGGGCAGTTCGGGGAAGGCGTAGGTGCCCCGGTCGTCGGCGTCGATCCGGCCGAGCTGCTGCCCGTGCGTGCCGATCACGGTGATCACGGCGTGCGGCAGCAGGTCGCCCGCGGTGTCGCGCACGACACCGTGCAGACCGGTGCCGCCGCTTCCGCGGTGCTCCTCGTGGCCGTCCGGTGTGGATTCCCACCCCGCGGGCGCTGCGGTGCCACCGGTGGTCTCGGCCTCGGGGAGCAGGTGCGGGTCGGCGGTCATGTCCCCGGGCACGGCGAGCTGGTACAGCACCTGGTGCAGCCGGGAGAGCGAGTGCCGCACCGGCTCCGTGGCCGGGGTGGTGGGGTGCTCCAGGGCCCGTCCCGCCAGGGACAGGTCCCGGTCGATGCCCGGGGCGGTGCGGTCCGGCCGGTGTTCGGCGAGCGCGTCGGCGACGGCGGCGAGGTAGCCGCAGGCGTGACCGGCTCCCTCGACCCGGTAGTCGGGTTCCACGTGCCGCAGCCCCGCCGCCAGCTGGCGGGCGTAGCTGGCGCAGGCCGTGTAGAACACCAGCCGGTGGCGGAACCACCGCACGTCGTTGCCGCCGATGGGGTGGCGGGTCAGCGGGTCGGCGATCAGCTGTATCTGCTGCAGTCGCTGGTCGAGCACGCGGGACAGCCCGTCCGGGCTCTGCTGCTGTTCGGCGGGCTCGTCGGCCTGGTTCTCGTCGGTGCGGCTCTCGTCGGGCACGCCGAGGCGGTGCGCGGCGGCCCGCAGCAGCACGGCGAGATCGGTGAAGAAGCTCGCGCGGGCGCTGCGCACGGTGTCCCGGGTGCTCAGCGGCACCACCACCAGCGAGACGAGGATCCCGCTGGCGGCGCCCACGGCGGTCTCCTCCAGGCGCAGCAGCATCACCTGGTCGGAGAGCTGGTTCAACACCGTGTACAGCTGGCCCACCAGGATCGTGATGAAAAAGATCATGAACGCGTAGGAGACGCGCATCAGGTAGAAGCCGCAGAAGATGCAGGCCAGGATCACCGCGAGGATCAGCGGGGTGTTGCCTGCGGTGAGCTGGGCCAGCCACAGGGCGGCGAACAGCCCCGCGCAGGTGCCCACCACGCGGTTGACCGCCTTGATGGAGGTCTCGGAGCGCGTGGAGGCGCCGGTGAACACCACGAACGCGGCTATCGCCGCCCAGTAGTACCGCGTGGGCGACACCGCCAGCCCGGCCAGCACGGCCAGCGCTCCGGCCACGGTGACCTGGATGGCCTGCCGCGTGTTCAGGTCCAGCCTGCTGAGCGGGTTCCAGCGGGAGCCGCGGGCGGGCACGCCGCCGGCCACGGCGGCGGAGCCGGGCAGGTTGCCCATCGCCAGGGTGACGGCGGGGGCGAATTCCTCGGCGTGGTGCCGCTGGCCGGAGTCCTGGTCCGTCCAGTCCCGCACGATCGCGACGAAGTCCTGCACCGAGGCGGCGAGCTGGCGGACCGCTCCGGACAGCGCCTCGTCGGGAGTGGACATCGACCGCAGCTCGCGCGCGGCCCGCACCGCCGCCTCGTGATCGCTGGTGGCCAGCGCCCGCATCGTGCGGGCCGCCACCGCCCGCAGCTCCGCCGGGGCCCGGGTGAGCGGGGAAACGCTCGCGGCGACGCCCTCCACGGCGAGCTGGGCGTCGATGAGCTGGCGGCGCAGCCCGGCCGCGGAGCGCCCCCGCGGTGTGGACTCCTGCTCACCGAGCCATCCCTCGACCATCAGCGCGGCTTCGGCGAGTCGGACCTGCCTGCCGTGCAGGCGGCGCCACATCCGCTGGGTGGGCTCCTCGGCGGCGAGGATGTCGGCGCCGGTGGCGGCCACCGCGCGTCCCCGGCTGCGGAAGGCGCTCAGCGTGCGCCGCAGCGTCCGGCCCACGTGCACCCGCAGCACCGTCGTCGACAGCACCAGCAGGGTCACCGTGGCCACGGCGACCGACAGCAGCAGCGTGGGCAGTTGGTCGGGCGTGGCCCCGAGGAAGGTGGTGAAGAAGTAGCCCATCCAGGCCATGAACCCGTAGAAGAAGAACGCCATGCCGAACCGGCGCACGAACACCGCGGCGAACATCATCGCCACGAACAGGGTGAGCCGCAGCGCGTGGTGGCCGGAGGTCAGCATGGACGGCACCATTCCCACGCCGATCGCGACGGGGAAGAAGGCCGCGGTGCGGATCTTGGGCCAGACCTGCGATCCGGTCAGCGCCATCGCGCCCATCATGCCCACGACCGCGCCGAGCAACATGACCACCAGCGATCCGCGCGGGCCCGCCTCGAGCAGCAGGCCGAGCCCGTACTCGACGAGCAGCGTCGTGCCCACGGCCAGCACGCCGGACAGGGCCAGCCGCAACCGGTTCAGCCCGGGGTCGGAGGCCACGATCCGGTCCCAGGCCTGTCGCGTCCCGTCTCGCAAACTGTTCGCCACGAACACCTCCGCTCGTCAACGCGCGAAGCTCACCCGGGCAGCGGTCTCCGCTCCGGAGACGTGGGACGGCGTCCCCCGAACCGGGGTTGTCCGAGCCGGCCACCGTCCGCGCGGGGATTTGCCGACCGCGCGGGGCGTGCCGGAAGGTTTCCGTCGCACCGCGTGCGGTGGCGGGGCGCGGAATCCGACTCCTGTCCGTCGCCCACCGGCCGTGGCGGGTTCCGGGGTCGCGGGGCACCGGGTGCTTCGAGATCGTGATCGGCGCTGTGGTCACAGCGCCGCGGACCAGGAACCGTCGGGGCGGAAACAGCGTCGATGCAGACCGTGAAATCCCCCGAACGGGTTCCGTCGGAAACGCTATCATCGTGCCGCCCGCGCTGGACGCGGGCGTGATCTCTGCCGGTTTTCCCGGTGATTCGTTCGGAGGCGACGACTGCGGAACCTCGAGCGTTTCTAGAGGTTGTGCGCTGCGAAAACATTGTTCAGTTGGGTCGGTCGGCCGCGGTGTTCGAATGCCGCGCGGCGGGTCGGTACGCTATTCCCGCCGCGGCTGCGATTTTTCCCTCGTTCTCGCTTCGCGGGCGGTGATGGCATTTTTCCGTTTTCAGTTCCGATTTCCCTTTTCGGTGGTGCTGGGGATTTCGTCCGCCTCGGTGGCGGTGTCGCCGGTGTCCGTTTCGTCGTCGGCGGCTATCGTGGAGGTGCGAGGGAGGGACCGTGAGCAATCTGGAGACCGCGCCGGAGGAGCTGGTGTGCTCGGCGACACCGGCCGATGACGCCCCGAGCGGGGTGGTGCTCGACTCGCGGGAGGTGCCCCTGGGCGGGCCTCGCGCGATGCGGGTGCGGCGCACGCTGCCGCAGCGCGCCCGGTCGTTGATCGGCGCCTGGTGCTTCGTGGACCACTACGGTCCCGAGGACGTGTCGGTCACCGGCGGGATGCGGGTGCCCGGGCATCCGCACGTCGGGCTGCGGACGGTGTCGTGGCTGTTCAGCGGCGAGATCGAACACCGCGACACGACCGGGGCGCACGCGTTCGTGCGTCCCGGCGAGCTCAACCTGATGACGGCGGGCAGCGGGATCGCGCACTCGGAGTACTCCACCTCGCGGACCGGTGTGCTGCACGGTGTGCAGCTGTGGCTGGCGCTGCCCGAGGCCCACCGCTTCACCGCCCCGGGCTTCGAGCACTACGCGCCGTCGGCGTTCGAGCACGCGGGCGCGCGGGTGCTGGTCTTCCTGGGGGAGCTGTGCGGGGTGAGCTCGCCGGTGCGCACCTTCTCCCCGCTGCTCGGTGCCGAGCTCACGCTGCCTGCCGGGCGGACGCTGCGGTTGGACGTGGACCCGACGTTCGAGCACGGGGTGCTCGTCGACACCGGGGCGGTCACCACCGCCGGTGTCGACGCCACCGCCGGGCAGCTGGTCTACCGGGCGCCGGGAGCGCGCGAGGTGTCGCTGCGCGCCGGGGACGAGGGCGCGCGGGTGCTGCTGCTCGGGGGACGGCCTCTCGAGGAGCGGATCGTGATGTGGTGGAACTTCGTCGGGCGCACCCACGAGGAGATCCTGGCCTGGCGGGAGCAGTGGCACGCCGCGCGTGCCGGTGGCGGGGCGGACTCGACGCGGTTCGGGGCGTTTCCGGTGCAGTGGCAGGAGACGCTGCCCGCTCCCGAGCCGCCCGCCGCCCGGCTCAAGCCGCGCGGGTGAGGTGCGGCTCGGGCGGTGTCACGGCTCGGCTCCGGCCGTGGTTTCCGCGCTGACCAGGCGTGCGTAGCGCACCCCGGCGGCCAGCAGCACCAGCCCGGTGCACAGGAACGCCACCACCCGGGCGAATCCGTCCAGAGTGGCCAGATCGAACAGGAAGAGTTTGGCCAGTGCCACGGGAAGCAGCACCATGCCCGCCACGCGCAGCGCGGCCAGGGTGATCCCGCGCAGCAGCAGCGCGATCGCCACGATCACCCAGCTCAACGTGATCAGCACGTGTCCGGTCAGGAATCCGGAGCGGTCCGGCTGGAACAGCGCGACCAGTGCCATCGTCGTGCTGGCCGTGCCGTACAGCACCAGGATTCCCGCCAGGATCCACCAGACCTTCCCCGCGGGTGGGCGGGCCAGCACGTCGAGGCGCACCGCCACCAGCGGGACCGCCACCGCCGCCAGCGCGGTCAGCGCGCCCACCAGGGCCCCGGCGAGCCCGGCCGAGTGCGTGGTCAGCACCAGATGCCACGGCGGGATGTCGTGGTGCAGCGCCAGCACTGTGCCGAGGCCGGTGTAGCACAGCGCTCCGAGCAGCACCCCGGGGCTGCGTAGCCACAGCGCCCCGAGCGTCAGCAGCAGCGCTTCGCACAGCAGCGCCGTGGCCCACGCCGAGGCGTCGAGCCGGATCAGGGTGGACTGCAGCGCGGCCACCGCCGCGAGTCCGCCCGCGGCGGTGGTGAACGCCTCCGGCAGTCGGGCGCGCGGGCCGGGCACGAACCGCGCGCTCCACAGCAGCGCCAGCAGCGCGGCCGCTCCCGCCGCGAGGAGCGCCGCGCTCGGGCGCTGCACCAGTGGTGTGGCGAGCAGGACCGGTAGCGGTGCGGCCACCAGCGTCGCGGTCGCGGTGTGGTCGGCGGGGCGCAGGGCGGCGGTGAGCGTGGCGATGGCCACCCCCAGCAGTGCGGCGGCGCTGACGGTCAGCACCACGGCGAGGTGCTCGTCTGCGGTCAGCATCGCCCACGTGTCGGCGCCGAGCGCGGCGAGCACCACGGGCAGCGCGGCGGCCCGGGCCAGCTGCCTCCAGCCGTGCCGGAGCTGGACGGGGGTGGCCGCCAGGTGTAGCAGCATCAGGAAGCCGACCAGGGGCGTGTTCGGTTCCCCGGTGATCAGCGGCGCGCACACCGCGCATCCCAGCACCACTCCCACGGCCAGCGGTTGGGCGTTCCACCAGTCGGCCAGCAGCAGGCCCCCGCCCGCGATGGCGAAACCCGCTGCGAGGCCGCCTGCGACCGGCAGGTAGTCGTACAGCGTGGTGGCGGCGATCGTGTCCAGGTACAGCGCGGCGAGGCCCGTGGCGGCCAGCGCGTAGCTGCCGCCGGGGCCGGCGGGGCCGCCGCGTGCGCGGAAGGCGGCCGCGAGCAGGGCCGTGCCCAGTCCGGCGCCTCCGAGCACGCGGGTGGTGGGGCCGAGCCAGCCGCGTTGGACGGCCAGCACCAGCAGGAAGACCACGCCGAGCAGGGTCACCGCCCCGCCGCCCCAGGCCAGCAGCCTGCTCGGGCTCCAGCCGCGCCCGGCGGCCAGGAGGCGTTGCTGCTCGTCCGGGGGGTCCGAGTCGGACTCGTGCGGGGCGGGCTCGTCCGGGAGGGGGCCGTCGGGTTCTGGGGCGAGGTCCGCTGTGGACGGTGGTTCCGCCGGTGGCGCAGGCATCTGCTGGTCCTGCTCGGCGTGTGGTGGCTGCCGGTCGGCCTGGAGCTGGACCGCCTCGGCGAGACGGTCCAGCCGAAGCCCCATCTCGGTGAGTTCGTCGGCGACGGCCTCCAGCGTGTGCTGCTCCGGGGCGGACATGTCGCCCAGGTTGCTGGGTGTGTTCCTGCCGCGGGAACAGTACGACTACTCAGATGTCGACGCCGGGGCGTGCGCACCCGAGCGGGTTCGCCGGTGCTTGCGGGGCGAAAGCATCCCCCGGGGAACGGGGCGGTTGTGGCGGGCTCGGCGCCCGCGTGCGGGGCCGAACCGTTCCCGCGGGGATCGGCCGGTTCAGGACTCGGAGTCGTCGGAGCCGGCGGACGAGCCGGAGCGGGCCTGTTCGGTCAGCGCGCGCAGCTGGTCGATGTTGTCGAGAGCGCTGCTCAACGCCTGGTGCGCCGTGTCGAGCTGCTCGGCGACCGCGTCGATGTCGGCCTGCTCGGTGAGGGTGTGGCCCGCCGCGCTCACGGTCAGCAGCCGGTCGAGCCCTTCGGCGGTCTGGGCCGCGGCCACCGGGACGGGGCCTGCCTGTTCGCTCTGGGCGTTCTCCCGCAGCGGCGCGGAGATCCGCAGCAGCTGCCACCGCAGGAATTCGAGCATGCCGGTCTGGTCTCCGGCGACGCCGACGGTTTGCTGCTGCTGGAGGTAGACGGCGGCGCGCTGCTCGTTGTCGAGTTCGACGGACTCGTTCAGGATCGCTTCGAACTGGGCCGCCCCGAGCAGTGCGTTGGCCAGGTAGGCGCGGTAGACCGTTTCGCCGCCGAGCTGTTCGGCCGCGCCCGCGTGCTCGTCGGCGGTGTTGTTGCCGCGGTAGTGGCCCAGTGCTTGCAGTGCGGTCGCCAGTTGGTCGACCGCGGCGGGCTGGTCGGTTTCCGGCGAAGAGGACGGGGTGGTCATCGCCGGGCAGCATAACGGTCGACGCGGACGGGCCGTGGAGGCGAGGGCCTCGGCGGGGCTCGTGCGCGGGCTCGTGATCGGGATCGTGCCGCCCGCGTGCACGCGGGCGGCTTCGGCGTGGTTGGCCGGCCAGGTTCCCACTGTCGAGTGGTCGTTGCCGATCGGGCGAGTCGTTGTCCACTCGTTCGTGCCGTCGGTGCTCGGGGTGGTCTCGCAGCGTCACCGTCCCGTGCGCCGATCGGGCGCCTTCCCCGTGGATTCTACTGTTTCCGGGGGAATGAATTGCTCGTCTTTTTTGTGAAATCTATTCTCTTGTTCGTGATTTTCGGGGTCGGTGTCGTTGTTCGCACAACGGGGTGATTGACCCCGTGTTGGATTTTGCCTAGTGTTTCTCTCGTCGGGTTCGCGTCCCGCGGAAAGGAGAAACGACATGAGAGAAGAAATCGTGAGACAGGAGGCTGCCGACGTCGAGGACGGTGTGTACGATCCGCCCCGCATGGTCGAGGTCGGCTCGTTCAACGATCTGACCAGGATAAAGACCGCGGGTAACTACATCGACAGTCCGTACGGCGTTTGGTGCGTCGGCAACTGCGGATAAATGTGACGTCGATTCCTGGCTGGTCGATTCTTCTGGTTTCGGCCAGCCGGCGGCAATTTTTCGGGTGGAAGTCCGGTCGTGGAAATCGATCGCGGGGGAGTCTCTTGGAATTCGTGGTGCTTCCGGACCATCCGGTGGGGCCGTCGCTTCTTTCCGGGTTGAACTGGTGGGGCGCGCAGGTGCTGCGGCACGCCTCCGGGCGGCCCTGGCTGGTCGGTCGCTGGGAGGAGGAGGCGGTCTGTCACGTCTCGGCGGGGGAGAACGGGTTGGTGCTGCTGGGGCGCGGTGACGTCGACCCGGAAACGCTGCGAAGACGGATCGCCCGGATCCGCGACGTCGAGGGGTTGGACGGTGTGCTGCGCGGGTTGGTGGGGTGCTTCCACGCTGTGGCCTCCCTCGATGGTGCGCTGCGCGTTCAGGGGAACCTGTCCGGGATCCGCCAGGTTTTCCACGCGAACGTCTCGGGCGTGACCGTGGCCGCCGACCGCCCGGAACGGATCGCCGCGCTGGCGGGCTCCGACATCGACGAGCGGGCACTGCCGCTGCGCATGCTGGTCCCGTACGGGCCGCCGTGGCCGTTGAAGGACACGTGCCTGTGGCGCGGTGTCCACGCCGTGACAGGGGGCGAGTACCTGCGCGTGGACCCCGCCGGGGTGGGCGCGACCGTGCGCTGGTGGCGACCTCCCGAGCCCGAGGTTCCGCTGGAGCGGGGCAGGCAGGTGATCCGGGAGGCGCTCTTCGAGGCGGTGTCCTCCTGCGGCGGGCCGAACGGCTCGGTGCCGACGAGTTTCGACCTCTCGGGAGGGATGGACTCGACGAGCCTGTGCTTTCTGGCCGACGAGGCCGGACTGAAGTTCTCGACCGTGCACTGCGAGGCCGCCGACCCGGCGAACGAGGACGCCGAGTGGGCGAGCCGGTGTCGTTCGCTGATCGGCGCCACCGAGCACCGCGTCCTCTCCCCCGAGAGCTGGTCGGGCTTCTACGGTGAGGTCTCCACCCCGGACCGGCACGGTCCGAGCCTGGAGTCGCCCTACATCCAGGTGAGCCGCTGCTACGTCGAGCACCTCGCCGAGGTGTCCGCCCGGACCGGTGCCGTCCGGCACGTCGGCGGGCACGGATCGGACGAGCTGTTCCGCACGGAGATGACCTTCCTCAACGCCTTCTTCCGGCAGAGCCCCGCTCGTGCGCTCGCCTGCCTGCGGCGGACGCGAGCGAACCGGCGCATGTCCCCGGGCAGAACGCTGCGCTCGCTGCGCGCTCCCGCCGAGTTCTCCGAGTGGCTGCGGCGGTCCGGCGAGACCGTCGCGGAAGGGGTGGGCGCTCCCGAGGTGGGCTGGGACCACCAGGCCAAGATGCCGGACTGGGCCACCGGGCGGGCGGTCTCGCTCGTGCGGGAGGCCTTCGCGAGGGCGGCGGCCGCTCCTCCCGCCACGTTCGGAAGCACGGCGCTGCAGCACGAGATGCTCATGCAGGCCCAGTCCAACGGGGCGACGGTTCGGCAGTGCTCGCGGATCGCCGAGCCCTACGGGGTCTCGTTCGAGGCTCCCTACATCGACGACAACGTGATCGAGGCGGCCATGTCCGTGCGGCTGGAGGACCGGGTGCGGGCCGAGCGCAACAAGCCGGTGCTGGCCGCGGCCATGGCCGGGATCGTGCCGCGCGAGTTCCTGGAGCGGGACTACAAGGGCGTGGGCAACCGGGACATGTACCGCAGTCTGCGCCGCCACCGCGCCGCGATGGCAGGGCTCTGCCGGGACTCCCGGCTGGCCCGGCTCGGGTTCCTCGACCCGGAGAGGCTGCGTTCCACGCTGTTCGGGCTGCACCCGAGTCTGACCTCGGTCATCCCGCTGCAGCCGACGTTGGCCTGTGAACTGTGGCTGCGCTCGGAAGCGGTCGAGAAGCGACTGTGGCCACGGGAGTGAGTTCCCGCGGCTCCCGCCGTGATCGCCCGGGTTCGTCGAGGGGCGTTTCGCGGCGGCCGGAACGGCAGAGCTCCGCACGCGAGGAGGAATCGATGGTCGAGCTCGCTGCTCGGGTGATCCTGACGGAGACCGAGCACGGGACGGTGCTGCTGGACGAGCACACGGGACGGTACTGGATGACCAACGCAACGGGGAGGACCGTGCTGCGTTCCTTCGCCGCGGGCGGGACGGTGCTGGACGCGGCCGCGGCGCTGTGCGCCGCGCACACGGGGGTGACCATGGACGACGCCGAGCGCGATGCGGCGGCGCTGCTCGAGCAGCTGCGACGTTCCGGGCTGGTGCTGCCATGAGCGTCCGAGTCACGGGGTTGAAGCCTTCGGCGCCGGTGCCCTGGTGGATACGGCCGATCGCCCTGCTCGCCGTCGGGCTCGCCCGGCTGCTGGGCCGTGCGAAGCCTGCCGTGCTGCGACCCGTGCTGGAGCTGGTGCGGTGCGGTGCCGAACCTGCCGGCGAGGCGGACGTCTCCAGGGCGCTCGACGCCGTGCTCGAGGTCAGCGTCCGCTGTGGTGGGGAGTGGTGTCTGCAGCGGGCGCTCGCCTGCGCGCTGACCTGTCGCATGACGGGGACCTGGCCCGAATGGTGCACCGGGGTGCGGCTGCAGCCGTTCGAAGCGCACGCCTGGGTGGCCGTCGACGGGAAACCGGTGGGCGAGAACCCGCACACCATGCCCCACTTTCGCACGGTCTGGTCGGTTCCGCCGCTGGTCGAGCGGACGGGGCGATCGTGATGGCGGCGGTGCGGTGCGAGAACCTGCGCAAGCGCTTCGGAGGGGTGGACGCCGTCGCCGGCATCGACCTCGCGGTCGCGGAAGGGGAGAAGTTCGCCTTCCTCGGGCCGAACGGCGCGGGCAAGACCACGACCGTGAACATGCTCGCCACGTTGCTGCGGCCGACGGGAGGCGCCGCCACCGTCGCCGGTTTCGACGTCACGTGCTCGCCCGACCGGGTGCGTGAGCGGATCGGTCTCGTGTTCCAGGAGCAGGTCAGCGACGGCGATCTGACGGTGGAGGAGAACCTCCTGCTGCACTCCGTGCTCTACGGGGTGCCGCGCAACGCGGCGCGGAAGCGGATGGCCGCGCTGCTCGAGCTGATGGGGTTGGCCGAGCGCGGCCGGCACAACGTGACGACCCTGTCCGGGGGGATGCGGCGCCGCTTGGAGATCGCGCGCTGCCTGATGCACAACCCGCGGGTGCTGTTCTTGGACGAACCCACGGCCGGGCTGGACCCGCACGCGCGGGCGCTGGTGTGGGAGCTGCTCGACCGGCTCCGGGACGAGCAGGGCATCACGCTGTTTCTGACCACGCACTACCTGGCCGAGGCCGAGCGGTGCGATCGGGTCGCCATCCTGGACGCGGGGGCGCTGGTCGCCGAGGGCACGCCGCAGGAGCTCGAAGCGACCATCGGCGCCGATGTGGTGCAACTGCGCACCGGTGACGACGCGTTGGCCGCGCGCAACGCCCGCTGCCGCCTGGGCGTGGAGGTCTCCGGCGGTGCCGAGGGGCTGCGGATACACGCGGCGGACGGGCCGGAGCTGGTGCCGCGGCTGTGCTCCGACCTCGGGGTCCGGGTGGATGCCGTGTCGGTGTCCAGACCCAGCCTCGAAGACGTGTTCATGCACTACACCGGCCGTTCGCTGCAGGAGTAGGGACAGTTGACCCAGATCCAGAGCACCGATCTCGACGTCGAACGGATGTACGGCCACGAGGCGCTGCACCGGGGGATCCGGCACGAGCTGCGCAGCGTGCTCGCGCTCTGGCGGCGCGAGCTGGTGCGCACGTTGCGCAACCGGGTGCAGTTGTTCTTCACGTTGCTGAGTCCGCTGCTGTTTCTTGTGGTCATCGGCACCGGGGTGGACACGATCGCCGCGCGGGCCGGTGGCACGGACATGTATCTGACCTTCTTGTTCCCCGGGATACTGGTGTTCGCGGTGCAGGCCACCTCGATCTCGGCGGGGCTGTCGCTGGTGCGGGACCGCGAGTCCGGGTTGTTGCGCGGGATGCTGGTGGCCCCGGTGCACCGGGCGAGCCTGGTGGTCGGGAAGTGCCTGGGCGGGGCCACGGCGGCCGCTGCCCAGGGGGCGCTGCTGCTGTCGCTGGCCGGGTTCGTCGGCTTGTCCTACCACCCCGGGGTGCTGGTCCTGCTGTTCTTGGTGCTGACGTTGATCTCGGTGTCCATCACCGCCGTGGGGGCGCTCGGAGCCGTGAGCGTCAGGCGGGCTGAGACCTTCCAGTCCATGGTGGCGGTCATGCTGATGCCGATGTACCTGCTGTCCGGGGCGATGTTCTCGGTCCGGATGCTGCCGGACTGGTTGGCCCCGCTGGTGCTGCTGAACCCGTTGACCTACGCGGTGGACGCGTTGCGCCGCACCGCCGTGCTGGGGGTGGATGCTGGTGGTTCGGCGATGTCGGACTTCGTGCGCTGGGGGGAGTGGGTGCCGCCTGTCGGGTTGGAGATAGCCGCGATGTGCGTGTTGAGCGTCGCGGCGCTGGCTCTGGCGACCCGCCGCTTCGCTCGCGGCGAGTAGGCCGCGCACCGCACCGGCACCGGGGTGGTTCCGGCGGCGGAATCCTCCCCGGTGCCGGGCGAGCAGCTCGCTGCGCCACGCTCGACGAGCCCGGTGTCGCCTTCCGCCGGGTGCGGTCTCGCTTCAGCCCGGGTAGCCGAGTGAGCTGGAGACGATGGTGGCGGCGCGGGTCACGGTGGGGGCGAGCAGGACGAGGTCGTGCATGCTGTGCTCCAGCGAGAGCGTGGAGATGCTGACTCCGCCCATGACTGTGGCGGTGTGGTCGCGGACGGCGGCGCCCACGCAGCGGATGCCGTCCTCGTTCTCCCCGTCGTCGACGGCGTAGCCGGTGTGGCGCGTGTGCTCGAGTTGCGCGGTGAGCGCTTCGCGCGTGGTCAGCGTGTACGGTGTTCTCGCCTCCAGGGGGAGCGTGTCCAGCAGGGCGTCGAGTTCTTCGGCGGGCATCGCGGCCATGACCGCCTTGCCGATGGAGCTGCTGTGCCACGGCAGGCTCATCCCGACCCGCGAACTCATCCGGTACGGTTTGTCCGGTTCCTTCTTGTGGGTGTAGAACAGTTCGCCGCCGGTGCGCAGTGCGAAGTGCACGGTGCAGCCGGTCTCGTTCCGCAGCCTGGACAGGGCGGGCTCGGCCTGCGTGGTCAGGTCGAAGCGGTCGATCACCCGGTTGGCCAGGCGGACCGCCCGGCTGCCGACCCGGTAGTTGCCCGCCCCGTCCGTGCCGACGAACCCCATCTCGACGAGGACCTTCAGCAATCGGTGCACAGTGGACTTGGGCAGTCCGGTGGCTGTGGCCAGATCGCTGACTCGGCTGTGTTCGGTGAGGGATTCGAGGACGCGCAGCGCCTTGGGGGTCGCGCCCGGCTCCTCGAAGGGGGGTTGGGTGCTCACCTGCTCATCCAGCCACCGTCGACCGCGAGCACGTGTCCGTTGACGTAGTTCGCCGCCTCCGAGGCCAGAAACACCGCCGCACCGCTGAGGTCCTCGGGGGTGCCCCAGCGCCCCGCGGGGATGCGTCCCCGGATCTCCGGCTCGCGGGTGGGGTCGGCGCGCAGGGCGGCGGTGTTGTTGGTGGCGATGTAGCCGGGGGCGATCGCGTTCACCCGCACCCCGTGCGGGCCCCACTCGTTGGCCAGGGCCTTGGTCAGCCCCGCCACGGCGTGCTTGGAGGCGGCGTAGGCGGGCACGCCCTTGCCGCCCTGGAACGACAGCAGGGAGGCGATGTTGATGATCCTGCCGTGCCCGCGTTCGACCATGCCGCTGCCGACGAGCTGGCTGAGCGCGAACACCGAGTCGGTGTTGATGTCGAGCACTCGGCGCCAGTCGGCCAGGTCGACCTCGGTGGCGGGTTCGCGGTGGATGGTTCCGGCGTTGTTGACCAGCACGTCGATCCGGTGCTCGGCCACGACCGGTTCCAGCAGTTCGCGCGCGTGCTGGGGGTCGGTGAGGTCGGCGGCGACCTGGCGCACCGCGCTGCCCTGGGCGCGGGCCTGGCCGGCGACCTCGTCGAGGTCGTCGTTGTGTCCGAGCAGGACCAGGTCGGCCCCGGCCGCGGACAGGCCCAGGGCCACGGCCCGTCCGATGCCGGTGCGTGCTCCCGTCACCAGAGCGGTGCGCCCGCTCAGGGAGAACAGATCGGTACTCATGGTGGTGCCTCCGCTCAGCGCAGCTCGTCGATGGCGACGTGGTCCATGTCCGTGAACGCCTGGTTCTCCCCGGCCATCGCCCACACGAAACCGTAGCGGTGGGTGCCGGCTCCGCTGTGGACCGACCAGCTCGGCGAGATCACGGCCTGTTCGTTGCGCACGATCATGCTGCGGGTCTCGTGGGGTTGGCCGAGCAGGTGGATCACCCGGTGCTCCTCGGGCAGGTCGAAGTAGAGGTAGCACTCGGTGCGCCGGTCGTGGGTGTGGCAGGGCATCGTGTTCCAGATGCTGCCCTCGGCGAGCTCGGTGACGCCCATGACGAGTTCGCAGGAGTGGATCCCGTCTGGGTGGACGTATTTGCGCAGCTCGCGGACGTTGGCGGTGGCGGGGTCGCCGAGTTTGGCCGGGACCGTGTCCGCGTGCCGGGCCACGCTGGTCGGGTAGGTGGTGTGCGCCGGGGTGGAGGCCAGGTAGAAGTGGCCTCCCGCGGAGCTGTCGAACGTGACGGATCGCGTGCCGCGGCCGACGTAGAGGCAGTCGCGGTGGTCGAGCTCGTAGGTGCTGCCGTCGACGGTCACCGTCCCCTGCCCCAGGGACAGGATGCCGAGTTCCCGGCGTTCGCAGAAGTGCTCGCTGCGCAGCGGGGGCTCGGTTTCCAGCTGCAGCGGGGATCCCGGTTGCGGCACCGCACCGCCGAGGACGACCCGGTCCTGGTGGGAGTAGACCGTGCGGATCGTGCCCGGCTCGAACAGGTCCTCGACGAGGTAGTGCCCACGCAGCGCCGCGGTGTCGAAGGTCGGGATCTGCTCGGGGTGCGTGGGGTGCCTGACGTCCATGTCGCTGTCCTCCGTGGAGAGCGGGATTCGGCCACGGGCCGGTGACGCCGGTTCGTGGGGCGAATCGCTGTGCCTGTCGCGGGATATGGAACAGCGTTCTGTTTTTCGGAACAACCGCTTTTCGGATGATTCTGAATTCCACCGAATGGTCGCTGTTGCCGGCCTGTGGTCGGCGTCACGATGTTTGTCGCGGTATACGGAATAGCGTTCTGCTTCTCGGAACGATAACACTTTTTGCGGGTCGGAGGTCGTCGTGCCCTACCACCAGGAAGCGAATCCGACCGGATCGCTGTGGGTGTCAGCCTTACTCGCTCTGTTCCCCCTGCTCGTGCTGTTGAGCCTGCTCGGTGTTTTCCGCTGGAAGGCGCACTGGGCCGGTGTGGCGACGTTCGGTGTCTCGCTGCTGATCGCGGTCGGCGTTTACGGAATGCCGCCGCTGATGGCGGTCGATGCGGGGCTGTACGGCGCGGCGCAGAGCGTGCTGATCATTCTGTGGCTGACGTTCAACGCCATCTGGATCTACAATCTCACCGTTCACAGCGGCCATTTCGCGGTGCTGCGGCGGGCGTTTTCCTCGGTCGGCGAGGACATTCGCATCCAGGCGATCGTCATCGCCTTCTCCTTCGGCGCGCTGCTGGAGGCGCTGGCCGGGGGAGGTGGTCCGGTCGCGATCTGCTCGGTGATGCTCATCGCCCTGGGGGTGCGGCCGTTGAAGGCGGCGACCCTGACGCTGATCGCCAACACCGCGCCGGTGGCCTTCGGCGGCATGGGCAACCCGATCACGGTGCTCGGCGAGGTCACCGGTCTTCCGGCGGACCAGTTCGGGGCGATGGCCGGTCGTCAGGTCTCGCTGCTGGCGATCGTGGTCCCGTTCGTGCTGGTGTTCGTCGCCGACGGCAGGCGTGGTCTGCGCCAGGCGTGGCCGGGGGCGCTGGTCGGGGGAGTGACCTTCGCGGTGGCCCAGTTCGTCAGCTCGATGCTGGCCTACCAGCTGGCCGACATCATCGCCGCGATCGCCTCGGCGCTGGCGCTGCTGGTGCTGCTGCGTGTGTGGAAGCCCGCGGGCGAGCCGGTGACCGCGGCGTCCATCGCCGGTGGTGGTGGCGAGATCGAGGAGCCCACGCGCGAGCGGGACTCGCGGTCGGACGTCCTGCGCGCCTTCGCCCCCTACGTGGTCATCATCGCGGTGTTCTCCCTGGTGCGGTTCGACGCGCTCCGGGCGGTGCTGGACTCGATCGGCACCACGTTCGCCTGGCCCGGTCTGGACGTCGTCACGGCCTCGGGGGCGGCCGTGGACACCAGCTACGAGTTCGCCATCGGCTCGGCCACCGGCAGTCTGCTGCTGCTGTCCGGGCTGTTGTCCCTGCCGTTCCTGCGGGTCGGACCGCGGGACGCGGTGCTGGTGTGGGGCCGGACGGTGCGCCAGTTCGGCTGGGCGATCCTGGCGATCCTGTCGGTGTTCGCCCTGTCCTACGTGATGAACATGTCCGGGCAGATCGCCACGCTGGGAGCGTGGTTGGCCGACACCGGCCCCTTCTTCGCGTTCCTGTCGCCGATCGTGGGCTGGTTCGGCGTGGCGATCACCGGCACCGACGCGGGCGCGAACGCCCTGTTCGGAAAGCTGCAGACCACGGCGGCCGAGCGGATCGGTGCCGATCCGGTCCTGCTCGGTGCGGCCAACTCCTCCGGTGGCGTGATGGCCAAGATGATCTCGCCGCAGAACCTGGCCGTGGGCACCGCGGCGGTCGGGCTGGTCGGTCAGGAAGGTGTGCTGTTCCGCCGCATCTTCGGCTGGAGCCTGCTGTTGCTGCTGGTCGTGTGCACGCTGGTCTTCCTGCAGTCCACGCCGGTGCTGGGCTGGATGGTCCCGTAGGGGGTGTCCGGTGGTGCTGCCGAACGGAGGCCGAGGTGTGTTCGGGGAGCAGTGCGTGGTCGAGCGCTGCGGGCAGCGGGGCACCGAGGTGTCCCGCTGCCCGCAGCGGTGCCGTGGCGGTGCTGCTTCGGGCGAGTCGGCTGCCGGCACGGTTTCCGCTGTGTCCCGCACCGACATCGGATCCGGTACCTCCTGCCGACGCGAGGTCCTGCTTGCTGCCCGCTCGGTTCGCCGGTGTCCGGGGAACGCTCCGCTGTCCGGTTACCGGTGGCCGGCTGTGGGTACCTCCCCTGGTGCGGACAGACGGCGGAAACCGCAGCGGGGAAGGAGCGCGAGCACATGGCGGGAAGCATGCTCATCACGGGAGCGGGCAACGGATTCGGCAGGGAGGTCGCGTTGCGGCTGGCCGAGCGGGACCACGACGTGATCGCGGGTGTCGAGGTCGTCGCCCAGGTCGCGGACCTGCGTGCCGAGGCCGCGAACCGCGGCGCCGACCTGCGCGTGGAGAAGTTGGACGTGACCGACCCCGGTGATCGGGCGAAGGCCTGGTCCTGGGACGTGGACGTGCTGCTCCACAACGCCGGCACCGCCGAGGGCGGTGCGGTCGCCGACATCCCCGCGGAGCACCTGCGCCGCCAGTTCGAGGTCAACACCTTCGGCCCCGTGCTGCTCACCCAGGGGTTCGCCCGCGCGATGGCGGCGAAGGGGGCGGGCAGGATCGTGTTCATGTCCTCGATCGCCGGGGTGATCACCGACGCGTTCACGGGAACCTACTCCGCTTCCAAGCACGCCCTGGAGGCGTTCGCCGAGGCACTGAACCAGGAACTGGCCGAGTTCGGGGTCGCGATCGCCACCGTCAACCCCGGCCCTTACCTGACCGGGTTCAACGACACGGCGATGGAGCGCTGGAAGGAGTGGCGCGACGACCCGTCGAGGCGGATGTTCGACTACGAGAACCTGGCCTTCCCGCGCAAGCAGTTCGATCCCGAGCCCGTGTTCGAGAAGACCATCGAGGTGCTGACCGGAGGTACCGACCGGTACCGCAACGTGGTACCCGCCGAGATGGAGGGCCCGGTTCGCACTCAGCAGGACGCCGTGTGGGACCGCAAGCAGAACGACGGTTCCGGCACGCGCGGTGAACTCGTCCAGCAGGCCTACGACATGGCCCCGGCCACTCCCGCGGACTGAACGCCGAGCAGCCGGGCCGACCCGGCCGGCCTCGGGGCGGTCGGCACTGGTGCCGAGACCGCGCCCGGGGCCGACTCGGCGCCGGGCGGTCTCACGCGGCGCTGGTCAGGGTGCGGTCGAACAGGGCCAGCAGCTCCGTCCAGTGCCGCTCGGCGGCGTCCTGGTTGTAGCTGGCGGTGTCGGCCTGGGTGTAGCCGTGGGCGGCGCCCTCGTAGACCTCGGCGCGGTAGCGCACTCCTGCTTCCGTGAGCGCCTGGTTGAGCCGCTCGATCTGCTCGGGCGGCAGCGCGTGGTCCTGGTCGGCGTGTCCGAAGTACAGCTCGGCGGTGATGTTCTCGGCGAGCCGGTGCGGGCTGTCCGGGTCCTCCGTGGCCAGTCCCCCACCGTGGAAGCCCGCGGCCGCGGCGACCCGGTCGGGGTAGGCGGCGGCGGTGCGCAGGGACAGCGCGGCGCCCATGCAGTAGCCGGTGACGCCGACGGGGCCGTTGGCGGCCTCCGGGCGGGTCGAGATCCACTCGAGGTAGGCCCCGGCGTCGCGCACCGCGCGGTCCGGGGTGAGGTCCTGCATGATCGGGCCGATCTTGTCGAAGATCTCGGGGCGCTGGCCGGGGTCGATGAACTCGGGCAGCTCGACCACCGGGGTGCGGCCGTGCCGGTAGAACACGTTGGGCACCACGACGGTGTAGCCGTGGGAGGCGAGCCGGTCGGCCATCCCGTTCAGGTGCGGGCGCAGCCCGAAGGCGTCCATGTAGAACAGCACGGCCGGGTGGGCGGCGTTGTCGTCCGGGTGGGCGAGGTAGGCATCGGCCACGCCGTCCGGAGTGGGAATGTCCACCGAGGTTGCTCGTACGGCGGTCATGGGAGTGGTTCCTCCTCGCAGTCGACGTTCGTCCGCTGTGACGGGCTGTTCGATCTCATCACGTCGCACCCGCGATGTGCGGGGACGGGGTAGGGGTGTTTCGGCAGTGATCCACCCGCCGTGAACCCGGGCGTGCCCCGGCCGGCCCGCCGCGCCGCTCGGGGCGCGACCGGCCGGGCCGAGCGCGGCTCCGCCAGCGGCCCGCCCCGGCCGGTCGCCGAGCGCCCTCGGCGGTCACTCGACGGCTTCCGCAGCCGACTGGCTGGAGTTGAGCTGGGTGGACACGGCGAGCACGCCCATGATGAGCACGGTGGCCACGCCGAGCAACAGCGGCGGCATCGCGTGACCGAGCACCAGCCCCGCGACGCCGACGAGGACCAGCGCCCCGGCGGCCGCGTAGCGGGCGCGTGCCACGGCCCCGGTCCGGGACCGCAGGAACAGGATGTTGCCCAGCAGGTAGATCAGCGGTCCGCCCACTGTGGTCAGCACCAGCGAGGGGCCGGTGTGCTCGTGGGTCAGGCGCAGCTCGATCGACACGGCCACCACGATCGCCCCGGCGACCATGAGCGCGTGGGCGTAGGCGAAGGCCGAGCGCAACGCCGAGGTGCTGGCGTCGCCGCGGCTGGCCTGGGTGTTGTGCCCGGCCAGGGCGAAGTAGGCCCACCACTGCACGAACAGCCCGAGGAAACCGAGCACCGTGGCCGCCACGGCCCCCGGCGGGATCGGGTCGAGCTCGGACAGGGTGAAGCCCATGATCAGGATCGACTCGCCGAGGGCGATGATGAACACCCCGCGGTTGCGCTCGGCGAGGTGCTCCGGATCGGTGGGCCAGGTGTGCATCGGTGCCGCGCCCAGCAGCGGGAAGCGGAACTCGAACCGCGGGGCGGCGACGTCCACGGCCAGCGCCACCAGCCACCACACCAGCCGCAGCTCGGGTGGGAACAGCGCCCCGACGATCCACAGCACCCCGGCCGTGGCGCTCCAGGCCAGCAGGTTCGCGTAGTTGCCCGACAGCACGTGTCCGCGCAGGGCGACCACCATGAACGCCGCGCGTCCCACCTGGGCGAGCACGTAGCAGCCCGCGAACAGCAGCCCGTCCTCGGCGAAGGCGTGCGGCAGCCCCAGCGACATGCCCAGGGCGGCCAGCATCAGCAGCAGGTTGAGCACGCGCACCGCCCCGCTGTGCGGGTTCAGCCAGTTCATCGCCCAGGCCGAGTAGTTCCACGCCCACCACACGGCTCCGAACAGCAGAGCCACGCGCAGCGCCCCCAGCCAGTTCAGCTCGTCGAGCAGCGTGTGCGAGACCTGGATGATCGCGAACACGTAGACCAGATCGAAGAACAGCTCGATCGGTGCGACCTCCGAGCGCCCCGCTCCCGGCGCCCGCATCAACCGCGGTCGTGACTCCGCGGCCTCGTTGTCCTGGTCGGCCATCGTCCCTCCCCGGAAATCTCTCGTCGGAGGTGATTTTGGTGGCTCCGGTGGCACGCTGCGCGGGCGGCCCCATCGGACCGCCCGCGCACCCCCCGTTCCCTCCCCCCAGGGGGTTCGGAGCCGTTCGACACGCCGGTGCGGAGCTGTTCGCGGTTGGTCGCGCGCTCCTGGCGCGGCCGCGTCGCCGCTGCCGCCGGCCCGCGGTCGCGGCTGCGCGCACCGTCCACCGCGCGAGTGCCACGGGCGTCACGGTCCCGACCGGTGCGGCGTGTCGCTGCGCTGGACCGGCGGTGGTGTGCTCCCGTCGGTCCGTGTCGCGCGGTGGTCGGGACAGCGGCCTCGAGCCTAGGCACCGGCCGGAACCGGTGGGAAACACACATCTGCGATGGGCGCACAAGCAGGAGCGATACCTCCGGGGCAGCCGCCCGCGCGGTACCGGTCCGCTCCTAGCGGGGAGTGCGCGCGATCACCCCGGCGGCACACCTCGGCGGGGCACCTCGGTGGGTGAGGGCCGAGTTGCGCTCGCAGGCCTGCGGTGGGCTCATGACCACCACGACGGATCAGTCCCTTTCGGAAGGAGGGTTGAGGTGACCGCTTCCCAGCAAGCTTCCTCCACGGTGGAGTCCGCCTCCGCGCACCAGCACGCCTCGCTGATCGTGCGGGGCAGGGACAGCCCCGGTATCGTGGCCGCGGTCGCGGGGGTGCTGCGCGAGCACCACGCCAACATCGTGTCGCTGGACCAGTACTCGGACAATCCGCAGGGCGGGGCGTTCTTCCAGCGCACCGTGTTCAGTTTGGACAACCTCCGGGCCGCGTTGCCGGAGATCGAGAGCGCTCTCCGGGAGCGGCTGGCGCGGGAGTTCGACCTCGAGTTCACCGTGCGGGACATGTCGGTGCCCAAGCGCGTCGCGATCTTCGCCTCGAAGGCCGATCACTGCCTGCTCGACCTGCTGTGGCGGCACCGGAGGGGCCAGCTGCCGATCACCGTCCCGATGGTGATCTCCAACCACACCGACACCGCCGAGGAGGTTCGCGGCTTCGGGATCCCGTTCGTGCACGTGCCAACGGGTGAGCTGGGCAAACCGGCCGCCGAGGCCGAGCACCTGCGGCTGCTGCGGGGCAACGTCGACCTCGTGGTGCTGGCCCGCTACATGCGGATCCTGTCCGGCGAGTTCCTGTCCGAGCTCGGGGTGCCGGTGATCAACATCCACCACTCGTTCCTGCCCGCCTTCATCGGGGCCGCGCCCTACGCCAAGGCCAAGCAGCGCGGGGTCAAGCTCATCGGTGCCACCGCGCACTACGTGACCGAGGACCTCGACCAGGGTCCGATCATCGAGCAGGACGTCGCCCGGGTCACCCACGCCGACACCGTCACCGACCTGCAGCGTCGCGGGGCCGACGTGGAGCGCACCGTGCTGTCGCGCGCGGTGCGCTGGCACTGCGAGGACCGCGTGATCCGGCACGACAACGGCACCATCGTCTTCACCTGAGCCGGAGGTTGTTTACTCCGCCGCGCGGTGGGCAATCACTCGGGAGTAGGAGATGCGGAGGTGAGTGCCATGCCTGCTCGTGAAGAGCTGCCTTCGACCCTGCGGCGGTCCCCGAAGGAAGCCCAGGAAACGTGGCTGAAGACCCACGACAGCGCGGTGCGGGAGTACGGGCAGGGCCAGCGGGCCAACCGGACCGCTTACGCGGCGCTGAAGCACAGCTTCGAGAAGGTGGGCGACCACTGGGAGCCCAAGCCGGAGCGCGGCCCCTCGGACGAGCAGGCTCGTCGGGGGGCGGGCAAGCGCGCGAAGTCGACCAGCGGCGGGGTCGACGCCCGGGCCAGCAAGCAGCACCTCTACGAGCGCGCCCGGGAGCTGGACGTGCCGGGGCGTTCCGCGATGAACAAGGAGCAGCTGGTCGAGGCGCTGCAGCAGGAGAGCGGCCGGCAGACCCGCCGCACCAGCCAACGGTGAGTCGTCCCCGGTGCCGCACCAGGAGTGAGGCTCCTGTCCGAGGAGGCCGCCGTCCGCCCCGGTGTCGGCGCGGAAGTCGACTCGGCGCGGGGCGGGTATTCCGAGATTACGAGGGAGCCGAGAAGCCTCAAGGATTCGTCCGAACGCGGTGCGACCCGGTGACAATCCCGTGTTCGTCCCGGCCCGGACTCCACCCGGTTCGCGCGGTTCCGCGCGAGGTGTGCTGGGAGAAGCCATGGCGGCCTGCTTGACGCTTAAGCGCTTAACTGATTAGCTGTACGCGGTTGTTTTCGAGACTTCGCCGTGGGGTGGCGCGCATCGACCGGCTCGTCTCCCGGCGTCAGCGGTGCGGTCGACCGCGCCGGCGGGGGGTCGATCCACATGGTTGGGAGGTGTTGGGCGATCGCTTCGGTCAGCGATACGTCGTTCGCGTTGTATGGGCTATAACGCTTAATGTGCCTTCGGCGCACGGACGCTTCCGTGCTCGTCGAGTGCCGGTGCGGCCGAGTCCCGGGAGAAGGCAGCGCGCTGTCCCCGGTTGTGCGAGTCGGTCGGTTGACGCGGCGAAGGCCGTCGTCGGAGCGGGCTGCCCGGCTCCGCAGTGTCCGCAGTGAGCGTGATCGCTCTCGATCGCTCCCGCCCGGTGAGTGCTCGCCGTTGCTCGCCCCGTGGGTGGGGCACCACTTTTACGTCCCGAGGAGGGATCTCATGCGTCGCGGTTTCGCGATGGTCGACAGTGCCGGTTCGCCGGTGAACTGGTTGGGTGTCAACTTCTGGTCCCGCGAGGGCGGTCCGCGAATGTGGACCCGATACAATTCCGAGGTCGTGCGCTCGGAATTGCGCACCCTGCGCGAACACGGGCTGAACGTCACTCGTTCGTTTTTCTTCTGGCCGGATTTCATGCCCGAGTCGGACCGCATCGACGAGAACTGCGTTGCCAATTACGCAGATTTCCTGCGGGCGCACGAGGAAATCGGCATGTCCACGATCCCGACTTTCCTCGTCGGCCACATGTCCGGGCAGAACTTCGACCCCCCGTGGCGCGCGGGACGCGACCTCTACTCCGATGTGTGGATGGTGGAACGGCAGGCCTGGTTCGTCGAACGGATGACCCGTCGGTTCGCCGATTCCCCCGCTGTCGCCGGATGGCTGATCAGCAACGAGATGCCCATTTACGGTGAGGCGGCCGGCCGGGAGGTGGTCTCCAGCTGGGCGAAGCTGATGGTGCAGGCCGTCCGAGCGGGTGGCGGACACCAGCCGGTCTCGATCGGTGACGGCGCGTGGGGAGTCGAGGTCACCGGTGCGGACAACGGCTTCTCCGTCCGTGAACTCGGCGAGCTCACGGACTTCCTCGGGCCGCACGTCTACCGCATGGAGGACGACCAGATCCGCCAGCACTACGCGGCGGCGTTCATCTGCGAGATGGTGAGCACCTTCGGCCACCCGGTCGTATTGGAGGAGTTCGGGCTGTCCTCGGACTTCGCCTCGGACGAGCACGCGGCGCACTACTATCGACAGGCGCTCCACAACACGCTGCTGGCCGGAACGACCGGTTGGATCGCCTGGAACAACACCGACTTCGACAACCTCGTCGAGCAGGACCCCTACCGGCATCACCCGTTCGAACTGCACTTCGGACTCACCGAAGTGGACGGCACGCCGAAGCCGCAGCTGGAGGAGATGGCCGACTTCGCGCGGACGCTGTCCACGATCGACGTCGCCAATTGCAGCCGGGAGGACGCGCAGGCGGCGTTGGTGGTTCCCGAACACATGGAAGGCGATGTGCCGATCACCGACGAGCAGGACAACAAGTTCCCGTTCGCGGTGCTGCGACAGTCCTACGTCAGTGCGAAACTGGCTGATCTGCCGGTCGGACTGACCCGGGAACGCGACGGGGTGAGCGAGGAATGCTCGTTGTACCTGCTGCCCTCCACCAAGCAGCTCACCGCCCCGAGCTGCTATCAGCTGGAGCGGTTGGCCCGGGACGGTGCCGTCGTCTACGTCTCGTACTGCCACGGCATCAGCGAGTTCCAGCGCGGCCCCTGGTTCGCACACCTGAACGAGATGTTCGGCATCGAACACCAGCTGCGCTACGGCCTGGTAGATCGGATCGAGCACGACCGGGTCGAGATGACCTTCACCTCCGACTTCGGTGATCTGCCCGCGGGCACCACGCTGCCGTTCGCGGTTGCGGGCAACGAGCACAGCCGCTCCTATTTGCCGGTTCGCCCGACCGACGCCGAGGTCGTCGCGGTCGACCAGGACGGTCGACCCGCGCTGCTGCGCCGGAAGGTGGGCAGCGGCTGGGTCGTGCTGTGCACGTACCCGCTGGAGCACATGGCCACCCTCGTTCCCGGGGTCAACCCCGACGCCACGGTCCAGCTCTACGACGCGCTCGCCGTGACAGCCGGGCTGAGCCGGTCCGTACTGGTGGACAACCCGTTGGTCAGCGCCGATGTTCTCCGGCACGGTGACGGTCGTCGGTTCGCCTTCGTGGTCAGCCATTCCGATCACGCGGCGAAAGTGGAGCCGCAGGTCCCTGCGGGCAGGCTCGTCGAGCCGGACAGCGGAACCGCTGTGGAGTCGATGGAACTGGAACCGCACGGGGTTCGGATGCTGCTGCTGGACGACTGAGGCACAGGCCTCCGGAGGGGCCCCGAGCGCGCGTCACGTCCGCTCGGGGCCGGGGTGGGTTTTCCCGTCCTTCCGGTGCCGCGCCCGCTCGTTTCCACCGGAACCGCTCGTGCTCCCTCGCCGGGCGTGTTCTTCACCTGGTCATCGAAAGGAACGCTGTGATCGTCGTAGGAGGCGAGGCGCTCGTCGACCTCGTACCGGAGCAAGAGCAAACCGATTTCCGGCTCGCCGCACTGGCCCCGAGGCTGGGCGGCGCTGCCTGCAATGTGGCTGTCGCACTGGGACGGTTGGACACGGATACCGCACTGCTGTCCCGGCTCTCCACGGACGTGTTCGGAGAAGCACTGCTGCGACGACTGGCCTCGTCCGGGGTGGACACCTCATTGCTGCAGCGCGGTGACGAGCGGACCGCGCTCGCGGTGGCCAATCCCGGAGAGGCCGGGGTGGACTACGCCTTCTACGTGCACGACTGCGCCGACCGGTGTGTCGTCGACCCAGGCCCGCTGACCTCCGCCCACGCGGTGTCCCTGGGCGGGTTGTCGCTGGTGCTCGAACCAGGGGCCAGCGCCTACGAGTCCGTCATGCGGCGTGAGTCGGAGCGCGGGAGCCTGATCGCGCTCGACCCGAACATCCGGGGCACGCTGGTCGAGGACCCGGCGGCCTATCGCGCTCGTTTCGAGAGCTGGTTGTCGGACGTCGACCTGTTGAAGCTCTCCGTCGAGGATGCCCGGTGGTTGGTCGGCGACGGCGATAGTGATCCGGTGGCCGCGGCACGTGCCTGGGTGACGATGGGCCCCTCGGTCGTGCTGGTGACGCACGGTGCGGCGGGGATGTCGGCCGTGCTCCGTGACGGAACCCGTGTCGACGTGCCCGTGCCGAGCTCCACCGTGGTGGACACGATCGGGGCCGGGGACACGGTGCAGGCGGCCGTGCTGGCGTGTTTGGAGCGAAACGACGCGCTGTCCGGTCCGGCCGTGGCGGCGATGGGGGGCGAGCAGTGGCGTGCGGTGCTGCACTTCGCAGCCAGGACCGCGGCGGTGACCTGTTCGCGTGCCGGTGCCGAACCTCCCTTCTTCGCCGAGCTCGGCGAGCCCATCCCGTCTTGACCAGGAGGTCGCGCGGGGCGGTTCGCTCGGGACCCGTGGCCGAACACCCGGCGGGGCCGGTTGATTCGGGTGGTGACGAGCGGCTCCGTCGCTTGCACCAGGTCGGATCCGGCCGAATGAGCACTCGCCCCGGCAGCGGCGGGGCCGCCGACGCGGTGTCGACGGCCCCGCGCTCGGTGTTCGAACGTCGTCAGCAGCGCAGCCGGGCCTTCGCCCAGTCCGCGGCGTCGCCGTAATCACCGTCGCCCGAGTCGCTCACTCGCAGCTCGAGCACGGTGGTGTCCGCGACCGGGACGTCGATCGGAACAGCGGGTTGTCCGCCCTCGCGCTTGCCGGTTCCGGCCAGCGTCCGACCGTCACCGCGCACGGTGAACTCGACGCTGCCCTCCCCGTCGTACTGGTCGTCCACGCCGACCTCGGCGGAGAAGCGCTCGCACTCGCCGCCCAGGTAGAGTCGGACGGAGGAGTCCGCGTGCACGCCGAGCCCCGTGGAGTACTCGGTTCCGGCGATGCTCATGGTCGCGCCGTCGCCGCGCTCGGCGTGGCCGTTGGCCCGGTCCCGCTCGACCGGGCCCATCCCGTTCTCGGTCGACAGCAGTGGCAGGGACGAGACCTCGACGTGTCCGGCCGCGGGTGCCGAAACCGGGACGACTTCCTGCCCGGCCCCTCGGGTGCGCGTGTTGTCGCCGGTGCGCGAGCTCGCCTCCGCGGAGACCTCCAAGGGTTTCCGGTCCGGTTTCCGCGACGTCGCGGTGGGACGCAACGTCCACTCCCGCTGCCAGTGCTGCCCGCCGCGCACCAGACGGGTGTGGGCGGAGTTCCCGTTCTCGACGGTGTAGCCGTCCGGGACGTGCAGGCGCACCCCGGCCTCGTGCAGCGGGCGGCGGCCGTCGTTGTGCAGCGTGGTGTTCACCGTGAACGGTTCACCGGCCTCGACGTGCTCCGGGGCCCGCAGGTCCAGCGCGTGCGCCGGAGCGAGCTGATCCCCCTGCCGCGGCCACACGCGGAGGACCACAGCGCTGTGCGCGCCGACCGCGCCGCGGACGGTTCCGGTACTCGTGGACTCCGTGTCGCGCCACAGGTTCCGCAACCGGTAGTGGGGCGCCGCGGGCAGACCCAGCTGCTCGGCCGGGATCGAGATGGTCGCGTTGGTGCGGGCCCGGTTGAACAGGGCCACCGCCACCGAACCGTCGGACATCGGTTTGGCCCAGACCTCCTGATCGCCGTCATCGCGGATCTTGCGTCCCTGGATGCCAGCCCAGTCCTGGTTGACCGCGATCAGGTCCCGATCGGTGAGGATCCTTCTGGTCGGCTCGCTCATGTCGCGCAGGTCGTTGCCCGCGATCAGCGGGGCGTTCAGCAGTGCCCACAGGGCGAAGTGCGCGCGGTACTCGTTCTCGCTCATGTTGCCGTTGCCGACCTCGAGCATGTCGGGGTCGTTCCAGCCGTTGGGGCCCGCGTACTTCGCCAGGCCGACCTGCTGGTCCAGGATGCCGGTCCAACTGGTCCAGGTGTCGCGGATGTCTCCGGTGGTCCTCCACAGCCGGCCGCCGACCTCGCGGCCCCAGCCCTTCCAGGGTTTCTCCTGGCCCCATTCGCAGATGCTTAGCACGATGGGTTCGCCGGTGGCGGTGATCGCCTCGGCCATGGCCCCGTAGCGTTTCTCGGCCGGGACGCCCCGGTTGTTGCAGTTGTCGTACTTGAGGTAGTCGATGCCCCACTCGGCGAAGGTGCGGGCGTCGATTTTCTCGTGGCCCAGGCTGCCGGGGTAGCCCGCGCACGTCTCCGTGCCCGCCGTGGCGTAGAGGCCGATCTTGAGCCCGAGCGAGTGCACGTGGTCGACGAGAGCCTTCATCCCGTTCGGGAACTTGTTCGGGTCGGGCACCAGCAGGCCGTTGGGGCCGCGTTGCTCGGCCATCCAGCAGTCGTCGATGTTGACGTACTCGTACCCGGCGGCTCTCATCCCGCTGGAGACCATGACTTCGGCGGTCTGCCGCACGAGTTCCGCGCTGACGTCGCAGCCGAAGTCGTTCCAGGAGTTCCAGCCCATCGGGGGTGTGGGGGCGAGCCCTCCCGTTCGGGTGGCGACCGTGTCCTGCCCCCGAGGGGCTTCGTTCGAGGATGCGGCGGCAGCGGTGACCGGGGTGGTCGTGACCAGTGCGAGTGCGAGAAGCGTTCTCGGCCGGAATCGCATGCTTTCTCCTTCGGGGAAGAAGAGTTCCTTCGTGGGTACACCAAATCACTTAAGCGAATAAGTCAACTAAGCGCGTGGAACTCCGAAAATTTTTCCCACGTTTGGTGGTGCTCGGGAGCGGTGGCCGCGTTCGTGTGGGCGCGCGGGGGGCGTGTTCGAGTCGTGCCCTCGTGCTGTTTCGGAGCCCGCCGTTGTCGCGGAGGGGGTTCGCGTCTCCGAGCGTGGGGTTCGGCCGAGGGGCGCGGAACGGGGACTTGCTCAATCAAGTGCTTTGGCTGATCCGAAAGGGTTGATCGCGCGTTGTGTCTCGGGTAATTATGTTGGCTACATCACTTAAACGCTTCACTGAACATGGCATCCGCTGCGGGCGGATGTGGCAAAGCACTTTCGAGGGGAGGACCCGCATGTGCGCACACGCCACGCGGCGAACACTGCTCAAGGGGGTCGGAGCGGGCGCCGCGCTCGCGGTCACGGGGTGTTCGGCCGCGAGTGGGCGGGGAAGTTCCGAGCTAATCGTCTACACCGGCGCCACCGGGCAGCTCACGAACAACTTCAACCCGTTCACGCCGACCTCCAACCCGCCCGCGCGCGGGATCATCTACGAGCCGTTGATGTTCTTCAACCAGGCTCGCAACGACGATCCGGCACCGCAGCTGGCCGAGAGCTACGAGTGGTCCGACGGCGGGAAGCGGATCACTTTCCGGCTGCGGAAAGGAGTGACCTGGTCGGACGGAGCACCCTTCGACAGCGCTGACGTGGCTTTCACCTTCGACCTGATCCGGCGTGAGGAGTCGCTCAACAGCTACGCGTTGCCGATCACGGAAGCGCGGGCCACGGATTCGCACACAGTGAGCATCGGTTTCAGTCGTCCCGTCTACGCCGAGCTGTGGTACATCGCGGGATACACGTTCATGGTTCCCGAGCACCTGTGGTCGAAGGTCGAGAATCCGGCGACGTATCCCAACACCGATCCGGTCGGAACGGGAGCGTTCACGTTGAAGGAATTCTCCACGCAGGACTACGTACTGACCAGGAATCGGAATTACTGGCAGGAGGGCAAACCGGGAATCCAGGCCATGCGCTACATCTCGCTGAGCGGGAACCAGGCCGCCACGAAAGCGCTGCTGGCCGGCAAGCTCGACTGGACGACCCTGGTCATCCCGCGGATCGACCGCACCTATGTCTCCCGGCACGAGACCAACGACTACGTCGCCACACCCCTGTACCTGACCGTGCTGATCGCCAACACCGTGCGCGGGCTGACCAGCGATGTCGCGGTGCGCCAGGCGCTGTCGCTCGGCTTCGACCGCGGACAGATCAACGACCTGGTCTACAACGGCAAGAGCGAAGCGCCGTCACCGGCGATGTTGTTGCTGCCGCGCGACGAGCGGTACGTGGCACCGGAGCTGCGGGGAAAGCGCATGCGGATGAACCGTCAACGCGCGCGCCGGATCCTCGAGCAGGCCGGATACCGGCGGGGTGACGACGGGATCTTCGTCAGCCGCCGCGGCGAGCGGCTCTCGCTGACGCTGAAGATCACCAGTGGTTACACGGACTACATCTCGACCGCCAACGTGCTGCGCCAGCAGCTGGAGAAGATCGGAATCGAGCTGATTCCCCGGGAAGTCTCCTACGCGGCGTTCACCGCCGACCGCAACAACGGCGAGTTCCAGCTCGCCATCGACAACCTCTACGGCGGACCGGATCCCTACTACCTCTACAACGACTTCTACAACAGCGCCAATACCGCGCCGATCGGGGAGCAGGCCAATCCGAACTACGCCCGCTTCCGCGACGACAGAGTGGACGAGGCGCTGGAGGCGGTCGGCTCCACCCGTGACGAGCGGGAGCGCGAACGGGCCTACGCCGAGGTGCAGCGCGTTATTTCCGAGCAGTTGCCCTACATCCCCGTCCTGCAGCGCAACGCGGTCACCCAGTACCGGACCGAGGCCTTCACCGGTTGGCCGACCGAAAACGACCAGTACGCCGTCGCGGCGGCCCAGTTCGCTCCGGACCTGGGCATCGTGGCCAAGAACCTGAGGGTCAAGCAATGACGGTCGCCGGCGCCACCGAGAGGAGAGGTCGGTCGTGACCTACGTACGTCGCAAGGTGTTGTTCTACCTGGTCGCCGCGTGGGCGGCGATCACGTTGAACTTCGCCATTCCCAGGATGATGCCGGGCAGTCCGGTGGACATCCTGCTCGCGCGGATGCAGCAGAGCGGTGGTCCCGTGCCGCCCCAGGCGCGCTCGGCCATCGCGACAGCCCTCGGCCAGGGCGGGGACGCCAATGTGTTCGCGCAGTACTTCACCTATCTGGGCAACCTGTTCACCGGTGACTTCGGGGTCTCGGTCACCTACTTCCCGACTCCGGTCTCCACGGTGCTCGGACAGTCGCTGCCCTGGACGGTCGTGCTGGTGGGGGTGTCCACGGTCGTCTCCTTCGTGCTGGGGGTCGGGCTGGGTACTTTCGCCGGATGGCGACGGGGCACCTGGCTGGACGGGGTCGCCCCGCTCACCACGTTCATCGCGGCCATCCCGTACTTCTGGCTGGCCCTGGTGCTGCTGTACGTGTTCGGTTCGGTGCTGGAGCTGCTGCCGTTGGCAGGGGGGTACGGATACAGCACCGACCCCGGGATCAACGCGGAGTTCCTGACCAGCGCGCTCCGGCACGCGGTGCTTCCCGCGGTGACCATCGTGCTCAGCTCCGTGGGGGGTTGGTTGCTGGGGATGCGCAACATGATGGTCTCCACGCTCTCGGCGGACTACGTGCTCACGGCGGAGGCCAAGGGGTTGCGTCCGCGCCGGGTCATGCTGGCCTACGCGGCGCGCAACGCGGTGCTGCCCAGCATTACCGGTTTCGCGGTTTCGCTGGGCTTCGTGGTCAGCGGGTCGATCGTCACCGAGGCGGTTTTCTCGTACCCCGGTGTCGGTTACGTCCTGCTGCAGGCGGTCAAGAACAACGACTACCCCCTCATGCAGGCCATCTTCCTCGTCATCACGCTGACCGTGCTCGGCGCGAACTTCGTGGTCGACATGCTGCATTCGGTCATCGATCCGCGGACCCGAGAGACTGGGTGAAACTCATGACAGTGGACAAGCACACCGCCGAGGAGGCGGCCGAGACTTCCGGGGCGGATCCTGCCGTGGGCAGGAGGAGGCGTCCCGCGCTCCGGTGGCGACTACCGGAGTCGGGAAAGCTGCGTACCGGACTCGGGATCGTGCTCGCCATCGCCCTGGTCGGTGGGGTCGGCCCGCTGCTCACGGGTGATCCGCACGCGGTCAGCGGGGCCGTGCTCCAGCCGCCGAGCGGTGCGCACTGGCTGGGCACCACCGAGACCGGCCAGGACGTACTGGCGCAGCTCACCCGGGCCACCCGGGGATCTCTGCTGGTCGGGCTGGTCGTCGGCGCGATCGCCACGTTGGTGTCGATCGCGGTGGGTGTGGTCGGCGGCTACGTGGGAGGCAGGACCGACGAGACGTTCTCCCTGGTGACCAACGTCGTCCTGGTCGTGCCCAGCCTCCCCCTGGCGATCGTGATCGCCAACTACCTGGACGGGGGAGGGCTGCTGGTCACCATCCTGGTCATCACCGTGACGACCTGGGCGGCTCCGACCAGGGTGCTGCGGGCCCAGGCCCGGTCGGTCCGGGAGCGCGACTACGTCACCGCGGCCAAGGCCTCCGGGGAACGTTCCTGGCGCATCGTGTGCGTCGAGATTCTGCCCAATCTGCTGCCGGTGGTGGCCGCGCAGTTCGTGTTCGCCGTCATCTTCGCCGTGCTCACCGAGGCGGGACTGGCGTTCCTCGGCCTGGCGGGCTTTGGAAGCCTGACCTGGGGAACGCTGCTGTACTACGCGCAGAACGGCCAGGCGTTGATTCTCGGGGCCTGGTGGTGGTTCGTCCCGCCGGGGTTGTTGATGGCCGTGCTCGGCTGCGGCCTGTCCCTGATCAATTTCGCCATCGACGAGATCATCGACCCGAACCTGCGCAGCGCCGCACGTCAGCGGAAGGCCTCCCGATGAACAGTTCAGTGCAACAGTCCTCCGACTCCGGACAACGGCCGGTGCTGACCGTGAGCGGACTCAGCGTCGACTACGAGGCGGAACGCTCCGTGCACGCGGTCCGCGACGTCGACCTCGTCCTCGGCAGGGGAGAGATACTCGGCCTGGCGGGTGAGAGCGGTTGCGGCAAGTCGACCCTGGCCTATGCGATCAATCGGCTGCTGCGGCCACCCGCCCGCGTGGTGGGGGGCAGCGTGACCTTTCACGACCCCGGCGGTGACGTCGACGTGACGGGCCTGCGGGGCAGGGCGCTGCGCGAGTTCCGGTGGAACAAGTTGGCCATGGTCTTCCAGGGCGCGATGAACGCGTTGAATCCGGTGTTGAACGTGCGTACCCAGCTCGAGGACGTCATCGCCACCCATGAGCCCGCGACCGGTAAGCGCGAACGCAGGAAGCGCTGCACCGAACTGCTCGAGCTGGTCGGGGTGGACCCGCGCCGGGCCTCCAGCTATCCGCACGAGCTGTCCGGCGGGATGCGCCAGCGCGTGATGATCGCGATGTCGCTGGCACTGCGGCCGGACGTGCTGGTGATGGACGAGCCCACCACGGCGCTGGACGTGGTGGTGCAGCGCGAGATCCTTGCCGAGATCACCAGGTTGCGTGCCGAACTCGGCTTCGCGGTCGTGTTCATCACCCACGACATGTCGCTGCTGCTGGAGATCAGCGATCGCATCGCGATCATGTACGCGGGCCGGGTGGTGGAGGAGGGCAGTACTCACCGGCTGCGCCGGGAACCGGCGCATCCCTACACGGTCGGTCTGCTCAACTCGTTCCCCGGCATCACCAGTGAGCGCGGGGCACTGCACGGTATCCCCGGCCACACCCCGAACCTTGCGGACCCGCTGGACAGGTGCGCCTTCGCCGAGCGCTGTCCGTACCGCCGCGCGGTCTGCGCGGACGAGGAGCCACCGCTGGTCGCACACGCGGAGGCACCCGCGGACGGCCACGATCGCGTGGCCTGCCACGCGTACGACCCCGGAAAGTACGGAGGCGGGACACCGACGTCGCTGCTGCGTGGACGATTCCACCCGACCGAGACAACCGAGGTGAACCTGTGACTACTTTCGAAGTCCGTGACCTGGCCAAGGAATTCCGGTTGCGCGAGGGTGGTCGGAAGCGGACGCTGCGCGCCGTCGACGACGTCTCTTTCGAGCTGGCCGCCGGGAGCACGGTGGCGCTGGTGGGGGAGAGCGGCAGTGGGAAGTCGACGGTGGCCCGAATGCTCGCGCGGCTGCTGCCGCCCACCTCCGGGGAGGTGTTGCTGGAGGGCGGACGGCTCGCCTCCGGCCGGAAGGCCACCCAGAACTACCGGCGGCAGGTGCAGCTGGTCTTCCAGGACCCGTTCGCCTCGCTCAATCCCTTCCACACGGTGCGGCACCACCTGAGCAGGCCCGTGCGGCTGCATGGTGGGGCGTTGAGCCGGTCCGCCGTGGACGAGCGGGTCGAGCGCCTGCTCGAGCGGGTGGCGCTGGTTCCGCCGGATCGGGTGATCGCCAAGCAGCCGCACGAGCTCTCGGGCGGGCAGCGTCAGCGGGTCGCGATCGCTCGTGCGCTGGCGCCCGGCCCGCGGGTGCTGTTGGCGGACGAGCCGGTCTCGATGCTCGACGTCTCGATCCGGTTGGACATACTCAACCTGATCGACGAGCTCAAGACCGAGGAGAACTTGGCGGTTCTCTACATCACGCACGATCTGGCCACCGCGCGGCACTTCTCCGAGCAGGTTCTGGTGATGTACCGCGGTCAGGTGGTCGAGCGCGGCAGCAGCGACGACGTGATCCTGCGGCCACACCACCCCTACACCCGGCTGCTCAGGGACTCGGCTCCGGATCCGGGCGGGAGCTCCGCGGCGCTGTCGCCCCCCGAACGGCCCTCCGGCGAGGTGTCGGCCGACGCCGGGGGGTGTCCTTTCCGGACTCGGTGCCCGCACGCGATGCCGAAGTGCGAGCACCAGCCGCCCGAGTTCGCCGTCGGTGACGGGCACGCGGCGCGCTGTTGGCTCTACGAGTCCTCCGTCGAGGAACGGATCGCGTGAACGGGTGAGCGCGTCCCGCGTGGTCCGGTCGGCGCGGCAGCCGGTGCCGCGCCGACCGGCGGACCACCACACATCCCCCAGAGATCCCCGCGAGAGGAGAGGTGAGTGCTCCCGTGCGTCACGACGAGCGGTTCCACGCCGCGAACACGGGCGAGGCGAAACCGGCGGCCCTTTTCCCGGACGGCTTCGTCTGGGGCGCGGCCACGGCAGCTTTCCAGGTCGAAGGGTCCACCACGGCGGACGGAAGGGGGACCTCCATCTGGGACACCTTCTGCGCACGGCCAGGTGCCGTGGTCGGTGGCGACACCGGTGAGCCCGCGGCGGACCACTATCGGCGGATGAGCGACGACGTTCGGTTGATGTCCCGGCTGGGGCTGCGAGCCTATCGGTTCTCGATCGCCTGGCCCCGCGTTCGGCCTGCAGGCGGAGCCGTCAACGAGGCGGGGCTCGATTTCTACGAACGGCTCGTCGACGAGTTGCTGGAGCACGGCATCGCGCCGTGGCCGACGCTCTACCACTGGGATCTGCCGCAGGAGTTGGAGGACCGTGGTGGCTGGGCGAACCGGGACACCGCGCACCGTTTCGCCGACTACGTCGACAGTGTGCTGCGTCGGCTCGGTGACCGGGTGTCGAACTGGACGACGCTCAACGAGCCCTGGTGCGCCGCCTTCCTGGGATACGCCGCCGGTGTGCACGCGCCGGGGCGAACCGATCCGCGCGCGGCCGTGGCGGCGGGGCACCACCTGCTGCTCGCCCACGGCCGGGGGCGAGCGGCCGTCCGGGAACACGCCCCCGGGGCCGGTGTGGGGATCACGCTGAACCTGTTTCCCGTGCACCCGAACGATCCGGGGAACGCGGCCGACGTCGAAGCAGCTCGCCGGGTGGACGGTCTGCAGAACCGCTTCTTCCTGGAGCCGCTGCTGCGCGGTTCCTATCCGCGGGACCTGCTGTCCGATCTGGAACCGTTCGGTCTCGACGAGGTCGTCGAGGACGGTGACGTGGAACGGATCTCGGCGGGGACGGATCTGCTCGGGGTCAACTACTACCACGACCACAACGTCTCGGGACGTCCCGACGCCGGATCCGGGCCTCCCGCACCCTGGGTGGGGGCGGAGCACGTGAGTTTTCCCGGGCGCGGGCTGCCCCGGACCGACATGGGGTGGGAAGTGGTCCCGGAAGGGTTGACCGAGCTGCTGGTCGAACTGCACCGGAGATATCCCGAGGTGCCGCTGTACGTGACCGAGAACGGGGCGGCCTACCCGGACGTGGTCACCGAATCCGGTGTGGATGACGTCGAGCGGACCGAGTTCCTCGAGGCCCACCTGAGGGCGATGCACCGGGCCCTGGAACGAGGGGTCGACCTGCGCGGGTACTTCTACTGGTCCCTGCTGGACAACTTCGAGTGGGCCGAGGGCTATGCCAAGCGCTTCGGGATCGTGCACGTCGACTACGACACCCAGCGCCGCACTCCGAAGAGGAGCGCGTACCGCTACGCGCGGGTGATCTCCGACAACGGCGTGCGCTGACCGTCACCGGGCGCTTACAGCGACCGCCGCGGCTACGCGGCCGCGTAGCCGCGGCGGAGCAGGGCAGTCACCGCGAGCGTCGACGGGCGAGCACGGCCGGGGCGGGCGTGAGCGGCAGGGTAGGAAGCAGTGCGGCCTGGTATGCGTGGTAGGCGTCCGGTTTGCCGGACCAGACGGTGCTGGAGACCCGGCCCTCCGGGGTGATCTCGTGGTGCCAGCTGCCGTGCTCGTCGTCGATGTGGTGGGTGTGGGCGTACTCCCAGAACGTGTCGTACCAGCGGATGTAGTGGTGTTCTCCTGTGCGCTGGTACAGCGCGTTCGCGGTGAGCACGGCTTCGGCGACGACCCAGTGCATGCGAGCTCTGACCTGGGGGCGGTCGTGCCAGTCCAGGGTGTAGACGAATCCGGGGTGGCCGTCGATGTTCCAGCCCCGGCTGACGGCGGAGTCGAACAGCCGCCGGGCGTCTTCGAGCAGCCAGTCGGGGGCTTCCGAGCCGAGAGCGGCATCGAGCTGGATCAGGAGCCGGGCCCACTCCAACCAGTGCCCGACCGTGCCGCCGTGCGGCCGGAACGGGTGTTCGGGCCGGTCGCGGTTGTAGTCCGGGATCGGTTCCCAGTCGGTGGTGAAGTGTTCGGGTAGCCGCCAGTCGTGAGCCGCGGCGACCCGGTGGATGAGGGTCTCGGTGATGCGCAGGGCGCGGTGGTGCCAGCCGGAGTCGCCGGTGACGTCCCCGGCGGCCAGGAACGCCTCGACGAGGTGCATGTTGCTGTTGGCGCCGCGGTAGGGCTCGGGCTCCTGCCACGACCGGTCCCAGCTCTCGAGGGCCAGGCCGGTGCGCTCGTCCCAGAAGCGGTGTTCGACGGTCTCCAGCGCTCGGGTCAGCAACTCCGCGGCACCGGGACGGTCGACGGCTGTGGCGCTGCTCGCGGCCAGGACGACGAACGCGTGCTCGTAGGCACCTTTCGCGGGGTCGTCCGTGCTGGAGTACCACCCGCCGTGCTCGGGGTCGTGCAGCTGCTCGCGCAGCGCCGCGACACCGTGGTCGGCCAGGTCCGCGGTGTCGACGTCGTCGAAGCCGCTGGCCAGGCTGAACACGTGCGTCATCCGCGCGGTGATCCACGTGGTGATCGGCTGCCGCTGGGCGAGCCGTCCTGTCGCGTCGAGCCAGCCGAACCCTCCTTCCGGGACCCGGGACGCGGCGGCGAAGCGGAGCAGTCCGCGCCGTTCGTCGGCCAGCCGGTCGTGGTGGGTGGGGGCATCCCAATGGATCACGGTGGTTCCTCCGGAGTGGGAAACGGTGTTCGTGGACGTGGTTCGCCTGCGAGGGGCGGCATCGAAGTCCGCGGACGTGGCTGCGGTGCCGGTTCGACCGGTCTGCGCCGTGGTCGTCTCCGTGAGCGTGGGTGACTGCTCGGTACGAGTCCGCGGCTACCCGGACATGCGGGCGCGGTGTGCTCGACCGGTGCGGGAACCGGTCGGAGCCGTCCGGGCCAGAAACGGCCCGCCGAGACGATCGTACACAGTTCGTCTCGCCCCGGAGTGCGACTTAAGCGGAATATAGGCTCCCGTTTCTTCCCGCGTCAACGTGCTGTTCACGGCGGCAGTGCTCGAGCAGGGGCGTGTGTCGGTGTCAGCGGCTGTCGAGAGCGGTCCCGAAGTGGGAATCGGAAGGTGGTCTGCGGGGATCACGCGGACGAAATCGCTGTACACGACTGTTTTCCTCCGGTTCGTGATCCGTCGGGCCGAGGTGTGCGAGTAACGCGATCATCAGAGGGAAGTCACTCGGACGAAACGGATCAGTGGTGTGACCCTTGACGCTTAAGGGGTTAAGTGCTTTTCTGGTCCCACTGTTCCGGAGGTGGGGAAAACCACGTGATCCGCTCGGCGGTCCCAGCCCGGGAACCCTCGTCGAAACACGGGGAGGGACACAGCGCCGAAGGCGGAGCGCTTCGGTGCCGGATCCGTGCGTGGGCATCCCCGCGCCGTACGCGGTCGCCACTGGCGATCGCGCAGACCGGAACGCACTCGCATACCGTTCCCGGACACGTTCAGCGATGGGAACGGTAGCAACACCGCAATCCGACAAGGACTCCTACGTGGTAATGACATCCTCATCGCAGCAGCCGGAAGCGGGGCCTCCCGAGCCGCTGAGCTCGGAAGGCCAGCCCGAGAGGAACGCTCGTCTGACCGGGCAACATGTGGGAACGGGGTTCATCACCCTCTACGTACTCGCCATGATCGGCCTGTGGGTCGCGGTGCTGACCCCGTCGTCGATCACTCTCGCGTTGCGCGTCGCGGCGATCGATCCCGGCGGGAAGGCCGGGTCGCTGGCTTTGGTGACCGGGACCGGCGCGCTCTTCGCGCTGGTGGCGACCCCCGTTTTCGGGCGCCTCAGTGATCTGTCCACCTCGCGGTGGGGGCAGCGGCGTCCCTACATGCTCGGCGGCCTCCTGTTCGGCACCGCTTCGCTGGTGGTCATCGGGCTCGCCCCCAACATTCTCGTGGTGACCATCGGGTGGTGTCTGACCCAGATCGGTTTCAACGCCACCCTGGCGGCGATGATGTCCCTGCTGCCCGAGCGTGTTCCCGAGGACCGCCGCGGGACCACCTCGGGGCTCATGGGGGTGACGAACCAGGTCGCCCAGACGACCGGAAGCTATCTCGTCCTGCTCACCGGCACGGTCGGGCTCGCCATGTTCCTCGTGCCCGCTGCGGTCGGTTTCGTGCTGGTGCTGGCCTTCGCCGTGTTCCTGCGGGAAGTGCCGAAAACGCGGGACGAGTTGCCGGACAGGTCCTGGAAGGACCTCTTCTACAGCTTCTGGATCAACCCGGTCAGGTACCCCGACTTCGGTTGGGCCTTCCTCAGCCGGTTCCTGATGCACACCGCGATCGCTTTGCTGACCACGTACAAGACGTACTTCCTGATCGACCGGCTGGGCTACACCAGCGCCGAGGCGGCCGGGATCCTGGCCTGGTCGATGCTCATCCTCGCGATCGGGGTGATGTCGGGCAGCGTGATCTGCGGCTGGTGGTCGGATCGTGTGGGCAGGCGCAGGGTCTTCGTCGCCGGGGCAGCACTCACCTTCGGGGCCGGGATGGCCGTGATCGCGTTTTCCCACTCGCTGGTGGGGTTCGCTCTGGGTGTCGCCGTCGCCGGTGTCGGGCAGGGCATCTACGCCGGTGTGGACTACGCGTTGGTGGCCGGTGTGCTTCCCAACAGCGAGACGGAAGCCGCGAAGGGGATGGGTGTGTTCAACATGGCCAACTCCCTGCCGCAGACGGTGGGCCCGATGCTGGCCCCCGCCCTGCTCATGATCGGTGGCGGTGAGAACTACACCACCCTCTACCTCGGTGCCGCCGTGTTCGCCGCGTCCGGGGCGGTTGTCCTGCGGTTCATGCGTCTGGCCCGGTAGCGGGGCGAACGCCGTTCGCGGTCGCGGGGTGCCGCGGCCACGAACTCCTGGTGTGGCCGGGTGCGGTTCTGCTGCCGTGGCTCGACACCACGACCGGGAATCGCCCTGCCCGAGGTAAGCGCAGTGTTCAACGGATTCCTCACCGGGCAGAGCCTGCAAACGCCCTGGTTCCGGAGGGCTCGCCCCTGAGCTCGGGGCGAGGACCGGTTGGATCAGCCGGTGAAGACCTCGGGCCCGAAGCGCCCCCAGGCCACGAAGGCGGCCATGGCCAGGTAGAGCAGGTTCGCGGCAACGGGCGTTCGCTCGTGGCGACGAAGGTGCGTGATCATCGCGCCGATCATCAGCAGCACCCAGCAGACAGCGGTCACCGGCACCATCACCGGCGCGATACCGACCACGGCAGGCAGAACGATTCCCACCGCCGCCAGGAGTTCGACGGCTCCGAGGGTTTTGACGAAGCCGACGCCGAAGTCGTTGGTCCATCCCCCGTGGGCGGTCGCGGCCAACTTCTCCTTCGGTACGAACAGTTTCGTCGCGCCGCCGATCAGCATGACGGTGGCCAGCAGGCCGGTGACGATCCACAGTGCCAGGTTCATGAGGCAGCTCTCCTCGGCAGGGTAGGCGAGCACGGGGGCCGGTGACGCGCCGTCGGTAGTAGCGTAACCGCGTAATGCGTCCCACTCGCCGGTGTCGCCGCAACTCCACGGGGATCGTGATTCCCGGATTTCACAGGAGAGCCTCGTTCTCGGCGGCTCCGCTCCCGCTGATCTCCTCCGAGCGTGTTGACGACCGGCTTTACGCTTTCGGCGCGGGCGGTGCCGGTGGGCGAGCCCCGCGAGTTCGGTCAGGGCCGGAAGGGACGGCGGCCCCGGGCCGAGACCATCGGCGACGTCGCGAGATCGAGCTTCCCAGCAGCGATGTTGGCGAGGTGCCGCTCGATCTCCTCGTCGGTGGCGAGGTCCGCGGCGGTGAGCTCGGCACGCACCTGTTGGACGGTGGCCGCCTCGAGGACGTCGCACTGGGGTGAGGTGATCGGGAAGTAGGCGTCGGCCGTGACCTCCGCGAGGCCGACCTCGCGCAGCAGCCGTGGCAGCTTGCGTCCGTAGGCCAGGTCGGCGCCGCGTTGCTGCAGCAACTGGCGGAAACCGCGGCGCAACCGGTTGGCGAGTTCTTGTTCGGGGCCGTGCTCGTCGGGACAGATCAGCGGTTGCAGAGCGGGGTCGGCGTCCTCGATCAGCAGCCACCCGCCGGGACGCAGCGCCCGGGCCATGGAGCGCAGCGCGGCATCGCGGTCCGTGACGTGGACGAGGAGCAGGCGGGCGTGGATCAGGTCGAAGGGGCCGCCCGGGGGGTCGTCGCGGGCGACGTCGTGGCTGAGCACTTCGAACGTCTCGTCGGTTGCCTCGATCCAGGACACGTCGATGTCGGTGGCGAGTACACGTCCGCCGGGTCCGACGCGTTCGGCGAGCCGAGCGGGGAGGTTCGTGCCGCCTGCGCCGACCTCCCAGCACTGCCACCCCTCGTCGATTCCGAGCGTCTCGAAGTGCCGGAACGTGGAGGGGTCGAACAGGGCCGAGAGCGCGTCGAAGCGTTCGCCGGCCTCGACTTGCCGGTTGTCCAGCAGGTATTCCTCGTCGTGGCCCACGAGCCGATCATGTCACAGCCCGGAGCGTGCGTTGTCGCGCGAGCCGTGCCGGGGCGGATGCGCCTCAGCACGGCGATCGTTCGGAACACGCGCCGCGATGGCCACGCGACGCTCGCGCCCCGTGACCATCGCGGCCGTGGTGTTCGTGTAGTCGGATCAGTAGACGGTGGCTTCCTCGGCGGTAGCGGCGATACCGTCGGTGCCGTTGAAGATGCGCTCACCCCACTGGGTGAGGTTGTCGGCGTTGAAGTTCTCGGTCATGTCGAGGTAACCGACTCCCTCACCGTTACCGCTCCACGACCAGCCGAGGTAGCCCACGCCCAGGGACTGCGCGGTGGACATGATCGCGTCCTCGTTCGGGTCACCGTCGGAGTGCTTGTGTCCGAACTCGCCGACCACGATGGGCAGTCCCCGCTCGGTGAACGAGGACAGGTAGTCGCGGATCTTGGAAGCCGATTCGTACACCCCGTACATGTGCACCGAGAAGACGGTGTTGCCCGCCGGATCGGCGGCGAGGACCTCGCCGGCGTTGTTCCGCATGGTGTTCGACCAGTCCTGGCCCCAGTTCGGGGCGTCGGCCATCAGCGTGTGATCGAAGCCTGCCGAGCGCATGCTTCGGATCGCCTGCTTCGTCGCACCGGTCCACTCGGAGGCCGTGTCGTTGCCGAACGGCTCGTTGCCGAGGTTGACGACGACGTACTTCTCCTGGCCGTCCAGCGCGCTCTGGACGCTCTTCCAGTACTCCACGGCCCGTTGCAGGTCCACGGCGGCGGAATCGTCCCCGTATCCGGTGGTGTCGTGCACTTCGAGCACGCAGACCAGACGGTTCTGCTTGCACCGCGAGACGATGTCGCGTACCTCGTTCGCGTCGGTCCTGTTCCACTGGTCGCCGCTGCTGAGTACCACCCGGACGGTGTTGGCGCCCTGCGCCTTGATGTCACCGAGCGAGTCGAGTTCGTCCGGGTACCAGGCGTGTGCATGGTTCACGCCGCGCATGACGAACTCGTTGCCGTTGGCGTCGTACAGCCGTCCGTCCTGGACGTGGAAACCGCTCGCGGCGGAAGCCTGGGGCATGCCGAGGAGCAATGACGCCAGCGCGATCAGCAGCGTCGTCCCCAAAGCGGTTAATCGACTCTTCATCGAAACCTCGATCCGGTCGTTCCCTGCGGGTGCTCTTGCGTTCGATCGGGCGCCCGCGAGGGGGTGTTCGGTTGGAAACCGGGCCTGCTCAGGTCGGTGCCCACTCCCGCGGTGAGTGGGCCCGGGATGTCCGTCACTCCCGGAACCGAAGAAGCCCCGTTAGCTGCATCACACTACTTAAGCGATTAATAGTCAAGGGTTGTTCGTGGCGAGTTCAGCTGGAATCGGCCTTCCGTGATCCGAACGGAAACCGCGATCAGCGGTTCGGCGCGGGGCCGGTGCTCGCCCGTGGAATCAGTTCCGGATCCGAGGTCTTGGTGTCCCGGGACGGTTCGCCCGCGATGATGTCGGTCAGCAGTCGGATGGCTGTGGAGCCGCGTTCGGCGATCGGACGGCGCACGGCGGACAGCGCGGGCCGGACCAGTTCGCACAGCGTGGAATCGTCCCAGGCGACCAGGGAGACGTCCTCGGGCACCGACAGCCCGAGTTCCTGCGTGACGCCCAGTGCCGCCACGGCCATCACATCGTTGTCGAACACCAGCGCGCTGGGTGGTTCATCGTTGGTGAGCACCCGCCGCGTCATCCGTGCTCCGCCCTCGTCGGAGTAGTCGGCCGTGACGATGTGCGCCTGTTCCAGCCCGAGGCGTTCGGCCGCTTCGGAGAACGCCCGGGAGCGTGTCCTGGTGTGCAGGAGCTCGTCCGGTCCGGCGACTCGGGTGATGCGCCGGTGCCCGAGTTTGGTCAGGTACTTGACCACGTCGACGATCGCCACCTGGTCGTCCGTCCACACGCAGGGCACGTCGTCCGTCTCGGAGGGTTCGCCCAGCACCACGGCAGGAAGGCCGAGCTCGTGGACCAGCTTCGTCCTGGGGTCCTCGACTCGCAGGTCCACCAGCAGCACGCCGTCGACCCGGTGCTCCGCCCACCACTGCCGGTAGGTGGCCAGTTCGGCCTCGGTGTTGTCGGTGACCTGCAACAGCAGTGAAGTGGGTCCCCCGGAGAGAGCCTCCTGGATGCCGGAGATGAGCTGCATGAAGTAGGGCTCGATCCCGAGTACTCGCGCCGGGCGGTCCACCACGAGACCGATCGCGTTGGTCTGCCCGCCGGTCAGCGAGCGCGCGACGCTGCTGGGGGCCCACCCCAGGTGTTCGGCGATCTCGAGGATCCGGCGCCGGGTCGCGTCCGAGACTCCGGGGCGGTTGTTGAGCGCATAGGAGACCGCGCCGGTCGACACCCCCGCTGTTCGGGCGATATCAGAGATGGTCGGACGTTTCCCCGGCATCGGTGTCTCCTCGTGCTGAAGCGGTTTTGAACAACTCTAATAGGGAAGCGCGTGTTGCTCTGGACACGTGTCGGACGGTGACGGCGACGCGCCGGGGCGCGCCCGGGAGACCGGGTAGAAGGGTGTGGCGAGTCGTGTGGCGGGATTCCCGCTCCCGGTTGGCTACTCCCGCTGTGCGGTGCTGTCGCCGTGGGTGAGGCGGGGGGACAGCAGACGGACCTCGGGGGAGGCCGCGCCCTCCAGTTCGCGCATGGTCATCTCCACCGCGATCCGCCCGACGTCGTCGGACAGCAACGGCACCGTGGTCAGTCGCATCGGTCGGTTCGCGGTCATCTCGTCGGGGCCCACGGCCACCACCGAGATGTCCTCCGGTACGCGGCTGCCCCGGGCGCGGAGTTCGGACAGCAGGGTGCCGAGCACCGCTTCGTTGTGCACCACGAGGCCGGTGAGCCGCGGCTGTTCGGCGAGTATCCTGTCGAGGCACTCGCGGGCCCCGTCGTAGGAGGGGGAGCAGGGTTGGCTGGGGGCGTTCAGCCCGCGTGCCCGGGTAGCTTCGGTGAATCCGTTGAGGAAGCGCCCGGCGAAGCTGGTGCCGCGTTCGTAGACCGCGGGCGAGGGCCCGACCAGGGCGATGTGCTCGTGGCCGAGGTCGGCGAGGTGCTGGACGCAGCGCTTGGCCGCGGCGGAGAAGTCGAGGTCCACGCAGGACAGGTCGCCCGGCTCGTCGGGCAGTCCTATCAGCACCGTCGGGCAGCGCAGCGACCGCAGCACCGGCACCCGCGGGTCGGCGGACTCGACGTCCATCACCAGCAGCGCGTCGGCCATCGCCGAGTCGGCCACCCGGCGGAGCCCGTCCGGGCCCTCGTCGTTGGTCAGCAGCAGCACGTCGTAGTCGTACTTGCGCGCGGAGGTGACCACCGAGGTGACGAAGCCCATCAGCACCTGGACGTCGATGTCGGCCCGCAGCGGCATGACCAGGGCCAGCACGTTGGTGCGGCTGCTGGCCAGCGCGCGGGCACCGGCGTGCGGGTGGTAGCCGAGTCTGCGGACGCTGGCCTCCACGCGGTCGCGCGTCTCCGGCGAGATCGACCGCTTGCCGGACAGCACGTAGGAGACGGTGCTGGAGGAAACTCCCGCGTCCCGCGCGACGTCGGCGATGGAGACCATGTCGTCCTCCCGGCTGGGGTGTCGAAGCGCATCGAGTGATGGCCGGGTTCATGGTAGGCCAGGCGGGGCGGCCGCAGCGCGGATCCCCGCGTGTCCTCGCCCGGTGAGGCGCTCGGTGCGGCGGGAAGGCCCGCCTCGGCGCGGGCGGGTCGTGGTGCGCGGTGCGGCTCGGCCGCTGGTGGTGGGTGGACTCGGACGGGCTGCCCGGCCGAGCTCGAAGCGGTTCGACAGGCGCGTGCCCGAGCCCGCGGCGGGCTCGGGCGGTTGCTCGGGCTCCCGTGCGCGGGGGTGCTCACCGGTCGAAGTGGAAGGCCGCGATCCTGGCGGGTCCTTCCAGGACCAGGTAGACGTCGTGGCGCCCGCGCGCCCGGGTCAGCCGGGAGCGCACCGTGCGGTAGGAGTACTCGTCACCGGTGGCGGGGGCGGTGAGCGCGCCCAGCTCGCGACCGGCCGGATCGTCCAGTCGCACGCTCAGGCGCGTGGCAGCGGCGGAGGCGTTGGCCACCAGCGCGGTGAGCCCGCCGGTGCCGGGTCCGAGGTCGACGTCGCGGAAGAGGATCCAGCCCTGCCCGTCGGAGGGGGTCACGGCCGTGCCGTGCTGCTTGCTCCGGTCGGTGAGCGTGACGCCCGCGTAGTCGTCGAAGTCGACCGCGCTCGTCTGCCGGTGCAGGTCCCGCGGTGGGATGGTCTCGCCGCGCACCCGCAGCGCGCGGCGGCTGCGGACGTCGGCGCTGGAGGAGCCGAGCAGCAGGTCGTGCGTGGCCGCCTCGACCACCCACCGCTGTCGGGTGACGTCCCAGTGCGCGAGGTCGGCACCGCGCAGGGTGAACTCCACGGTTCGGCGCTGGCCGGGTTCCAGGTGCACCCTGCGGAAGGCGCGCAACCGTTTCCGCGGTTGCGGGTTCCGCGACTGCCGTTGGTGCGTGTAGAGCTGGACGACCTCGTCGCCGGCGCGTCGGCCGGTGTTGCGGACCGTCACGCTCACCCGGCTCGCGCCGTCCGCGTCGATCACGGGCTCGCTCAGCCGCAGGGCGCCGTAGTCGAAGGTGGTGTAGGATAGCCCGTGCCCGAACGGGTACAGCGGTGTCGCGGTGGAGTACTGGTAGGTGCGGGCGGACTTGATGACGTCGTAGTCGAGCAGGTCCGGCAGGTCCGCGACCGAGCGGGGCCAGGTCTGGGTGAGCCTGCCCGCGGGGTTGGCCCGGCCGAGGAGCACGTCGGCCAGCGCGTTGCCGGTCTCGGCACCCGCGTGGGTGGTCCACAGGATGGCGGGCAGGGTGTCCTGGGCCCAGGTGATCGTAGCGGGGTAGCTGGTCTGCAGCACCAGCACGGTGTTCGGGTTGGCCCGGTGCACCAGCTCCAGGACCTGCTGCTGCTCCGGGGCGATGTCCATGCTCTCGCGGTCGTCGGTCTCCCTGGCGTTGATGAGCGGCATGCTGCCCGCCACGACCACCGCGAGGTCAGCCTCGCCTGCCGCTGCGACCGCCGCGTCGCGCCCGTCGCGGAGCACCTCGCGGGTGAACGTGGTGGCCGTCTCCGGCGAGTCGGCGGTGACGACCAGCCTGCCGTTGTCGTCGACGGTGACGTACTTGCGGTCGCCGAACCACGACTCGTCCGCGTCGTAGCCGGCGTACTCCAGCACGTGGCCGTCGGCGTGCGCGCGCAGCTTGAACCGCTGCCGCACGTTCCACCCGTTGGGCTGTGCGGCGTCGTTGACCAGGGTGCGGCCAGTCGGTTCGTAGGAGAGGTACTTGCCGTTCGCCGCGGCGCGCAGCGTCACGATCCCCTGGCCCCAGTCGAAGACGTCGAACCGCGTCGCGGCGCCCGCGCCGGAGGTCAGCCGCAGGGGCTGCTCGTCGTCGGTGGCGGTGACGCGCCGTCCGTCCGGGGTGGCCAGCGCGATCCGGTCCACGCCCTCGCTCGAGGTTACCGCGGTGCTCGACCCGAGCGCGGCGCGGATGCCGCGCAGCGGGGTCACCTCGTAGGGCAGGGCACCGGAGTACCAGTCGGTGTAGAGCGTGTCGGAGAGCGGGCCGATGACGGCGATCCGGTTCGTCCGCGCGGGTGATAGCGGCAGCGTTTCGTGCTCGTTCTTGAGCAGCACGGTCGCCCGCGCGGCCGCCCGCCGGGCCAGGGAGCGGTGGGCGGGGCTGTCGACGACCTCCCGGCCGATCCGGCCGTACGGGCCGCCGTGCGGGTCGAACTCGCCGAGCCGGACCCGGATGCTGAGCAGGTGGCGCACGGCCTCGTCCACATCGGACTCGCTGAGCAGTTCCTCGTCCAGCGCGGTGTTGATCGCGCTGATCGTCCTCGCCGAGTCGGTGTCGTCGACGGTGAAGCTGTCCAGGCCCGCCTTGAGGATCGCCGCGTCGGCCTCCGGCTGGGTGGCGTGGTAGTTCTGGTCGCCGGTGAGGTTGTTGGGCCCGCCCGCGTCGGTGACGTTGCACAGCGGCCGCGGCGCCCAGCCGCGCAGGAGCTCGTCGAAGTCGTGGTGGACGGTCATCGGTCTGCCGTTGACCAGGTTGTAGGCCGACATGGCCCCGGTGGCCGCGTCGGCCGACAGTGCCGGTTCGAAGGCCCGCTCGTAGTACTCGCGCTTGACGCGCGGCGGCAGCATCGCCGAGGTGGTGTGGCGGTGGACCTCGTTGTTGTTGGCCAGGTAGTGCTTGAGCACGGGTGCGGCGCGTAATCGCTCGGGGTCCGGGCCCTGGATGCCGCGCCCGTAGGCGGTGGAGATCACGCCGGTGAGGTGCGGGTCCTCGGAGTAGCCCTCCTCGTTGCGCCCCCACCGGGGGTCGCGCAGCAGGTTGACGGTGGGCGCCCACAGCTGCAGTCCCCAGACGTCGGGGTTGTCGGAGTGGTAGCCGCGCGCCTCGGTGCCGACGGCTTCGCCGACGCGTTCGACCAGCTCGGGGTCCCAGGTGCTGGCCAGTCCGATGGCCTGGGGAAACACCGTGGCCGTCGCGGTGACCACCGCGCCGTCGTCGTGTCTGTCGGTCGACCACGCCAGCCCGTGCAGCGCCTCGGTGCCGGTTTTGAAGGCCGCGATGCCCAAGCGGGGGATGGCCGGTTGGTACTGGTGCAGCAGGGCGACCTTCTCGTCGCGGGTCAGTCTGCCCAGCAGGTCCTCCACCCGCTGCCGCGTGGGCAGCGCGGGGTCGCGGAACCCGGGCGAGCCGGGTGCTGCCGCCGCGGCGCTTCCGGGCAGGACGCCCGTCAGGGCCGTTCCGGCCGCGGCCCCGGCGGCCAGGGACAGCACGCGGCGGCGGGAGAGCGGATTCGGCGAGTTGGGGTGCATGGGACGCATCACCTCCGGAGACATCGACGATGTGTCGAAGCGATTCGACCATCGATCGATGGTTGTGCTCGGACACAGCGCGCGATGGCGAAAACTGTGGCACCGAAACCTGCTCCGGTCAACCGCTACTTCTGGCAGTTGTCCCGTGGTGTCAAGGCTTTTCCGTGGTGTGCTCTTGTGTTTTCCGTCATCGATCTCTAGCGTCGATCACGTCGGGTTTGTCGATGCGCTTCGATTGAGCGCAGTGCTGCGGAGCGCTTCGCGGGGACAGCGGTGGTCACTGCCGGGCGCGCTGCCCGGGGCTGCCGGGTCGGCGCCGTCCTGTTGAGACGACGAGGAGCTGTTGATGCTGGAAAGCCGCGAGGGCGGGCGAGTGCTCGAGGTGCGGGTGCGGCACGAGGTGATCCGGATCGAGCCGTGGGGCCGGGACGGCCTGCGGGTGCGGGTGGGCCGGCACGGCGTGGTCGACGATGTCCCCGGGGCGCTGCTCACTCCCCGGGAGCGGCCCGATGTGGACGTGCTGATCGAGCGGGATCACGGGCGGATCGTCAACGGTGCGCTGGCCGCGGTGGTCGAGCTCGTGCCCACCGACACCGGTCTGGTTCCGGTGCTGGCGTTCCGGCGCGGTGACACGGGCGCGGAGCTGCTCGGCGAGCGGCGCGCCCACTTCTGGTGGCCGGGCCCGCGGTCGTTCTTCGAGCACGGCGGTGGCTACGGCAGGTTGGAGCAGCGGTTCCACGCCTACGAGGACGAGAAGCTGTTCGGGCTCGGCCAGCACACGCACGGCAGGCTGGACCAGAAGGGGCTGGTGCTGGACCTGGTGCAGCGCAACGGCGAGGTGTCGATCCCGTTCCTGGTGTCCAGCCGTGGCTACGGGCTGCTGTGGAACACGCCCGGTGTGGGCCGGGTGGAGCTGGCCGAGAACGGGACCCGGTGGGTGGCCGACTCCGCGCGGGGCATCGACTACTGGGTGACCGCGGGCGACGGCCCGGCGGAGATCATGGAGCGCTACGCCGAGGCCACCGGTCATCCGCCGATGCTGCCGGAGTGGGCCAGTGGGTTCTGGCAGTCGAAGCTGCGCTACCGCGACCAGGAGGAGCTGCTGTCGGTGGCCCGCGAGCACAAGCGGCGGGGGCTGCCGATGTCGGTGATCGTGACCGACTTCTTCCACTGGACGCACCTGGGGGACTGGCGGTTCGACCCGGCCGAGTGGCCGGACCCGGACGGGATGGTGCGCGAGCTGGAGGAGCTGGGCATCAGGTTGATGGTCTCGATCTGGCCGTCGGTGAGCCCGTTGAGCGAGAACTTCCCGGAGATGCGGGACAACGGGCTGCTGGTGGACACCGAGCGCGGGGTTCCGGTGCACGCCCCGTGGCACGACAAGGGGTTCGGCACGGCGATGCCGGTCGCCTTCTACGACCCGACCAACCCGCGTGCGCGGGACTTCGTGTGGGAGCGGGTCAAGCGCAACTACTACGACAAGGGGATTCGGGCGTTCTGGTTGGACGCCTGCGAGCCGGAGCTGCAACCCGGCCACCCGCACAACCTGAGCTTTCACGCCGGTCCGGGCTCGGAGGTCGCCAACGTCTACCCGCGGGAGGGGGCGCGGGCCTTCCACGAGGGCAGCCGCGCCGCCGGTGACGACGAGGTGGTGCTGCTGTGCCGCTCGGCGTGGGCGGGAAGCCAGCGCTACGGGGCGGCGCTGTGGTCGGGTGACATCCCGGCCACGTGGGACTCGCTGCGGGCGCAGGTGCGGGCCGGGCTCAACGTGGCGCTGTCGGGGATCCCGTGGTGGACCACCGACATCGGCGGTTTCCACGGCGGGGATCCGGACTCGCCCGAGTACCGGGAGCTGGTGGTGCGCTGGTTCCAGTACGGGGCGTTCTGCCCGCTGTTCCGGCTGCACGGTGTGCGGGAGCCGCGGATGCCGTTCGGCCCGGACATGACCGGAGGGCCCAACGAGGTGTGGTCCTACGGGGACGAGGCGCTGGAGCTGATCGGTGAGACGTTGTGGCTGCGCGAGCGGTTGCGGCCCTATCTGAGCGAGCAGATGCGCGTGGCCCACGAGAGCGGGGTGCCGCCGATGCGTCCGCTGTTCGTGGACTTTCCCGCCGACGAGCGGGCCTGGCTGGTCGAGGACGGTTTCCTGCTCGGGCCGGATCTGCTGGTCGCCCCGGTGCTGCACGCCGGGCACCGGGATCGCGAGGTCTACCTTCCCGCCGGTGCCGTGTGGACGGACGCCTGGACCGGGCAGCGGCACACCGGGGGTGCGGTGGTGACGGTGGACGCTCCGCTGGGGCGGATTCCCGTGTTCCTGCGCGACGACGCCGAGGTGCCGGTGCGCGGGTGAACGCGGTGGGGCGCGGTGCGCGGTGGTGCCGCGCCGGTGCGGAAGAGTCAGGAGGAGGTAGCAGCGATGCGATTACCCAGGTTGGTCACCGTGGCCGTGGCCGTGCTGGCCACGCTCGGGCTCGGTGCGGGCGCGGCTTACGCGGCCGTGTGGGAGTCGTCGGAGAAGTTCGCGACCTGGTCCGATGGTGACTACATCGTGCGCAACAACATCTGGGGCAGTGGTGCCGGGTCCCAGACGATCTGGGCGAACTCCCACGGTGACTGGGGGGTGGCGGCCGATCATCCGAACACCGGCGGGGTCAAGTCCTACCCGCACGTGGGCAGGACCGTGGACGAGTCGGTCGGCGCGATCGACGGGTTGAGCAGCGAGTTCGCCGTCACCGCGCCGGAGGCGGGCTCGTACGCCACCGCCTACGACATCTGGGTCGACAACCACGACTACGAGATCATGCTGTGGATGAACCAGCACGGTGCCGTCGGGCCCCTCGGGTCCCGGGTGGACACCGTCGAGGTCGGTGGGCACCGGTGGGACGTGCACCGGGGCTCGAACGGCTCCAACGAGGTGTTCTCCTTCGTGCGCACCGGTGACACGAGCTCGGGGACGGTGGACGTCGAGGCGGTGCTGGACTGGATCGTCCAGCGCGGCTGGTTCGACTCCGGTGCCACGGTGGGTGAGGTCCAGTTCGGATTCGAGATCACCTCGTCCAGCGGTGGGCTGGACTTCGCCACCAGCCGCTACTCGTTGAGCGCGAGCTGACGACGCCGCGGTGCGGTTCGGCGGGTCGCCTCGCGGTGGCACCCCTCCGCGGGGCGGTCCGGTCGTTGCCGGAGGCGGGTGGCGGGTTTTCCCGCCCGGTCGGGGGAGTCGCTGACGGGTTCGTGCGCGCGGTGATCGCGGTATCGTGATACGACGGTTACGCACGGTTGCACCGCGGGAGGAGCGGACGGTATGGACACGTGGTCGTCGACCGGGTGGGCAGCGATCTACGAGACCGAGGTGGAGGGCGAGCGCAAGCGCCGCTTCACGCCGGTACAGCGGTGGGGCGACGCGGGCGAGCCGATGGTGGTCGACGATTCCGAGCAGCACTGCCTGGTCGACGCGCGCACGGTGGAGGGCTTCGCGGGGCTGGACGTGTGCGCCCAGGTGGCCGGGGTGGCGTCGGCGGCGCCGGGCTGGTCGGTGTCGATCAAGTACCCCGGTGGGGACACGGAGACGCGGGCCGTGGCGGCCTGGGTGATCGAATCCGACGGGTCGGCGCAGCCGCTGGTGCCCGAGCACACGGGTGAGGGGCCGGTGACCGGTCTGATCCCGGCCGGGGCCGACATCGTGGACGAGTACCGGCTGCAGTGCTCGATCGACGTGGTGCCGCCGGGGAGCTGACCCGGCTGTTTTCCAGTTCTGCCTGTAATTGGGAGTTTTCCACAGCCCGGCCTGCGCTGCGGCTCGTTCGGTGGGGTCGGGTTCGGGCCGCGCGAGTGTCGGTGCTCGGTGTCAGAGTGACGGCGTAGCCACTCTCACGAGGGGAAGCGTCATGATCACTACTGATTTCGCGGCCGGAGCACCGTGCTGGCTCGACCTGGGGGTGCCGGACCCGGCGGGTGCGCAGGACTTCTACGGGGCGGTGTTCGGCTGGCGGTTCGAGTCGATGGATCCGGAGAGCAACCGCTACGGGGTGTTCCGCTCGCGCGGCAAGGTCGTGGCGGGGCTGGGGTCGCTCGACGAGGAGGGGGCTCGCCCGGCCTGGATGATCTATTTCAACGCGGCCGATGCCGACGAGGTGGCCGGCAGGGTGCGCCGGGCAGGCGGTGGGGTTCGTGTGGAGCCGTTCGATGCCGACGGCCAGGCGCGACTGGCCCAGTTCACCGATCCGCTGGGGGCGGAGTTCGCGGTGTGGCAGCCTCGTGGCAGCCGGGGGCTGGAGGCGGTCGACGAGTCGGGCTCGTTGATGTGGGTCGAGTTGTTCACCACCGATTCGGCCGCCGCCGTGGAGTTCTACGGCTCGTTGTTCGGCTGGAGCACGCGGGAGGTGCCCATGCCCGATGGGCAGGGCGCGTATTCGATCATCCGCCCGGCGGGCGGGGAGGAGAACCGCGCGCACGGCGGGATCGTGCAGGTGGGGGCTGACTTCTTCGACCAGCACGCGGGCAAGCCGTATTTCCACCCGGTTTTCGCCACCGCCGACTGCGACGCGGCGGTGGCGCGCGTGAGTGACGGCGGCGGGATCGTGAACATGGGCCCGGAGAGCACGGAGGGGGTGGGCCGGCTGGCGGTGTGCTCCGATCCGTTCGGCGCCGACTTCGTGGTGCTGGCTCCCGATCCGAGCTGACGGTCGGGGTCGTCGACGGGGTGTTGGCGGCACGTTCTCGCGGGAGGAGGGTGCACCGGGAACGAGCGAATCGGCCCCGGCGGGGCGTGGTGGTCGCTATGATCATCAGTGACGGGTCCGGTGCCGTCGTGCCGGCTGCGGGTCGGAGGCGGGACCTGGGCCTTCCGCGTCTGCCGTGCAGATCCGTTCGCCTTGTTGGGGGCCGAATTTGCCTTTCCTGTCCCGGATTCGCATCAACCCGTTCCGCGAGCAGAGCCGGAAGTTGTTGACCAGCTGCATGAGTTCTGGAGGTTGGTAACGCCTGCGTGCAGGCGTGAGGCCGGTGGCCGGTTTCCGGTCACAGTGTGGGGTCGATGGTAGTTGTCGTGGATGTTCCACACGTGTAGTGCCTGGGTGCGCTGGTGTTCGCTGGGCCAGGTGCGGGCGTAGAGGAACTCCTCAGCCAATCCGGTTGTAGCGTTCGACTTTGCCGTTGTGCCGGGGTGGTAGGGGTGATGCGCTGATGCTGGTTCCGCGCAGCACGGTGGCGAAGTCGCCGGCGCGGTAGCAGGTCCCGTTGTCGGTCATGATCCGCTGGATGAGTGTGGTGCCGTGTACGGCGAAGAACGCGCGTGCCCGGTGGGTGAATGCATGCGCTCGCCGTGCTGGCTTTCTCGTGCGGGAGCATCTCGGCGCAGGCCAGTCACGAGTGGCCATCGGCCGCGGAGTGCGGGGGAGACATATCCGGGCCGGGAACCGGCGGTCTTGCGGCGTTCGACGGTCGTGGGCCCGCCAGCCGCCGGATGTGGCCGACTTTCTTCACGTCGAGGTGGACCATGTGCCCGGCCCAGCTGGCGGTGATCATCCGCCGGGGCGTGCGGTTCAAGGCGCCGGTGGTGTCGATAAACCGGTGACGGTGCAGACCCAAGTGGTGCGGCTGGCGAGTGACCGTGCGGTGAGTTGTGCGCGCACCCTCGGTGGCCAGATCACTCGTGATTCGGTTCGCACACCACGTGCGGGCCCGCCGCCGTGATTCGATGCGGGCCACAGTTTGGCCGGGTGTGGTCGTCGGGTGCCGGTGCGGCGTCGAGGGCCGGTCGGCCAAACCGAGTTCACCGAACCGACGGTAGCGTGGTTGACCCACTTCGAGGAACACTGCCGCGAAATCCCCATATCAGCGGTGACATGAGCGATCGGACGACGCTGGCACCGAGCGACGCGACGACCCTCGATAGACAGCAGGGCATTACTGTGTGCCACGGGACGGTCCTTGCGGTTCGACGGACGAGGGACTTGGCGGTTCTCATCCAGCCGCCGCAAGACTCGTCCCTCCCACTCCGGCCTCACCCGGCGTCACAAGATCCCGCCCCGCAACAGCTGGCCCTCCCGGACCTACGCAACGCGAGTCGTGCGGGTGAGCTCCGATCGCGCGCACGTGCGAGGGCGAGAGTCGGTGTCACGTGATCGGACCACTGTCGACCGCCCGGGGCGGCGATCTCCGGCGAGATCACCGCCCCGGTACGGGAACATCACCACGAAAACCGCGGCCCTTGGACGAATTCCCGGTCACACCTCGCTCTCGACCCCACGCGCGTAGTTGTAGGAACGCAGCAGGATCCTCCACACGACCTCGATCTCGTCACGGTCGCGGGGACCGTAGACCAGCTGGGTGTTCTGGATCGGGTGAGGTACGCCCCAGCCCGCCTCGGTCACCAGCTTCTTGACCGTGGCCGGCAGGGTCATGTGCAGGCTGCTGTCCTGCACTGGATGCATGTGGGCGAACTCCCTGGCCCGTTTTATGAAGGCGTCGTCGGAACCGGTGCCGAAGTCCTGGGCGAGGTGGATCGCACGCGCCTCCGGGTAGGGGACGTGAGTCGGGGCGACGTAGACGCCCGCCAACGAGCGCATCCGCCCCCAGAGCTCCTCCTGCAGGTGGGTCGGTGCGGTCTGGTCGAGCTGGCCGTGTGGTACCGGCCCCCTGGTGCGCGGTTCCGGCCCGGGGCGCTCCGGCAGGTTGAACGTGGACATTACCCCTCCAGTGGGTGACACGCTTGGTATTTGTTCTCTTACCTGAAGTTATTTTTTCGTCGAACTGTGTTATGGAGTACAATTGCTGGTATGACTGTCGCGGCGAACATGCCAGTGGACGGCGTCGAGGCGACCGTCCAGCGGTGGGGTGCTCAGCGCCCCGACCTCGACGTTTCTCCGATAGCCGTGATTGGGTGGCTGACCACCGCGTCCCGGCAGATCGAACGGCGCCTGTCCGCCGTGCTGACCGAGTACGATCTGCAGAGCTGGGAATTCGACGTGCTGGCCACGCTGCGGACCGACGGCGAGCCCTACGAGATGTGTCCTGGAACGATCGGGGGGCATCTGCGGGTTTCCAACAGTGCGATGACCAACCGGATCAACCGCCTGGAGGAGGCCGGGCTGGTTGAGCGGCACTTCAGCCCGCACAACCGGCGGATCATCATCATCCGGCTCACCGAACAGGGTGTCGAGGTGACCAACCGGGCGATGAACGCCTACCTGGCCGAGGGCAGGAACGCGCTCGAGGCGCTCAGCCGGGAGGAGGTCGACCAGCTTTGCGGCCTGCTTCGCAAGCTCAGCACCGAAACCACCGCCGAGTCGGAGTGACCGCTCCGCGACGAGCGCACCGGTCATGATCCCGCTCCCGAGCTCGCGACGGTCAACGGCTCGACGCGGCGGAATCGTCGCGCCTGGTAGACCAGCGGGTCGCCACGGGTGGTACTGATCTCCACCGGCCTGCCGAGCAGAATGCTGTGGTCCCCCGCGTCCACGGTCTCGACCCGGCGGCACTGCAACCGCGCCAGCGCATCCGGATGAGTGGGCGCCCTCCGGCCACCGGCCACGAACCCGGAACCGCTGAAGCGGTCCGCCACCGGTTTGGCGAAGCGTTCCGCGAGCTCCCGCTGCTCCGCCGCCAGCACGCTGACCGCGAAGTTCTCGCACTCGGCGAAAACACCGTGAGAACGCGCCGACTTGGCCTGGCAGACCAGCAGCAGCAGCGGATCCACCGAGACCGAGGCAACCGAGCTCGCCGCGAAACCGATGGGCTCGGCGTGCTGGTTCAACGTGGTCACCACGCACACTCCGGCGGCCAGTGAGGACATGGCCTCCTTGAACTCGGCGACCAGTTCCTCGTGTGCCGGTTCCTCGCGCGCGGGCGCTCCCGAATCGAGGGTTACGACGGTGCGGCTCAACGATGCTCACTCCCAACGAGGTTCGCGGTACCGGGGTCGGTCGCGGACTCCCCCGCTCCCCGCTCGTCCAGCCAGACGCCGTCGGGTTCGCCGAACCACGCCGCTCCCGCTCGATCGCGGCTGAACACCGTGCGCCCGGCACGGATGGTCCGCTCGACCCGACCGGTGAACGTCCACCCCTGGTAAGCCGACCAGCCGCAGCGTGACCGGACTCCCTCCTCGTCGAGCATCCAGTTCGCGTCGGGATCGAACACGACCAGATCGGCGTCGGCACCCGGCCGGATCTCCCCCTTCCGCTCCAGCCCGAACATTCCCGCGGGGCCCTCGCCCAACAACCGGACGGCGACGCGCAGCAGCTCGTCGGTGTGCCGCTGCGGCAACCGCCTGCGCAGCCCGGTGAACAGGGCGGGGAACAGCTCCTGCACCCCGGGGAGGCCGGGCGGGGCATCCTCGGGTGAGCGGACCTTGTCGGAGAGCTCGTGCGGCGCGTGGTCACTGCCCAAGCAGGAGGCCTCGCCGTCGATCACCGCCGACCAGAGCCTTTCCTGATCGGTCCTGTCCCTGATCGCCGGGCTTAGCCTGATGCGGGCCCCCATGCGTTCCGTGTCCTCGGCGGTGAAGGAGAGGTGGTGCGCGGTGACCTCGAAACTCACCGGCAGTCCGGCGGCGCGTGCGGCGCTGAGCAGGTCGGCCTCCTCCCGGGACGAAACGTGCAGCACGTGGATGGGTGTGCCGTACCTGCGCACCAGCTCGATCAGCTTGGCGACCGCCACCACACCACCGCTTCGCGGCCGCAGCCGCTCGTAGTCGCGGTAGCGCCCCGGGACGCCGTGCCACTGGTCGAGCAGGTCGAAGACCTCGCTGTCCTCCGCGTGGAACAGCAACCGGAGCCCGTTGTCGGCTCCCCTGCGGAACAGCCCCTCCAGGGACTCCGCGTCACGGAGCACGTTCGGGGCGGTGTGGTGCCCGGCCAGGAAGGCCTTCGCGGAAGTGGCCTCCCTCGGGGTGAACCGCTCCAGTCGTTCCAGCCCCGACGGGTCCACCCCCGCGTGAAAGCGGTAGTCGACGAGACTGGTGCCCGCGATCTCCGCGTGCTTGTCGTGGGCGTCCGAGGGGTCGAACAGGGGTGGCTGGGTGTTCGGCATGTCGATCACGGTCGTGATCCCGCCGGCCACGGCCGCGCGGGAACCGTGCGCCCAGTCCTCCTTGTGCGTGAGACCGGGTGTCCGGAAGTGCACGTGGGAGTCGATCAGGCCGGGAAGCAGGTATCGTCCCTGCGCCGGGATCGTGCTCGCGGCGACCGCCTCGGTCCCCGGTTCCAGCAGCCTGGCGACTCGTCCCGCCGAAACGGCGACGTCCAGCCGTCGCACACCGTCTCCGGTGACCACGCGGGCACCGCGAATCAGCAGGTCGAACGTCTCGCTCGGAGTCACACCGTCCATGAGGTACTCACCAGTTCCCTGCTCAGATCGTTGGTCGGGCCCATGAGCGCGACAGCTCTGGCGTCGCGCTGCATGCGGTTGATCGGGTTCGTGCTGACGTAGCCGGTGCTCCCGAGCATGCGCGCGAGCGCCTGCACCACTTCCTCGGAGGTCTCGGCTGCGAAGATCTTGCTGTACAACGTCGTGTTCCCGGGAGCGCCCGAGGTTCCGGCCCCCGCACGTTCGACCAGCCCACGGGCGGCCTCGACCCGTGCGCGCAGCTCCACCAACCGGTGCCGCTGCGCCTGGTGCCCCAGCACCCCCTTGTTCCGGGCGAACTCCTGCACCAGGTCGCAGGCGGACTCGGCGATGCCCAGCGAAACGGCCCCCAGCGTGGCCCCCGAACGCTTGACCTCGGCGATGATGCTGCCCGCCTCGTCCCGCGGCCCGAGCAGGGCGTCACCGGGCAAGACGCACTCGTGCAGCTGGACGAAGCCCGTGGCCGAGGAACGCATGCCCACCAGATCGAGACCGGTGTCGGGGCGAATGCCCGGATTGTCGGCGGGGATCAGGAAGAAGCTCTGCCCGTGGGCACCGTAGGAACTATCGAGGTCACGCACGTCGGTGCTCTGCGCGAGCACCAGATAGACATCCGCAAGCCCCGCACCGGTCGTGAAGGCCTTGCCGCCGCTGACGGACCAGCTGCCGTCGGAGGACTCCTCGGCCACGGTGGACAGGTTCTTCTTGTCCGCGCCGGCTCCGGACTCGCTCCACGCCGAGGCGGCCAGCATGTGTCCGGAGGCGAGCTCGGGAAGCAGCTTCTCCTGCTGTCGCCGGGTGCCCCGCTCGACGATCCTCGCGCACACCGCCAGGTGCTGGAAGGCGATGATCGCGACCGAGGGATCGTAGTAGGCGAGCTGGGCGATGGTGCGATTCAGCTCCAGGAAGTCGGATCCCGAACCGCCGAACCGCTTGGGCACCACCAGGCCGACGACGTCGGACTCGCGCAACGCGGTGAGCACCTCGGTATCGGGGCTGCCACGCAGGTCCGAGGCAGAGCTCCGCTCGGCGAGCAGTCGGAGAAGCTCCTCGCGTCCCGTCGGGTGCTCTCGCGCGAAGGCTTCGTCGATGTGCACGTCCAGTTCGGTCACAGACACAGCAGTTCGTCCTTTCTGGTGTGTGGGCGTAGTGAGTCGATGTCCACCGCCCCGCGGAAGACGACCTCCTTGTGCGGCACGCTGACCCAGGACAGCGTGCTCGAGAGCCCGGCCCCGGAGACGGCCGCGGAGGCCACCGTGGCTCCGCCCGGAGTGCGGATGGTCAGCGGAAGTCCCGGTCGTGCGGCGGAACCCGCCAGGACGTTCGGAACAGTGCCCTCGATCTTGGTCGCGGCCCCCAGGCACACCGCGCCGGTCAGTGCGATCGTGGGGTGCCACGAGGGCACCGAGAGGGCACGTACCGCGAGCGTGGCGTCGCCGTCCGGCAGCAGCGCGGCGATCTTGGGGAAGGCGCCCTCCGGCGGCAGTCCCGCGTGCACCGCCGCCGAACGACGGATCTCGCTCAGCGAGTCGTAGAGCCGGCCGTTGTCACCGAACAGCTCGTCGACATCGCTGACGCCCAGATCCGCTGCGGAGACGAAAACGTACGGGTTGCCCGCCGATACCTGACTGACCCGGATACCACCATCCGAAGTGGAAAGACCTGTCACCGGCTGCCCGTCCCGCAGCAGGCTGTCCAATCGGGCCTCCTGCTGACGCAGGAAGTGCACCGTGAAGGTGGTCCGGTCCCGGACCGACTCGTCGACCTCGCAGACCACGCGGTCGTTGTTGTTGGTAACCCGCACGCGGATCCGGTGTTCGGGCGCCAGCTTCGGGATCCAGCCCAACCGGCTCGCCACGACGACCGAGGCCAGGATCGAATGACCGCAGCTCCCCCTGAAGTCGAACCGGTTCACCGCACCGGGCAGGACCTGCACGAAGCGGTAGTCCAGATCGAAGAGCGGATGCCGGGAGGGCGCGATCAGCGCGATCTTGGTGATGTCGTCGAGACCTCGTTCGCACAGCCAGTCGGTCGCGTCTCGCAGCGCACCGGCCAGTTCCTCCTCAGTACCAGGAAGTGAGTCGGCACTGAGCACCAGCGTTGAGCTGGGCGCTCCGGTGGCTGCCGCTATGTGGGTCAGCATCAGACGGTCTCCTCCGCGAGTTCCCGGTGTGCACCTGTTCCGGCCCCCATTCGCCGGATCCAGACCTGGTGGATCATCAACGACCACACGGCCAGTGCCTTCTCGTCGGTGGGCTCGGCGGCCTGGTGATCGATCAGCTCGCCGACCGCCCGCGGGTCGAGTCGCCCGTCCCCGGCGACCTCGTCGGGGGACAGGGTCTGCCTCGCGAATTCGAGGAGCTTGTTGCCCTCGGTCAGCATCGAGGTAATCGGCAGCGTGAAAGGCTGTTTGCTCCGGTTGAGGACCGAATCCGGCAGCCGCCCCTTCGCCGCCGCGTAGAGCGCGCGCTTTCCCTCGTCACCCCTGATTCGCAGATCTCGGGGGAGTCCACGCGCCAGCCGTGTGACCTCGGGTTGGCAGAACGGGAGGCGGACCTCCACCGAGCTGGCCATGCTCAGGTGGTCGACACGTCGCAGGTGGTAGGCGGGAAGACGTTCGTCCACCTCGAGCTCGGTGATCGCCTCCAGCCTGTCCCTGCCGTCGGCCAGCAGATCGTGCTTGATCCGTTCCGAAGCGGTTCCCTGCCGCCGCAGGTGATCCCGGTACTCCGCGGTGTACAACCGCTCGCGCAATCCACGTGGGACAGCCGCCAACGACTCCACGTACCGGTCGGCCCAGTCCGATCCGTCCCGCAGCGCCTGCCGCATCCGACCGTAACCACCGAATATCTCGTCGGCGGCGTCGCCGGTGACGGCCACCTTGAAGCCCGCGTCGTGCACCGCCCGGAACAGCACGTAGGTGCTGATCGTGATCGGGTCGGCGTTGGGTTGCCCCAGGTGCCAGACGACTTCGTCGAGCAGATCCGGGAAGTCCTCCGGATCGGACTCGACCTGGTGGTAGTTGGTACCGGCGTACTCGGCGACGGCACGGGCGTACTCACGTTCGTCGAACGGCCAATCACCCCGGTAGGCGATGTTGAAGCTGTGTAGGTCCGGAACACCGGGAGCCAGCAGCGCCGTGACCAGGCTGGAGTCGAGTCCGCCGCTGGTGATGGCCGAGACCGGGACATCTCCGAGCCGCAGCCGCCCCACCTCGCGGGAGAGGACCTCGCGGAGCCGTTCCCCGGCCTGGTTCAGATCACCGGTCTCGACGTCGGCCGGGGCGGGGGTCCTGCGGTGCACTCGCAGGCCGGAACGCTCCGTGAACTCCGCCGTGGCCGCGCGCGGCAACACCCTCACCGCGGCGAACATGGTGCGTTCCCCGAAGGGCGTCTTGGTGGATAGGTACGAGTCCAGCCCTTCGGTCCACACGCTCCGGTCGACTCCCGGCATGCTCAGCAGAGCGGGGAGCTCGGAGGAGAACGACAGGGTGCCCGTCGAGGGGTCCTGGTGGTAGTACAGGGGCTTCATGCCGGCCTCGTCCGTGGCCAGCACCAGTTTGGGCTCCGCGCGCAGGTCCACCACGGCCACGGCGAACATCCCGTCCAGGTGTTCGGGGAAGTCGGTGCCGTAGCGGTGGTACAGCGCGGGCAGGATCGAGCCGTCGCAGTGGTCGGTGAAGGTGTACCCGAAACCGCGCAGCCGTTCGCGCAGTTCGCGGTGGTTGTAGATCTCACCGTTGAACACCACGTGGATGGAGTCCCCCAGGGTGTACGGCTGCTCCCCGTGATCGAGATCCACTATGGCCAGTCGATTGTTGCCCAGGGCCCAGGTGTCGGCGCCGTGGTGGGTCTGCGCGTCCGGCCCGCCGTGGCGCTGCAACCGGGCGACCGCCCGTAATCGATCGTCGGGTACGTGGCCCCCGAAGTGTCCGTAGATGCGGCACATGCTGGTTACCTCACTTCCGCCGAGACACCCGCGCGGGCGTAGAGCACTGGGTCGAAGGGGGTGGGACCGCCGCAGGTGACGAAGTTCGGTGCCTCCGCGTCCTCGGCCGGATAACTGGTTCCGTGGGGCACGCCCGGTGGGGCGAAGAGCACGTCGCCCGCCTCCGCCTCGTACCAACCGTCCTCGAGGTAGAACTGCCCACGCCCTTCGAAGGCGATGAAGGCCTCCTCGCTTTCCGGATGCACGTGCACGTTGAAGGTCTGGCCCGGCTGCATGGTTCCGCAGTGCAGGCAGAGCCTGTTGCTGCCGGTGCCGGGCCAGAAGACGAAGTTCATGACGGCCGTCTCGTCCCTGGCCTGGACTTCACCGGTCCCGGTGAAACCGCGCAGTTGCGTCTCGGTGTTGCCCAGTTCGCTGCTGATCCGGGGACTACGGGAGCGTGGTTCGTCTCCCAGCAGCCCGGTGCGCCACACGTAGACCATCAGTCCTTCGTCGCCCGCGCCCAGCTCCAGGGTTCGCCCCGTCGGGGAGTACAACGCGTCCCCCCTGCGCAGCGGGGACCGCTCGGAAGTCACGTCCCCGTGGCCGTCGCCGCGGAACACCACCACGACGTTCTCCTCCTCCAGCGCCCAGCCGAGCCGCCACACGCTGCCGGGCAGAATGTCAACGACGTTCAGCGTGACTTTCTCGGCGCCGATAGCGGGCCCCACCGGTTCTGTTACGCGCCCCCAATCGAATGACGAGTAAACGAAATCGGAATTCTTGACAATAGCGGCCTGCGCCACACCCGTGGTCATCGATTCACACCAATCAGATGCATTTCCCGTCGGCCTTCCGCCGACGCCGACGACAAACCTATGGGCAGACAAACAGAAACGTCAAGACACGATCGTCATTTTCCGAAAAATCATACCCGAGAATCCGTTCGGACCATTAACGGTACGAACGTCGCAGCTTTTCACTACTACAAACGGAGCACGGATCGACTCGGTCGAACATTTCGGACGAAACCGTTGCCACAATACGAGCACGTGCAGGTGAACCTGCATCCGGCGCCGCGCCCCCACCTCGACTACCAAAGCAGAGCCACCAGGAAGAATACAAACGAAACAGGATCTGCGCAGGGACGACGACCAATCACCACAAGAAAGAATCTTTATGGTAAATGATCTGGAAGAACTGCCGAGAGCAGTTCCGGCCCGCCGGGAGGATCGAACATCCCGGCGGGCTGAAACATCAACACAACCGGTCGTCATCGAGGAAAATCAAGACGAGCCGCCCGATAACCTCCCCCGGGGGGCGGCTCATCGATTATTCTCCTCCAGCGGGACGACCGTCAGCGCTGTTTCTATGATCCCTTGCAGCATTTTCTCGTCCGGGTACACCGCGCTCATGACGCGGACCCCCTGGATCACCATCGCGAAGAAGTCGGAAATACGCTGAACATTGGCGTCCTCCGGTATCTCACCGAGCCCCCTGGCGGTGTGCAGGGAGGCGGAGAGCAATTCCCGCAGAGCCGTGATCGCGTCCTGGACGATCCTGTGCGTTCCCGGATCGTGCGGGACGCGCTCGATCACCGCGTTGACCAGCATGCAGCCAGGACGCCCCGGAACAGCCAGCGCGTCCTCGATCCGCCCGGTGAGCAGGTTCCACAGTGCTTCGCGGATGGGCATCTGCCGCAGCAGCTGCGAACGCATGATCTCCGTTACCTGCTCGACGTATCGTTGCAGCGCCTTCGCGTACAGGTTCTCCTTGCTGTGGAAGGCCGCGTAGAGCGACCCCCTCCCGACCCCGGCGGCTTCGGCCAGGTCCTGGACAGAGGTGGCCTCGTAACCCTTCTCCCAGAAGACCCCCATCACCTGCAGCAGTACACGGTCAGTGTCGAACTCTCGTGCACGTCCCATCGCAACGCTAACCTTTCTGGTACAGAGCGTCAACAAAACAAGCCACGCCCCCTCTTCGCTTCGCACTCAACCGGCTTTTCTACTGTCCGGTAACCGTGCTCTCGCCTGCAAAGGCGCCATGTGAACTCCAAGAAACCCCTGGTGAACGAGCCCTGAAGGTTCCCTCGTGCAAACGGTACTTCACACGAGGTCACCCCTCGTTCCTTGACTGCTCGTACCAGAAAAAGTGCCTGATCTTGCGACATCGCGTTGCTTCACGCCGCACTGTCCGCTAACGTACTATTCGCCATCAAATGGTCCGCTGTTGAAACATCTCCGCGCGCGTCCCCTGCCGGCCCCACCGCGACGCGGTGGACCGGACACGTGGAGAGTTCACCTCTCGGTGTTGACCAGCGAAAACAACTAACGGGGAGCAAGAATGAACAAGGTAGTGCAACGTTCGAGCATCAGCGACGAACTCGCGGGCCGGATCGTGCGTGCCGCCGACGAGGCCGCCAAGCAGGGCGAACAGCGATTCGCCGTCGCCGTGGTCGACGAGTCCGGCCAGCTGAAGGCCTTCCTGCGGCAGGACGGCGCCAAGCTCAACGCCGTCCAGGTCGCCCAGGACAAGGCCTACACAGCCGCTTCGTCGAAGATGTCCACCGAAACCTGGTCGGAGAAGCTCTCCGCGGACGCCGTACTGGGAGCGGCGGCTCCGACCACCATCGACCGGCTCGCTCCGATGGGTGGCGGACTGCCGATCGTCGTCGACGGGGAGACCGTGGGCGCCGTCGGTGTCTCGGGCGCGCACTGGACCGACGACGTCAAGATCGCCGAAGCGGGGTTGCGGGCCCTCGACTGAGAGCTCGATCGGCAACCGCCGGTTCCGGCTCGGATGCTCGACCCGCGTGGTCCTGGTGGCCCGGAGCGCGCGAGCCAGCCACCTCGCTGGGAAGGAAGCGGGGTTCGTGGCACGGCCCCCGCCAGAGGTCCCCTACCGACATGGGCGGGCACCGTCCCGCGTGGGCGACAGCCGAGCCGGCGGGCAGGCCCTCCCGCAACGAGTTCCGAAGACCGTGACCGTCCGCTCGGGAACGGCCGCCCCTCGGCCGTTCCCGCCCCCGGGTGACACCGCGGAGCGGAAGCAACCGGTGCAGGCGCCACCGCGACCGCGGGAACGCGAACCCCGGCTCGCACGCGGGCAACCGGTCATCCACGCAAGATGCACCGCAGGATTCGCGCTGCGGAATCCCACTCCCTGGAGAATCCATGCCCATCGCACTGTTCGTCCTCGGGTTGACGGTGTTCAGCCTGGGAACCACCGAATTCATGATCGCCGGGCTGCTGCCCGAGCTGGCAGCGGGATTCGGAGTCTCACTGCCCGACGCCGGGCTGCTGATATCGCTGTTCGCCGTCGGCGTCGTCATCGGCGCGCCGACGATGACCGTGCTGACCGCGAGGGTCCCCAAGAAGGCCACGCTGGTCACCCTGCTCGTGGTGTTCGTCGTGGGTGAGAGCCTGGCGGCCGCCGCACCGAGCTACGGAGTGCTCATGGCCGCCCGCGTGATCACGGCGATCTCGCACGGCGCGTTCTTCGGCATCGGCGCCGTGGTGGCGGCGAACCTGGTACCGCAGGAGAAGAAGGCCCGCGCGATCGCGATCATGTTCGGCGGACTGACCATAGCCACGATCGCGGGAGTCCCCATGGGGACCTTCATCGGTCAGCACTTCGGCTGGCGGGCCACCTTCTGGGCCGTCGCCGTGCTCGGGCTGATCAGTCTGGTGGGTGTCAGCACGCTCATTCCGCACCAGCCGAAGGGTGAGCAGCCCGGCATCCGCAACGAACTGTCAGCCTTCGCGAACCCGAAGGTCTGGCTCGCGCTGGCCACCACGATGCTCAGCCAGGCAGGACTGTACGCCGCCTACACCTACATCGCCCCGCTGTTGACCAACGTGACCGACTTCCCCGAAACGGCCGTGGCCCCACTGCTGATGCTGTTCGGAGTGGGAAGTTTCCTCGGTACCGTACTCGGCGGCAGGTTCGCCGACCGAGGGCTGATGACCACCCTGACAGTCGGTCTGGTGCTGTTGAGCGGCATGCTGCTGCTGTTCAGCGCGACCGCGCACAACGGCGTGACCATGATCGCCACCCTGGGACTGTTCGGCGTGGCCAGTTTCCTGATCAACCCCGCCCTGCAGACCCGCGTGATGAACGAGTCGGAGGGTGCGCCGACGCTGACCAGCGCGAGCAACATATCGGCGTTCAACATCGGCAACGCCCTCGGCCCCTGGCTGGCCGGTCTCGGCATCAGCGCCGGATACGGCTACCTCGCACCCAGCTGGATCGGAGCGATCCTGGCAGCCGCGGCACTGCTGACCGCGCTGGCGGGAGCTGCCGCGGACCGGCGGCAACGGAGGGCGGCGACGGCCTCCCCCGCTGTCGCGAACAGGTCCGAACCCGCCGTTTCGTCCGGCTGAACGGCATCCGCGGGCGGAACGCGGGGAGTTCTCCACCGGGACCGGGCACATCGACGTCACGCGAGCAACTCGTGGGACGGGAACCGTGCCGTGACCCGGCTGGAGCCGCGAACCGAGCACCGCGGCAACCGGAGCAACCCGAGCAATCCCTCCCCTGAAAGGAAGATCATGCCGGTCGTAACGGTCAACTGGTGGTCCGGAGTGGACGGAACAGGCAGACGTGAGCTCGTCGAGGAGGTGACCCGCACGGTCTCGCGAATAGCCGAGTGCCCCGAAGCGGCGGTCACCGTACTGATCCAGGACGTGGAACGCAGCCACTGGGGGTCGGGTGGCGAGGTGGTCGAGGACCGCTGAGCTCGGAGGCCGTCCGACTCGACCCCGGGACCGGCCTTCGGGGACCAACCCTCGAGCAGCAGCACGGATGTCGGACGGGCTCCGCGGGCGCGTCGGCACGAGAGCACGCCGACGCGCCACCACCCGCGCAGCCGGCGAAAGGGAAACGATGCCAACAGCCAACAGTTCCGCTCCGACCGGGCGGCCGAGGTCCATAACTCCGACCGACGGCAGGTTCATCACCCTCACCAGCGGAATGAACCAGCGCTACCAGGCAGCTCCGGAGGTCGTCTACCTGCCGGAGTCGTCCGAGCAGGTGCGCGTGGCGGTCGGGGAGAGCGTCACCGCCGGCAACCGGATCTCGGTGCACAGTGGCGGACACTGCTTCGAGGACTTCGTCTTCAATCCGGAGGTCGAAGCCGTCGTGGACCTCTCCGCCATGAACGGTGTGTACTTCGACTCCGATCACCAGGCGTTCGCCGTTGAAGCCGGTGCACGGTTGCTCGACGTCTACGAAAGGCTGTACCTCGACTGGGGAGTCACCCTGCCCGGCGGGCTGTGCTACTCGGTCGGAGCGGGCGGACACGTGGCGGGTGGGGGCTACGGCCTGCTCTCCAGGCAGCACGGTCTCACCGTGGACCACCTCTACGGGGTCGAGGTAGTGGTGGTGGACGCGGAGGGACGAGCACGGCTGGTGACGGCCACCCGTGAACACACCGACCCCAACCGTGATCTGTGGTGGGGGCACACCGGTGGTGGCGGGGGCAACTTCGGGATCGTCACCCGCTACCTGTTCCGCTCGCCGGGAGCGGTCGGCGAACCACCGGAGCTGTTGCCCCAACCCCCGGACGAGGTGCTGCTGAACGCGGTGTCGCTGCCCTGGGAGGAGCTGAACCGCGAAGCGCTGACCACACTGCTGGGCAATTTCACCGGTTGGTACTCCGAGCACTCCGAGCCCCGCACCCGTGAGGCGGCGTTGTCCGGGATGCTCATGCTCAACCACAGCAGCAACGGCCACATCGGAATGCTCACCCAGGTGGATGCCGGGGTGACCGGGGCTGAGGACCTGCTGCGGGAACACCTCGAACGAGTCCTGGCGGGGACAGGGGGGACGCCCCGCCCGATGAACGCCCCGGTGGGCGAGTTCGCCCCGATGCCGGAGCTCGCCGACACGCGCAGACTGTCGTGGCTGCGGGCCGTCCGGTTGATCGGAACGAACACGCCCTACCTGACTGACCCGACGCTGCGCGGCGAGCACAAGTCCGCCTACGGACGAAACCGCGTTCCCGACTCCCGCGCGTCGGTGCTGTACGACCACCTGACCGCGCCGAGTCCGAACAATCCCAACAGCATGCTGGTGGTGATGTCCTACGGAGGTGCCATCAACACCGTCGGGACGTCGCAGACGGCATCCGCACAGCGGGACTCGCACTACAAACTGCTCTACCAGGCTTTCTGGCAGCACGAGGAGGAGGACGCGGAGAACATCGCCTGGGTCCGATCGCTGTACGAGCGAACCTACGCCGACAGCGGAGGCGTCCCCGTCCCCGACGAGTTCAGCGACGGCTGCTACGTCAACTATCCGGACGTCGACCTCGGCGACGAGCGGCACAACCGTTCCGGGACGGCGTGGCACGACCTCTACTACAAGGACAATTACCCCCGGCTGCAGCAGGTCAAGGCTCGGTGGGACCCCGGCGACGTGTTCCGGCACTCCCAATCGGTACGACTTCCCGGAGACACCGACGATGAGCACTGAGAACGACACCCGTACCACCACATCTGACGGAAACTCGCCGGTGACCGTGACGGTCTGGTCCGATCCGGGGTGCCCGTGGGCGACCCTGGCGCTGGAGACCCTGCGCCGTCTCGCGGGAGAGCGGGTGACGGTGGAGCACCGCGCGTTCCCGCTGGAGCTGTTCAACTCCAGACCCACGCCGCGCGAGATCGTCGACGAGGAGATCGCGGCCATCGCGGACTTCCTGCCCAGCCTCGGATGGCGCCGCTGGCGCAACGAGGACTCCGCCTACCCCGTCTCGATGCTTCCTCCCATGGAGGCGGTGCGCGCCGTAGCCTCGCTGCAGGGCCCGGTGGCCGCCGACGAGCTGGACGCCGCGCTGCGCGACGCGTTCTACCGCCGCAGCGAGTGCATCACGATCACGCCGACGATCCTGGAGGTCGCGGACCGCTGCTCCACTGTGGACACCGAGCTGCTCGCCGACGCGCTGCGCAGCGGCACCCACCGGGGAGCCGTTCACGAGGACTGGCGGACGGCACGGTCGGGAGCGGTCCGCGGCAGCCCACACCTGTTCACGCCGGACGGCAGGTCGGTGCACAACCCCGGTGCGGTCTGGGAGTCGCACGACGCGGCGGGCATGCGGCGGCCGGTGCTGCGTGACTACGACGAGAGCTGGGTCGAGAAGTTCCTCAGCCCGAGCCACCACCCTCGACCGGCCACCACCTGAGTGCGCCCTCGACCACGAAAGGCGGGCGAAGTTGAACGAGACGCACACCGATGTCCTCGTCGTCGGCGGAGGGCCTGTCGGCCTGCTGCTGGCCGACGAGCTCCGCTCGCGCGGAATCAGGGTGGTCGTGACGGAGGCCGAGGAGGAGATCAGGCAGGACCCCCGGGCGGGAACCCTGCACGCCCGGACGGTGCAGTCGCTGACCAGACGCGGCTACCTGCGCACACCGGCCACCAACCCCGGGAGTGCCGCTTCCGCGCCGTTCCACTTCGCCGGGCTGCCCGGACTCGCCATCCACGCACCCGCCTCCGAGGGGCCGCCGCTCGTGAACGTGCCGCAGATCGAGCTGGAGCGGGCGCTGGACGAACTGGCTCGCGAACTCGGCGTCGATCTCAGGCGGGGATCACGGGTCACCGAACTGCGGCAGGAGGACGGCGCGGTCGAGGTGACGGTGCGGGCCGCGGACGGTGAACATCGCATCAGGGCGGGATACGTCGTCGGGGCCGACGGTGCCCGGAGCACGGTACGTCGCCAGGCCGGTATCGACGCCGCCACCCACCCGCCCAACTTCGCGGCCGTGCTGGGGCTGGTGCGACTGGACCGGCCGGGAGAGATCCCGGGCGGGTGGACGCACGGCCCGCACGGGTGGACCCTGGTCAACCCGAACCCCGCCGGGCACAGCCGCGTGATCGTGCACGACTTCCGCAGGCCGCTGCCCGACCACCGCGCGCCGGTGGACCTGGACGAACTGCGCGAGCGGACGTCCCGGGTGCTGGGCTTCGAGGTAGGCATGAGTGATCCCGCGTTCCTCACCAGGTTCAGCGACTTCTGCCGACTCGCCGACGAGTTCCGGAGCGGCCGGGTGCTGCTGGCGGGCGACGCGGCGCACCTGCACTCGCCGCTCGGAGGGCAGGGGCTGAACCTGGGCCTGCAGGATTCCCTCAACCTGGGGTGGAAACTCGCGCTGGTCGCCTCCGGCTCGGCTCCCGCCGACCTGCTGGACACCTACCACGCGGAACGCCACGCGACCGCGCGCCGGGTGATCGACAACACGCGGGCACAGGCCGCGCTGATGCACCCGGGCGAGGAGTTCGACCCGCTGCGCGAGCTCTTCGGCGAACTGCTGAACCTGCGCCAGGCAAACGACCACGTGCAGGGAATGATCAGCGGGCAGGACGTGGTCCACGAACCTCTGGACTCCGCCGACGCGTGGCACGAGGGACACTTCCTCACCAATCTGGGAATGCGGATCGGTGGCGTCCACACGAGCGTGGCGGAACTGCTCGCCCGGGGCGCGGGGCTGTTGCTGCTGACCCCCGCCGCCCGTTCCGAACTTGCCGATGCCGCCCGGCAGTGGAAGGACCGTGTCGAAACCCACGAAGTGGAGCTTGGCGAGGAGCGTCCGTGGAGCGCCGCGCTCGTGCGCCCGGACGGGTACCTGGCGTGGACGAACGCGGCGGGCGGGACTTCGGCGAAGTCGTTGCGGGAGCACTTGGCCCACTTCTTCGGGCCGGGCGGAATCTGAGCGACCGGCCGTCGAAGCGTCGCGAGGACGGCTCGGCAGCGGTCCTCCCAATCGGGCATCATCCGGTCAGCCCGGAGATCCCCAGCCAGGAGGCCGCGGAGGCGAGGGTCGAGCGACCGGGGAGCCAGTTGCGGAGGCCCGACGATTTGCCCGGAAAGGCCGTGCTCGCGGAGCGCCTCCGGACGCGGTTGGCGGGAAATGGCGCGCGATCAGGCAGTGCACCACGACCAGCCTCTGGAGGACCACCGGAACCAGCACTCCGATCACGAGTGAGAGAGCACCGGGAGGTTGCCTCACGCCGTCGCGTGAACGATCAGTGCCAGATAGACGATCGCGAGCATGATCGTCTCGATGACCACGAAAGCGAGCAGGGACCCCGTACTTGCGCGGCGATCGTCAGGTTGAGGTGTCCGGGGACGACACGCCACTGCTTCCGGCGAGCAGCTAGAAGCCGACGAACGGCAGGAAGAGCGTGCTGACCCCGAGGAACATCCTGGCGACCAGGAGGTCGTTGTCCAGCAGCAGCCACGACGACGCCCAGCACCACGGCGGCGACCACCGGTGGGGGGCGTTCCGCGATTCCGCCCGGACGAGAGTACGAATCTCCCACGGACGGTGGACGACTCGTGGCTGGTGACCGAGTGCGTGCCCGTCCCCTCCGCGAGGGCAGAATCTAGTAGGGCTTCGCCAAAAGTTGATCTTCGGTGTGGTGGTCTCGATGTGACGCCGGAGTAGATGCAGGCGGTGCGGCCTCGTGCGGAGACGTTCGCGAGGCAGAGTTGGGCGGTCTGTCGCGGAGGGGGTAGCGGGCCAAGGGTGAGCTGTATGTGCGTGGGCTGCTGTTGGATGGCAAGCGCAAGTCGATGCAGCTGATGGCGCAGCGGCTTGAGGTGGATCATCAGCAGTTGCAGCAGCTCGTGGATGCTCGAAGGCTCGCTCGATCGAGTCCCGTTCGTCACCGGCGCTGCTCAGCTCGGCTGGGTAGCCTGCCACGCATGGCCATCGAACTTGAGAATGTCGGCATCGCCGTTCGCGATCTCGAAGCGACGATCGCCTTTTTCACCGACCTCGGGCTCACGGTCGTCGGCCGCGACGCGGTCAGTGGTGAGTGGGCCGACACCGCCGTCGGTCTCGACGGCAACCACGCCGACATCGCGATGCTTCGGACACCGGACGGGCACGGTCACCTCGAGCTCTTCGAGTACATCCACCCCGAGGCGATCGAGTCGGAGCCCGCTCGGCCCAACGAGATCGGCATGCACCGCGTCGCCTTCTCGGTCGACGACATCGACGAGGCCCTCGAAACAGCCGCGCGGCACGGTTGCTATCCGCTTCGTGGCGTGGCGACCTACGAGGACGTCTACAAGCTCACGTACGTCCGCGGGCCCAGCGGCATCATCGTGATGCTCGCCGAGGCGCTGAAGTAGCGCTGACGCTTGATCCGCCCGATCAGGGGTACCGACTTGGTCGAGGCCGTGAGCCTGTCCACCGGACCAGCATCTGTCGTGTCGTCGTTGTTTCCGAACGCCGCGATCGTCCCGCCCCGAGCACGGTCAGACACGTTTCCTGGCCGTCCTGGTTGTGCTGTCCCGGGACTTGAGGTGTCGGTGTTTCGTCCGGAGGAAAGTGGTTCCGAAAGCTCGATGCCGTTGATAAACTCCCAGCGCAGTAAGTGTAGGCCCCGCGCACGCGGGGATAGACCCCGCATGACACGGTTGACGGTGATTAGTCCACCGTAGGCCCCGCGCACGCGGGGATAGACCGGAGAAGCTGCACGACGTCGGCGAAACGCTGGGGTAGGCCCCGCGCACGCGGGGATAGACCCCGCACCGACCACGTAAGGATCTCTCGATAACCGTAGGCCCCGCGCACGCGGGGATAGACCAGCGCGGTTTTTCAGCATCGGCCGCGGGTAGGCGTAGGCCCCCGCACGTGCGGGGGTCCGTGGAGCTGCGTGCCGGTGGCCGGTGTGCGCGCCACACCGGCCACCGGGTGTTCTCAGCTGTCGAGAGGTCCCGGTGCGATCCCGGGCGCGAGCCGCTGGACGAGCTCGTGCACGGTCGCCCGGCCGTCGAGGGTGAGCACGGACTCCGGGTGGAACTGCACACCGGCGATGTTCGGCGCGCGGAAGGCGTGCACCTCGCCGCTGTCCGCATCGCGGCTGAGTTCGATCCCGCTGGTGTGCAGTCGCGCTGCCGTGTCCTCGTCGGCGTGAGCGGTGAAGGAGTTGTAGAACCCGACGGTGGAGCGCTGTCCGAAGAGGTCGATGTCGCGCTGCAGCCCCTGGTGCGGCCGCGTTTTGCGCAGCAGGGGCAGTCCGAGTTCGCGGCCGATCAGCTGGTGTCCCAGGCACACGCCCAGCAGCGGGTGCTCGTCCGCTCGGGCCTCGTGGACCAGCTGCTGGGCCAGTTCGCGCAGTCGGGCCATGCGGGCGTCGTCCTGGTCGTCGGGGTTGCCGGGGCCGGGCCCGAGCACGGTGAGTTCCGCCCGCGTGCCCAGCAGCTCGTCCGGTGGGGTGGCGTAGCCGCGCACGATCGGGTTCAGCCCGAGCGAGCGGAACACCTGCGCGAGCATGGCGGTGAAGCTGTCCCCGGTGTCGATGATCAAGGCTCGTCCGGTCGGGGCGGGGAGTTCTTCCCGCGGGCGCAGCCAGAAGGGGGCCAGCGAGTCGCGCCGGGCCGCCAGCCGTGCGGCGACCAGCGGGTCCCGCGTGAAGCCCCCGTCGGGGCGGGCGGGGTTCGTGGTGGCCGTTCGTTGGCGCACGCCCAGCGCGGTGAGCACGCCTGCTGCCTTGGTCCAGGTTTCGGCGACTTCCGAGGAGGGTTCCGAGTCCCGCACCAGGGTCGCCCCCACGGGCATGCGGACTCGCCCGTCGGGGGCGATGTCGGCGGCGCGGATGAGGATGGGCGAGTCGAGTCGCTGGCCTCCGCCGGAGTCGCGGGAGAACAGCGCCAGTGCTCCGGCGTAGTAGCCACGGCCGGAGGGTTCGTAGCGGCGGATCACGCGGCAGGCGTTCTCCAGCGGGCTTCCGGTGACGGTGGCGGCGAACGAGGTCTCGCGGAGGACGTCGCGCGCGTCCATCCCGGTGCGGCCGCGGATCTCGAACTCCGTGTGGGCCAGGTGCGCCATTTCCCGCAGGTAGGGCCCGTGCACGCGGCCGCCGCGGTCGCCGACCGCCGACATCATCTTCAGTTCCTCGTCGAGCACCATCGACAGTTCCGCGTTCTCCTTGGGGTCGGCGAGGAACCGCAGCAGGCCTGCGCGGTCGGGGCCGGTGTCGGGGTAGCGGTAGGTGCCGCTGATCGGGTTCATCACCGCCTCGCCGTCGTCCAGCCGCACGTGCACTTCGGGGCTGGCGCCCACCAGCGTTCGCCCGCCGTGCTCGTCGGCCTCGGGGCCTGCGTGCACGAGGAACGTCCAGTAGGAGCCGTGCTCGGCCCGCAGCAGCCTGCGGAACAGGGTCAGGGCCGAGTCGGTGCTGTGGTCGTGGATCCGGGCGGTGAAGTCGCGCCGGATCACGAAGTTCGCCCCTTCGCCGGTGGCGATCTCGTCGTGCACGATCCGCTTGACGGTTGCCGCGTAGGTTTCGTCGTCGACGTCGAAACCGTCCTCGTGCAGTGCGAGCTCGTGGTCGGGCAGGGCGTCGAGCACGTCGCGGGTGTCGAGCCGGTGGCTTTCCTCCACCCGGAGGACCCGCAGCGGGGTGCCGTCGTCGTGGCAGTCGAAGCCGCGTTCGCGGATCTGGCGGAACGGCACGAGCGCGAGGGCGTCGTGCCCGGCGCCGTGATCGGGAGCGCCCTGCGGCAGCGGGATCTCGGAGAGGTGCTCGACCGTGGTGATCGGCCCGATGAGCACTTCGACGGGGCCGGGTTCGTCGTGCTCGGGGTCCCAGCGGCGCAGCAGCGCGAAGGGCGGGCCGTCCGCGGAGCGCAGGCGGTCGATCAGTTCGGCGGCGGAGCCGGTCGTTTCGGTGTCCTCGGTGCTCATGGGGAGTCCTTCCGTGCCGTTGGAGGACCGCCCCGGGGAGGAAACCGGGAGGGAGTTCCCGGGCCACCTCGACGAGGCGGCCCGTGGGAGTGCGTCAGACGCGCAGGCAGCAGGCCGCCGTCGGCGGCCACCACGCGGTACTCGCGACCCCGGGGGCGGGGGTCGTGCGCACTAGCTGCGGCTGCATGGTTGCGAACCCTAGCACGCCGGTCGCGGTGCGCTCTGCTGTCGTCCTCCGGCGGGCCCGTGGCCCCGCTGCACGGGAGTGATCCGGGCAATACCGGGAATAGCCGCCTCGGCCCGGCGCGTTCGTCCGGTTGACCGAAGCAGCGGTGCGAGTGGCTGCTGCGATGTCTGCGCGGAAGGGTGCGACCTCCATGGATGTCCCACTGTCCATTCTCGATCTCGCCAACATCGGCCAGGACGAAACGGCGGACGACAGTCTGCGAGCGAGCATCGATCTGGCGCAGCGAGCCGAGCGGTGGGGTTATCGGCGCATCTGGTATGCCGAGCACCACAACATGCCGCGCATCGCCTCCTCGGCCACGAGCGTGATCATCGGGCACATCGCCGCGCACACCAGTTCGATCCGCGTGGGTGCGGGCGGCATCATGCTGCCGAATCACGCCCCGCTGACCATCGCCGAGCAGTTCGGCACTCTGGAAACCCTGCACCCGGGGCGCATCGACCTCGGCCTCGGCAGGGCCCCGGGCAGTGACCAGCAGACCGCGCAGGCGTTGCGCCGCGACCCGAAGGCCGCGGAGAGCTTCCCGCAGGACGTGCAGGAGCTGCAGGGCTACCTGGGGGAGAAGTCCCTGGTGCAGGGCGTGGAGGCGGTGCCGGGCAAGGGCACCGGTGTGCCGCTGTACATCCTGGGTTCCTCGCTGTTCGGGGCCAAGCTCGCGGCCGCGCTCGGGTTGCCGTACTCGTTCGCCTCGCACTTCGCTCCGAACGCGCTGGAAGACGCCGTGTCGGTCTACCGGAACCAGTTCACTCCTTCGGAGCAGCTGTCCGAGCCCCACGTCATCGCCGGGGTCAACATCATCGCCGCCGACACCGCGGAGAAGGCTCAGGAGCAGTTCCAGGCCGCCAAGCGCAGCAGGCTCCGGCTGCTCACCCGCAGGAATTTCACGCGGCAGGAGGCCGATGAGGCTCTGGAGTCGCCCGCTGGTCAGCAGGCCCAGCAGATGTTGACCTACTCCGCGGTGGGAACCGCCGAGGAGGCCAAGGAGTACTTGGACGGTTTCGCCAAGCACGCCCAGGCCGACGAGCTGATGGTCACCTCGCTGGCTCCCGAGCGGGAGGCCTGGCTGCGCTCCTTCGAGCTGGTTGCCGAGGCCAGCGGTATGACCTCGGCCTGAGGGCCGCTTCCCGGTGGCGGGCGGGCCGAGCCCTCACTCGGCCCGCCTGCCACGCCGGTGGAGACACCACCTCGTTCTCGGACGGACCGCCGTGGAACCGCCTTCCACGGCGGTCCGTTTTTGTTTTTCCCGAAATCATTTCTGCTCGGTCGACTGCTCTTCTCTTCTCGGGTTTTCGCGACGATTTTCGCGAGCTGTTCTCCGCATTTTCGGTGCGGTGCTTTCTCGTGCTTCCGGGTGAGACCTTGCTGCGCGTCTTGTTCCCATCGGGATCTGGTTTGTAGTTTTTGTTCGAGCCGATCCGACGTGGAGGTGCTCGACTGCACTGTTTTCGACGGCGACCTCTCGTGATGTGAGCGCGGTTCGCCTGCGCTCGGAAAAAACGATTCTCGCGGCAATTTTTTCTTCTTCGTTCTGCTGCATCTCGTCGCACTCGCTCGTCCAGTGAAGACGTTTCCCCGTTTTGGAGAGTCGACATGGAGTCCGCTCAAAAACCGGACGTTTTGATCGTGGGCACGGGCCCCGTGGGGGCTACCTACGCTCGTGTGCTGCTGAAACTGAACTCGAATATCAAGGTCACCATGGTGGACGCAGGCACCAAGCTGTCCGAGGAGCCCGGCGAGCACCTGCGCAACAGCCGCGTCTACCAGGACAACTGGAACACGTTCGCCGATACGGTGACGGCGAACGTCCAGCCGTTCTCGCGGGTGGCGGAAGGCGGTGGATACCAGGAGACGTTGGACAAGACGGCCTTCCAGCACCGGAAAGCCGATTTCAACTTCTACAATCCCGAGCAGGACCCGCGGAAAAACCTCTCCGGTGCGGCGGGTGCTTATGCGGTCGGGGGAATGTCCACGCTGTGGACGTGCGCGGTGCCCCGCCCGCACCCCAGGATGGAGCGTTCCGATCTCATCAACGACGGCGAGTGGGGCGATCTCTTCGAGGTCGCGGAGAGCTTCCTGCGCAAAAGTTCGGAGGAGTTCAACTTCCAGCGCCAGAAGGTGACCAAGAAGGCGCTGAAGGATTTCTTCGACCAGCGCTCGGAGGACTATCCCTTCCCGGTGCCCGCGGACTACCCGGTGCAGAACCTGCCCATGGCGGCCCGACGCCGCGGCAGGGGCGAGTTCGGAGCCGAGGACGGGTACGTGAAGTGGACCGGCGTCGACGACATCCTGGCCCCGGTGTGGGACGACGAGAACACCAGGGACCGGCTGACCATCCTGTCCGAGCGCCTGGTGACGAGACTCAACACCGACAAGCCGCAGCAGTCCGGCAGCCGGATCGTCTCCGCCGACGTCCAGAACTTCAATACCCTGAAGAGCGAGCGGATCGAGGCCGACAAGTTCATCGTCGCCACGGGGCCGATATTCGGGCCCCAGCTGCTGTGGAACTCGCGGATCCGCCACAACGCGCTGGGCCGGTATCTCAACGACCAGCCGGTGGCCTCGTGCTTTGCCGTGCTGAGCGAGGACATCGTCGGCTCCTTCCGGGACGACGAGGGCCACGCGGGGATCGACGCGCTGGCGCCGAACGCGGCCGAACCTCAGGTGTGGGTCCCGGTCTCGGAGAAACGTCCCTGGCACGTGCAGGTGCACCAGGATCCGATCAACTTCACCACACCGGGCCCGGAGCTGGTGGATCAACGGTTGCTGGTGTTCCTGCAGTGGTTCGGCATGGCCGAGCCGCTGGCGGAGAACCGGGTGACCTTCTCCAAGGAGAACACGGACCTGATGGGCATGCCGCAGCCCATCTTCGAGTACACCATGCCGGACAAGGCGGCACAGCGCGCGCACCGCATGCTCGGCGAGCTGGCGGAGGCCTCCCTGTCCCTGGGCGGCTGGTTGCCGGGGCAGCTGCCCCAGTTCGAGCCGCCGGGGTCGTCGCTGCACCTGCAGTCGACCACTCGCATGGGGGCCAACGACCACGGCGACTCGGTGGTCGACGTGAACTCGCGGCACTGGGGTTTCGAGAACCTCGCGGTGGGCGGGATCAACGTCATTCCCACGGCCACGGCGTGCAACCCCACGCCCACCGGGGTGGCGATCGCGGTGAAGTCGGCGGCGCACATGGCCCTGGGCCGCGACGCCACCGGCGAGGAGTACCAGAAGCTCACCGAGACCGAGGCGAACGCGGAGGGCACGGCGTGACGATGACATCGGACAGGAACGTCAAGGTGGCCGGGGCGCCGATCAACTGGCGCAACGACGACTTCCCCGTGCTCGGCGCCGACACCGGGGTGGACACCATTCTGCGGGAGATCGCGCGCGCCGGGTTCGACGGCACGGAGCTGGGGGCGGTGTTTCCCGGTGATCCCGCCCGGCTCTCCGCGGTGCTGCGGCGTTACGGCCTGGAGCCTGCCGCGGGCTGGTTCAGCGCCTTCCTGCTGAGCAGGTCCGTCGACCAGGAGTACGAGCGGTTCGACCGCTACTGCGCCTTCCTCGCCGCGGCGGGGGCCAAGCACGTGAACACGGCGGAGTGCACGCGCTGTCCGTTCAAGAAGTTCGACGACGACCCGTACACCCAGCACTTCTCCGCGGTCACCAAGCAGCTGTTCCCGCGGGCGGTCCCCGCCCCCGACGAGGGGGAGTGGGACACGCTCGCCCGGGGGATGGTGGAGTTCGACGGCATCGCGCACCGGCACGGGTTGAGTCTCGGCTACCACCCCCACATCCAGACGGTCGTCGAGAACACCGCCGATCTCGACGAGCTCGCGCGGCGGGTGGACGAGCGGTCCGGCGGCAAGGTGCACCTGCCGATCACGCTGGACACGGGGCATCTGGCGCTGGCAGGCGACGATCCGCTGCGGACGTTGGACAAGTACGTCAAACAGGTCACGCACCTGCATGTCAAGAACATCCGCCCCGCGGTGGTCGACAAGGTCAGGAAGGAGCGAACGGGCTTCGAGTTCGCGATCATCGAGGGGTTGTTCACCGTGCCGGGCGACGGTGGTCTCGAATTCGAGCCGATCTTTCGGACCCTGCGCGAGCACGACTACCGGGGTTGGATCGTGGTGGAGGCCGAGCAGAATCCGGGGACGGCGGACCCCTACCTGTACTCCAGGTTGTCCCGGGAGTACATCAGGGACGTGGCAGGATGGTGACCGGTCGCTCGTGGGACCTGCGTCCCTTCGTCTCCTGGATCAACGAGGTGTTCCTGCCCGAGGCGAAGGCGGGTCCGGGAATCGCCGAGTACGGGCAGTCGCCGGGGTCCACGCGTCCGGGGCTGTACGGCACCGCGGACGCCGCGTGCATTCTGTACACCGTGGACAGGCTGGACGAGTTGCGTCCGGCCGAGGTGTGGCTGCGGGAGATCGGGCGCTACCAGGACTGCCGTTCCGGCTACTTCGTCGATGACACGCCGGTGCTGGCCACCGCCCACAACACCGGTTTCGCGGTGGGGGCGCTGCAGTTGTTCTGCCCGGAGCTGCACAACGGGGTGCTGCCGAAGCACCGGCTGTCCTTCGCCGAGGCGATGCGGGACACCTCCTGGTGCGAGCGCTTCTTCGACGTGCTCGACTGGCGCTCGCGGTGCTACGAGGCCGGTGAGATCGTCACCGGGCTGGCGTCGACGGTGTACAACGTTTCCGGGCTCGTCGAGCGGCACTGGTTCCAGTGGCTGGTCGACTACGTCGAGAACGGCAAACTCGACCCCGCCACCGGCATGGTCGGCATCGGCAAACCCTCCACGGGTGATCTCGACCAGATCGGGGGAACGTTCCACTTCGACTTCCTGTGGGCGGCGCTCGACCGCACCCTCGGGCATCCGCAGGAGCGGGCCGAAGCGCTGCTGGGTTTGCAGCGTTCGGACGGGCTGTGGGACGAGCACAACCCGTGGTGGTTGACCTTCGACGCGGTCTACATGCTCGGCCGCGCCCTGCTGCACCTGGACGACGACCTGGCGGAGCGGACCCGGCGGGCCGTGGGCAGAGCTGTTGACGTGCTCGTCGCCCGGGCGCTGGATTCCGGGCAACGCGAACGGGACTTCGTCGACAGCTGGATGGGTACGCACACGCTCACCGGTGCGGTCTCGGCGTTCGCCCACGTGCAGCGGCACCTGTTCGGCACCGAACGCGTGCGGACCGAACGCCCGCTGCGCCCGGTTCTGGATCGCCGCCCCTACATATGATCCGGGCGTGAGTTCGGTCGTGAGCGGGCCGCCGCGGGTGGTCCGCTCACGCGCGCTCTTCGCTGTGGCGAGGTGTGTGTGTACGCTCCCGGACGGTGATTGAGCGCGCTAGTGGGGAGTGGGGCATGAACATCGGGGAGCCGGTGCGGTCCGAGGGGATCGACGTGGAGACGCCGAACGCGGCGCGGATGTACGACTACTACCTCGGCGGGTCGCACAACTTCGCCGCGGATCGGCAGGCCGCCGAGCGGGCGGTGGGGATCACCCCGACGATGATCCCGGGGGCGCGGGGCAATCGGGCGTTCCTGCAGCGGGCGGTGCGGTTCTGCCTGGAGCAGGGGATTCGCCAGTTCCTGGATCTGGGGTCGGGAATTCCCACGGTGGGCCACGTGCACGAGATCGCCCACGCGCAGGACCCGTCGGCCCGGGTGGCTTACGTCGACAACGAGCACGTCGCGGTGGCCCACACGCGTCAGATCCTCGAGGGCGTCGACACGGCCACGATCACCCAGGCCGATCTGCGTCGTCCCGCGGAGGTGCTGGCCGCGCCGGGTGTGGCCGGGCTGCTCGACTTCGAGGAGCCGGTGGCCGTGCTGGCCGCGGCGGTGCTGCACTTCATCGGTGACGAGGAGGGGCCCGCCGAGATCGTGGAGGCCTACCGCCGGGCGGTGGCTCCGGGCAGTTACCTGGTGGTTTCGCACATCACCGATCACTACGACGAGCCGGACCGGGTCGAGGGGATCTCGAAGCTGTACCGCGACACCACCCACATGGCCAACCATCGTTCGGTGGAGGAGTTCACCGCGCTGCTCGGCGATCTCGAGCTGGTCGAGCCGGGGCTGGTGCACGCCACCGAGTGGCGGCCGGACACGGAGGTGGTGCCGGAGGGCGCCCGCAACGCCTTCTGGGCCGCGGTCGGGCGGTGCTGAGTCGTTCTCCTGCTCGGGGCGGGGTCTGCTGTCGGTCCTCCAGCATGGTTTCGGGGTGTTTCCGGTGGGCAGCGGGCTTGCCGAGCAGGTCAGAACGCCCAGTGGTACTGCTTGGGCCACACGTCGGCAGGTGGCTCACCGCGGGCGCGGAGCGCCCAGTAGGGGTCGCGGAGCATCGCCCGGCCGACCAGCAGAGCGTCCACCGAGTTCGGGACGGCCTCGTGGAGTTGGTGTGCTTCGGTGATCGAGCCGGAGGTGGCGGTCAGCATGCCGAGCTTCCGAAGGCGTGGCGCGAACCGGGTGTTCTCGAGCGGCTCGGAGGGGCGGGGTGCTTCGGGGACGAGAACGCCGGAGTTGATGTCGACCAGGTCCACGCCGAGCTCGGCCATGCGAGCGACGAGGACCTCGGTGTCGTCGGTGGTCACCCCTCCGTCGAGCAGGTCGGTGACCGGCGTGCGGATCACGAGGGGCTTCTCCGCAGGCCACCCTGCCCGCAGGGCGGACACCACCGCGAGCGGGAATCGCAGTCGCCTCTCGAGGTCACCACCCCATGCGTCGGTGCGCTCGTTGGCCAGTGGGGAGAGGAACTGATGGAACAGGTAGCCGTTCGACCCCTGCAGCCCGAGGGCCTCGTAGCCGGCTCGGTGGGCGTTGCGGGCCGCGCGTTCGACGTCTCCGAGCACTCGGTCGATGTCCGCTGCGCTCATCGACCGGGGTGTTGTGAGTCCGGAGAACGGCAGCGGTGAGGGGGCGAGCGGCTGCCATCCACCGTCGGCGGGCGAGACGGGGTGACGTGTGCCCGTGTTGTCCCACGGGATGCCGTGCGAGCTCTTCCGCCCCGCGAGACCCAGCTGAACCGCCGGGACGGAACCGACTGAGCGGATGAGTTCGGCCAGTCGCCGGTGCGCGTCGACCTGGTGCTTGCTCCACAGCCCCAGGTCGCCAGCAGTGGTGCGCATGTCCGGTGCGACAGCGGTGGCCTCGACCATCACCATTCCGACTCCCCCGGCAGCTCTCGCGCCGTAGTGGGCCAGGTGCCAGCTGGTGGGAGCGCCGCGCTCGTCGGCCGAGTACTGGCACATCGGCGAGAGCCACACGCGGTTGGGCAGGGTCAGGTCCCGCAACTGCATGCCTGTCCAGGGCGTTGCGGCTGCATCCGCCCACTCTGGCGGCGGGGTGGTCGGCGTTGCGGTGCGGGTCAATGTTTGCTCCTTCAGGCGGCGGTGGGCGGTGTTCGGGTGGCTGAGCGTGCGGCGTTCAGTGGTTCGCACGCCGACTGGCCGGGCCACGGCGTCGTGCACTACGTCGCCGGGTTCTCGGCCGTCATGGGGTGGGTGGCCAGTGGTGTCACGTCGATGTCGACGTAGGGCCGGATCGGCAGGCTCGCCAGTGCCTCGTTGAGGGCATCGGCATCGGCCGCGCTCCAGATGCCGATGTTGGCGCTCCGGCCGGGCACGCTCCAGAGGTGTCGCAGCACGCCCTCGGCCATGAGCTCGCGACCTCGTGCGCGCTCGCGGGTGGTGATGTCCTCGAGCTCGTCGGTCGGCAGCTCGTGGACGCGTGCTGTGTCGATGCGGACGAGAAAGTCCATCCTGCCCTCCGGCGTCAGGTCTGTGGTCGTCTCCGGTCAACCATACATCGATATTCGACGAATATCGATGTTACGATGGTGCCATGCCTCGCAAGCTGCATCACCCCGATCCGCAAGACGTCTCGCTGGCCGGTCTGCTGTCGGCCTTGGGCGATCCCGTCCGGCTGCAGCTCGTGACGGTGCTGGCCGACCACGGGGAGCACCCGCGCGAGGACTTCGAGGTCGAGGTAGGACCGTCCACCTTGAGTCATCACATGAAAACGCTTCGCGAGGCGGGGTTGACTCGGCATCGGCTTGAGGGCACCCGCTGCTTCGTGTCACTCCGAGAGGAGACGCTGCGGCGATTTCCGGAGGTTTTGGCAAGCGTATTGCGCGCATGCTCTCGAAATGACTCCGAAGAGCCGGACGCACGGTCCCAGGCCGCCCGTGACGAATGAGGCAACACCAGACGCGTCCGTATCGAGCACCTCCGCCGCCAGGGCGATCCCTTCCGCGGCGGGGAACTGGCTCGCCTGCCTCCGCTCGGGTGGCAGCACATCAACCTCCGGGGTCGCTGCGTCTTCACCAGCAGCCCACCAGGCGGGGGCTCTCGCCCACTGACCCCCCGATCCCGGCGAGGAGCTCTGAACCGCTGCACGAAGGGAATCGGCGAGTGAGAACGGGCTGATCCCGTGGGCCGGGGACGGGGTGCTCAGGTCGGGAAGGTGTGACCGGAGCGCGGATTTTGGTGTTTTCCTGCCATCTCGAACGTGAGATGGCAGAGTTCGGTGTCATGGACATTCCCGCCAACGTGCGGCGAGCGGCGATCCTCTGGGCGCTCGCGGTGGCGGCCGGCGTCTTCGAATCGATCCTCGCCGTCAGCCGGGCCGTGCACGCGGGAGAGCTCGGCCCGGGCGTGTGGATCGGCACAGCCGTGCGTCTCGTCGTCTACGCGCTGGCCACGGTCCTGGTCGTGAGCCTCTGGAGGGGACGACGGTGGGCCCGTGTTGCCCTGACTATCCTGCTCTCCGTCATCGGTCTCGCTTCGCTCGTCGTTCCGGCGGCCGTTGCCATGGTCAACGGGCAAACTTTCGTGCGGGCGTTCAGCGGTGGCGGCACGTGGGGCTGGATGTTCCTCGTCGTGCGGCTGACCCACATCGCGTGCGTGGTTGGTGCCACGGTGCTGATGTTCACGCGGAGCGCGAACCGCTACTTCGCCGCGGTCAAGCGCTTGTCAGCGAAAACCACCTCCAGCGCGAGTTCGTCATGGTGAGCGGACTCCACTGAGGTGAGGTTCTCCAGTCGTCACGGCCACGGGGTGCGCCGCCTGCTTCCGGCCAGGGGTGTTGTCGCGTTCCGGCCTTCACCGCGGTCGGGGTGTCCCGGTGCTGGTGGAGGCACGCGCGTTTCGATCGTGCCTTTTTCGTGACTCCATGCCTCGAAAGGTGGGTGCTGATCGAGCCGATGTTCCTGGGGAGGCTGTGGCGTTTTGGTGAGGAGCGATAGTGACGGACATGAACCAGCAGCCGGGGGAGCCGGCTGCGGCGCCGAAGAACGGCATGGGCGTCACCGCCCTGGTTCTGGGGATCGTCGGGATCTGCCTTGCCTGGATTCCGATCATCGGTTTCCTGGGATTCATCCTGGGGGCGTTGGCGATCATCTTCGGGATCATCGCGGTGGTGCGCGCGCACAAGGGCACGGCCACGAACATGATCGTCAGCTACGTCGGGCTCGTGACCGGAGTGATCGCCGTCATCGTCTCCATCGTCGTGTTCGTGGCGTTGGTCAACCAGGTGGACAAGCATTTCAACGAGAGGAACTGGGGGCCGGGTGCTGATCAGTCGAGTTCTCCGTCCCGGACCAACCAGGACGGGGCAGGCTCCGGCGGCGATCGGGGTGCCCTCTTGATCCTGGCCGCGAACACCAGCAACGGCAGCACCGGTTTCTGACCGGGATTCCGACCGCGAAGGCACGAAAACGCCCCGCGGTTCCGCACAACCGGAACCGCGGGGCGTTTTCGTGTGCTTGTCCGTGCCGACGAGCGGCTAGATTTCCTCGGTGGTGGCCAGCGGTTTGACCGTGCGCAGCCGCTGCTCCGCCTTGGCGGTCAGCTGTCGCCGGCCGAACCGCTGCAGCACGGCTCGGAACAGCCGTTTCTCGTCCTGCCAGCCGTGTTGGCGGGCCTGCTGGGCCAGCACGGTCGCCAGTTCCGCGGGCGGGATCTCCTCGATGGAGCGCTGCCCGGCGGTGCGCACGTGGACCGGTGGCTGTTCGGGCAGCCGGAAGGTGCGGTCCTTGATGCCGCTTTCCTCCAGTGGCGTGTCCTGCACCAGCATGCCCTCCTGCACGGCCGTGGAGATGGCGGCGTGGAGGGCTTTGGTGATCTCCTTGGTGCGTCGCCCGCCGTAGGCGCGGGCGTAGAGCTTGCCCAGCCTGTCGCCGAGTAGCGGCCCCTCGACGGCCACGATCTCGCACATCCCTTCGGCGAGCTGCTTGCGCGTGAGGCTCTGCGGGTGCGCCAGCGTGCCGCTGTACTCCACGTGCTCGGCGTGCTCGGCAACGACGCCCTCGTCGGTGAGCTCCGGCTCCTCGGCACGGGCCTCGGCACGCACCTCGGACTCGGGCTCGGGACCGGAGTCGGATTCGGACTCGGACTCGGACTCGGCGGGCGTGCTCGGGTGCTCGTCGAGCCCGGCACCGTCCCCGTCGTGCCCGGCATCCCCGGCACCCACTGTGTCCCCGGCACCCACTGTGTCCCCGGCACCCACTGTGTCCCCGGTGTCCACGGCATCCACGGTGTCCACGGCATCCACGGTGTCCACGGTCTCCGCCGTGGTTGCCACCTCCGGTGTCTCCACCGCGGTCGGTGCGGCCGCGGTCTCGCCGACCGTCGCGCGGTGCGGCTCGGTCACGACCTGCGGTGTGGTCTGCGCTGTGGACGGTGCCGCGGGGGTGGCCTCGGCCAGTGCCGCCTCCACGAACCGGTCGGGCTGGTCCACGGTCTCGGGCTCGGCACCCCTGGGGTGGATGCCCTGCTCGTGCAGGGCCTTCCACAGCGCTTCGAGTTCGCGGGCCTGGTCCACGTAGAACGAGGATTCCCGGATGCGGTGGAAGGTCCAGCCGCAGCGTTCCAGCTCGCGCTGGCGGGCGAGGTCGCGTTCGTAGGCTTCGGGGCCGTGCCAGGCGTCGCCGTCGCACTCGACGGCCATCCGCGCCTTGGTGCCGATCACCACCAGGTCGATGCGGTAGGGGCCCACCGGGTACTGCGGGATCACCGAGTAGCCACGGGTGACCAGCCGGTTGAACACCCGCTGCTCGAACAGCGAGTCGAAGCCGGTGTCGCGCTGGTCCTCGGAGACGGTTCCCACCAGCTCGCCGGAGTCGGCGCGGGCACTGCCGTCGATCATGCCGTAGCAGTGCTCGAGGAGCTGGAACCGCATGTCCTCCCGGTTGTGCAGTTCGGACAGGCTCACCGAGTGGAACAGCCAGACCTGGTCCTTGGCGCGGGAGACCGCCACGTTGTAGCGCTGCACGTGCTGCAGGGTGGTCAGCGAGCTCATCCGCTTGTCCGCGCGCCGCGCCTCCACCATGGACAGGAACACCACGTCGCGTTCGGCGCCCTGGAAGTCGGGGGGTGTTCCGCAGCGCAGCCTGCGGCTTTCCATCTCCTGCGGTGAGATCCGCTCCAGCAGTTCGCGCTCGATCAGCCGGGCCTGCTGGTCGTCGCCCATCAGTGAGATGACCCCGAAGGTCTTGCCCGCGTACCGGGGGTCGTCGAGGCAGCGCACGATCTCCTCGACGACGGCTTCGGCTTCGGGCTGGTTGCTTTTGCCCGTGCGGTACCCCTCGGTGACGTGGCGGGCCCGGAACGGTTCAAGCCTGTCGGCGGCGTACTGGCGCACCGGGCTCAGCGGGATGTTGTCCGGCCGGTAGGCGATGCGGTTGGAGAACTCGATGATCTCGGGCACGCACCGCCGGTGCTCGGTCAGCGTGATCTGCCCGCCGTAGCGCATCTTGGCGTCGTCGAACAGGCTGTGCTGCGGGTCCTCCCAGGAGGCCCGGTAGGGGTCGTCGGCGATGTACTGGCCGGCGAGTTTGTGCAGCTCCTCCTGGTTCAGGCCCACGCCCATCGGCGAGACCTGCTTGTCGTCGCCGATGACGACCATCCGCGGTGCCAGGTACTGCAGGAAGATCGACTCCAGCCCGGCCTGGGAGGCCTCGTCGACCACGACCACGTCGAACATGTTCGGCTGGATCCGGAACTGCTCGGCGATCCGGTAGATCGGCATGATCCACACCGGCACGGAGGGGCGGCAGCGCATCATGGCGTCGCGGATGTCGGCACGTCGCCGTTCCGCGTGCGTGCCGGTTCCCTTGCCCAGGCGGCGGACGAGGTTGGAGTACTGGCGCAGGTCGGCCCGCGCGCTGCCGCCGAGGCGTTCGGGATCCACCGCGTGGCTCCACGCCCGGGCGGCGCACAGCCGTTCGGTCTGCTCCCGGATGACGTTCTCGAGGCTGTTGATCCGGGCTTGCAGCTCGTTCTCGTCGATGGTGTGCTGCTCCAGCACCCAGGAGCGCACGGCCAGCCACGACCAGGCCCGTTCGAAATCGGCCAGCCGCTCGGGCCAGCGCTCGTCCTCGGGGTGGGCCTCGATCGCGGCGCGCAGCTGCGGTGTGGCCTCCTCCAGGCGCTGTTCCAGTTGCTCGCGCCGCCGGGCCCGCCGCCTGGTTTCCAGCAGCTGCAGCAGCCTGCGGTGGTGGGCGGCGTAGTTCTCGTGGTCGCGTGCCCGCACGGCCTCGAGCAGTCCGTGCACGCACTCACCGGTGTCGGTCCAGCGGGTGGTTTCCTCCAGGTGTTTGTCGAGTTCGTCCAGGGGCGCGCTCGCGGTGGCCCTGTCTTCCACGGCAGTGGCGGCCTCGTCGAGTGCGGCGTAGCGGCGCACCGCGGCGAGGTCGGTCCAGTCGGGTTTCGGCAGCCCGGCCCGGGTCAGGCGTTGTTGTTCGGTGTCCAGTTCGCCGCCGAGGTCGAGCACGCGGCCCAGTTGGTTGCGTTCGGTGCTGTGCCAGTCGAGCCGTTCGCGCAGGGTGTCCTCGGCGGGGATCGTCACGTCCTCGGGCCAGGCCTGGTCCAGCGCGGTCAGGGTTCGGTCGGCTTCCACCCAGTGCAGGAACGTCTGCAGCTGATCGATCGTGGTGGGTGGGGTGCCGTTGACCCGCACCTGGTCGAACAGCGGTGCTGCCTGCTTGATCCACTTGGCGGTGAACAGGCCGAGCTTGGGGGTTCCGTCGGTGCGGGTTTTGATCCTGGCGCCTTTGTGCAGCTGTTCGAGTGCCCCGTTGGCCAGGTTGACCAGTGTGGAGGCGTCCTCGCCGGTCACCCGCACCTCGGTGAGCTGGTCGAGCTGGTTCAGCGCGGTGCTGCACCGGCTGAGCAGCTCGTCGATTTTGTCCGCGCGGGAGCGCCAGAGGTCGCCGCGCCCGGAGAGCACGTCGTCGAGTGCCGCGCTCATCCACGTTTCCCGCCGGTGGGCGAGTTCGTCGATGGTGTCGGCCAGCTCGTGCAGCCTGCTGCGCAGCGCCTCGCGCGTGGCGTGGTCCAGCGCGCTGACCGCGGCGAAGGCGGCGTGTTCCTTGAGATGCTCGTACTGGCGTTCGTGTTCGCGGGCCTGTGCTTCCGCCTCGACCAGGTCGGCGAACTTGTCGGGGGCGGTGAGTTCGGCCGGTTCGAGCAGCCGCTGTCGTGCCCACGGTTCCTCGGCGGAGGTCGTGTGGTCGAACAGCGCCCGGTACCACTCGTCGATCTCGGTGTTGTCCAGCGGCGGGGTGCTGTCGGAGGAGGCGGTGACGAACTCGGCCAGCCACTCGTAGTGCTCGGCCGCGGCGGTGTGCTGCTGGGCGATCTCGGTGAGCGTGCCGTGGTAGCCGGCCACGGTGTGCTCTTCGTGCTCGTGCCGGTGTGCCGTGATCAGCTTGTGGTGCAGCCGGGCGCGTTCGCGGCGGGCCTCGTCGATCTTGTTCGAGCAGTCGGTTGCGATCTCGGCGGTGTGCTCGCTGTCGTGTTCGTGGGCCTTGTCGGCGATGTTGTCCACGGCCACCCGCAGGTCGGACATCTCCTGGCGGGAGGTGCCGACCACCGCCACCGAGAGGGGTTTGATCTCGTCGGGGAGTTTGTCGCGGACCTCGTGCAGTGCGCGGTCGGTGTGCGCGGTGACCAGCACGCGTTTGCCCTGGGCGAGCAGGTGGGCCAGCAGCGCGGCGGTGGTGTGGGTCTTGCCGGTGCCGGGTGGGCCTTGGACCAGGGTTTGCGGTTTGGTGTCGACGTGTTGGACGACTCGGAGTTGTTTCTCGTTGACCGGCAGCGGCAGGAAGGTTTCGTCGTCGACGGTTTCCCGCTGCGTGCTGGTGTTGGTGCTGGTGCTCGGTTCGGCTGCGGGTTGCTGGTCGGGGTCGACTAGCGGGCGCACGCCTGCGGGGACGGTGCCGCTCTCGGCGAGCTGTTCGGTGATCGAGTCGAAGATGTGCACGATGCCGCGTTGCGAGCGTTTCCGCAGGATGATCGCCGGGGCGAAGGTCGCCACGGGGTAGGGCTTCGCCGGGGAGGGGGTGTCCTCGTCGTGGTACTGCCCGTCGGCGTCGAGGGTGTGCACGAAGCGCCGGATCACGTCGGCGGGTTCGGTGCGGTCGAGCGGGTGGGCGGTGAGTTGGGCGGCTTCGCTGCTCAGCTCGTTGAGTTTGCTCGCGTCGGTGATCAGTTCCGAGGATAGCATATCCCGTTCGAGACTGAAGTTGTCCACACTTTCATTCGAACGTGTGAGGGTGATTGTTCCGGAACTGTCGTCGAGGCGGATTTCGGCGGCTGTGGTCAGCAGGTGCCGTTTGACCTTTAATTCGCTGTTCGGTTGCCAGCTCAGGCAGCCGAGGCCGAGCACCAGTTCCAGGGATTCGGGATTGTTGCCGAGTTCGGTGTAGGTGTTGAACAGCTCGTTGTACAGCTCGCGCACGGGCCGTTCGGACAGTTCCCGCTCGGCCCAGGAGTGCCACTGCGCGATCCACTCGTCGTAGGCTCGGCTGATCTGCGGGTGGTCGTCGAGGTGGAGGCGGGCCGGTTTGTCCTGCTCGGGGTCGCGTTCCTGCCGCGGGCGGTTGCCGTTGGGGATGCTGTTGTGCAGCTGCGGGGTCCGCTCGGGGGAGTCTCCGGGGGTGTCGAGCCACTCGGCCAGCTCGGGGGAGGGTTCCGGTGGGGGCCGGTGGGGCAGCCGGGCCACGCTGAGCACCTGGTCGGTGTCGTCCGGGGTGTCGTCGCGGCCGGTCAGCGTGATCGCGGTGTGGTGCGGGATCTCGGAGAGCCAGCGCACGGAGTCGTACTTCTCGACGGTGTGCACGGGTTTGGTGCGCAACCGTTGGGACTCGCCGAGAAAGCGGAACAGCCTGCGTGCCCGGTCCACCAGCGGATCGATCTCGGCAGCGTGGTGTTCGTGGTGCCCCTCGGCGTCGGGGCGGTCGTCGGAGATCGGCTCCTCCGGTTCGCTGCCGGTGATCAAGGTTGCCTCCTCGTGGTGGGAGTGTGCGGGACGAAAAGTGCTCGCGGGTGTTTTCCGGATGGTTCGTGGGCGGGTGTGCCACGCCGCCGATCCCCGAGTCGGCGGCGTTTTCGGGCGGTTTTTCGGAAGGTGTGGCCGCTGCCGGGACACCGCGGGTGTAGTTCTAACACTTCCCGTTGCGGGGCATCGCGGGCAGTCGCGTTTTTCGCGTTCGGTTTTTCGTGCCCGACGGGGCGGTTCGCGGTGGTGTGGCGCGCTGCGCGGGCTGCGGGCTCGGCGCGGCCGTTATGGAGTTGTCGCCGGTGGGTGTTCGAATGGTTGCCGCTGCCCGGGGTGAGCCCGGTGTTCGTGGTGAGCTCGGTGTCCGGGCGGCGGGGCCACCCGGACCGGCCGCTTCAGCCGTGGTGTTTGACGCGTTCGACCAGCGCGATCAGTTCGCGGACTTCGGATTCCTGCGGGGTGAGTTCGAAGGCGTGCCGGTGGCAGGCTCGGCTGAGCCCGCACCAGGCCCGTTCCAGCAGGACTCCGGTGCCGTCGTCGAGCACTTGGCCGGCGATGATCAGCAGGGCTCGGTTGTTCACCTGATCGACGCGGCCGCAGTACTTCTCGCACACTGTCCGCAGGATCGTTTCCGCCGCTCGTCTGGCGAGCAGCGCGGCCATGCGGGAGGCTGACCGCTCGGTGACCGCCGGTTTGTGGTCCAGCAGTTTTCTGGCCTGCTCGAGCAGGTTCTCCGGTGTGTTCATCGTTGCCCCTCCAGCAGCAGGTCCTCGACCGTGGTGTTGAGGCTTTTCACGGCTTCCTCGGGCGAGCAGTTCAAGCCCTCGTGCGCGCCCTGGGAGCAGATGCCCAGCGTGTGCCGCCGCCGTGGGTATCCCCCCAGCCAGAACCCCAGGTCGGCGCCAGCCACGCCGCACAGCGCGAGCCCGATCCTGGCGCCGGTGGATTTGCTCTCGGTCCAGAGTCGTTCCGTCTCGTCGCGGTCCTGGCCGTCGTGGAATCGCCTGGCGCTGTAGATTTCCCAGGCGGCGGCTTCCACCGCCATCCGGCAGAGTCCGGGAAGCACCGCCTCGGCCACACCGGGGTCCAGGCCGGACTTCGCCACGGCGCGTGCCTCGGAGACGTAGCTGCGCGCGGGGTCGTCCGAGTTCTCGATGGTGACCTCGGAATTCCTGCCGCGGTGTACTTCCAGGATGCGTGCCCGCACGTTGGAACGGCGCGCGGAGTCGGCGAGCCGGTCGTCGTGCGAGAACACGATGATTTGGCGGTGTTGGGCCAGTTCCGCCAGCACCTGCACGAATCCGTCCACCTTGGCCGGGTCCATGGCCTGCACCGGATCGTCGAGCACCACGAACCGGAACGGGCTCTGGTCCATGGTCGCCCGGGGCAGGAACAGTGCCAGCGCGAGCGCGTGCAGCTCTCCCTGGCTCATCACGCCCAGCGCTTGGCTCTCGGTTCCGTCGATGTCGGCGTGCAGTGCCACGCGCCGCTGCGTCCCGTTGCCGGTCAGTTCGATCGATCCGAGGTCGACATTGCTCTGCTGCCGCAGCCGCGACCAGATCCGGCGCGCGTGCTCGGCCAGCGGCCGCAGGTGTTCGTTGCGGAGTCGTTTGGTGTTGTCGCGCAACCATTCGTGGGCATTGCGCACGTCCTGGAGGTCCTGGTCCTTCGCGCGGGCCGCGCGTGCCAGCCCGAGCCAGTTCGCCAGTTTCTCGGCGATCGGTGACCAGGCGTCCTGGTGCTGTGCCAGGCGAGCCGCCGCTTCGTCGCGCAGTGCCGTGCAGGCCGCTGCCAGTTCGGGGTAGCTGGTGGCCACGTGCTCGGCCAGGTCGCTGTCCCGTTCCGGTGGGTTCGCCCAGTGCTGTCGTGCTCGCCGGGCTCGGTCGAGGGTGTCGAGTTCGAGGTCGGTGGTTTCCGGCAGCGCGGGGACGCGGGTGATCAGGGAGCGCAGTTGTTCGGCGCTGTGGCGCACCGCTTCGCGGGCCTGGCGGGCGGTTTTGATCCACTGCTCGTCCGCGTCCAGCCGTTGCCGCGCCCGGGCACTCCATGCGGCGTCGAGTGTGGCTTGTCCGCACACCGGGCAGGGCTGGTCGCCGTGCTCGCGGTGCAGTTCGAGTGCCTGGTGCAGCAGCGTCGAGCGCTGTTCGGCTCCGGACACGGAGTCGCCGACCAGCTCGGCGGCTTCCCCGAGGGCGGAACGCAGCCGGTTCACGGCGGTGTCGATCTCGTCCTGCGTGGGCAGGGCCGGTTCGGCGAGTTCGCGCAGTCGGGCGGCCACGCTGCCGGAGCCGGGCGAGTCGGTGACGAATCCGCCGATGGCGTCCAGGTCCGGTTTGTGTCGGCCGAGCAGTTCCCGCAGTCGCGGCGCACGTTCGTCCTCGCTGCGTGCGAGTTCGTTCTTGAGTTCTCTGCGCAGTTTTTTGGCTTGATCGTCCTCGGTGGACAGCTCTTTGCGGAGGGTGTCCAGCCGTTGGACCCCGTCGGTGAGTTGTTCGAGGCCGACGAGTTTGGCCAGCGCGTCGTGGAGTTTGCTGGGGCCCGCCTCGAACAGGTTGCCGAGTTCCTCGTAGGACAGCAGCGGGCGGTTGAGTTCCAGCGCGCGTTCCCACTGCTGGGGGAGGTGTTGGCTGTTGTCGGTGCGGTGGACGGTGGTGTGGGGTTGGGTGGGGTCGGCGGTGTTCGGCCAGGCCACGTCGATGTGGGTGTTTCCGGCCGTTTCCTCGGCGAGATCGATCCGAACGCTCGGGGAGACGTTCTGGTGGACGTTGCGCCAGGTTTCCTTCCAGAACGCCGAGCTCTTGGTGGACCAGCGGTAGCTGTTTCCGGTCAGCGCGAGTTCGAGGGCTTCGGCGAAGCTGGATTTTCCGGATCCGTTGCGTCCGGCGACGATCGTCAGGCCGGGTGCCGGGTGCAGCGGCAGTTTGGTGCGGGCGCCGATGCCCCGGAAGCCGCTGACCTCGATGCCGTGCAGGTAGGTTCCGGCGGGCGCGGCTTCGTTCCGGGCGTCGTGCTCGGTGTCGTCGGTGGTGGTCGGGGTGTGGGTGCCGTCGAGCGCCGCGCGCAGCCGCTGATCGTCCTCCAGCGCGGCGAGCACGAGCCGGCGCACTCGCTCGCGCAGGGGCGGGGATTCGCTGTTCAGCCGTGAGCGCACGAGGGAGATCAGTCGGGTGTCGGCGGGTGTGTCCATTGTCGACTTTTCCTTTCCGGGGATTCGTAGGGATCGTGCGATCGGGGCGGTTCGGGATGATCGCAGCGGCGGTGGTGTGCTGTCAGAGCTTTCGGAGAAGTGCGCGCTCTCGGCGGTGGAAAGGTTCGGTTGTTCCGGAATTCGGGTCGCGGTTTCGCGGGACGTGTTTCCTCCCGGTCGGGGTGGAGGATGGTCGCGCAGAAAATGAATTCAGTTCGAGAAAAGTGACGTGTCGCGTGTTCCGGTGCGCCACCGGGCTCGCTGCGGCGTGGTGGCGGACGGGCTGTTCGCGGTTCCTGGCGCATGGTCACTCCGTGGGGCGGGGAGTGGTGGCGGTGCGGATGCCGTTCAAGCGTTGATGATCCAAGGCAACCACATTGCTGTGAACGAAGTCAACACAGAACGGATGTGTGTACTTGGCAGTGTGTGCTTGGCGGTGCGCCGAAAGGGACGTCCCGGGCGGTCGTGCCGGGGGTGTCGAACCGGCGAGACGCTGGTCGCCGCGCGACTGCCCGGTGGCCGTGGCGGGCTGATCCATCCCGGTGATCGGTTCCGACTGATCTTGTCCGGGGGTGCGCCGCGAACCTACGTTCGTGCGGAGGCGTGCCGTGGAAGGGGAACGCGTGGACTTCGACCGGGTGTTTCACGGGCTGAAGACTTCGGGTGTGGTTCATTTCGACGGATCGGACGAACTCGCTGCGCGGGTCGAGCAGGAGATCGCGAAGCAGCGCAGGGAGCGGAGCTTCGGCGGCACCTGGAAAACTCCCGTCTCGCTCGGGCTGTCGGATCAGGAGCCGCTGCGGACGAGTCCTGCTGATGTGCTGCTGAACATCGGCGTGGCTACTGCGTTGTTCGACGATTCGCCGTTCGCGGACCTGGCTCGCCACTGGGCACAGATGCGTTACTGCGGCACTCTGCGTAACAACAGGGCGGGGCGGCTGGTGCTGTCCGAAGTGGGCAGCAGAGTGGTCCACCACCACAAGGTGGCGCAGTCCGAGTATCTGGGTATCGGATTTTCCCTGGTCGTGGTACAGGAGGTTCTTCGGCGCCGGTATCCGGGCTGGACGTTCAGCCCGGTCGATGTGGACTACGCGCTTCGGGACGGCATAACCGATGTGGGCGCGGTCAGCCAGCACGCGGACAGCCGTCCGGATTATTTCCTGGTGGGGCGGCGAACCGGAGGCGGCGGTGGGCTCAAGCTCGTGGTGTTGGAGTGCAAGGGGACGCATCAGGGCCTCGGGCACGCCGTGGAGCAGCTGGCCAAGGCGTGCAAACAGGTCGCCTCGGTCGAGGTCGGGGGCAGAAACCCGGACGGGATGATGGTGGCGACGATGCTGCAGGCTTCCGGAATCGAGTCCAAGGTGATCGACCCGCCCGGGGACAGCGATCTGTGGCAGGGCTCCGAGCGGGACATGGACGATTTGCTCGGCGAGCGTCCGGGGCCGGCTCCCGGTGAGTTCGAGGTCCGCACGGTCGGCGCGGATGCCGCGAAGGTTTCGGGACTGGAGCCGGAGACTGCGGAGGAGCCGGATTCGGAACCGGACCCCGAATCGGACTCGGAGCCGGTGGCTGGTGTGGAACCGGAGGGGCGGTCCGACTCGGAAGCCGATCCGCCGCCGGAGGGAATCGACTTCGGTGAGCAGGGTGGTTCCGGGCAAGGGCCGGTCCGGTCGACGGTGGTGAACGTGCCGGAGCGGCTGCGCACCTGGTTTTCGAAGATGTTGGCCAATGCCAACGCCGCTTCGGCGCTGCTGTTCGCGGGTGCGAGCGAGGCGGCCACCCGGTATTTGCGGGAGAGCGGCGGCACAACCATGCCCATGGATTTTCACCGGGACGAAAGCCTCGGGAGCAGCCTGCGTTCGTTCGAACTGCCGAACGGGATGTCGATCCTGGGGACGCGATACAGCACGCGACTTCCGGGCGGCAGGACCTTGGAGGTACACAAGGGGATCGAGAAGAACCTGTACCGCGATCTGGAGACGGGCAGGCTGGCGGGGTTCATGCGCAGGGCGCATCTGGTCGCCGAGCGGCGGAGCCGCTCGCTGCCGCGCGGTCCGCGGCAGTCCGTGGCGCTGGGCAACGACGGGACCGTGCTGTGGTTGCGGGTCACCGGGTGATCCTCGGCCGCGCCCCGTGCGCGGTGCCGCCGCGCGTGGGAGCCGCGTGAGCCGGGGTGTTGTTCGCTCACACAGCAAAATTTGCTGTGAACCTTGTCAACGCATAGAAGTGCGATGCTAGGGTTTCGGCGTGAACGATCAGCGCAGCAGCGCCACCGGCGCTGTGACCACCATCAACGCGGTGAACATCGCGCGGCTGGCCGGCGTGCGCCGGGCTGCGGTGAGCAACTGGCGCAAGCGCTACGACGACTTTCCCGCGCAGATCGCGGGCACCGCGTCCAGCCCGCTGTTCGACGCCGATGAGATCCGTGCGTGGCTGGACAAGTACGGCAAGCTCGCCGAGCTCCCGCTGGCCGATGAGCTCTGGCGCGAGCTCGACGGGCTGCGCGGCACGGCCGATCCGGTGGAAGTGCTGATCACGTTCGCGCTCGCGCTGCGCCACCTCTTCGACCGCCCCGACAAGCTCACCGCCGAGCTCACCACCGAGACGTTCGAGGACGACCGCGCGCTGGCCGAGGCCGTGGCAGCTCGGGTGAGCACCACGGCCGGGGAACTGGGGCTGGATCTGGAACCGCTGGCGCCCGGACCGGATTGGGCGCCGCTGCTGCGGCTGCTGGATCGCGCGCTCGAGGAGCCTTCGGCTTTCGAGGAGCTGCTGGTTTCCACCGCCGAACGGCTCGAACCGCGCGGTGCCGGGGTGGTTCCGCCGGAGCTCGCCCGGCTGATGGCGGATCTGGTCCAGCGCGACGAGGTGTTCGACCCGTGGTGCGGTCTCGGTGAGCTGCTGCTGCCCACTCTCGATTCGGGGGCTGTGGCGGGCCAGCACGCGAACCGGCAGCTGCTGCGGCTGGCCACTGCTCGCATGCTGCTGCACACCCGGACTCCGCCTCGGTTGGTGGCCGGGGACGCGCTGCGCGCGGACGGTTTCCCCGGCCGCATGTTCGGGGCGGTGTGCTGCGTGCCGCCGTGGAACGTCAAGGACTGGGGGTTCGAACAGCTGCAGTTCGACCCGCGCTGGGAGTACGGCCTGCCGCCGCGCGGCGCGGCCGAGCTGGCCTGGGTGCAGCACGCGCTCGCGCATCTGGACACCACCGGGGTGGCGGTGCTCGCCCTGCCCGCGGGGGTGTGCGGCCAGTCGCGTGGCAGGCGCATCCGCGCCGAGCTGGTGCGTCGGGGTGTGCTGCGCGCGGTGGTCGCGCTGCCCGCAGGGGCGTTTCCGGGAACTTCGGCGAGCACGGTGCTGTGGGTGCTGCGCGCCCCCGAGGCGGAGTCGCCGGGGGGTGTGCTGCTGCTGGACGGTTCGCGGCTGCTGCGGGCGAAGTCGCCGGACTGGGACGCGCTGCGTGAGCTGGTGCTGCCCGCTTGGCGGGAGTTCGACGAGGGCGGTTCGTGGCCCGCGGAGCCGGGCGCGTGCCGCGTGGTGCCCGCGATCGACCTGCTCGACGAGGAGGTCGATCTCAGCCCGGCGCGGCATCTGGCCGGGTCGGTGGAAACCGATGTGGCGGGGCTGCGCACCGCGCGGGAGAACGTGCTCGGGCTGCTGCGGGAGCTTCCCGATTACGTCCCGGAGGTGTTGCCCGAGGACGCCTCGGCGCGTCCGCACGCGCGGGTCGGGGAGCTGGCTCGCACCGGTGCGGTGACCGTGCTGCAGCAGGTCCCCACCGGCTCGCGTGAGGAGGAGTCCGCGGAGTCGAGCGGGTTGACCGCGTTGACCGCGCAGGATGTTCACGCGGGTCGGGCGCCTTCCGGTGTGCTGCGCGGTGCCGCCGAGCCGGTCCGGCTCCGCGCGGGGGACGTGGTGCTGCCGATGCTCGGCGAGCGGATCGTCAGCCGGGTGATCGAGACGGAGGAGGCGGTGCTCGGCCCGCACCTGTGGCTGCTGCGGCCGAATCCGGAGCAGCTCGACTCCTGGTTCCTGGCGGGGTTTCTGCGCAATTCGGCCAACGCCGCGCTCGGCGCGGGGTCGGGGACGGCGCGGCTGGATGTGCGCAAGGTGGAGCTGCCGCGCGTCCCTCCGGAGGAGCAGCGGCGCTGGGCCGGGACGTTCCGCGAGCTGTTCCGGCTGGAGCACGGGCTGCACCGCCTGCGCGAGGAGGGCGGCAAGCTGGTTGAGGACATGATCGACGGGCTCACTGCGCACGGGTTGCGTCCGCCCCGTGACGGGGAGTGCGGCTGAGGGTGCACCCGTCGCGTGTGGTGGTGGGGGCTGCTGATCGAATCGGGATGGTTTCGCATGGTTGAGGGGATGTCGCGTTGAGTACGAAGGATCAGGAGCTGGCCAATTTCATCTGGTCGGTGGCCGATTTGTTGCGTGGGGATTTCAAGCAGTCCGATTACGGCAAGGTGATTCTGCCGTTGACGGTGTTGCGCAGGTTGGACTGTGTGTTGGAGCCTACGCGGGTGGCGGTGTTGGAGCGCAAGAAGCACGCCACGGAGCAGCTGGGGGTGAGCAACACCGATCGGCTGTTGAAGAAGGAGTCGGGGTTTCGGTTCTACAACACCAGCAAGTTCACCTTCTCCCGTGATGTGGAGGGGTTGACCTCGCTGCTGGCCGATCAGGACCAGGTGGGCAAGAACCTGCGGGCGTTCATCGGTGGGTTTTCCGACGAGGCGGCCGAGATCCTGGACAAGTACGATTTCGACACTCAGATCAACCGGATGGAAGCAGGCGGCATCCTGTATCAGGTGGTGGGCAAGTTCGCCGCGTTGGATCTGCATCCGGACACGGTGTCGAACCAGCGGATGGGGTATCTCTTCGAGGAGCTCATCCGCCGGTTCTCCGAGATCTCGAACGAGACGGCCGGGGAGCACTTCACCCCGCGCGAGGTCATCAAGCTGATGACCAACCTGCTGCTGGATCCGGATCACGACAAGATCGTGCAGCCGGGGGCGACGCTGCGGGTGTTGGATCCGGCCTGCGGCACCGGGGGGATGCTCTCGGCGGCCGAGGACGTGGTCACCGGCTACAACGCCGACGCCACGGTCACCCTGTTCGGCCAGGAGCTCAACCCGGAGTCGTATGCGATCTGCAAGTCCGACCTGCTGATCAAGGATCAGGAGCCGGGCAACATCGCCAATGACAACTCGTTCAGCCACGATCGGCACTACGGCAAGCGGTTCGACTACTTGCTGGCGAATCCGCCGTTCGGGGTGGAGTGGAAGAAGGTCCGCGAGGACGTGGAGCGCGAGGCCGCGCTCGGCCACGCCGGTCGGTTCGGTGCCGGGTTGCCGCGCATCAACGATGGCTCGTTGCTGTTTCTGCAGCACATGATCGCGCACATGAAGCCGGTCCACGAGGGTGGTTCGCGGGTGGCGATCGTGTTCAACGGCTCGCCGCTGTTCACCGGGGGCGCCGAGTCGGGCGAGTCCAACATTCGCCGCTGGATCCTGGAGAACGACTGGCTGGAGGGCATCGTCGCGCTGCCGGACCAGCTGTTCTACAACACCGGCATTTCCACCTACTTCTGGATCCTGTCCAACAACAAGGCCGAACGCGACCGCGGCAAGGTCACCCTGCTGGATGCCCGCGAGTACTGGGCCAAGATGCGCAAGAGCCTCGGCGACAAGCGCAAGTACATCACCGAGGAGCAGATCGCCCAGCTCACCCGGCTGTACAACGAGGCCGGTTCGATCGCCGCCGACGAGAACCACGAGCTGCACGACAAGGTCCAGATCTTCAACACCACTGATTTCGGCTACCAGCGCATCACCGTCGAACGCCCGCTGCGGCAGCGCTTCGAGGTCACCGAGCAGACCCTCGCCGAGGTGGACAGCGCCAAACCCGTCGCCAAGTACGACGACCGCCCGGCGCTGCTGGCCGCGCTGCGCGAGCTGGTCGGCCACACCTGGTGGAAGAAGGTCGACTTCGACGCCGCCTTCCGCCACGCACTCGCCGAAGCCGGCGCGAGCGGGAAACTGCCCACGCCGGTGCACAAGGCCGTGACAGGCGCGGTGGCCGTCTCCGACCCCGAAGGCGAGCTACAGACCGACAAGAAGGGCACACCCCTGCCCGACCCCGAGCTGCGCGACAACGAGAACGTCCCCCTCGACGAGGACATCGATGAGTACATGACCCGCGAAGTCCTGCCGCACGTGCCGGACGCCTGGGTCGACCACAGCAAGACCAAGATCGGCTACGAGATCCCGTTCACCAGGTACTTCTACAAGTACGTGCCGCCCCGGCCGCTGGAGGAGATCGACGCCGAGTTGAAGAGCCTGGAATCCGAGATCCAGCGGCTACTTTCGGAGGTGACGGAGTGACTACCGGCTTGAACGGCGTACCGTTGCCCGAACACTGGCAATGGTCCCAGCTTCGTCACGTGACCAAAGTGGTACGGCGTGGTACTTCTCCAGACTACGTCGATGAAAGCTCTGTCAGGGTCGTGAATCAGGCCTGCGTACAGGACAGTGGTCTTGATTGGAGCAAGGTCAAATACCATCAGCATGAGGGTGACCCCAAGAGTCTCAAGGGGTATCTGTTCACTGGTGACGTGTTGGTGAACTCTACTGGAACCGGGACATTAGGGCGGGTTGGATACTTCACTCCAGAGTACGAGGATGGACATTCCATAGCTGATGGACATGTCACGGTGGTGCGGGCTGATGGAGTACAAAGCGATTCTCGATATCTGTACCACTATCTGCGATGTGCACAGTTTCAACACTACGTGATGTCAGCGTTGGTATCGGGGTCTACCAACCAAATCGAGCTCAATGCTGAGCGTTTGGCGAGTGCACCAGTTCCACTTCCACCGCTCGAAGAGCAGCGCCGCATCGCCGACTTCCTCGACGCCGAAACCGCCCGGATTGATCAGATATCTGCGATGCGTAGTCGGCAGTCTCAGCTAGCTTGGGACCGCCACCTCGCTTACATATCCGAATTGGTTACACCCGGTATAACCTCCGAAGGTAGCAAGAGTGTTCGTTGGCCGTGGCTTCCGAGTGGCATTGCTACAGCCAGACTGAGCTATTTCGTGTCGATTCAGAACGGCGTTACCGTAGATGCGTCCAGAGATACGAGCGATAGCGTGGAAGTTCCGTATCTTCGAGTTGCAAACGTGCGAGATGGGACTATAGACCTGTCGGAGGTTGCGACCATAGAAGTAGAAGAAAGTTTGGCGTTCCGATCACGCCTTAGAATTGGCGATGTTGTTATGACTGAAGCCAACGGGAACGTGGATAACCTAGTACTGCAACGGCACTCAGAGTGGGTGTCCGCGTTGTCGGTAGTGGCAGTGTCGGGCTTGGTGTTGGCGTCGGCGGCGCCAGCGTGACCAGGACCAGACGTGTTCGGCTGCGTGGGGTTTTCGGGTGATCAGGTTGATCAGCAGGCGGCGGAGCTCTGCTAAGGTGTAAGTGATCATGTCTGGGTCGCTGGCGCTGGGTTTGTTTGTGTGGCCAGCGTTTTCGACGCGGCCAGCCAGGCGAGGGCGAGCATGGACAGGGTCGTGTGGGCATACCAGGCTCGCCAGGAGCGTGCTTGGTAGTGGTCGAGTCCAGTGTCGTTTTTGGCCTGTTGGAAGCATTCCTCGACGTGCCACCGGGATCCGGCAGTCCAGGCCAGGTCGAGTAGCCGGGTCCGACGGGGCCCGTAGGTTACGTAGTAGGCGATGTCGTTGGGGTTGCTGATCGAGCGCCGTGCCAGCAGCCAGCGACCCCGCCCGGGCGGCCAGTCGGTATCGAGCGGGATGCGGGCCCAGTCATACAGGCGTGGCCCGTGCCCGCCGGCCCCGACCGAGAGCCGTCGCCAGGAATGTGGCGAGATCGTGGCGGTGAGTTCGTCGGCTCGGTGTTCGTGTCCGGAGGCGGTAGTGAGGGGGTCGTTACGTTTGGTGGCCAGCACGTAGGCGACGTCGCGCTGTTCGAGCCAGTCCCGCAGGTAGGGGACTTGCCCGTAGGCCTCGTCGCCGGTGACCCAGGCGAATGGCACCCCGGCCCGCACAGCACGGTCAATCATGGCCTGGGCCTGCTGGGGTTTGGTGGCGAAACCGACCTCGTCGGGCACCCCGGCGGCTCGGCAGCGGTCACGATCGTCGGTCCACGACCTCGGCAGGTACAGCTCCCGGTCGATCAACGCGTGCCCCGCCGAGGACGCATACGCCAGGAAGGTGCCGATCTGGCAGTTTTCCGTGCGCCCGGCCGTGCCCGAGTACTGCCGTTGCACGCCGGCCGAGCGGGTTCCCTTTTTGATAAACCCGGTCTCGTCGACAATCAAGACGCCATCCGGTGCACCGAGACGCTCGATGACGTAGTCCCGCACATCGTCGCGAACCCCGCCAACATCCCAGTCCGCACGGCGCAACAACCGCTGCATCCCATCCGGACCAACCTCACCGGCCTGCTCAGCCAGCGTCCACCCATTCTTCCGTTCCAACCCTGCGACCAGGCCCGACACGTACTCACGCACCCGCGCCCGCGGCTCCGAACGCACGAACCGCCCCGCGATCCGCGCGTGCAACCATTCCAACTCCGCCGAGATCACATCCAGCACCACACCCACCATGATCCACCATCAACCACCACCAGACCCACACGAGTGCCGTTGCAGTACTAGGCCGTGGAGCTGTATGGCGTGGTGAGGTTCCGGGTATGATCCATCAGAACCATGTCTTTGCCATCAGGCCTAGCGTCGATTATCTGGTTCCTGACTACTTGTCCGTGGTCTTGGCTTCCATTCACGGCAGGCGTTATTTTTCTCACACCTCCAGTAAGGTGGGAATTGCGACAACGAGTAGCAGTAAAGTGCTTGACTTTCCTCTTCCTCTAAAGGGGATCGATGAGCAGAAGTGTGTTTCGACTGAGGCGGAAAAACACCGCTCCGAGGCTGAACAGCTATCGAGTAAGTCAAGCCGACAGCTCGACCTCCTCGCCGAGCGCAAGCAGGCGCTCATCACCGCCGCTGTAACGGGGCAGCTGGATGTGACGACGGCGGGGCGGGCCACCTCGGATCTGCGGGCGTGACGCTGCTCCGTTCGGAGGATGGCCCGGGGCCACTGTCGCGGGAGGATGGCGGGCTTACCGCTCGTGGCCCGTGCGATCGGTGGCAGCTGGAAGGCACCGCGGGCAGCGAGCCCACCGCGCGGGCCGACCGATGAGGACAACGGACCGGAAGGCGGGACCGGGACCGCCGCTCGTTCGCCGCGTGGCGCTCGGGAAGGTCCACTCGACCAGGACTGTGGGGAAGGTATGAACGCACCGCACGGCGAGGCCGCTTTCGAGACGGCGATCGAACAGGCCTTACTCGACTCCGGATGGCTCAGGGGCTCGCCGGAGACCTACCGCGCCGACATGGGGTTGGACATGTCCGAGGTGTTCACCTTCCTCGGCGACACCCAGCCCCGCGAGTGGGAGCGGCTGCGCGCGTTCTACCCCGATCCGGACGAGGCGCAGCGCGCCTTCGGCAAGCGGTTGGCCGAGGCCATCGACCAGCGGGGCGCGTTGGACGTGCTGCGGCACGGTGTCAAGGACAAGGGGGTGCTGCTCAAGCTCGCCTACTTCCGCCCCGCGCACACCGTGGCCGCCGACGCGCTGGCCGAGTACCGCGCCAACCGGCTCACCGTGGTGCGCCAGCTGCACCACTCCGATAAGAACCCCAAGGACTCGCTGGATCTGGTGCTGCTGCTCAACGGCATCCCGGTGGCCACGGCCGAGCTGAAGAACCATCTCACCGGCCAGACCGTGGAGCAGGCCAAGCACCAGTACCGCCACGACCGCGACCCCGCGGACACGATCTTCGCCCGGCGCGCGCTGGTGCACTTCGCCGTGGATCCGGAGCTGGTGTTCGTGACCACGCGGCTGGAGGGCGCGAACACTCGCTTCCTGCCGTTCAACACCGGCAGCGAGGGCCCCGGCGTCTCCGGCGGGGGCGGCAACCCGACCGCCGCGCCCGGCCGCTACCGCACCTCCTACCTGTGGGAGAAGGTCTGGCAGCCGGACAACTGGCTCGACCTGATCCGGCGGTTCATCCACGAGCAGACCGACAGGTCCAAGCAGCCCGGAACGCGCAAGGCCAAGGCCAAGCAGAGCGAGGTGATCTTCCCGCGTTATCACCAGTGGGACGCGGTGCTGCGGATGAGCGAGCACGTCGCCACCCACGGGCCTGGCAACAACTACCTGGTGATGCACTCGGCCGGTTCGGGCAAGTCGAACACGATCGCCTGGCTCGCCCACCGGCTGTCCAGCCTGCACACTCCCGGCGACGAGGCCGAGCTCGACCCCGAGGCGGTCCGGGCGGGGCTGCGGCCCAACCAGCAGGTCTTCGACAAGATCGTCGTGGTCACCGATCGGACGGTGCTCGACCGGCAGCTGCAGAACACGATCAACCAGTTCGACCACGTCGTCGGGGTGGTCGAGCCGATCGACGGCAAGAAGGGCGGCTCCAAGTCCGCGCACGTCTCCCAGGCGCTGCACGACCCCGGGGTGAAGATCGTCATCACCACGCTGCAGACCTTCCCGTACGTGCTCGACCAGGTCGCCAACACTGGCCAGCAGCGCTTCGCGCTGATCGTGGACGAGGCGCACTCCTCGCAGTCCGGCGACTCCTCCAAGGACCTCAAGCGGGTGCTGCTCAAGCTCGGCAGCGACGACGTCGACGAGGACGGCGACCCGCTGACCGCCTCGGCGCTGGCGCGCGGCAGGCACCCGAACATGTCCTACTTCGCGTTCACCGCCACGCCGAAGCCCAAGACGCTGGAACTGTTCGGCACCCCCAACGAGCTGGGCAACTACGAGCCGTTCCACGTCTACTCGATGCGCCAGGCCATCGACGAGGGCTTCATCCTCGACGTGCTGCGCAACTACGTCACCTACAAGACCTACTATCGGCTGGCCACCGAGCAGGCCAACGAGAACAAGGAGGTCGAGGCGCGCAAGGCCAAGGCGCACCTGGCGCGCTTCGCTGAGCTGCACCCCACCAGCATGCAGCAGCGCGCCGAGCTGATCGTCGAGCACTTCCGGGAGCACACCGCCAAGCAGCTCGGCGGCCGCGCCAAGGCCATGGTGGTCACCCGCTCGCGGGAGCACGCAGTGCGGCTGTTCCTGGCCATCCGCGAGTACGTCGCGACCCGCGGCTACACCGAGCCCGATTCGCTGGTGGCGATCTCGGGCAGCCTCACCCTCGACGGGGAGGAGTACACCGAGAGCGGGCTGAACGGTTTCGGTGAGAACGAGTTGACCAGCTGGTTCCGCTACACCAGGGCCGACGATCCCAACGCCGCGCGCAGCGGTCAGCGCGAGTACCGGCTGCTGGTGGTCGCCGACAAGTACCAGACCGGTTTCGACGAGCCGCTGTTGACCACGATGTACGTGGACAAGCAGCTCAACGGGGTGGCGGCCGTGCAGACGCTCTCGCGGCTCAACCGCACCCACCCGCTCAAGAGTCAGGACGACATCTTCGTGCTCGACCTGGCCAACGACGCCGAGAACATCCAGGCCGAGTTCCGCAAGTTCCACGAGCAGGCGGTCACCCCGCCGACCGATCCCAACCTGCTCTACACCGCGCAGCACCGGGTGATGCAGTACGCGCTGCTCGTGGACTCGGAGATGCGCAACTTCGCCGATGCCCACGACACCGCGCAGAAGCAGTCCGCCACCGATGCGCAGTGGCAGCGCGCTCACGCCGACCTCTACCGGTTCACCGAACCGGCCAAGGAGCGGTTCGTTCACTACCAGGGGCAGGAGCCGGAGGAGGCCGAGGAGTTCCGGGCAGCGCTGCGGGACTACGTGCGGATGTATGCCTTCCTCGCGCAGGTGATCCCGTACTACGACACCGATCTGGAACGGCTCTACCTGTTCGGCAAGCACCTGCTCAACGTGCTGCCGCGCGGCGAGGACGGCTCCGTCGACATCGGAAAGATCGACCTCACCCACCTGCGGATCAGCAAGACCGGCGAGCACGACGTGCGCGTCGAGCCCGAGGGCGAGCAGGTGCTGCCCGGGTTCAGCGGCGGCGGCTCGGGTGCGGCGGCGGAGCCGGAGAAGGTCACGCTGGCCGAGCTGCTGGCCGAGTTCAACGAGCGGCACGGCACCAACCTCGGTGAGCACGACATGCTCGCCGACGTGGAGCGGGTCATCGCCGACGGGCACGTGCAGGCGGCGGCGTTGAACAACAGCGAGGAGACCTTCGCCGACGTGTTCGACTCCAGGTTCGAGGACAAGGTGATCGAACGCGGTGAGGACAACACCAAGTTCTTGCAGAAGTTCCTGGACGATCAGGAGGCCCGGGACGACTACATCCGGCTGGCGCGCAGGCGGGCCTACGAGATGATCCACCGCGACGTGGCCTGAAGCGGCGAGGCGCCTCCGCTGAGGGGCGGGTGGCCGGCGCGGCGATTTCGCGGGAAATCGCCGCGCCGGGCCTTCCTCACGAGAGCCGTACGAGAGGATCCGCCGACTCCTCCCGGTGATTTGCAGTCACGCTCTAGGCGACGACGTCCGGCAACGGTTGCAGGATGGCACCGGTGAAATCGCCGCGCACCCAGGTTACCGAGGCTGGACGTGCGCCGCCTGTGCGGCAGAACTCCCGGAGCGCCGTGCGGGCCTGTTCGAGGGGGAGCGCGCTGCGTGGGTCATGGTCGTGCGGGTAGCCAGGATCGATGACCAGGCGGGCCGGGGTGCTCAACGGAGCGTCCGTGCTGAAGGAGACGAACGTTTTCATCGTGGCTTCTCCCAGGAAACCTCCCCAGGTCAGCGCAGCGTAGCCGGCGGAGGGGTTGCCGGCGAGCTGGAGGAAGTTGTCCGGCGCCCACTCGAGGACCTCGTCGGTCCAGGGCTGGGTGGCGCAGTAGAACTGGGCCACTTCACCGGCTGGAAGCGGAGCATCCGCCGATCCGGGCAGGGAACGGTCGATGGCCTCATCGATCACACGGTTGATGTCGTCCCAGCGCTCGACGTGGTGGAACCGGTCATGAACGAGTGCGCTGATGATCATTCGGTAGGTCCCGACCGCTACGTGGCAACGGTCATGCGCTCGGTGATACGCCCGTAGTAGTCCGCGGCTACCCAGGTCACCGAGGCTGGACGTCGGCCTCCGGTGCTCCAGAACTCTCGGAGCGCCGTGCGGGCCTGCTCGACGGGGATGATTGTGAACCGATCGTGGTAACGCCCCGTGTCGATGTCGCTGGCCAGGCGGGGATCCTCCAGCGGCGGTTTCGAGTTGAACGATACCCACATCCGGTCCGGGTCGAGATCGGAGGCGGTGAACAGCAGCGTTGCGTACCCGGCGGTCGGGTTGACACAGACCCGTACGTGGTACTCGGGAAGGTCCATCGTTTCGAGCGTCACCGTCTGCTCACCAACGAAGACCTCGCTCGGCTGAAGCGGACTGCCCTGCGTGAGAACAGCGTTGATGACCTGATCGACCTGGTCAGCGTCGTAACCGTGCAGCCAGTCGTGTTGGTGACTCGCGCTGATGATCATGATGGGTGAGTGACGGAGGGGGCAGCCTGTTCACGCCATGTGACTAGCTGCGGAAGTTCGCCCGTCTCCAGGAATTCGGTGACGAGGCGTGTCAACGTGGGAAACGAGAGGCCGTTTCCGGCACGCATCGTGTCCGAACGGCTGGTGTGGTACTCCGGCGAGGCCGGATCTCCCACTGCCTGGCACCAATGCTCCGGGCCGGTGTACTCGGCGTAGCCGTAGCCACCAGCAACAGCGATCCTGAGTGAGTGGTCAGGGGTCGTCCGGCCCGTCAGTGGATGCTGCTTCGTCGGGCGGGACTCGTGGGTCAGTATCGCTTCGTTCGCATTCGGGTCCAGCAGTCCCGCCAGGAACGTCTCCACATCGCTGCCTGTTGCCAGAGTTGACTCGTGAAGGTCCTTGGTCACCGTGCTGTCCGGTTCGAATTCGAAGTGCTTGGCACGAATGGTCACGACGGCTCCCTTCCCATGTAGCGAGCTCGTTCGCTGTCGTGTTCGACGGCAGTCAGGCTCGCTCCAGCCTTCAGGACAAACGGTAAAAGCTGGTCGCAGGTTGCTCGCTCGTCGTCGAGCGGCGTCATTGCTCGTCGCTGAGGTTGCGCTCTCGCCCGCACACCTCTCGGTCGAGTACGAAGACTTCGTCGCCAGGGGGATTGTCCAACATCTCTACGGCGACCTTGACTTCAGCGTGCCGGGCGAGCGCCCACACACCGGGGTCGTCGGGAAACCTCGCTTGGAGCAAGCGTTCGGCACGTTTGTAGGAGTTGGCGGGGTCATCATCCCTATGGGGGGTGAAGCACGAGATCAAGAAGGTCGTCGCTGGGTGCCTCGGCGTTTCTGTCGCCGCACTCGGTTCTTGGGGAGCTATGGTCGAACAATTCGTCACATGGCAGAAGGCTACGAAGTTTCTGGTGCCTCGGTTCGGCGTTATTGGTGCAATGAGTTGTGTCGGTGGTATCGTCCGGAAATGTGTCTGATACGCAACACCGGAGTGTGGCTACGAAGTTCGAGGAGTTCTTCGGCGGGCCACGCCTGGCCACCACGGGGATCGCTGTCGTTGTGGCCCTGGCCGCGGTGATCGCGCTGGGCTGGGCCGGGGTGTCGGCGTTCGTGTGTGCCGCTGTATTCACCGGCGTGGAGGCAATCCTCGTGACAGGGTGGGTCGCGATCCGCTCGGGTGGGAGCGATGCACTGCGTGTTGGCTTGGCGGGGCTGGGTGGGCTGATCGTCCTGTTTGCGTTCGGCGCTACCGGCATATTCACCTTCGCTGAACAGAACGTCTGGTCCGGGCTCAGCGGAGTTATCGGTATAGTGACCGCGACCTTGCTCCTGCGGGTGTCTCTGCCCAGTCAGAACCACGGCATTCAGTCCCAACAACGCTAGTTGGCCTTGTGCTCCCAAGACCGACCTGAGGCGGGTGCAGCCAAGATACGACCGAAAGGGACGGTGGGATCGGACAGCGCTCGCGCTGCACCCATTCCAGTCGGCATTGGTGCACGTCAACACCCTGCTGCAACACGTCCTCGACAGTCCCGGCTGGGACGAACTGCTCGATTTGTACCGGCGGCCCCGTGCTGCTGTCTCAGCATCCCTGTTCTTAGCTCGATATCGGCTGAGTGCTGGAGAAATTACCACCTTTATTGATCGACGCGCTGTGCGGGTTGATCGCACACGATCAGCGGATGGTGCTCTCGCCACTTCCAGAGGCAGGCTGGGGATCTCTGCTGCACTGGCAGAGCTGTCTGGGGGTGGGGGCGCCTGTGTTGCGCCACCTTACGGGCAGTCCCATCTATCTGGGGAGCTTTGATCATGCACCAAAAGCAGCGCATGCTTCTGGAAAGAACGATCGGTGCGTCATCAGCACGTCGGCGATGGTCCACGGCACTGGTCTCGGCGGTTGCACTGGTCAGTGTGTTCACGCCACCAGCGATGGCCGCGGCGCCCTCAGCCACCGAGGAAGCATCAGGAATGGCACCCGCACCGGTGTCTGATGCGGCGACAGGCAGCAGCGACGAGCCTGGGCCCGTGCCTCCGAAGATCCTCGGCCTTGAGCCCGGCCAGTCACCCGATCCTGACGCCGTCCCCGACATCGCACCATCCAGCACCCTCACCAGTGGCATGTTGAACTCCTGGCAGGAAGCAGAAACCCCCACGAGAGCCGAAAGGGACGGCGCCAAGGTACCCGGATGCGCCCCCTACACCGGAGCCGATTACCCGCATCGCTCATCGACCGGGGTTGCTGTGTCGGCTCACGGCTGGTGGAAGAAGGGCACCTGCAGCAACGGCACGGCGACGGTGAAGGCGTGCCTGTACGAGTACTACACGGACGACACGTGGCGACGGAAAGCATGCAACACAGACGGCAACCTCAAACCCGGCGGTGGAAGTGCCAGGCGCGTCCCCGTACGTAAGAATTGCCCCAGCACGGCGATGACCACGTGGCGCGTTCATGTCGATGTCGACGTGAACTGGGAAATCGACGACGGAGGGATACGGTACATGACGCGCAATGTGGCGTGCCGAAAATTCTGAGAGGGGAGCCGATTGACAGGCAATCGTGAGGAAGCTCGTCCTGGAGTGGCTCCTGATTCCTACGGGGGTGCAGCCACCATGTTCGCGGCGCTGTACGGCGAACTGGAGTCGCATCCGTGGAGGGAGCCGAACTCCGACCGGGACCCGTACGTCGTTTTCCACGACAGGTCGGTTGCCATGGGGTGGATTGACGAGGCCGCTGGAGGCTTGTGGGGCATGAACGATGCGGGATGTGATCACCCGCTTGCTGCTCCGGAGATACCACTGGCCGCGTGGTTTCAGGTAGAGATGGAACCGGTGGTCGGCGAACGACCGATGCCGGTGCAGCCGTTCTTGCGCTGCGCCGGTGACGCGGCTGCACGGCTCGGCGTCCTGAGCCTGCAAGCAGTGCAGATCTTGCTGCCCGTCCACGGCCTCGATGTCTCCTCGCGTCCGGCCTATGCTCCGATTCCGTCGCTGCTCACCGCCGAATGGTTCGGCGACAGTGATCCGCAGTCCAGGACGCCGGTGCGGGTCACGCTGGACAGTGGTCAGGCTTCGTCGCTGTCCTCGGCGGCGCCGCATCTGCAGGAGCAGATCGGTCGGTTGGACCAAGACGTGTTCGTGTGCGAGTCGCTTTCCCCGGCCGAGCACGATCCACTGGCGATCCAGCCTCCGTTCGAGGACAGCTTCTGGAACGGGCCACCTCTTCACCGGGCGACCTTTCACGGGACACTCGCCGAATGGTCGCTGGATGCCCTCGGTTGGCTGGGCGGCTTCCTCACCGAGCTCAGCGCTCAGCACGGGGTCACCACCCCGCTGCTGCTCACCGCGAGCCGATCGTAGGTGGCGAACTACTGAAGGCATCACGACAGCGAGGTCGGTGTCACCAGCGCCTGCGGCCCGTGGGCGCTGGTGCACTACTGCCCGCGGGGGTCTTCTGCTGCAGAAACACGCGCCGGTGGCTCGGATTGATGGCCAAGGCGGAGAAGGTACGCTGCCGAAGCCGCTGGTGATGGGCTTTTCTCTTGTTCTCGATTCCGAGGCGTTCGTAGCGGACCGAACAGGTCAACGATCTCTCGAAGGAATTCGCGCTCGCCTCGTATCGAGCATGAAGAGGTGCCGAGATTGTTTCCGATGCGAGTTCTCGACACTGGTTACCTGTGAGAACGCCTGGCCCTGCGGTGCATCGACAAACGGTCGTTGGTCAGAGGTGTCTTCGAGACCGCACGCGAGGGCCAGGCGGGGTGCGGGGTTAGTCGGTGGGCCCGGCGAAGTGGGCGTCGATGAGTTGTTGTACTTCGGCGCTGACCGGGTGCTGCTCGGTGGTGACCACCCAGGCGGACTCGTCGTGTTCGCTGAGGTGCAGCTCGGCGGGGTTGGCCACGGTGACGGTCCAGGTGTGTTGGCGGGTGTGCTTGCCGGAGCCGGAGGTGTAGTCGAACGCGCCCAGGTAGCCGGTGATGGTCGAGATGGTCAGGCCGGTTTCTTCGGTGACTTCGCGGTGCAGCGCGGCGTACAGGTCGGTATCGGTGGGTTCGACCTTGCCGGAGGGCAGCTCCCAGGTGCCGCCGCGGAAGTCGTCGGCGGGGCGTTTGAGCAGGAGGAACGTGCCGTCGTGGTCGATGACGGCGCCGACGACGTGTTGGTCGATGCCGTCGGCGGTGTCGGCGCTGGTGAGTTCGTCCAGGTCGGGTGTGTTCATGCGGAGATACCTTCTTTCAGTTCGTGACGGTGAGTCCGGATTCGGTCGAGTGTGCCGTGCCAGCGCGTCGGCGGTGGGGAACTGTCCCGGACGTCCGGTCTGGTTCCGGCGCTGCGTAAGGCTGCGGGGATCCCGGTTCGGAGAGCAGCACCGAGTCGGCACGTCCGGGGACCAGCGGAGAACCGCGAGGTTCAGCAGATGACTCGCAGCGGGCAAGATGGTCTCTCACCCACTGGTTCGGCCGTTTCGTCCAGGGACGATGTGGAGCTTGCCTGTCCGCGTTCGTTTTCCCGCGGGGGTTGTCAGAGTCTTCGGAGGCCGGCGAGCACCCGTTCGAGAGTCGAGTACGGCACTGCGGTTCGTTTCGGCGGGGGGTCGTACAACTCGCCGGAGAATGCGGGCACGTATCCGCGTGGTCGCTGCGATTCGCGGTGCCGTCGCGTCACGGTTCCCCCTCGGCGCTGCCGGTGCCCGACTGTTCGGCGCTTCCCGCCGCCGAGTACTCGGTGATCAGGAGTTCGGTGCAGTCGGCGCAGGTGGGGGCTTGGAACCAGTCCAGTTCGCTGGGTTTGGCCATGGCGCACGGCAGGCCGCAGACCGAGGTGTCGGCCGGTCGGCCGTCCCAGTGCTTGCCGCGGAAGGCGTGGCGGTGCCACTTGAATCCGGTTCGGTCCGGTACGGGCAGCCAGTAGTGCTGTCGTTCTGTGGTCGTCACGTTCGCTCACTCTTTCCAGCTCGGTTGTCCGCGGTCCAGCCGCAGGTATTCGGTGAAGCAGTCCTCGCAGAACGGCCGAACGTGGCTCATGCGTCGTTCGCGGAACGGGGGAGCTTCGGCGTAGTCGTGCCCGCCGAGCGTGTTCACCGCACCGCCTTCGGACGGCAGCGCGTCCAACGTGGCGTGCTGGTGCGTGTCGCCTTCCGGCACGAACCACGACACGACGACCCGCCCGGTCTCTTCGCTGATCTCCACGGAGTTCCCCTGTTCCACGGCAGCCCGGCCCAGGTTCCGTCCTGCCTGCACGGCACCGATCGGCCGTGGTGCTTGCGCTGTGCTCACGGCCAGCGACAGTAGCGAACTGAAATCTTTGACTCAAGATTTGGAAAACATAGCTGTGTAGCTCATTTAGGTGATAGTCGTGAGACAGCTGACCGGCTACAGTGCTTGGCTATGGGACTCGGACCAACAGCACGTAGACGACGGTTGGGCGCGCATCTTTCCGAGCTTCGTGAGAAGGCAGGACTTACTGTCTCCGGTGTGGGCGAGCACATGGGTGCCTCGCCGCAGACCATCCGTAACTGGGAAAAGGGCCAGGCCAGCATGAAGAAGATGGAGCTGGCCGCCTTGCTGGAGCTCTACGACGCGCCTCACGAAGTTCGGCAGACTCTGGAGGACGCGCGCCGGGAAGGTTCCAAGCGCAGCTGGTGGTCGACCTACCGGCTCCCCGAGTGGTTCAAGCCCTACGTGGGGCTGGAAACGGACGCTGCCCTGGTGTGCAACTTCGAGCAGGAACTGATCCCCGGCTTGTTGCAGACCGAGGACTACGCTCGGGCGATCCACACCTCGGGCGGGCACATCACCGATCCCGAGGATGTCGAGAAGCGCGTGGCCGCACGGATGGAACGGCAACGCCGTCTGTTCGACAAGGACAATCCACTGGAGCTGCGTGCTGTGATCAGTGAGGCGGCCCTGCAGCGCAAGGTGGGTGGTCGGAAAGTGTGGAGTGAGCAGCTGGAACACTTGTTGACGATGGCCGATCTGCCCAACGTCATGTTCCAGGTCGTTTCGTACGAGGCTGGCGAGCACGCCAGCATGACGTCGGGGTTCACCGTGTTGGAGTTCTCCGAACCCGCAGACCCCGATGTGGCCTATATGGAAAGTCCGCTGGGAGGGCACGTGATCGAGGACAACTCGGATGTGACGTTGCTGCGCAACTTGTTCGACGAACTGCGCTCCTCGGCGATGCCACAGCGCGAGTCCGTCGACCTGGTGCGTGAGATCGCCCCAGGACAGCCCCTGACGGCGTAGTTCGCCCCTGCCCTGTCTCGCTAGCCTGGGGCCGTACGATGCACCTCGGCGAGATCGAGACTCCGAAAGGGGCGGCAATGGCAGACCTGTCGCGCGCGACGTGGCGGACAAGCTCGCGCAGCGGAAATGGCGGACAGTGCGTCGAGGTCGCAGTGACCTCGGAGGCCGTTGGTGTTCGTGACAGCAAAGACCGTGCGGCCGGTCATTTCGCAGCGGCCCCCGCGCAGTGGTCCGCCTTCATCGACGCCGTGAAGGCCAACAGGTTCGACTGACCATCAGCCGAACAGCTTCGCACCCTCGGATTCGTTTCCGAGGGTGCTTTTCGTGTGTGCACGGGTGGTAGTGAACGACGAAGCCGCGTTGCACCGGCGGATCGGTGACTACCAGGTGTCGTGGGATCAGCTTCGACACCTGCGCAAGAAGGCCAGACGCTCCACCGTCATTCTGGGGTAATTCCTTTCACGACCGACGAGCCCGTCGCACTCGGCAGCGGGCGGAAGCTGTCGCCTGCAAGCGGGCAATTCGATATCCTGCGTGTGGCGGCGTCCGAGCGCGAGACAGCCACGATGCTGGACCGCCGAATCAAGGAGCTGCGACACCAGACCACGGAGTAGGTAATCATGGCTGATCTGACCGGCGTGACCTGGCGGAAGTCCAGCCGCTCGCAGGGCGCGAACAACTGTGTCGAGGTCGCGGTGACCACCGACGTCGTTGGCGTGCGCGACACGAAGGACCGTGCTGCCGGGCACTTCACCACTACCGGCAGGCAGTGGTCGGCCTTCCTCACCGCCGTGAAGACCAGCCGATTCGACTGAGCCCCGGTTCGCCCGATCGGCAGCCGAACAGCTTCGCACCCTCGGATTCGTTCCGGGGGTGTTTTTCGTGTGTGCACGCTCGGTAGTGAACGAAGAAGAGCCCCCTGATCGTGACCAGGGGGCTCATGCTATATTTCTTCCGCCAAGATAGAAATAAAGCAGTGCTGAGTCTAGCACGGAATAGACTTCCCTCCACGCGCGCCCCAGGCAGCGCGTGGGTAGGGCTGTAAGTCCTGGCCACGGTTCACAGCCGTGCGGCTCCCGGTCAGAGCGGGTGCAGTCCGCGCGTCAGGCAACGCACGATCTAGGCGAACCCGGCCGTGTACTTGGTAAGCCCTGGCGCTCATGCTCGGGCACTATCGGCCCACCATCGCCGCTCTGCCCGTAACCCCCGGCTCGGCGCGGGTGTAACACCCCGCGCGGGGTGAAGCTCCGAAGTCACAATTCCGGTAGACCGAGAAGCTCACCTCCCTCTCGGTCCCGGGCGAGCTGTGCCGAACGCACGACTCACCCGAGATCGAGGGGGGATCGCAGCCTTACGGGTCCACGCGGTTCCCGAGCCCGCGGCATCGCCTCCGGCTCCGGGGCGGGGTGGACGGCGGCTCGACTTCGGGGTCGCTGGAGGCTGTCGGGGGCTGCGGTCCGTAACCGGGAGCAACCCCGAAACCAGGGGAGTCCGCCCCGGCAGACGGGAAGCCGGTGCGCTGCGAGTCCGCGGCGAATCCGCTGGGTTCGGAGACGCCGTCGCGCAGGCGCGGGCGCAGGCGCAGGCGCGGGCACGAGCGCGGGCGCGGGCACGAGCGCGGGCGCGGGCGGGCAGCCGCGGGGTCCGGCAGGGCGGTCACGAGGGCGCCCAGCGGGAGGCACAGCCAGGCAACGCAGTGCCTCACCTGTTGCTTTGACCGCTGGCGGCCGGGGTGATACGGATGATCAGCTGTCCGTGGGGGCGCAGTGGGACACCGTGGTTCCGCTCGACTCGGGCGGTCATCCGGCGGAACCCCGCGCGGCGGTGGCGATCTCCGCCGCGGAACCGGTACGGAACGCGCGTTCCGTACCGCCCGGGCGCGCCCGCCGGAGCGGAGACCGGGGCGGTGCGACGGTGGAAGGTGACGAGGAGGAGCCGGTGGGCAGCAACCGGGTGATCGCGCGGCGGTACGAGCTGACCTCGCCGATCGGGCGGGGATCGATGGGCGATGTCTGGTCCGGCTACGACCAGCGGCTGGACCGGCGGATCGCGGTGAAGCTGCTGCCCGCGACCAAGCTGGCCGAAGCCGACGACCCGCAGAATCTGACCAAGCGCTTCGTGCGCGAGGCCCAGCTCACCGCCAAGGTCGAACACCCCGGTGTTCCCGCGGTGCACGACGTCGGCACCGAGGGCGACGAGCTGTTCCTGGTCATGCAGCGGATCTCCGGCACCGACCTCGTCAACGTCATCGGCGAGCACGCGCCGCTGTCGGTGACCTGGTCGGCCTCGATCGCCGCGCAGATCGCCGCCGTGCTGAGCTCGGCCCACGAGGCCTCGCTGATCCACCGCGACCTCAAACCGAGCAACGTGATGATCGCCGACAGCGGCACGGTCAAAGTGCTCGACTTCGGCATCGCGGCCGTGCTGGAAGGCGGTTACACCAAACTCACCCGTGCGGGCGAGAGCATGGGAACCCCGGCCTACATGGCCCCGGAACAGGCCATGAACAACACCGCCACCCCGGCCGGGGACCTCTACTCGCTGGGATGCGTGCTGCACGAGCTGCTCAGCGGCGAGCGGGTGTTCGAAGCCCCCGGCGCGCCCGGGATCGTCCACAAGCACATGAGCGTCTCGCCCACCCCGCTGCGGGAGTGCGGAGCGGCGGTTCCGGCGGACCTGGAACGGCTCGTGCTCGACCTGCTGGCCAAGAACCCGCAGGACCGGCCCGAGGACGCGGGGGAGGTCTACCGGCGGCTGCTGCCGTACCTGCCCGCGCCGGAGGACTCCGCGACCGCCGTCGACGGCGGCGACCCGACAGCTCCCTACCGGCACCCGCACGCCCCGCGGTCCGCGCGACGTCGGCCCGAATCCACCGAGCCGTCCGGCGAGGTGCCCGCCGCCGATCCGCACGAGGCCGAGGAACGCATCCGCTCCGAGCAGCAGCGGGCCAACGAACTGGTCGACGAGGCACGGTTCACGCAGGCGGCCGAACTGCTGCGCTCACTGCTGGTCGACCGCTCGCTGCGGCAGCAGCTCACCCCGGACCGCAGGACGAAGATCAGGCGCAACCTCGCGACCTTCCACTTCCTCGGCGGCGACTACCGCGCCGCGCTGGAGGAGTACAGCGTGCTGCTCGCGGAGCTCGACGACTACTCGGGAGCCTCGACCGCCTCGGTGCTGGAATGCCGCGTCATGGCCGCCACCTGCCGCATGGAACTCGGCGAGAACCAGCGGGCGGCCCGCGAACTCCGCTCGCTGCTCAACGAATACCTGCGCCTGTTGCCCGAGGAACTGGAACGCATCCTGGAAGTGCGGGTTCAGCTCGCCACGCTGCTGTCGAACACCGGGGAGACGGACGAGGCCAGGCAACTGCTGCGGCAGGTGCTGGCCGTGGCCACCACCGAGGAATCCGCGCTGCACGCCGAGCAGGCGCAGCGGATGCTGGACCGGCTCGACGAACTGGGGCGCTGACGCGCGGATCCGGCCCGCCCCGCGGCGGCTTCGCGAGCCGGGCGGGCGCGGCCGCAGCCGCCGTTCCCGCGCGGGTAGCGCCTCCGGCGCGCGGTGTCGAAGGCGTGTCGGCGGTGCGGGCGGTGCTTTCAGCCGAAGAGCTTGGCCAGGAACCACCCGATGCGGCTGACCTTGCGCACGCGGGGGTTGTCGGCCACCCCGTGGATCTCCCACTGCTGCCCGCACACCTCGCAGCGCCACAGCCCGATCCGCGAGGTGTCCGGTTCGCAGCGGTGCCCGTTGCGTCCTCGTCGCACAGTACCGATCACACCACGAATTCGCCCGCCTGTCGCGGGGGAACCCACTCCGCGGTGAAACGTCGCCGAATGCGGTGACAGCCCGGGGAGTGGGCGGTGGTGGTGTCCACTGTCGTCGGAAAACAGCCCCGTGTCGGCGGTTCCGCTCGGTGGTGCTTCCGGTCCCGCCGCGGGCAGCGGTCTCGCGGAGTGCCGTCCGACTCGACGGGCCGGAGCAATGGTGTGGATCATGCGGGTGGGCAGGCAGCGAGATTTTCGGTGGGAGGTGCGCATGGTCGGACTCGGGGCGGTGATCGGCCTGGCTGCAGGCATGTTGATGCTGGCCGGGGTTTTCGACTACATCCGCCGGGACACCATCCGGGGGAAGTTGGGCCGGAACCAGGCGATCGGGATCAGGACCAAGCCGACCATGGCCTCCGAGCGGGCCTGGCAGGCCGGACATCGGGCGGCGGCTCCCTGGCTGTGGTGGGCCGCGCGGAGCGGTTACGTGCTGGCTCCGGCCAGTGTGCTGCTCGGTGTCGTGCTCGCGGCGCTCGACACGGGTGGCGTGCTCGGAGTGATCATCGGCTTCGCCTGCTTCGCGGCCGTGCTGGCCTTCGTCCTGGTCGGGATGCGTGCGGCGAACCGGGCGGCCGCGAACGTCGTCGAGGAGCACGACCACTGAGTCGCTGCCTGCACACCGGTGTGGACCCGCTCGAGCGGGTGGGCAGTGCGCCCCGGCACCGCGTGGCCGGAGGCCTCGCCGGTGTCGACGTCCGCCGAGCCCGGTCCGGTCCGCCCTAGTCCGCGTCGGCTTCCGCGTCCTCGTGCTCGTGGTGCTCCTCGCGATGCTCGTGTGCGGGCTCGGTCCCGCTGCCGGGGTGTTGCCGCCTCCGCCTGGTCACCGTCTTGCGCGTCGGGAACGCGAGCACCTCGGCCAAGGGTTTCTCCTCCCGAAATCGGGGGAGGACTTCGGTGATTCTCTTGAGCGCTTTGCGCTCGATCTGGCGGATGCGTTCGCGCGTGACCCCGTACTCGCGGCCGATGGTCTCGAGAGTGCCCGGTTCGCCGCGGAAACCATAGCGGCGGTGCAGAATGTGGCGTTCCCGCTCGTCGCACCACTCCAGCAGCGCCCGGTGCACGTCCTCGGGGTCGAGGCCGAACAGGTCCGGCTCGGCGCTGTCCCGGTAGCGTTCGTTGGCTTCGTGCAGAGTGGTCTCGTCGAGCTGCTCCAGCAGCTGTTCCAGCGAGCTACTGCGGGGCAGTTCGGTCAACAGACTGCGAACCTGTTCCGGGGAGATGTCCGCGTGGGCGGCTATGGACGTGTAGTCCGCCGAGCCTCGGCTCTCCCGGAGGAAGCGTTGTGCGCTGAGCACGGGGTTGAGCTGTTCCACCAGATGTACCGGATAGCGGATCGTGCGGACTTGATCGGCCAGTGCTCTGGTGATGCGTTGTCTGATCCACCAGGTGGCGTAGGTGGAGAACTTGTTCCCTTTGCGATAGTCGAACTTCTGCACCGCGCGCCACAGCCCGAGGGTGCCTTCCTGGATCAGGTCGAGCTGTTCGAGCCCGCGCCCGCGGTACTCCTCGGCCACCGAGTGGACCAGCCGGAGGTTGGCGGTGACGAAATCGGCGAAGGCTCGATCACCCTGCCGAACCAGTGATTCCAGCTCGGCGGTCAGGGAGGTGGACAGCAGCTGCTCGGTGTTCAGGCGGTGCCGGGCGGAGGAGCCGTTCTCGATGGTCTTGGCGAGTTCGACTTCCTGCTCGGCCGAGAGCAGGGCGTACTTGTTGATCTCCTTGCGGTACTGGATCCGCGGGTCGATGCTCGCGCCGCCGCCTGGCTGCTGTCTGGGGTCGGGGAGCGCGGGGAGGTACTTCGGCGCCGGGGTGGGGATCCGGCGGATCCGTCCACGCTCGCGGTGTCCTGCGGTGCTCGTTTCCGGGGTGTGCTCGGCCGCGGGGAGCTCGGTTGTGGAGTCCGGTTCGACCTCGGGCTCGATTGCGGTTTCGGGTGCGGGGATCTCGGGTGCGGCCGCAGGTTCGCTCTCGGGGCCGAGTGCGAGCTCGGCTGTGGAATCGGGCTCGGCTCCGGTCCCGGGGAGTTCGGGAGCGACCTCGGGACCGATCTCGGGCTCGTCCGCGGGTGCGGCTCCGGGCTGCTCGGGCTCGCGGGGCGCGGGGAGGGGCTGCCCGAGATCGGCGAGTGAGATCGAGCTGGTGTCCAGCCGCTCGTGCCCGTGCAGGACGAGCGCCCCCGCCGGTTCGCGCTCCGGTGGCGCCTCGGCCGGTGGCGCCTCGGCCGGGGGCTGCTCGGTCCCCTCGGGGTCAGCAGGGGCCGCCGGTGCGGTGGCCTCGGGCGGTGCGGCGGAGCCGCTCAGGGCGGGCGGCAGCTGCATCCCCGCGTCCAGCAGTTCCCGCAGCAGCAGCGGAAACTCCTGCTGGGCGACGGCGTGCTCGTGGACCGCGGCCTGTACGTCCGGAACGGACAGTTGGACCCGGTTCGCCTGCGTGGCGTGCTCGCACAGCGCGGCCACGGCGCGGCGGCGGGCCTGTGCTCGCGCGTCCGGTGTGCTGGTGTGCATGTGGATCAGTTCTCCGTGACGCTGTCCGGTGCGGGGATGAACTCGTGCAGCAGATCCATGGCGGCTTGCCGGGACAGCAGGCTGTGGTAGCGCTCGTTGCGGAATCCGCGCAGGCAGCCGTAGCAGCTCGTTTCCGGGCCGCATTCGCAGCTGCTCACCCGGGTGAGCGCGGCGCGCAGCACTGCGACGAGGTTGCGCGCGATCCGCAGCGTGCTTCCCGCCCCGCCCGGGGTGGTGTCGAACAGCACCAGCGAGGGCACACCGTCCTCTCCGCGGTGGACCGTGCCGTCGATGTCGTCGCGGCTGATCTCCAGGGCCAGGGCCGCCCCCTCGAGCAGGGCGTAGCTGGCCGCGCGCAGGTTCTCCGCAGTCAGCCGCAGCGCGAGCAGCGGGTCGAAGCGCAGTTCGACGAAGTCGGTCTCGTAGCGGTGGGCCAGGGAGTAGTTGTGCAGCGGGCCGGTGCAGGTGCTTCGCTTGAGCAGGTGGTCGTGCTCGCGCGGAGCGGGCCCGTGGGCGACCGGGACGCCCCAGCCGCACCACTGGCACAGCCGGAAGCCCGCGCGGCCGGGGCCTTCGTTGATGACCACGAACTGGCCGCGGGTTCCCGCACGCCAGTCCAACCGTTGACCGGTGGGGAAGGTGGTGCTGCTTTCCTCCACGTCCGCGCGGGAGTCGACGATGTAGGTGGCGCCGGTCCAGGAACGCTGGGGCGGCTGGCTGGCTCCCTGCGGCTGGTGTTCGGAGGCGACGAAACCGTACGAGGGTTCGACGTAGTGCCGGGTGGTGCGGCTGTTCACCTTGAGGCAGGCGGGGCAGGTGGAGTCCGGCACCTCGACGGTCTCCCGGTAGTGTCCGCAGGACTCGCAGACCGAGTAGTACCGGTTGACGAGTTCCCGACCGGGCAGGCGGTACACCCCGCCGGAGCGCCACCGTCTGCCGCCCGCGATGACCTCCGAGCCCGGCGCGTACTCGCTGATGGCCATGCTCAGATCCCGGGTCAGCTCGAGCGCGGGGGCTTTTTCCCCGCCGGCTCGGTCGGTGCGCAGTTCGACGGTGTCGACCGGGAAGCCGTACTTCGGCAGCACGTTGTGCGTGGCCAGGAAGTTGATCAGCGGGCGTTTCTGCAGCGTTGCGAGCACGCGGCGGTACTGTTCGGCGGCGGTGAACTTCTTCGCGCGGGTGGCTTCGTCCATGCGTTCCTCGAAGGCGGCCACGTCCTGGGCCAGTTCCTGGCGGGTGCTGTCCAGCAGCCGCGCGAGCTCGTGCACCCAGGAGTCGGTGTCGACGCCGATCTCCTGGTGGACGTTGTCCGGCAGGACCGCGTCCAGACTGGCCCGCACCGGGGCGGGAACCGGGTTCAGGAACGTCTTGAGCCGTTCGGCAGGCAGAACGAAGTCCGGCGGGGTGTGCTCCGGCGGCAGGAAGAATTCCCCCGCGGTGTGCCAGGTCTGCCCGTGCTGCTCCTTCATCTCCCGGAAGAACGCGGCCAGCGCGATCGAGTGGGCGTGCCGCCGGTCGATGCGGGTGTTTTCCAGCGGCACGATGGGCGGCCGGGTCTCACCGGCGATCATCTTCTCCGGTTCGGTGAAGCGGGAGAGGTCGTGTGAGCGCCGCTGGGCGTAGGTCAGCGCCAGGGCGGCCGAGTCCGAGCGTCGCCCGGCCCGGCCCGCGCGCTGGACGTAGTTGGCGGTGGTGGGCGGCATGTTGCGCAGCACGACCGCCTGCAGCTCGCCCACGTCGACGCCGAGTTCGAAGGTGGTGGAGCAGGACAGGGCGTTGAGCTCGCCGCGGATGAACTGCCCCTGGATCTCGGCGGCCTTCTCGTTGGTCCACTGCGCGGTGTGCTCCTGCACGCTCATGGGGATCGGGGTGGCGCGCAGGTACAGGTGCCGGTAGTGGTCGCGTTCCGCGTCCCGGGCGGGGCGGTGCCAGGGCCGGAGGGTGCCGTCGCAGCGCAGAGTGGGGCAGACGCCGCGCACGGAGCAGCCGAGGATGCGGCGGCAGCGGTCGCAGCGGAACAGCTGCTCGGCCTCCCGCACCGGGCGCAGCCGCAGTTTGCGGTGGTCGATGCGGCGCACGACGCCCGCCTGCGGCAGGGTTTCCGAACGCAGCCAGTTCTGGGGCCCGTCCCCGCCGTGGGCGGGGTCGAGTTCCCGCCACAGCTCGTCCAGCAGCGTGTTCGGGTCGGCGGTGCTGTCGAGGCGGTGCAGCAGCCGGGCCAGGTAGTCGACTCGGCGGTTGGTTCCGGAGGTGGGCAGCCAGCTGAGCACTTTCCGCTTCCGGTCGGAACCGGAGCCGCGTACGTAGATCGGCCCGCGGCGGGGGGCGAAGGTCTCGTCGTCGGGGTCGATGTCGTCGGGCATGTCCACCGCGCCCTGCATGCGCAGGGTGCGGAGCAGTTCCTGCAGCAGGTCCCAGCTCTCCTCGGAGGTGAGGCCGAGTTCGCGGAGCCGTTGCGGCGGGGTCCAGTGCGGTTTGCGGACGAGCTCGACCCGCAGCAGCCCCACGCCTTCCAGGGACTGGCGATCGTGGTAGCTGATCACTTCCTGCATGGTCCACAGCGCGGCGAAGCGCGCCCGGCCGCGGCGGGAGGTGTCCTCGTCGAAGAGGTGCGCGTGCTTGGCTTCCCGCGCGGTCTGGGGGACGAGGTCGTCGATCGGGGCGGGCTCGCCGTCCTCCTCGGCGTCCCAGCTGTGCAGCCCCCGCACCAGCAGCTGGCGGTGGGCGATGTGCTGGTGGGTGTCCATGAGGTAGGGCGCGAAGTAGGCCGCCATCTGGCGGCTGTCGCTGAAGAACAGCAGTTTCCGCCCCTGCCCGGGCAGGGCGGCGGTTGCGGAGTCGGAGTCGCCGGGCAGCGTCTGGTACAGGGCCGTGGCCAGCACCGAGGCGGCCGCTTCCCCGCCGCTTTCCAGCAGCCGGATCAGTTTGGTGCTGCGCGCTCCGCAGGCCAGGCAGTGGTTCAGCGCCTCGGAGTGGGAGTTCAGCAGCCGCACCGGGCGCAGTTCGGTCCGCGCGCAACCGTCCACCGGGCACGTGCCTGCTCGCCTGCGGTGCAGGCAGCCGCAGCTCACGCACAGGTAGCGGAGGTCGCCGTCGGTGGTGCGCTCGTTCTCCAGCAGCGCGTCGTCCTCGTCGTCGCTCTGGGTGATCACCGTGCTGCGGTCCTCCAGCAGCAGCCAGCTGTGGGAGCGGTCGACCCCGGTGCGCCAGGGGATGTGGCGGGGAAGCTCGCCGGAGTGGTCCATGGCCCCGTGCAGGTGCACGGCACCGCATCGTTGGCAGCCGCCGAGCTCGAACACCACGCGGTGGCAGCGGTCGCACTGCTCGCGGCGGTTCAGGCTCAGGTGCGGGGTGTCGCCGTCGCTGCCCAGGCAGCTGAACGCGCCTTCGGTGGCGCGCACGAAGAAGTGGAACCGGGTGGACAGCACCGGGGTGCGGTCGGAGTGGTGCACGCGACCGGCCAGGGTGACCAGGTCGGTGGTGGTGTCGGTGGCCCGGTCGGGGTGCTGCTCGGGGAGGAGTTCGGCGGCGATGTCGCGGAGCGGGCGGGGCTGTTCGCCCAGCGTGGTCTGCAGCTGCCGCAGTCGTGCTTCGCCGCGCAGCGCTTCGGCGGGGTCGTCGCCGTGCCAGCCGTGCTGCCGGGCGGCCCGGAGCAGTGCCGGGTACGGGTCGTCGGCGGCGAGCAGTTCGGCATAGGTCTCGGGCGCGAGCGGCCCCCAGGTGGCGCGGGGCGTGCTCCGGGCCTGCACGGTGGAGGTGACCAGGTCCTGCCGGGCCGGATCGTCGGGGTCCCACCGGAAGGGCAGCCCGAACAGGGACTCGGCGAAGTCGGTGACCGCCTCGGGGGCGCGGTCGGCGCCGACGGTGGCGCTGGTGGCGATGGCCTGCAGGTCGCGGTGGGATCCGACCCTGTCGCGGAGTCGGCGCAGCAGCATGGCGAGTTCGCTGCCCTTGGCCCCGTCGTAGACGTGGGCCTCGTCGACCACGACGAAGCGCCAGTGGTTGGCGTCGGCGCTGTTGAACAGCTCCATGTCCTGCGGCCGCAGCAGCAGGTACTCCAACATCGCGTAGTTGGTCAGCAGCAGGTGCGGCGGCTGGGCCCGCATCTCCTGCCTGCTGAGCAGCTCGTTGGGCAGCCGGGGCTCGCCGGGGTTGAGCCGGTGGAAGGTCTCCTCGGCCCGGTGGCGCTGCTCGGGGGTGTCGCCGGTGTAGCGCCCGAAGGTGACGTCGGGGATCGTGGCGAGCAGCCTGCGCAGCCGTTTCATCTGGTCGTTGGCCAGCGCGTTCATCGGGTAGAGCAGCAGGGCGCGCACCCCGGGCCCGAGGTTTCCGGCGGCGCGCTGCTCGGCCAGGTGCGCCAGCACCGGCAGCAGGAAGCTCTCGGTCTTGCCGGAGCCGGTGCCGGTGGCCACCACGAGGTTCCGCCCGGCGCGTGCTTTGCGGACCGCGATTTCCTGGTGGCGGTGCAGCGGGCGGTTGGCGGGCAGTTCCGGGCCGGTGAACGGCATGAAGGAGGGGTCCAGCACCCCGTTGTGGACCAGCTCGGTGATGCTGGCCCCGGCCTGGTAGGGCGGGTTGGACTCCAGCAGGGGCCCTTTGCTGAGGATCGGGCTGGTGGTGATGGCTTCGTCGAGCGCGCCTGCCAGCGCGGTGTCCCGCAGCGGCAGCAGGGAGCGCAGGTAGCGCCGGTAGGTCTCGTCGATGCGGGAGCTGGCGTGCAGCGGGTTGAACCGGGTCACGGAAGTTCCTCCTGCGCGGGGCGGGCGTGTGCGGTGGTGCGTGCGGGGTCAGCCGGGGTGGGCGTGTCGACCGACGACGAGGAACTCGGCGAGCGCGAGGTCGGTGGCCACGTGCTCCGGGGCGAGTTCGGCGAGTCGGGTCCAGCCGTGCCGCAGGTGGCGCTCGGTGGCGGCCGCTGCGCGGTCGCCCTGGGCAGCCAGCCGTGCGATCAGAGCGATGTCCAGGGACAGCTTTTCCGGTCCCAGCTCGTCGTTCCGGGCAGTGGGTCTGCAGCGGATCGCTGTGGCGAACAGCGCGGGGTGCTGCTGCGGCGTGGGCGAGTCGCTCAGCACGGTGTGGCAGGTCCGCAGCTCGGCGAGCGTGTCGGGGTCGTCGTGCGGATCCCGTCGCGGGCAGGAGTCCGCCGGGGCGTGGTGGCCGTGCAGCGGCGGGGAATGCTCGTCCGGATCGAGCCGCGCCCCGGTCAGCAGCTCGCGCGCTCGCGGGCCGCCCCAGCTGTCCAGCGCCGCCAGCAGGGCCGCTTCGTCGGTGTCCAGCTCGGCGGGGTCCCAGTGGGGCGAGCCGGTGCGGTAGGCCAGCAGGGGGCTGGTGAGCAGCAGCGCGGCCAGCGGCACCTCGGGCCACAGCTCGCGGACCTGGTCGGGGTCGGTGACGTGGCGGAAGCTGTGGGCGGCGATGCCGGAACGCACCAGCGCCGGGACGAGCTCCCGGGTGCTGGGCTGCGCCGTCGCGGTCGCCAGCAGGGACGTGGTGGGGCTGGCGCCCAGGCGGGTGGCGGTTTCCTGGGCCGTCGCGCGGCCCACGGCCGTGCCGAACAGCTGTTCGGCGTGGGCGGTGATCGTCCACAGCAGCGGCAACGCGGTGGAGGTGTGCGGCAGCGGCCCCCGGTCGGCCAGGTAGTCCACTGCGGCGCGTTCCACCGGGTCGGTGAGTGCGGGGGTCAGGGACTCGTCCCCGGTGCGAAACACCGCGCTCGCTTCCGGAAGGGCCGGTTGAGCGGGGTCCTGCTCGGCCGGGTCGGCCCGGCGGTAGTGCACCTCGACCAGCAGCAGCTCGTCTCCGTGGAAGGCCGGGTTCAGCGGCAAGTGCGTGGTGCGCTCGGGCAGCTCCCCCGTTTGCACGGGCAGCCAGGGGGCGTGGACCGACCGGATGCGCACTCGGAGGTGCTCGCGGGGCAGTCGGCGGACGAGCTGCAGGTGCGTTCGGTGGCGCAGCACCTCGGAAGCGGGCGGGGGAAGGAGCACCGTGGCGACCTGGGCATCCTGGCCGGGCAGGGCCAGTTGCAGTCGCAGGGACCCGTGGGCGCGCACCGTGTCGGTCAGCTCGGCGAGGTTGTAGCGCACTGTGCGGGACGAAGCGCTGCGCCCGCTCAGACGTTGCCACGTGGTGGCCCCGTCGTGGGCGAGCAGCTCGGGCGGCCCGCCGTGGGTCTGACGGATGACCGGGGGCAGGGCGAGTTCGAGGGAGGCGCCGTCGTCGAGCTCGTCCAGCTCGTAGTGCTGCGGCACGACCTCCCAGTCGTGGGTCTGGGAGGTCGTGCGTTTGCGCAGCGCGAGGTGCTCGGGTTCGACCTCGACGGTCATGGGCGGGGCCTGCTGCCCGCTCGTGCTCAGATGGACGCGCTCGCTGCGGGTGTGCGGGTTCAGGTGGACGGTTTCCGGGCTGGCCCGCACGTGGGAGGGCGGGCGGATCGTGATGTGCGCGGAGTGGAGCCCGCCCTGCTCGTGCAGCATCCGCACCTGGAGGTTGGCGCGCACTGCCAGGTCCTGCACCAGGGTGAACGTGCGGGGGGTCGTGTTCCGGGGCGAGGTGGCTGTGACGCGGAACCGTCCGAAGGCGGGGCGGGGCAGGAGGTCGCCGAGGTCCAGCGGACTGTCCGCCGTGGTGACCCGGTGGGTGGTGAGCCGTTCCGCGCTCGCGTGGCCTTCGCGGGCGACGGCGATCGTCCACCGCGTGGCCGGGTTGCCGGTGAGCTCGATCCGGGGAGCGGTGTTGCGCACTGGTTCGCCGTGCGGAGTGCGCAGCGCCGCGACGGGGGGCTCGAAGGAGAACTCGGCGCGCGGCGGGTGGTCGACGTGGCGCCAGGGCCCGAACTTCTCGGCGCCGTCGGAGGTCTCGGCGTCCTCGGAGGTCTCGGGGGCGGCGCGCAGCGCGTGCGTCTCGGTGAGCAGTACGCGTCCCAGCCACCAGCCGGGCCAGCCGTTCGGTGGGGTCGTTTCCTCCAGCACGCGGCGCTGCCCGTCGAAGGCCGCCGGTCCGGGGATGCCACGGTGGAGCAGCCACACTTCCCCGGGCGGGACCGGCTGCTCGGCCGGTACGAGTTCGCCGTGCGCGTCGAAGACCAGCAGCGGCTCGTCCGGGTCCACTACGGACACCGAGCGGCTCGTGCCGAGCTGGTCGCGGCATTCCACGGTGGTGGCGGGAAGCGGCACGACCCACCGGCCGGAGTCCTCCGGGCACGGCACGCCTGCGGCCCGCACCGTCCACCGGCGGTGGGGCTCGCCGGTGGACAGGACCACTGCTGAGTTCGGGATGTCGAGGCGAATCCCGAACTCCGCGCGCGGCTGCGTCGCGATCCCGGTGGCGGACCACAGCAGCTGCAGCGCGGGAAGGCTCCCGGAGTTCGCGGGTGCGGTGAGTTCGGCCCGTTCCCGCTCGGTGAGGGCGTGCCAGGCGGCTGCCCAGCCGCGCAACCAGGTGTCGACCTCGGTGGGGGTGAGCGTTTCGGGCACCGAGTGGACGAGTTCCGCGCGCAGCTCGTCTGCTTCCCGCACCGAGGAGGCCAGCCACACCAGGGTGACCAGGGTGCAGGCCGGCCAGCGGAGGAAGACGGTCAGCGGATCGGCGGTGGGGGCGTGCTCGGCGCGGAGCCGGTCGTAGGCGTGCAGGGCGCTGCGGGCCAGTTCTCTGCGGTGTTGTGGTGCCTCGGCGGTGTTGTCGTGCTGCACGGCCGCGCTGAGGGACTGCCGCCAGCGGTGTTCGCTGTCGTCGAGCAGGGTGAGCGCGGCCACTGTGTCCGCTGTGTCCGCTGGGGTTTCCGGGGTGGCTGGGGTTTTCAGTGATTCCGGCGGTTCCGGTGGTTCCGCTGCTTCCGGGGGCGTTGCGTCCTGCGGGGCCGCCGGGGGCTCCGGAATCGCTGGGGCCTGCGGGGTCTCCGGTTCTTCCGGCTCTTCCGCTGTCTCCGGGGATGCCGGGGCGGGCGCGCTCGTGTCCTGAATCGATTCCGATCCCGGATCGGGGGACGGGACGGGCGCTTCGGCAGCGGCTGTCTCGGGAGTGGCTGTCTCGGCAGCGGTCGGGGAGGGGTCCTCGGGGGTCGTTTCGAGCACGGTGGAGGTGGGCTCGTTCGGTTCGGGGGCCGGCGGCCTCACGTGCTCCGGCGCCACCGGCGCCACCGGCGCCACCGGTGTGGCCGGTTCGGCCGGGGCGCTCGGCTCGACGGGTTCGATCGGCGTGGTTGACTCGACCGGGTCGACCGGTTCGATCGGTATGGTCGATTCGACCAGCTCGACGGGCTCGATCGGTGTAGTTGATTCGACCGGGTCGACCGGTTCGATCGGTATGGTCGACTCGACCGGGTTGACCGGCTCGACCGGTGCGGCGGGTTCCGGAGCGGGGCCCTCGCCCCGGGTGGGTGGGGTTTCCGGAGTGGGTTCCGCTGCGGGGAGCTGGTGGGGACGGGACTGCCGTGTCGACCGTTCCCCGTTCTCGGGGGCTGCCCCCGAGGGGGTGTCCGGGGTGGTGCCCGCGGCCTCCGCGCGGGCGTTGCCCCGGGGGTTACGGCCGGGCCGGAGTAGTGCCCTGATCCGTGAAGCGAGTCCGCTGAGTCGGGCCCTGAGTCCCAAGGTGCTCCCAGGTGGTTTTCGTGGTGTCTCTGCACGGTTGTTCGGCGCGGCGCACAACCGGTGGGGTGCTTTGCCGGTGGACGCCTGTCACGTGGGACGAGGCCGCACCGCGTGCCCCCTGCTTTCGGTGTCTGGTTCTTGGTCACCGCTGCCGGATGCGGCGGCTTCCGCTCCGAACCGCACGGGTGGCGTGGTGGCGATGTGCACTTTCGTGTCGTCGTCCACATCGTCATATTCGCCGAGTGAGCGGAATGGGAAGTCGAGATCGATGAAACGCGACGAAACCGTTTTCCAACAGTGATCTCGTCCGGTGTGGCGAGCCGCATGGCGGAGGCGGGCTTGATCGAATCGTTGCGGGGCGGGGTGCGCCCGCTGCCGGGTACTGGAGCGGGCGCACCGTCGGGGCAACCGGGGGTCACACCTGGCCGGAGAAGTAGACCGTGTCGGTGGCGAACACGTTCGGCTCGACGCTGACCTGCAGTTTGCCCGTCTGCTGGCTGATCTCGAACACCATCGTGTAAGTGACGCTGTCCCCGGGCGGGAGCTGGGTGTTCGGGAACTGGTCGCCTGCGGCGTAGTTCTGCTGGGCGACCTGGCCGTCGTGCTGGACGGTGATCGAGGAGGAGCCGACGTTGTACTCGTCGTCGCCGTTGTTGGTCACCCGCACGTCGAACTGGATGTATCTGTTGCCCTCACCTGGCTGGAGGAACTGGGTGTCCGACTCGTAGGCGGTCGGTTTCGAGATGGAGATCGTTTCTCCGCCCGACCAGCTGTGCTCCTGACCGAAGTCGAGCCGCACGGTGGAGTTCGATCCGGAGTCCGAACCGGACCCGGAACCGGACCCGGAGCCCGGGGTGGCGGAGTCGGTGGAGCTCGTCCCGCTGCCGGAGCCGCCCTGCTCGAGGGCCTTGTCCAGCTCGCGCACCATCATGCCCTGCAGGATCACGGTGATGACGATGGCCAGCACGCCCAGCCCGGTGCCGATGCTCGCCACGATCTTTTTGCCGCCGAACAGGGCGATGACGCCGAGGATCACGCCGACGAAGGCGGCCACCGCCGTCAGGTTGTTCAGGATCGGGATCGGGGAGCCGCACATCCCGATGATGCCGAGGATCAGGCTCGCCCAGGCCATCCCGCTGAATTTGGGCTTCAGGCGCTGAGGCTGCTGCGGCGGCTGCTGGGGCGGCTGCTGCTGCGGCTGGGGCGGCTGCTGCTGCGGCTGGGGCGGCTGCGGTGCTTGCGGTTCGGTCATTGTCGTTGGTTTCCTTTCCGGACGGAAACGGCGCGCCCGGGCGGGCGCACCGCTGTTTCTGGAGTGCGTTCGTGCGGGGTTCGGCAGGCGACGGCCGGTCAGCGGCCGCGAATCTTGCGGCCGTACTCGGTGTCGGGGTGCACGATGGCGTCGGCGACGCGGCCTCCGGCGTCCTTGGCGCCGCCGCCGAAGTTCAACGTGCCCTTGGCGTTGGCGCTGCCTGCGACGCCGTGCCAGTACCGGGCTTCGCGTTCCCAGCGCACCGTGGCCAGCAGGTCGAGCAGTTCCTCCTCGGTGAGGTGGTTGCTCGCCGTGGCCCAGCCGGTGGTCTGGTGCGCGGCGATGCCGATTCCGGCGAGCACGGCCGGGGCCGAGATGGCCGTGCGGGCGAGGAAGTGTTCGTACAGTGTGGACATGATCATCGACAGTAGCGGTATGACTCGCCTGCTCGCGTGTTCGGGGGTGACCCCTTCGGGCAGTTCCTCCTCCCGCAGCGTCGAGCCGGAGCGCGTCAGCCCGCCCCGGCCGAACAGCGTGCAGATGACCAGCACGCGCAGCGCGGACAGGGTGACCACTTCGGGGGAGGAGCTCTTGAGCTGCCTGCTGCGGGTTTCGACGAACTTGCCGAACGGGACGGTCCTGCCGTGGTGCTCGATTCGGACGTTGTCGACCACCCGGTGGGCCAGTTGGGTGCCGAAGTCGCGCTGGTCCATCGACATCGCCAGGTTCTTGGTCACGGGGATGCCTTCGACGTTGCGGTCGTAGAAGATCTGGCGCGCGTCCTGGACCTCGATGCCCCAGAACAGTTCGAAGGGCACGCGCACCCCGGCCAGGGCTTCGACGCTGAGGTCGTAGCGCTCCGGGGAGTCGTGGAGTTCGTGCCAGGCGGCGACCTGGGTTTCCCCGTCGATGGCGACCACGGGTGAGCCCGGGGCGACCGAGACGGTGCGGATGCCGGTTCCGGGGACGAGCTCCTCGCTGATCGAGGCGAGCTTGCCGCCGAGCCAGAGGGTGACCGGGGGAGTGGACCAGGCCGCGCCGAGTTCGCCCTTCACGCCCGAGGCGATGTAGCCGGCGTAGGCGGTGACGTTGCGGCCCTTGTTGGTGGATTTGAGCATCCGCTGGACCAGCCCGCGCACCTCGGCGTGCCTGCGCAGCGTGCCGGAGGCGTGTTTGAGCGCCTGCTGGTTCTCCTGCGCCTTCGGGGAGGGCACGAGCTGGAGCAGTGTGGACAGGCCGAGGGTGCCGATCACCGCGTTCGGGCGGAACGGGGTGACGTGCAGGCGGATTCCCTCGACCTCCTCGGTGGGCATGGGGATGGACATGGCTCTCCTCTCGGGACGGTGCGGTTGCGGCCGTGCCGGCGAACAGCTCGCGTTGAAAGCATGATCAGGAAAGCATAAGCTGAAAGCACTGTCAAACAAGTTAACAGATTTGATTGATGTTGTAGGCTGTTTACAGTGCAACTCCCGCAGCGAGACAGGACGTCGTGATGCCTCCATCAGCAGCGCAGGTGACCGCAGCCGAGATCTCCCGGATGGCCGGGGTGACCCGCGCCACGGTCAGCAACTGGCGCCGTCGCCACCCGGATTTCCCGGAACCCGTGGGCGGGACCGAGACCAGCCCCGCCTACGACGCCGAGCAGGTGCGGGAGTGGCTGGCGGAGCGGGGCCAGCTTCCGCAGCGCACCTCCTGCGAACAGCTGCGTGCCGCCGTGCGCGTGGCCGACGAGGACGAGCGCGAGCTCGCCGTCCGGCTGCTGCCGCTGGTCTCCGCGCTGTCCGGCCTCGAGACGGCCGAGCTCGCCGGGATCGCGCGTTCACCCGAGCACGAGCGGGTCGAGGCGCTGTCCCGGTCGCTGGGGCGGTGGCTCGCGGAGGTGCCGGGGGTGGAGCCGCAGACGGTGGCGGACTACCCGTCCGCCGTGCTGGGGCCGTTGTTGGACAGCGCGATCACCGACGGGCTCGCCGCCGTGGTGGAGGTGTTGACCGAGGTGCTGGCCGAGGACCCGAGCACCGGCATGGCGGCCACCCCGCCGCAGCTGGCCGAGTTGATGGTGCGGCTGCTGGCGGAGACGCGCGAGGTGGCGCCGACGCGGGTGTTCGACCCGGCCTGCGGCTACGGCGGTCTGCTGCTGGCGGCGGCCCGGGCGGGCGCGGACGAGCTGTTCGGCCAGGACGTGGTGGCCTCCAGGGTGGGGGTGAGCTCGGTGCGGTTGAGTACCGAGGCCGCCACCGAGACCGCCGAGCTCGACAGCGTGCTGCGCTCGGGGGACAGTCTCCGCGCGGACGCCTTCCCGGAGCTACGTGCCGAGGGGGTGGTGTGCAGCCCGCCGTACGGGATCCGGGACTGGGGACACGAGGAGGTGGCCTACGACCCGCGCTGGGTGTTCGGGGTTCCGCCGAAGTCGGAGTCGGAGCTGGCCTGGGTGCAGCACTGCCTGGCCCACCTCGAACCGGGCGGACGGGCGGTGCTGCTGTTGCCGCCGGGGGTGGCCGAGCGTGCTTCGGGGCGGCGCATCCGTTCCGAGCTGGTGCGCTCCGGGGCGTTGCGGGCGGTGGTGGCCCTGCCCGCCGGGGCGGCCGCGCCGCCGCACCTGGGGCTGCACCTGTGGGTGCTGGCCGCGCCCGATCCGGAGCGCAGGGAGACACCTCCGGTGTTGTTCGTGCACACCCCGGCCGATGCGGCGGTGCGGGGGGAGTCGGCGGGGCGTGCGCAGCCCGGGGGCGGGCGCGCGGCGCTGGACTGGTCGGCGCTGCGGGAGCGGGTGCTGGCCTCCTGGCGCGGGTTCGCCGCCGATCCGGAGGGCTTCGCGGCCGAGCCCGGGGTGGCCTGCGGGCGTTCTGCGGTCGATCTGCTCGACGAGAACGTGGACCTCACCCCGCAGCGGCACGTGCACACCACCGCCGGTGCCGTCGATCCCGCTCAGCAGCGGGAGACGGTGCGGCGGCTGCGGGACGAGCTGGGGCAGGCGGGCAGGCAGCTGCTGGAGTCGACCGGTGGGCCGGAGTGGCCTGCGGCGCGGGACGAGCCGGTGTCCTGGCGCACCGCGACCGTGGCCGATCTGCTGCAGGGCGGGGCGGTGTGGTTGCACCGGATTTCCTCGTCCCGCGCGGGCGAGTCCGAGCAGGTCGAGCTCGCCGAGGAGTGCCGGGTGCTGAGCTCGCGGGACGTGTGGGAGCACCGGGAGGTTTCCGGCTCGGCCGGGGACACGGTGGTGTCCGAATCGGTCGAGATCGCCGCGGGGGACGTGATCATGCCGGACGTGCTGAAGGGGCTGCGGACGGTGCCGGTGCGCGTGGCCGAGGGGGGTGACGTGGGGGCGCTGCTGGGGCGGCACCTGCATCTGCTGCGACCGGACCCGGAGCGGCTGGACTCGTGGTTCCTGGCCGGTTTCCTGGGCGCGGAGGACAACGTCCACAGTGCCACCACCGGCAGCTCGATCATGCGGTTGAGCGCCAAGCGGCTGCGGGTGCCGCTGGTGCCGCCGGAGCAGCAGCGGCGCTACGGTAGGGCCTTCCGGCAGCTGCACGCCATGCGCGCTGCCGCCCGGGACGCGAGCCGGGCCGCCGAGCAGACCGCTCGGGAGCTGGCCGCCGGGTTGACCTCGGGGGCGCTGCTGCCGCCGGGTCAGGAGTCGGACGCGGAGTGAGGGTGCGGTTCGCGCCCCGGTGCGCGGTCGTGGTTCGGGACGTGGTGCGGCCGCGTCGCAGGCTGCGGCGGTGCCCCGGAGCGGTTCCGGGGCACCGCGCACTCGGCCGGTGTCTCAGCCGAAGTGGTCGGTTTTGACGGCGGTGAGGAACGCCTGCCACTGCGCGTGGTCGGTGGTGAGCTATCCGGCCGCGCGGTTCTTGGTGTCCCGCACCGCCGCGTCGCCGTCGGCCGCAATGCCTGAACTTCCCCAGGCGGAGAGGTATCGTCAACACGCCATCGTCGACATGAGGGGCTGTGATGGCCGACCGGACGTTGATCGCCGTCGCCGACTCCGTGCAGCTCTCCCGAGAGGCCGAAGGCCCCGCAGGCGGTCCCGAGACCCGCGAGCACCTGCGACAAGCGGTGAACTACTACACCAACCACTACGGTCGTTACGCGCCCAGCGTGTTGGCTGACGAGATTCACCGTGTTCGGCGGCTGATCGTCGATATGCTCACCGTCTCCCAGCGCGAGCGCGACCGGACCGAACTGCGGCGGCTGGCCGGATGGCTGTCCGCGCTGCTGGGGAACCTGGCCTTCCACCGTGCCGACTACGCCGGGGCCCACACCCATCTCGGTACGGCCTGCGGATTGGGCACCAGCATTGGCGAAAACCGCCTGACCGGATGGACTCTCGGAGCCCGATCCATGGTCGCCGGTTTCGAACATCGCCCGGACGACGCGCTGGACCTGGCCGCTCAGGCCCACGAGTACGCCACCACCCCGCTGCACACCGCCCAGATCGCCGCCTGGTGCGAGCTGCGTGCCCTGGCCGCACTCGGTCGCCGCGCCGACGCGACCGCGGCCGCTACCCGGGCCCAGCAAGCCATGGACTCCGCCGAGGACGAGCCAGGACGCTTCGGATTCGACCGGGCCGAACTGCACCAACATCTCGCCGAAGCCACACTGCGTCTCGGTGACACCCACCAGGCCGCGAGCCATGCCGACGCCGCTCGTTCACTGAAAACGACCGGATCGGGAGGATGGGCCGCTGCCATCGTCATTCGTGCCCGTGCGGCCGCCGCCGACCACGCCCCGTCCGACGCCAACGCACTGGCCACATTGGTACTCGACACCGTGCCGCCGGATCATCTGCGGGAAACCACACGGCAGCGTCTGATCGCTCTCGATCAAGACCTTCAGGCGCAGCGCTGGCCCGGCACGGACGCATCCGAGCTGCACGAGCGACTCCGTGCCTTGCCCGCTCATCCCTCGGCGCGACGCTCCAGTCCCGAACCAAACGGAGATGACTAGCCGTACCACGGCTGCAAGCAAGCAGCCCCCGGTTGTCTCAGTGGGGACCGCCGCACTGCTGCCCGCGACCGCGCCCGGGCACAGCCGAGCCGAGGCGGAGACGGGGATTCTCGCCGATCGTGATCGGGGTAGTACGCTGTGCGACGTCGCCGTTCGGGCGAGTGGGGGCGTGTTCGACGCAGCGATGGTGGTCCTGGGGGCGAGCGGGCGGGGGATGTGACCACGGCCGAGGTGCGCGCTGCTGCGTGGCGTGGTGAAACGAATCGCGCGGCCGTGGCGACTTCCCCCGGAGAACAATCGCGCGCAGCGGATTCGCGACGTACTCCCGGCGAGTGCCGACCGTGTCCGGTCGCGCCGTCCGCTTTCGTTGTGAACTCGATACACAAACTCGGTGACTGAAAGATCGACAGTCAGTAGGCTTTCGGTCGGTCGCAGCCACGCGACAGCTGTGGGGAGCACAACCCGGTCGAGGGAAGTCGATGACAACGACGAGTAGTGAAGGCCTGGAAACCGGCGCGCTGGTGTCGGTCCGGGGGCAGAAGTGGGTCGTCAGCGAGATCGACCAGGCCGACAGCAGCACCCTGGTGGGGCTGCAGAGCGTCGAGGACGGCCGCTACGGCGAGACGCTGGAGGTGCTCTGGGAGCTCGAACCCGGCAGGCAGGTGCTGCCCGCGGGCTCGCTGCCGGAGCTGCCCGCCGGGGACTTCGACCCGCCGGAACGGCTGGCCGCGTTCCTGGACGCGGTGCGCTGGTCGGCGGTGACCTCGGCCGATGTCAAAACCCTGCAGGCCCCGTTCCGCTCGGGGGTGGCCATCGAGGACTACCAGCTCGAACCGGTCGCCCGCGCCATGGACTCCCCGCGCGTGAACCTGCTGCTGGCCGACGACGTGGGCCTGGGCAAGACCGTCGAGGCCGGGCTGGTGGCCCAGGAGCTGCTGCTGCGGCAGCGCAGCAAGCGGATCATGATCGTCTGCCCGGCCGGGTTGACCGCCAAGTGGCGCGACGAGATGGCCGAGAAGTTCGGCCTGGACTTCACGATCATCGATTCGGAGTGTTGCGCGCAGGTGCGCCGCGAGTACGGCAGCGCTGCCAACCCGTTCAACATCTTCCCCAGGGCCATCGTCAGCCTGCCCTGGCTGCGCGGGGCGAAGGCCCAGCGGCTGCTGGGCGAGGTGCTGCCCGCAGGCGGTCCCACCTATCCGCGCACCTTCGACCTGCTCATCCTCGACGAGGCCCACCACGTCGCCCCGGCCGCGCCGAAGCAGGTCTATGCCGTCGACTCGCAGCAGACCAAGCTGATCCGCACGCTGGCCCCGCACTTCACGCACCGGCTGTTCCTGTCGGCCACCCCGCACAACGGTTATCAGGCCTCGTTCACCGCGCTGCTGGAGATCCTCGACGACCAGCGTTTCGCCCGGGGTGTGGAGCCGGACGGCAAGGCCGTGGACGAGACGGTGGTGCGGCGGCTGAAGAGCGAGATCACCGACGCCGACGGCACTCCGCGCTTCGCCGAACGCCACGCCACGGCGATCCCGGTGCAGTACCCGGACAGCGAGCGCGAGATCCACGGCCTGCTGCGCCGGTTCTCCGAGCTACGCCGCGGCAAGCTCGACTCCCGCAGCGGGCGCAAGGCCACCGATCTGGTGACGCTGCTGCTGAAGAAGCGCCTGTTCTCCAGCCCAGCGGCGTTCGCCCACACCGTGCGGGTGTATCTGGACACGCTGCGCTCGCGGTCCGGCTCGTCCTCGGCCGGCGACGAGGTTCCCGAGTGGATGGAGGACTTCTTCGACGAGCTGGCCACCTACGACGACGAGCGCCTGGCCGAGGCCGAGGACGACGCGCTGGACCGCACCCGCCCGCTGCAGCCGGACGCCGAACAGGACGAGGTCGGGCTGCTGGAGCGCATGGAGGAGTGGGCGCTGTCCCACGAGGCCCAGCCGGACGCCAAGGCCCGCGAGCTGATCAACTACCTCGAGGCCGTGTGCAAACCGGACCGGGACTGGACCAACGAGCGCGTGGTGGTGTTCACCGAGTACCGCGACACCCAGCAGTGGTTGGCCAACCTGCTGCGCCAGGAGGGCCTCGGCGGCACCGCCCTGGCCGAGCTGCACGGCGGCATGAGCACCGACGACCGCGAGCGGCTGCGGGTGGCGTTCCAGAAGCACCCCACCGAGCACCCGGTGCGCATCCTGCTGGCCACCGACGCCGCCAGCGAGGGCATCGACCTGCAGCGGCACTGCCACCGGCTGGTCAACTACGACATCCCGTTCAACCCGAACAAGCTGGAACAGCGCATCGGCCGCATCGACCGCTACGGGCAGAACAACACTCCCGAGATCCGGCACTTCGTCGGCACCGGCTGGGACCGCGAGGTCGACTCCTACGAGGCCGATCTGGAGTTCCTGTCCCGCGTGGCGGGCAAGGTCGCCCGCATGGAGGAGGACCTGGGCTCGGTCAACGCGGTGCTGTCGGACAAGGTGCAGCGCCGGATGCTGGGCGAGTCGGTCCGCGACGACGAGGTGGACAACGCCGGGGCGGGCTCCGGCGCGAAGCGGGACGCGCTGGTGTCCGAGTCGAACGTGGGCGAGCAGGTCCGCAAGCTGCGCAGCAATCTGGACCAGACCGTGGACAAGCTCGGCACCACCCCGCGCCGCGTCAAGCGCGTGGTCGACACCGCGCTGGAGCTGGCGCGCCAGCAGCCGCTGCGCGAGCACGTCGACGACAAGCACGCCGCCGAGGGGATGTACGACGTGCCCGCGCTGACCGGTTCCTGGTCGCGGGCCACCGAGGGGCTGACCGAGAAGCCCGCGGACACCGAGCGGGGGAGCCGTCAGCAGCAGCCGCGCCAGCTGCCGGTGACCTTCGACCCGGCGGTGGCCGAGGGCCGCGACGACGTGGTGCTGGCGCACCTGAACCACCCGCTGGTGTCCATGTCGACCGGGCTGCTGCGCTCGGCGGTGTCCAACGAGGACACCGGGTTGAAGCGGGTGACCGCGGTGGTCAGCGATGACGACCGGCTGGAGGACGTGCTGGTCGGGGCCTACTCGCGGTTCGTGCTGGTCGGCGCCGACGGGGTGCGGCTGCACGAGGAGGTGCTCTACGCGGGCGGCTGGGCCCCGGCCAACGGGCGGTTCCGCAGGCTGGAGAACCTCACCACGCTCGGCGGCATCCTGGATCGCGCGTTGAGCGAGGGCACCCCGGTGCCGCCGCCGGTGTGGAACCGGATCGCGGACCGCTGGCCGAAGGTGCGGGACGGGCTGCTGTCGGCGATCGACTGGCGCACCCGCACCAGGCAGGAGTCGCTGCGGCGTACGCTGGCCCAGCGCGAGCAGGCCGAGCGCGAGCGCATCAACACCGTCATCGACCAGTTCGCGGCCACGCTGCGGGCCAAGTTGGCCGAGGACGAGGACGCGGCCGAGGAGGCGTTGTTCAGCCGTGCCGACGTCACCCGCAGCAGGGAGGAACGCGCCCAGTACCGCCGGGACCGGCAGAAGTGGCAGGACCGGCTGGACCAGCTCGCCACCGAGCGGGACCGGGAGCTGGGCGTGATCGCCGAGCGGTATCGCGAGCAGGAGCCGCACCGCTTTCCCGTGGCCGTGGTCGTTGTCGTGCCGAAGCGAGAGGTAACCCGTTGAGTCGCACATCTTTCCGCCCGAAGGCGCCCGACGTCGCCGAGCAGCACCGCGAGTGGCTGGACCTGATCGAGGTCAGCGGCCCGTTCCTCTCGCTGCCGGTGCTCAAGCGAACCTGGCCGAACGGGCTGGACGCGCTGGACAAGTCCGTCCGGCAGCGGCTGCGCCGCGAGCACACCACTTGGCAGGCCGACACGGTTTCCGGCCAGCGGGCCTGGATCGACTACGTGCTCGGCGAGCTGCTCGGCTGGGGCGAGCAGCTGTGCCGGGAGGGGCTGGACGCGCTGGGGCTGGAGGTGGCCGAGCATGACACCCTGCTGGAGCCGTCCTTCGCCCTGGTCGAACCGGGCGAGGAGGTCAAGCCGGAGGCGGTGCGGCTGCTGGGCATGGTCTGCGAGCCGGGGCAGCGCCCGACCGCGCGGATTCCCGGCTCGGCCTGGGCGGCCACCCCGGCCGACCGGCTGGCGCAGCTGTGCCGCCACCACGGGGTGGAGCTGGGGCTGGTCACCGACGGCCGCTGGTGGGTGCTGGTGCGTGCCCCGCGTTCCGGGGTGACCACCACGGCCGTGTTCGACGCGGTGCCGTGGCCGGAGGCGGCCGAGCGGGACGTGGTGCGCGCGTTCGTCTCGCTGCTGGGGCGCAAGCGGTTCTTCGCGGTGCCGGAGGGCGAGCGGCTGCCCGCGCTGCTGTCCGACAGCGAGGGCTCCCAGGAGGAGATCACCGAGGCGCTGGGCGTGCAGGTGCGCGAGGCGGTGGAGCTGCTGGTGGCCGCGTTCGGCCGGGCCAGCACGCGCCAGCGCGAGCGCGGCGAGTCCGAGCTGGACGCGGTGGCCGCCCACGAGGTCTACCGCGGTGCGGTGTCGGTGATGATGCGCGTGGTGTTCCTGTTGTTCGCCGAGGAGCGCAGGCTGCTGCCCTCGGACAACGAGCTGTACGCCACCACCTACTCGGCCGGGCGGCTCTACGCCGAGCTGGAGCAGCGCAAGCTGGACTCCAGCGAGGAGGACCTGGAGCACAGCTCCACCGGCTGGCACCGGTTGCTGGCGCTGTTTGAGGCCGTCTACCGGGGGGTGAGCCACCCGAGGCTGACGATGCACCCGCACGACGGTTCGCTGTTCGACCCGGAGGCCTTCCCGTGGCTGCCGTTGAACATCGACGACCGCACCGTGCTGCACGTGCTGCGGGCGGTGCAGCACGTGCAGGTGGGCACCGGCAAGTCGCGGGAGCGGCGCACCCTGTCGTTCCGCTCGCTGGACGTGGAGCAGATCGGCTATGTCTACGAGGGCCTGCTGTCCTACGACGGGTTCCGCGCCGAGGACACCACCGTGGGGCTGGTCGGCAAGCGCGGTCAGGAGGCCGAGGTGCCGCTGCGGCGGCTGGAGGAGCTGGCCGCGGGCAGTGCGGACACGGACGAGCTGGCGGCGGCGCTGCACAAGGAGTTCAAGGACTCCGGCATCGGCACGGCCAGGAAGCTGGCCAAGCAGCTGGCCCCGCCGGAGGCGGTCGAGCGGGAGGAGCGGCGCAAGAAGCTGCTCGACGTCACCCGGGGCGATTCCGCGCTGGCCGAGCGGCTGCTGCCGTTCCAGGGCGTGATCCGCGACGATCTGCGTGAGCTGCCGGTGGTGGTGCTGCCGGGCGAGCTGTTCGTCACCGAGTCGCCGCTGCGGGCCAACACCGGCACGCACTACACCCCGCGGTTTTTGGCCGAGGACGTGGTGCGCCACGCGCTGGAGCCGCTGGTCTACGAGCCGGGGCCGTTGAGCACGGCCGAGCAGCGCGAGTGGAAGCTCAAGTCCAGCGACGAGATCCTGAAGCTGAAGGTCGCCGACATCGCGATGGGCTCGGCGGCGTTCCTGGTGGCGGCGGCGCGGTATCTGGGCGGCAAGCTGCTGGAGGCCTGGATCGCCGAGGACGACGAGCGGGTGCGCGACTACCGGCCCACCGAGTACTCCGGTGACGGCGAGGAGGAGCCGGTGGTGGTGGAGGCGCGCAGGCAGGTGATCGAGCACTGCCTGTACGGGGCCGACATCAACCCGATGGCGGTGGAGATGGCCAAGCTCTCGCTGTGGCTGGTGTCCATGGATCCGCAGCGGCCGTTCACCTTCCTCGACGACAGGTTGGTGGCCGGGGACTCGCTGCTGGGCATCACCTCGCTGGAGCAGCTGGAGTACATGCACCTGGATGCCCGGAAGGGGCGGGCGATCCACGAGCGGTCCCCTGTGGACTTCACCGCCAATGTTCGCTCGCTGGTGTCCGAGGTGGCCGAGCAGCGTCGTGAACTGCGCGAGATCGACGGCACCACGATAGAGGGCCTGGACCGCAAGCGGGCGCTGTTGGCCGAGGCCAACCTCAAAGGCAGGCAGGCCGAGCTGGCCGCCGATCTGGCAGTGGGCGCGGCTCTGGCCTACGCGGGTAAGGGCGAGAAGGGTCTGCGCGACGGCTCCATCGCCGCGGCCGACTATGCGCGCAAGCTCGACACCGCCGAGGCGGATGCTCGCAGGCAGGCCCGCGAGTGGCTGGACACCGACCTGCCGCAGGGCAACTTCCGCCGTGAGGCCCTGCACTGGCCCTTGGTCTTCCCCGAGGTCTTCGAGAACGGTGGTTTCGATGCCGTGGTCGGTAATCCGCCGTTCCTGGGGGGAAAGAAGATCAGCGGTCCGTTGGGTTCGGCGTACCGCGAATACCTGGTGACCGCATTGGCGGGCGGTGTGAAAGGAAACGCCGACCTAATCGCCTACTTCACTTTGCAGGCTCACACCGTACTCAACAACGGTGGACAAACTGGACTGATCGCCACGAACACCTTGGCTCAGGGGGATACCCGCGAGGTCGGACTGGATCAAGTAACGGATGCCGGAGTAACGATCCGCCGCTCGATCAAGAGCGCTCCCTGGCCGTCCAAGAGCGCGGCGTTGGAGTACTGCGCGGTGTGGACCACCTGTGCTGAGCTGAGCGAACAGGCCCGTCGAGTAGCCGATGGAGCCGTGGTGGACGGCATCACGCCTTCACTCGATGTCGAATCCCGCGTGACCGGTAATCCGGAGAGACTTGCTAGTAGTCGTGGCATCGGGTTCATCGGTTCGTACGTGCTGGGTAAGGGATTCGTTGTGCGGCCCGAACAGGCCGCCGCCATGGTTGAGAACGATCCCAGCAACGGCGAGGTACTCTTCCCTTACCTCAACGGAGATGACCTTAACTCGCGTGCTGATTGTGCTGCCAGTAGATGGGTGATCAACTTCTATGATTGGTCCGAGGAGAAATCTAGACGGTACCAAGAACCCTACAGTCATGTCTTGAGTTCGGTTAAGCCAGAGCGTGATGAGAAGAGCGAAGAGGTTAGGAATTCTCCTTGGTGGCAATTTTGGAGGAGGCGTCCAGATTTGCACCTAGCCATCGCTGGTCTGGACCGGGTAATGGTGCTCACGCTGGTGAGCAAGACCGCGATGCCGGTGATGGTGCCGACCGGGCAGGTGTTTTCACATATGCTCGGTGTTTTCGCCACCGAGGACACGGCGATGTTGTCCTTGTTGTCGAGCGCGCAGCACTTCTGGTGGGCGAAGACGCGTTCATCCTCGATGAAGACTGACCTCCGCTACACCCCCTCCGACGTTTTCGAGACCTTCCCGCTGCCGGAGCTCACCCAGGAGCTGCGGGATCTGGGTGACGAGCTGGATCGCTACCGCCGGGACGTGATGCTCTCCCGGGATTCGGGGCTGACCAAGACCTACAATCTGGTCTTCGATCCGGAGTGCACCGATTCGGACATCGTGGAGCTGCGGCGGATCCACCGCGAGATCGACGAGGCCACGGTACGCGCCTACGGCTGGCAGGACCGCATCGACGCGGTCGGCGGCCTGGATCACGGCTTCCACCCGGTGGGTCGCGAGACCCGCTACACCATCGGCCCGGCGGCCCAGCGCGAGATCCTGGACAGCCTGCTCGAACTCAACCACGAGCGCTACCAACAGGAGGTTGAGCAGGGCCTGCACGACAAGAAGAAGGGTTCCGCCAAGAAGGGCGCGTCCAAGAAGAGCACGCCCCGGAAGTCCGCCGACCCCGACGACGGTCAGGGAACCCTGCTGTGACGCCATCGTGCCCCGGTAGTTCCAGGCTCATTCTTCTGCCGGTGTGGTACCGCTCCACGTTTCCGGAGTGCTGCTCGGAGATGGGGAGTCCGCGATGGTCCGACGTCGAAGTCCGGGACGCGCTGCACCAGGCTGTCCGCCATGGGCTCGCCGGCCAACGCCCACGATCCCGAGTCCTGCCCCCTGGTCCACGCCATCCCGGCCGTCAACTCCCGACGGGGACCACCTCGGCGCGAGCCGGGCGAGCTCCACGACGACAAAAGCCTGTGCTCAGAGGCAGCTCCGCCGCTGGGTCAGCGAGCGCGGGTCCTGGTCCGCATCGCCCGCACCGGCATCGAACCGCACGAGGTGTTCGGCCGACGTCGGTGGAGCGCTGCGACGAGAGGCTCCCCACATGAGGCGCGCCGCGCGGAGCGGGGAGGCAGTCGAGACGGGGCAGAACCCCGCGACCGGTGATCGGATAATCTGGCGGGGATCGCCCGCAGGACAGCAGACCCCGGGAGTGCACTAGCGATGACCGATGCCCTGACTCTGGCGCAGTTACGCGAGGCGGTCGACCGGACAGTCGCCGCTGGTGCGGCACGCGTCACCCTGCACCTGGACTTCTCGCAGCACCGGGCGAAGTTCGACGCCGCCGTGCCGCAACGCCGCGGGATTCTGCCCTCTCTCGCCAGGGCGATCATCCGTCGCCTGCCCGGGGGCCTTGACGCCGAAGGGTTCCTCGACCTCGCGGGACGCCGCGCCATGTTCGACGAGGGACGTCTCGCGCTGCTGCAACTCGAAGACCGGGTGTGGACCGGACGTCCTGGCCGCGCGCTCGACTCCCTCGACTCCGAAGCACCACCGAAGTTCGTCACCCCGCTGTGGCTGTTCGACACGCTCACCGAGGTCACATCGCTGGAGGATCACGGAATCGACGACGACCCGACGCGGCCGTGGCGACACATCACCGCTCTGGCAACCGCGCAGGGCAACGACGAAACGGTCGAGGTGTGGCTCGACGACACGCACATCCGGCGACTCCGGCTCGCGCGAGACACGACGAGCATGACACTGGACGAGTTCGGCGTCGAAGTCGACGAGCTGGATTGGACGCGTCTGCCGAGCTATCAAGCAAACGCCGGCACGTCCTGATCGGGCCGCTTACCCGGGACGAGGAGAGCCGCGACGCCCACCGAGGTTGTTGCGACCTGCGCGGGGATGACCGGTACCTCGGTCGTCCCCGGCTTTCGTTTCTGGCCGCTCGTCTTACGACCCCACGTTCCATCGCAGCTGATCGCGCGATGCCATGGGGCTGCTACGTGCTGCTCCCGCGCTCCTGCAGTCCGGGAAGCGTCCGGTCACGTTTTCCCACTCCGGTCTCACTCGTGTCGGGAGCCGCCAAGACCAAGTGGAAAACGCTCAGTGCCTCGGCCGTGGACCGCAGCTTTTCGTGATCGGCCTCGATGTCGTCTCCGGCGCTGGTCATGCCTCAGTCCTCTTGCTCCGCGCCGTGTCGCAGGTGCGATGGCAGCGGCGTGTCCAAGCAGATCGTGTGCGCGCCCGCCTGCCGGCGAACCTCGCTCAACAGTCCGTTCGGAACCGGCACCGACGCCTGTTCGTCAGCCTTTCCGTGACTGGGGGCGGGGTACTTGGAATGCGCTGTGGACGAGGTTGTTGGTTTTGGCGCCGCCGGTGATGACGGAGTGCAGGATGCCGTTGTAGATCAGGTCCCACATGTCGCGGTCTTCTTGGATGTCGTCGGATTTGACCATGACTTTTCGGCTGCTGCTGTCGGTGAGGTCCAGGTGGATCGCGTTGCTGCGGTGCCTGGCCTTGATCTCGGTCAGCTCGTACAGGCGCACCCAGGCTCTGCCGACCTTGAGCCACTCGGCACCCACTGCGGCCTCCACTGATCGGAATATGCCGTAGATGCCAAGTGCGACCAGGACAAGCATGAGCCAGATGTACCAGAACTGCATCCATCGAATGTCGAATCCCTGCATGAGGGTCAGAGCGACAACAGAGATGACGAAGGCGATCACTCCGCCGGTGATGGCGCTGCGTTGGCTGTGGCGGTACCACTCCAGCATGCGTCCTTCGCCTTCGGGTGGGGTGGGCATGCGGCGAGTGGACTGATCCCGGTCGCGGTCCTGCTCCTTGGGGGGTTTGTTCTCTTTGTGGAAGCCGGGAGCGCGTGGTGGGCGAGGTTCTCCTGTGACGGGGTCGGGCTTGGGGGGCAACTCGGAGGCTGCGCGGAAGAGGTTGTCGGCCATGGCTACCTCACCATCCAGGTCAGCCTTCCCGTGACTGGGGGCGGGGTACTTGGAATGCGCTGTGGACGAGGTTGTTGGTTTTGGCGCCGCCGGTGATGACGGAGTGCAGGATGCCGTTGTAGATCAGGTCCCACATGTCGCGGTCTTCTTGGATGTCGTCGGATTTGACCATGACTTTTCGGCCGCTGCTGTCAGTGAGGTCCAGGTGGATCGCGTTGCTGCGGTGCCTGGCCTTGATCTCGGTCAGCTCGTACAGGCGCACCCAGGCTCTGCCGACCTTGAGCCACTCGGCACCCACTGCGGCCTCCACTGATCGGAACGAGCCATAGACGACAAAAGCCCCGGCGACGACGGCCAGCCAGACAGGCCAAAACTGCATCCAGGCCAAGCTGAAGCCCTGCGCCACAGTGATACCGAGAGCAATAATGACGAAGGCGATCACTCCGCCGGTGATGGCGCTGCATTGGCTGTGGCGGTACCACTCCAGCATGCGTCCTTCACCTTCGGGTGGGGTGGGCATGCGGCGAGTGGACTGATCCCGGTCGCGGTCCTGCTCCTTGGGGGGTTTGTTCTCTTTGTGGAAGCCGGGAGCGCGTGGTGGGCGAGGTTCTCCTGTGACGGGGTCGGGCTTGGGGGGCAACTCGGAGGCTGCGCGGAAGAGGTTGTCGGCCATGGCTACCTCACCATCCAGGTCAGGACTACAGCGGTGTGCGAGTCATTCTCCAGTGGCCGCGTCGACGCCCTGGCCGGCTGCCCAGCTGCCGATGAAGCCGCCGACAACACCGCCGACGACGGTGCCGACACCGGGACAGATGGCCGTGCCGATCGTGCCACCGACGTAGCCGCCAACGGCACCGCCGCCGAGGTTGGCCGCGGTGTCTTCGGTGGCCTCCCACGGGTCCTTGCCCATCATCACGTCCGTGACGCCGGAGCCGATCGTGAACGCTGTTCCGACGGCAGGCACCCCGCGGACGAGGTCCTTGCCGAGGCGGCCGACCTTGGAGGCCCCCTTGATGTAGCCGCTGGCATCGGCGGAGATGGCAGCGCGGGCCTTCGGCCCGATCGGGCCGCCCAGTTTCTGGGCCTTGGCGGCATCGCGGGCTGCCTCGTCGGCGTACTGCGTGCCCCTGGCAGCGGCGCGTTCGCCGAGTTCCCGCATCGCGGGGGAAGTGGAACTCGCGGCCCTGGCCTGCATGGTCTCGGCGGCGTCGTTCCACCTCTTCGGAAGTCCGACAGTCCGTGGTGGTTCGACTTCGAGCTGGCGGGGACGCAACTGCGGCGTGGTGGCCGCACCGGAGCGGGGGAGCGCCTCCGTGGCGGAGGCGCTGTGACCGTGTTCGGCTCAGCTGAACCGGCCGGTTTTCACCGCGTTCAGGAATGTCTGCCACTGCGTGCTGGTGGTGGTGAAGTAGCCGAGTGAACGGTCCTTGGTGTCCCGCACTGCCGCGCCGTCGCTGATCCGACCAACCTCGACGCAGCTGCTGTTCGGTCCGGATCGGCTGGACTTCCGCCATCCGCCTGGTATGGCCCTCACTGGGAGCTCCCTTCGAACTGGTCAGCTATCGAAGCCATGAGCTCTCTCGATTTCTCCGGGCTCATGGCCGCTTCCATGAGCGTATCCGTCTCCTCGCGATACGCTTTCACATCCTGGACGTCGTACAGGAAAGCCGGACCGCGAAAGTGCTCCAAATGTACGATCGGATCAGCTTTGGCGAATTCGTAGAACACGAACGCACCGTCGTGAACCAGCGTCCAACGCCGTATGGTGCTCGGAATAACACGAACCGTGATGTTTTCCTGCTGCGACAACGCGAGCACATGTCGCACTTGCTCTGCCATCGAGGCGTCGCTCCCGAACGGCTCGCGTAGTGCTCGTTCAGCCAGTATCACGTCAACCTGACGTGGAGTGTTCAACGAGGCTGCTCGTGCCATGCGTAGTTCGACACGAACATCCTGCTCGTCCGGTGGAAGGCTGATCATCATCTCCCGGGCGTAGGGCCGCGTTTGCATCGGACCGGGAATCAGTATCGGAGCCACGTGCAGGACTCGCTCGGCGGTCCTGTCGAATTCTGACAGTTCGATCAGATGACGGTGCAGCCCTTTGGAGCCGTCCACGATCATGTTCGGTGTGGTCGCTGTGGTGGCGAACTCCACGAGTTCGTCATATCTGGATCCAGTGACTCCGAGGGTTCCGGCAATACGGGCCACGTACTCGGGCTTCGGGGTGCGCTCACCCCGTTCGTACCGGGACACGGTGCCCTGCGAGACATCGAGGAGCTTCGCGAGCTCACGGACAGTCATGCCAGCTTGTTCGCGCAGTTCACGTAGTTCAGCTCCGAGAAGTCTCGCCTTGGGAGTGTGTCCGTCTCTGGCTCCGGCCATGAGCCAGATCCTAGGGGATCACAGCTCGACGTAAGTACACACGAATGAGCTATTGCCTGTTTGGATCCGGCGTCAGAGTCTGGATCCGGAAATAAAAACCTGCCGGTGCGGCCGCTGGACGTGGCTGTGCGGCAGTGGCGAAGCAGAGGGAGGACGCCGCGTGAACACCCCTGAAGCTGCCCTGGCAGCCCTGAACGACACGAATCGGGACGCGAGCACGTGCAACGCCATGACCTTGTATCGGGTGGTCAATCCGGATTCGCTGGGTTCGTACACCGAGTTGCTGCATCACGAGCCCACTGCGGCGCGGGTGGATGACCTCGCGGCGTGGCCGCGGCTGCGCGCGTGGGCGTTGGCCGTGCTCGATCGCACCGAGGAGCGGTTCGGGATGTATCAGATCGCGATCGTGCCGTTGAACCAGCGCGGCGATCCCGACGAGAACGCCTTTCACGATCTGATCGCCGCCGATGTCGACGTGGTCGAGGACTACCTGTGCTGGTCCGGATGCTCCGAACTCGTCCCCGCGCGGGAGGCGTGAAGCCGTCCGGTTCACTGAGGTGATCGCGTGGCGGAACCGCTCGTGACGGCGCGGGCTGCGAGAGGGAGTGGTCCGCGTCGGACGAACTGCGCTCGTCTCCTTCGTCGGACTCGGACGTGGGCACCGGATGGGGTGGGGGTGACATGACCGAAACCCGACGCGAGTACGGCGTGTGGCTGCGGCGGCACCACGTGGGAACGCTCAACCAGCGCGGCGACTACACCTGGTTCAGCCCGGATCCGGAATACCTCGCCGATCCGGAACGTCCGGTGCTGGGGCTGGTGTTCGAGGAAACCCCCGGAGCGCGACACAGCAGCGCGTTGCGGTTGCCGCCCTGGTTCTCCAACCTGCTGCCCGAGGGGCGGCTGCGGCAGTGGATCGCCGGGCAGCGTCACGTCTCGGGTGACCGGGAGATGGAACTGCTCGCCGAGGTCGGCCACGACCTGCCCGGTGCGGTGCGGGTGCTGCCCGAGGACAGTGCCCCGCAACGCGCAGCCGGAGATCTCGGTTTCTCGTTGGCCGGGGTCGCGTTGAAGTTCTCCATGCTCCGTGACGGTGACCGGCTCACTCTGCCCGCCTGCGGTCAGGGCGGCGACTGGATCGTCAAACCGCCCGACCCGTTTCACGCCGACGTCCCGCGCAACGAGTACGCGATGATGAGTCTGGCCGCGGCGGTCGGCATCGACGTTCCCGAAGTGCTGCTCGTTGACCGCGCCGACCTCGCCGGACTGCCATCCCACGCCTGGAGGAGTTCCGAGGAGCTGGCCTACGCGGTGCGGCGTTTCGACCGCGACGAGCAGCGCCGCCCCGTTCACATCGAGGACTTCGCCCAGCTGCGCAACACCTATCCGAATCAGAAGTACGAGGGCAGCTCCGAGACCGTCGCGTTCTTCGCCTACCGCTACCGGGATCTCGCCGCGCTGCGCGAGTTCGCCCGGCGGACGGCGTTCAACGTGCTCATCTCCAATGGTGACGCGCACCTGAAGAACTGGTCGCTGATCTACCGGGATCCGCGCATACCGACGTTGGCTCCGGCCTACGATCTGGTCTCCACTGCCCACTACCAGGACGCGGGGGACTTCGAGAACCTCGCGCTCAAGTTCGGCAAGACCAGGCGCTTCGACCGGATCAGCCTGGACACCTTCGAACGGCTCCAACGTCGTCTGCGCGTGCCGAGGGCGGGGCTTCCCGAGGTGGTTGCCGAGACCGTGGAACGGGCCCGGCGGGAATGGCCGCGATTCGCGCCGCTGCTCGACTCCAACCCCGCACTGCGGGACAGCATCGCCGCGAGCATCGAACAGCGCAGCACCACGCTGCTCGAGAGGACCACGGCGTGAGTGGGCACAACGCGGGGACAAGCTTCGCCACAACTTCGCCACGAGCTTCGCCACGAGCTTCGCCACAACTTCGCCACTGTGGTCGTAGTGGCGAAGCAGGTGGCGAAGCTGAGGTGGGCAATGCTTGACGACGAGCCGGCCGAGACCGCCACCCGACCCGTTCGCTGTCGGAGCGAGCCTGGCGCTGAAGCTCGGTAAGATCAGGCGCTTCGACCGGATCAGCCTGAACGTCTCCGACACCGGGGTGAGCCTGCTCTGAACCGCGAGTGCTCGAATTGTTCCCGCATTCCGGGCCAACGCGATGGCCGATGGGACTATGCTCTACATCCGGTGGACAACGATCTTCGCGACCCGGCGGACGGGAAGGTGTTCGAACGTGCTGAGCCGGCCGAGAGCCCGGCCGGTCGGTGCGCCACCGCCGAGCACCGCAACGACGCGGCGGGCTCCGCGGACGCCCAGCCACCGGGGGAACCGGTCGCAGGCGGTGCGGAGCAACCGCCCGGCGCTGCAACCGGAGTCGGCCCCGTGTGAGAGAAATCGACATGATCATCGGAGCGGTTGCGGCGCGCGCCCGAGTCGGCCGCGCGCGGCACCGCCGGATCGACGCGGCGCAGCGGTGTCCGGGTCCGTCGGCCCGTGGAGCCTTCTCCCGCAACCGAGACGAGCCATCGACAGGGAGCACACTCGCAAATGACCACTCCGGACAACGCGGACGGACTGTTCATGAACCCCAACGGTGAGCAGGGCAGCCTCGACGTGTCCGCGAAAACGGCCACCACGGGCGCAACCAGCGCGGCCGAGACTGCACCGCTGGACGAGGACCAGGGATTTCCCGAGGTGAGCGGCGTCCAGGTGCGCGAGGAGTTCCAGGAGATCGTGGTGCGGGACCTGCTCGGCCCCTGGAACGGGGACACCGAACAGCTTCCCCCGGGCTCCAGCGGCCCCCGCGAGCGCTACCTCGTCGGCATGCTCGGCCCCAAGCAGGACGCCCGCAGCGCCACGACCACCACCGAAGGGGCGCCGGACACCACCTCCGAAGCGGGCGGAGAAGGCCACGGCGAAGGCAGCGCCGGGCTGCCCGAAGTGCTCTCTCCGCAGAGCCTGGGCCGCATCTGGGCCTCCTCCATGGGGTTGAGCTGCACCGTCAGCCAGGACACCGCGGCGCTGCACGTCACCGCCTCCTGGGGCCGCTACACCAAGGAGGAGGGCGAGACCGCCGAAGGTGCCAAGAGCAGGATCTGGACCCGCGAACCCGTCGAGATCTCCCGCGAGGTCCGCCTCGACGGCCAGCGCTCCGCACGGCTGCCGCTGACCGCGGACACGGCCGAGGAACCCGGGGTGCTGCTGGCCGTGACCGTGCGCGACCGGGACGGCAAACGCGTCGTCGAACTCACCCTGATCAACGCCCAGCGGGAGGGCAGCCCCCAGGAGCAGTCCTGGATGTTCCAAACCCGGCTGGCCGTGACCGCCCTCGACGGGCTCCAGCCGGTGTTCCTGCCCGCCGACGACCCGCTGGACGACGACGAGCCCGTCGCCGACGGGGAGGAACGCCACCTGCGGCTGCTTTACCGCCACCAGCTGCGCTACGCCTTCGGGCACAACGTGGCCGTGCACCCGCACCGCACCACCGGCACCCGCCGCGCCCACAAACTCGAAACCACCTGGCTGCCCACCTACGAGGTGCCCGCCACCGTGGCCCCCGGCAACCAGAGCAGCCTGCTGGCAGGCACCGAACTGGCCATGGACGTGCTGGCCACGGCCGAGCCCGCCGAGCTGCGCGCCGGGTTGGCCCCGCTGGTGGAGGGGTATCACACCTGGCTCGACCAGCGCGCGGAAGAAGCCGCCGGGCTGCCCGACGCGCTGCGCGAAACCGCCGAATCGGCGATCTTCACCGCGCGCCGCGCCGCCGAACGCATCCGGGCGGGCATCGAGCTGCTGACCGAGCCCGACCGGCCCGGGCACACCGAGGCGCTGGCCGCGTTCCGCTTCGCCAACCGCGCCATGGCCGACCAGCGCCGCCACACCGACCTCGCCCGGCTGCGCGAAACCCACGAGATCAGCTACCCCGAGGCCAAGCGCTGGGTCGAGGCCAAAGGCACCGCCGCTGCCTCCTGGCGCCCCTTCCAGCTCGCCTTCGTGCTGCTGAACCTGCCCTCGCTGACCGACCCGGACCACCCCGAACGCGCCGCCGACTCCACCGCCGTGGTCGACCTGCTGTTCTTTCCCACCGGCGGCGGCAAAACCGAGGCCTACCTGGGGCTGACCGCGTTCACCTTCGCCATCCGCAGGCTGCAGGGCACCTTCGGCAGCGGGGAGCAGGCCCGCTCCGGCGACGCCGGAGTGGCCGTGCTCATGCGCTACACCCTGCGGCTGCTGACCGCCCAGCAGTTCCAGCGCGCCGCCGCGCTGGTGTGCGCGGCCGAGATGATCCGCCGCGAGGACGAGGCCAGCTGGGGCAGCGAGCCCTTCCGCATCGGACTGTGGGTCGGCGGCAGCGTCTCGCCCAACTGGTTCGGCCAGGCCGAGCAGCAGATCAGCGAGGCCCGCGAAGCCGGCGACGGCAAACGCGCCAACGTACTGCAAACCCTGGCCTGCCCGTGGTGCGGAGCCGCGCTGCGCGCCCACGAGGACGTCGAGGTCGACACCGAGACCCGCCGGGTGCTGCTGCACTGCCCCAACGCCGAGGGCGCCGAGGCCTGCCCGTTCTCCAAGACCCGCTCACCCGAGGAGGGGCTGCCCATCCTCACCGTCGACGAGGAGATCTACCGGCTGCTGCCCAGCCTGGTGATCGCCACCGTCGACAAGCTCGCCCAGCTGCCCTGGAAGGGCTACGCCGGGATGCTGTTCGGGCGCGTGCGCCGCTGGTGCCCCCGGCACGGGTACCGCCACGACGACCTCGACGGCGAGATCGGCTGCGCCGACAAGCACCGCAAGAAGGGCAGCTCGCCCGCGGTGAGCAGCAAACCCGTCACGCGGCTGCGCACCCCCGACCTGATCATCCAGGACGAGCTGCACCTCATCTCCGGGGCGCTGGGCACCACCGTGGGGCTGTTCGAGTCCGCCGTGGACGAGCTCAGCAGCTGGACCACCCCGAACGGCAACGAGGCCGCCCCCAAGATCATCGCCTCCACCGCCACCACCAAGCGCGCCACCGAGCAGGTGCGCGGGGTGTTCAACCGCAACCTGGCCGTGTTCCCGCCGCAGGTCACCGACGTGGCCGACACGTTCTTCTCGCACCAGGTGCCCACCGAGGAGAAACCGGGCAGGCGCTACCTGGGGGTGTGCGCCCACGGGGTGCGGCTGAAGTCCGCCGAGATCCGCATCGCCGAGATCCTGCTGCTGGCAGGCCAGACCATGTTCGACGCCTACGGCGCGGCCGCCGACCCGTACATGACCCTGGTCGGCTACTTCAACGCCACCCGCGAGCTCGCCGGGATGCGGCGCTACCTCGACGACGACGTCACCACCCGCGTGCGTAGCCACGGCCGCAGGCGCGGGATCTCCGACCGGCTGCTGACCCGCACCGCGATGCTGACCATCCAGGAGCTGACCTCGCGGATCTCCTCGGCCGACATCAGCGAGGTGCTCACCCACCTGGAGAACGGCTTCGACCCCGAGATCGACACCCTGCGGCGGCGCCGCGCCATCGGCGAGAACCTGAACGAGATCTACGCCCAGCAGCGCAAGTCCTCCCGGGGCAAGGACACCCCCGAGCCGCACCCGCTGGCCGCCCGGTGGCGGCAGCGCCGCACGGAGGACCGCACCCCGGTCGACGTGGTGCTGGCGACCTCGATGCTGCAGGTCGGGGTGGACGTCTCCCGGTTCGGGCTGATGATGGTCACCGGCCAGCCCAAGAACACGGCCGAGTACATCCAGGCCTCCTCCCGGGTGGGCCGCAGCGACGCCGGACCGGGGCTGGTGGTGACCCTCTACAACTGGACCCGCCCGCGCGATCTGGCCCACTACGAGGACTTCGAGCACTACCACGCCACCTTCTACCGCCAGGTCGAGGCGCTGTCGGTCACCCCCTACACCCGGCGTGCCCTGGACCGGGGCACCACCGGGGCGTTCGTGGCCGCCGTGCGCAACGCCGTCGAGGAGCACTCCCGCGAGGGCGACGCCCAGCACGTGGATCTGGACGACCCGCGCGTGCAGCGCATCACCGAACGGCTGCTGGACCGGGCCGAGGCCGTCGACGGGTTCCGCGGGCGCGACTACCTCGGAGAGCGCATCGAGCGCATCCGGGACCTGTGGAGCATGGAGCAAACCGGCAGGCTGCCGCTCAACTACACCGGACGTTCCTCCGGCAGCGGTGAGCAGTCCCGGCGGGCCCTGCTGACCAAACCCGGCGACCACGCCTGGCAGGACACCACCGTGGCCCAGTCGATGCGCGAGACCGAGAACGAGATCAACCTGCTGATCCCGGGCGGGGACGAGCTGTTCCAGACCCTCTACAACGCCCCGGAGTGGACCTTCGGCCCCGCCGCGGGCGCGACGGAGGACAGCGACGCGGAAACCGCCGCCGAGGAGGAAACCGCCGAGGGCGACGAGCTCGGCGAGTCGGCGCTGAACACCTCCACCAAGAAGTCGTGACCGCCGGTTTCGCCCCGGTCGGCGCGCCGCCGCCACGCCGCGGGCACCCCGCCACGGTTGGGGCGCCGCGGCGGGCGCGGGCGAGCACGACCGCACCAGCACATTCCGCCATGGACTCCGAACGGGGAAGGAGCGCCCGTTGACCACGAACCACCGCCGCCACGTGGGATCGGTGCGGCCGAGCCACCTGATGTTCACCAGCGGGGTCGGCGCCCTCGTCGACCTGCCCAACTTCTCCGTGCTCGTGCGCGGGCTCGACGACTGGAACTACAACGAGGTGCGCGGCCGCGACGACTGGAAGACCATCACCGAACCCCGGCTGCTGACGGCGGTGCAGGGCATCTTCGGCAAGAACGTCAAGGAGCTGCTGCCCGCCCCGTGGCTGGACGGCATGGAGCAGGACCCGCGCGGGCCCGCCGCCCGCGTCGGCGTGCCCACCACCCCGTTCCCCACGTGGCTGCGCTGCACCGCCTGCAACGAACTCGCCCCCGTGGACTCGCAGATCTTCGGGTTCGAGAACGACAAACCCCGCCGCCCGCAGGAAGCCCGCTTCTTCCACAAGCAGTGCGGGGTCAAGAAGAGCGGCAAACCCCCGCTGGCCATCACCGCCCGGTTCATGCTGTCCTGCACCGCCGGGCACCTGGACGACTTCCCCTACACCGACTTCGTCCACAACGGAACCGCGTGCTCCACGGCGAAACAACCCCGCCTGCACATGGACGACCGGGGCGGCAACCGGGGCGTCAACGTCGAGATCAAGTGCGTCAACTGCAGCCGGCGCCGCAACATGGGCCAGGCCATGGGCCAGCGCGGCGAGGAGAACCTGCCGCGGTGCCGCGGCAGGCACCCGCACCTGGGCACGTTCGAGCACCAGGGCTGCAAGTGCAAGCCGAAGGTGCTCGTGGTCGGCGCGTCCAACCAGTGGTTCGCCCAGAACCTGTCGGTGCTGGCCGTGCCCCGCACCGAGGCCAGCGAGCTGGAGAACAAGGTCGAGCAGCAGTGGAACGCGGTCTCGACCCTGCCGGTGGCGATGTATCCTTACGCGCGGGAGAACGTGCCCGCCTTCCACGAGCTCACCTCCTGGACCGACGCCGAGATCGCCGAGGCGGTGGAACGGGTGCGGGCCAGGAAGGAAGGCGAGAGCCAGCAGGAGAGCGAGCACGACTACCCGGACCTGCGCACCCCCGAGTGGGAGGCCTTCTCCGCCGCGCAGCTGCCGGACCGCACCGAGGACTTCACCCTGCACCGCTGTGGCGTGCCGACCGAGCTGGACGGCTACTACGCCGATGTGGTCCAGGCCGAACGGCTGCGCGAAGTGCGCGCGCTGATCGGGTTCACCCGGCTGGACGCGCCGGACCCCGAGGACCCCGGGCTGGTCACCCGCGCCCCGCTGGCGCGGTCGATGCCGCCCCAGTGGGTGCCCGCCAGCGAGGTCCGCGGGGAGGGCGTCTTCCTGCGCGTGCCCGAGGACCTGCTGCGCGAGTGGGAAAACCGCGTCTCCGGCTCGCAGGCGATGCAGCACCACCGGCAGGCCTACGCCGAGTTCCGCAAGAACCGCTACTCCGACCGCATCCCCGGTGACTTCGAGGAGATGCGGCACTGGCCGGGGGTGCGCTACCTGGCGCTGCACACCCTGTCGCACCTGCTGATCCGCACCATCGCGCTGGAATGCGGCTACAGCTCGGCCAACCTGTCCGAACGCATCTACGCGGGCACCGAGGACGACCCGCGCAGCGGCATCCTGCTCTACACCGCCGTTCCCGACGCGGAAGGCACCCTCGGCGGGCTGGTCTCGCAGGCCGAACCGGACCGGCTGGTGCGGCTGACCCGCCGCGCCCTGGCCGACGCGCGGCGCTGCTCCTCCGACCCGCTGTGCGCCGAACGGCTGCCGCAGCCCCCGGCCGACTTCCTGCACGGCGCGGCCTGCCACGTGTGCCTGTTCGTCTCCGAGACCACCTGCGAACGGGGCAACCGCTTCCTGGACCGCAGGTTCGTGGTGCCGATCGACGAGCACGAGGACCTGGCCCTGTACCGGGAGCAGCCATGAGCAGCGGGCAGTCCGCTTTCGAACACACCGCCGCCGAGGCGCTGCCCCGGCTCGGCGGGACCGCGCTGCGCGCCCTGGCCGAACACCTCCGGGCGGGCTGGCCCGAGCAGGCCATCCTGACCGGACCGGCCCGCGAGTTCGCCGAAACCGCCCAGCCCATTCTGGACGCCCGGAGGGAGTCCGGTGTCTCGGTGGAGGAGGCCGCCGGGGTGTTGAAGGGGCTGGCCGTGGGCTACGCCCGGCGGGCGGGCGAGATCGGCGTCGAACCGGTCTGGAGCGGCCCCGGCAGCCACCCGGTTCCGGTGCGCTCCACGGCCCGGGTGCTGGTCGAGCTGATCGAGAAGGCCGAGCGCGAGCTGTTTTTGATGACCTACTCGGCGCGGCCGCACCGACAGCTGCGGCAGGCGCTGGCCGACGCGCTCGCCCGCGGCGTGGCGGTCACGGTCATCGTCGAAACCCTGCAGGGGGCGCGCGGCGCGCTCGGCGGAGCCGAACCGGCGGAGGCCTTCACCGGGCTCGGCGGGATCGAGCTGTGGCACTGGCCCGCCGACCGCCGCGCCGAGCGCAGCTCGAAGATGCACGCCAAGATCGCCGTGGCCGACCGCAGCGGGCTGCTGGTCTCCAGCGCCAACCTCACCCAGTCCGGTGTGGACCGCAACATCGAGGCCGGGCTGCTGGTGCGCGGCGGCACGGCACCGGTGCGCGCCGCCGAACACCTCGTCGAACTCAAAACCGGAGGGGTGCTCGAACGCCTGCCGGTGGACCCGCGAGGAGCACGTGGATGAGTCCGGAGTCGTTCGAGCAGGCCGAGCGGGCACACCCCCGGGATCCGGAGGCGGCACGGCCCGCCGAGGCAGCACGGCCGGCCGAGGCAGGCCGGACCCCCGAGGCCACGATGAGCGCCGCCGACATCGCACGGCTGGCCGAGGTCGGCCGCGCGGCTGTGAGCAACTGGCGCCGCCGCTTCGACGACTTCCCCGACCCCGTGGCGGGAACCCAGGCCAACCCGCTGTTCGAACTGGACGAGGTGCGGGAGTGGTTCGCCCGGCACGACAAGCCCTTCCGCGTCTCACCCGCCGACCGGCTCTGGCAACGCGTCCAGGCCGCCGTCGACGACATCCGGCTCGGTGACGCCGTCGGACTGTTCGGCACCGGCCTGCTGGTGCTGCACCGCAGCCCACGGCGACCGCAGGCGCTGGAGCACCCCGACGGGGACGACGGGGACGACGCGGCCGAACAGCTGCACGCGGCGCTGCGCGAGCACGTGCCGGAACTGCCCGCCGAACTGCTGCCGCCGGTGGAGCGGCCGTGGCCGCGCCTGCTGCGCGAGGCCGCCGACATCGCTGCCGAGACGGGCGCGAGCAGGCTGTTCTCCTTCCTGTGCGAGCGCTACTTCGAGCTGCACTCGCGGCGGCTGCCGACCACCGACCGCGAAGTGGCCGAGCTGCTGGCCGAAACCGCCGAGATCGCCGACGGTGACACCGTGCTCGACCAGGCCTGCGGCACGGGCAACCTGCTGCTGGCCGCGGCCGAGCGCGGCGCCGGACGGCTGCTCGGCAGGGACATCAACCCCACCTTCGCCAGGATCGCCCTGTGCAGGCTGCTGCTGGCGGGCACAGCCGCGGACAGCGTCACCGCCGTGGAGCCCGGGGACTCGCTGCGGGAAGGACCGCCGGGGGAGCCGCAGGCCGACGCGGTGCTGTGCGCCCCGCCGTTCAACGAGCGGTGCTGGGGCCGGGAGGAGCTGCTCAACGACCCCCGGTGGGAGTACGGGCTGCCCGCGCGGGGCGAGTCCGAACTGGCCTGGGTGCAGCACTGCCTGGCCGCGGCGCGCCCGGGCGGGCGGGTGGTGCTGACCATGCCCGCCGCGGCGGCGAGCCGACGTTCCGGCAGACGCATCCGCGCCAACCTGCTGCGCTCCGGGGCGCTGCGGGCCGTGCTCGGCCTGCCCGGCCAGGGGGCCGGGCCCGGCCCCGACCTGTGGGTGCTGCGCCGCCCCGACGGCGCCGAACCCCCGCCTGCGCACGTGCTGGTGCTGCCCGCCCAGCCGCACCCGGAGGTGGCCGGCTCGGCCTGGCGGGCCTTCGCCGCCGGAGAGCTCGCCGAGCTGCCCGAGCAGGCCCGGGTGGTGCCCGTGGTGGACCTGCTCGACGAGGAGGTCGACCTCAGCCCCGACCGGCACCGGCTCGTCCACCGGCGGGGTGAGGCCGCCGCGGCCTTTCCCGGGGTGCGGCAGCGGCTCGCCGCGGAACTGGACGAGCTCACCGGGCAGCTGCCGGAGCTGGACCAGCCCGAGCGGCCCCGGCGGATGCCCACGACCACCATCGCCGAGCTGGCCAAGGCAGGCGCGCTCGTGCTGCACCAGGCCCCGTTGAACACGGTCCCCGACGCGGGCGAGCTGCCGATGCTGACCGCCGAGGACCTGCGCACCGACAGCGGCCCGTCCGGGCGGACCGCGCGGACACCGGGCATGCTGCTGATCCGCCCCGGCGACGTGGTGCTGTCGCTGTCCACGGTCGACGCCGGGCCGCGCGTCAGCACGTCCGCGGAGGAAGGCGCCGTGCTCGGCCCGCGACTGTTGCTGCTGCGCGCGAGCCCCGACAGCCTCGATCCGCACTTCGTGGCCGGATTCCTGCGCCACGCGCGCGACAGGGCGGATCACCGCGCGACATCGAAATCGAGTCGCTTCGATATCCGCTCGGCCGAGATCCCGCTGTTGACGCCGGCCCAGCAGCGGGAGTACGGCAGGGCTTTCCAGCGGTGGGAGTCGTTGCGGGGCCGAGTGCACCGCATCACCGACCTCGCCGAGACCCTGGTAAGGCTCGGTGTGCTCGGGCTCGCCGACGGGAGCCTGCTCCCGCCGGAGAGCGACGGGGAGCGCGAGGTGGGGCGGACGTGAGCACGCGAGACCGGGCCGGTCCAGTGGTGGCGCCGCGCCCGCGCGGCACCGACCGGGGACGTGCGGGCGGGCGGACACGGACGAGCAGTGAGGTGAGCATGCGCGCGCGGGACTCCGGGGAGGCGACGTGGCGACACGAACGGTGATCAACGACCGCTACGAACTCGAGCCCAACCCGCTGGGGCGCGGGGGCATGGGAGACGTGTGGGCGGGGCGCGACACGAGACTCGACCGCGAAGTCGCCGTCAAGTTCGTCCGCTTCCCCGAGGGCACCCCCGACGAGGAACTGGTGCGCCGGTTCAGCCGCGAGTCCCGCATCACCGCGCGGCTGCAGCACCCCGGAGTGCCGACGATCTTCGACGTCGGCACGCACCAGGAACGCCCCTACCTAGTGATGCAGCGGGTGCACGGCATCAGCGTCTCCGACCTGATCTCCGAGAACGGCCCGCTCCCGCTGGGGTGGGCCGTGGCGGTCGCGGCCCAGATCTGCTCGGTGCTCACCGCCGCGCACCAGGCCCAGCTGGTGCACCGGGACCTCAAACCGGGCAATCTCATACTGGAACCGGACGGCACGGTCAAAGTGCTCGACTTCGGGCTCGCCGTCGCGCTCGACGTGGCCGACATCTCCCGGGTCACCCGCACCGGGCAGCCGATCGGCACCCCGGCCTACATGGCCCCGGAGCAGATCCTGTCGGCGACCAGCTCCGCGCGCAGCGACCTCTACGCCCTGGGCTGCGTGCTGTACGAGATGCTCACCGGCCGGCACGTGTTCAGCGGCTCGACCGACTACCTGATGATGAACAAGCAGGTCGACGAGCCGCCGCTGCCCGCGCGCAGACACCGGCCCGAGATCCCGCCCGGGCTGGACGCGCTCGTGATCGCGCTGCTGGACAAGGATCCGGACAACCGCCCGGACAGCGCGCTCGCGGTCTACGACCGGCTGCTGCCGTTCGCCGCGGAGCTGGAGATGCTGCCCGGTGCGCTGGCCGACCCGACCACCCCCAGTCCCACGCGGATGTACGCCTCGGTGCTGAGCCAGGTGTTCCGCCCGACGCGCTCCCCGCAGGAGCAGGCCGGGCAGGAGCAGGCCGGGCAGGAGCAGGCCGGGCAGGAACCTGCAGAGCAGGGGGTGGACACCGAGCGGGCGAGCGGGCCGGACGCGCACAGCGCGGAGCAGGCCGATTCACAGGGGCACGACTCGCGAGCCCCCGCCCCGGACCACGCACCAGCCCCGGCCGCCGCCTCGGCTGCGGACCACGCCCGCGCCGAGAGCGGTACGGCCAGCCGGTCCCGCGGTTCCGGCATCACCCGGGCGGAGATGGAGCAGGTCAAGAGCCGGGCCACCTCCTACGTCAAGCAGTCCCGCCACGGCCAGGCGGCCGAGCTGCTGCGGGCCGCGGTCGATTCGGGCAGCCGCGCGTTCGGCAGCACCGACAGCGAGGTCATCAACCTGCGACTGGAATGGGCCAACGTGCTGTTCGAAGGCGGCGAGTACAGCCGCGCCGAACCCGTCTACCGGGCGCTGGCCACCGACCTGGCACAGCGGGACGGCCCCGACGCCGAACTGGTCTTCCGGTGTCGGCTGCACAACGCCACCTGCCACGCGCTCGGCGGGCACACCAGCCGCGCCCTGCGCGCCATGGACAGCCTGCTGTCCGACGAGCAGCGGGCGTTCGGGGCCGACGATCCCCGCACGCTGGAGCTGCGCCGCCAGATCGGGCTGCTCCAGCTCGGCGCGGACCAGCGCGAGGAGGCCGGGGCGACGTTGGCCGCGCTGCTCGAGGACCTGATCCGGGTGCACGGCGCCGAACACCCCAATGTGAACAGAGTGCGCGACCTGCTCGACGGACTGCCCGGACGCAAGAGATGATCAACTGTGGTGAGCGACGTCTCCGGTGACACCGCCGACGTGCAGCAGAGTCCGCCTACCGCGACCCCAGGAGTGACCCGTGCCCCGACTCGGCATCGACAAGAGTTTCCTGCGCGAATTCGCCAAGCTCGACAAACCGGTGCAGGACCGAGTGACCGAGGTCTTCGCGAAATTCGAGCACACCGGCCATGCCGGGGGACATCTGGAAAAGATCGCCAACGCGCGCGATCCCCGGTTCCGGTCCATCCGCATCAACGACTTCTGGCGCGGGATCGTGCTCGCCCCCGACTCGGGTGACAACTACACCCTGCTGACGGTGCAGGGCCACGACGACGCCTACGCGTGGGCGCGGCGCCGCAGCGCCTCGGTCAACTCGGCCACCGGACGCATCGAGATCCGCGACGTCGCCGCCGTCGAGGACACCCTGCCGACCCTGTCCCAGCTGGCCGAGGACGTTCCCGCCCGGCTGCTCGACCACGTCAAGGACTCCCAGCTGCGGCAGCTGGGCATCGACGAGCAGACCCTGACCTTCGCGCGGGCCCTGACGGAGGCGGCGCAGCTCGACGCGGCGAAGTCCTTCCTGCCGAGCAACCAGTGGGACGTCCTGTTCGGACTGGCGGCCGGCTACACCCCCGAGCAGGTGTGGGCCGAGCTGGCCCCCGAGGTGACCGCCGAGGAGTTCGACCCGGACGACATCGACGCGGCCGTGGAGCGCAGCTCCGACCGGGTCGTGCTGGCCGAGGGGCCCGAGGAGCTGATGGCGATCTTCCGGCACCCCCTGGCGCTGTGGCGGGTGTACCTGCACCCGGTGCAGCGGTCGGTCGTCGAAGCCTCCTACAGCGGCCCCGCACGCGTGACCGGCGGGCCCGGCACCGGCAAGACCGTGGTGACGCTGCACCGCGCGCACCAGCTGGCCTGCGCCGGAGCGGGGCCGGTGCTGCTGACCACCTTCACCTCCACGCTGGCGCAGTCCCTCGGGGCGGGGGTGAAACTGCTCGTCGAGGACCCCGAGGTGCGGGACCGCATCGACGTGCGCCACGTGGACCAGCTCGCCAACAAGATCTTCCGCGAGCACTACGAGGCCCCCGCGATCCTGTCCGGCGAGCAGGAACGGCAGCTGTGGAGCTCCATCGCGGCGGAGCTGGAGGTGCCGTTCACCGAGACCTTCCTGGCCGAGGAGTGGCGCCAGGTGGTGCTGGCCCGGCAGGTGAGCAACGCCGACGAATACCTGGAGGCCAAGCGCACCGGACGCGGCCGCAGGCTCGGAGTCCGGCAGAAGGCGCAGGTCTGGCAGGCGATCCGGGAGTTCGAGGACGCGCTGTGCGACCGCGGGGTTTGGACGCACGAGACGATCTGCGTCGAGGCGACCAGGCTGCTCGAACAGCGCGCGGACAAACCGTACCGCCACATCGTGGTCGACGAGGCCCAGGACCTCAGCCCCGTGCAGTGGCGGCTGCTGCGCGCGGCCGCGCCCGAGCTGCAGGACGACCTGTTCCTGGCCGGGGACACCCACCAGCGCATTTACAACCATCGGGTGAGTCTGCGCGACGTCGGTGTTCACGTGACCGGGCGGTCGAGCAGACTGAACATCAACTACCGCACCACCGCCGAGATCCTCGCCTGGAGCATCGGGCTGTTGCACGGACAGCGCATCGACGACATGGACGAGGGGCTCGAGTCCATCGCCGGATGCCGCTCCGACGTGCGGGGCAAACACCCGTGGACGCGTGGTTTCCCCACCAGGGACGCCGAGCTGGACCAGCTGGTGAGCACGCTGCGGGACTGGATCGAGGCCGGGGTGGAACCGGGCGAGATCGGGGTCGCGGTGCGGTCCAACAAGCTCGTCGACCTGATCGTGGACAAGCTCGCGAGCGCCGAGATCCCGCGGGTCAAGCTCACCGGTGGGGCGGGCGAGGCCGAGCAGGCGGTCTCGGTCGGCACCATGCACCGGATGAAGGGGCTGGAGTTCCGCTGCCTGGCCGTGGCCGGGGTGACCGAGCACCACGTTCCCCCGCCCAACGCGATCACCTCGCCCGAGGAGGATGTCTCGGCCCATCACCGGGACCTGCAGCGCGAGCGGTGCCTGCTGTTCGTGGCCTGCACCCGCGCCAGGGAACAGCTCGCCGTGTCCTGGCACGGGGGCAAGAGCCCGTTCCTCGAGGTGGACGGATGACCGAGCTGGACAGCCGACCGCGAGATGGACAGCCGACCGCGAGCGACAACCGTGTTCAAGCCGTAGGAGGGTACTGACCGAAATGCCGACTCTTTCCACGCTGCTGTACCAGATCGACACCGGGTCGGTGTTGCTTCCCGAGTTCCAGCGCGGTTACGTGTGGAATCGTGACCAGGTGCGGGAGCTGATGCAGTCGCTGTACCGGGGTCATCCGGTGGGCGGGCTGCTGATGTGGGAGACCGACGCCACGGAGATCTCCGTCCGGGGAGAGTCGGTCGGGCACCAGGGCACCCACCTGCTGCTGCTCGACGGTCAGCAGCGCATCACCTCGCTGTACGGGGTGATCCGCGGCAAGGCACCGGACTTCTTCGAGGGAGACCCTTCGGTCTTCACCGGGCTGCACTTCAACGTGGCCGAGGAGAAGTTCGAGTTCTACGCCCCGTCCAGGATGGCCGACGACTACCGCTGGGTGGACGTGACCAAGCTGTTCCTGGAGAACCTCGGCGAGTACATCACCAGCTTCCAGCAGCACGACCCCGAGAACCTCGGCACGTACGTGGAGCGGCTGAACAGGCTGCGCAACCTGCTGGAACGCGAGTTCTACGCGGAGAAGATCACCGGAAGCGACAAGACCGTCGACACGGTGGTCGACATCTTCAACCGGGTCAACTCGGGTGGGACGAAGCTGTCCAAAGGTGACCTGGCCCTGGCCAAGATCTGCGCGCAGTGGACCGAGGCCCGCAGCGAGATGCGCGAGACGCTGCGGAAGTGGCAGGGGGCCGGGTTCCACTTCACCCTGGACTGGCTGCTGCGCAACGCCAACGCCGTGGCCACGGGACGTGCCCCGTTCACCGCGCTGGACCACGTCGCGGCCGAGGACTTCCGCACGGCGCTGAAGAGCTCGGTCGACTACATCGACCGCTTCCTCGAACTCGTGTCCGGCAGGCTCGGGCTGGACCACGACAGGGTGCTGATGGCCCGCTACGCCTTCCCGGTGGTCTCGCGGCTGCTTGAGCTCAACGGCGGTCGGTTCGACGACAGCGCGCACCAGGACAAGGTGCTGTACTGGTACATCCACTCCGCCCTGTGGGGGCGCTTCGCCGGGTCCACGGAGACCTTCCTGCAGAAGGACTACGAGACCGTCGAGCGCTCTGGGATCGACGGGCTGATCACCGCGCTGGAGCGGTGGCGCGGCGGCAACCTCGACGTGCACGCCCACGACTTCGAGGGCTCGACGAAGGGCTCGCGCTTCTACCCGCTGCTGTACATGCTGACCAGGGTCAAGGAGGCCCGCGACTTCGGAAGCGGGCTGCCGCTGCGGGCCGACATGCTGGGCAGGCTCTCCTCGCTGCAGGTGCACCACCTGTTCCCCAAGTCGCTGCTGTACCAGGCGGGCTACGAGCGTTCCCAGGTCAACGCGATCGCCAACTTCTGCTTCCTGACCCAGGACGCCAACCTCGGGGTGGGCAGCCGTTCCCCCGAGGAGTACTTCGCCGAGGTGGAGGCCAAGCACCCGGGGGTGCTGGCCTCGCAGTGGATCCCGACCGATCCGGAGCTGTGGAAGGTCGAGCGCTATCCGGAGTTCCTCGAAGCACGGCGCGAACTGCTGGCCGAGGCCGCCCAGTCGTTCTTGACCGAGCTGCGCACCGGCGCGGCTCCCACCGACCGGGAGCAGCTGCAACCGTTGTCCATCGCCGGTGACGACGACATGGACGCCCGCGTGGCCCAGGTCAACGGGCTCATCTCCGAGCTGGTTCGGCTCGGCTGCGCCCATCCGTCCACCGACGCCGAGATCGCCGACCCGCGCACCGGGCGTGCGCTCGCCGTGGCCGAGGCGTTCTGGCCCGAAGGGCTGCAGACCGGGCAGGGCAGTCCGGTGGTGCTCGAACTCGACACCGCCGACGCCGATCTGCCCCGGTTGGAGGAGCTCGGCTACGAGGTGTTCACCTCGGTCGACGCGCTGCGCGGATACGTGCACCGGCGCCACGAGAGCACAGCGGACGAATCGGCGGGGACCACCGACGAGGAAGCCCCGCACGCCCCGGAACCCGCGGACCCCTTGGCGGCGGAGTTCGACCAGCGGATGCGGGAGCTGTACGAGCGCGGCCGGGTTGAGGCCCACTACACCGCGACGTACTTCCTGAGCATGCTGACCGAGCACGGAGGGGCGAGCACGGCGCGCAAGTTGTTGAGCGGGTCGGCCGTGTCCGACGGGTTCGCAGCGCTCTGGGAGCGCGGCAGGCTCGATCTCACGGTCGAGGCGCTGGTCACCCAGCCCCGCTTCGCCGAGTTGTTCTCGGCCGAGGAGATCAAGTCGGCCCAGCACCGTCTCGACCAGTTCGGCTACGCCGCTTGAGCGCAGCGTGCTGGCTCGGCTGCGATGAGCGGGTTCTCAGGGGGCTCGGAGGTGCTCGTTTCGGAAAACCCCGGACGATTCCGGGGTAGTGGTCTCCAGGAGGGCGAGCCCGTCCGGTGTCGCGTGCGGCGTGGAAGCCCGTAGCGGCGTGGCACCGGACGTCCGCGCCCGCACTGCTCGGCGGCTGGCGCGGCCGGTTCCCCCGGAAGCAGGCCGCGGCGGTGTGTTCGGGGATTTGCGCCTGCGTCGTTCCCTGGCACCACGGTCGGACCGTGTCCGGTTTCGCGCAGCCCGCCGCGGGCGTTTCGACGACGATCGGATCAGCGTCGACGCTGCACGGCGGTTTCGCACCTGGTTCGCAGATTCCGGGTCCGCAGGCGGGGCGCCTTTGTCCCGTGTGCTTCACCGGTAGTGCCCTTTGGGATCCAGACGTCGCAGCGTCGTCAGTTCCGCCGCGGTTATTTCCCGCTCGTCTTCGGCGGTCGACGTGTCGCTCTTCCAGCACGTCCGTTCCGCGACCGCCGAGCGGGGATCCGGATGGTCCTCGTTGGCGAGGTAGGTCGACAACCGGAACGGTTCCCACTGCGTCGGGCGGTGGAACGCGCCGAACTCGCACACCACCGCTCGTACCCGGTCACCGGAACTGGTGACGGTGGCGACGCGGGGAACGAGGCGGCGTTTGCCGGAAGCGCTCACCACGACGCAGTCCGTGGAGGAGGCGATGTCATGCGCTCCTCCGGAGCCGGTGATCCACCGGCCGTCCGGAAGGGTGCTGGTGTTGATATCGCCGCGAGGGTCGATCTCGGCTCCTGCGAGAATCCCCAGGCAGTGGTCGTTGCTGGCGACCATACCTCCCAGCACCTCGGCGACGCCGGTGAGCTGTTCGGAGTTCTCGGCGTGGTGCTGGCTGAACAGGAACACGTCACCCTCGCACGGGGTCGTGCCGTAGAAACCGAGCTCGGAGACGAGCTTGATCTCCCGGCCGCTCTCCCGCAGCCGAGCGGCGGCGAGCCACGCGGCGAGGTGCGATGCTCCGATCCCGGCCAACAGCGTGTCGTAACCGCGTTCGTGGACCTGGCGGGTGATTTCGCGGGCGGCCAGCACGATGAGCTTCTCCGTCCGCGTGGAGGTCTCCCCGGTCTCCGGGAGAGCCGTTCCCGTGGTTCCGGCCACGTGTTGTTGTGGCTCGACCAGCGCGTTCAAGCGGGCCTTCCCGAGCTTTTCGAGGTAGGCCCGGTGACCTGCGAGGTCGATCCAGTCGTGGAACCACTCACGTGCCGAATCCGGATCGGAGCACGCCGCGGTGGTCATCGACAGGAACTCGTAGTCGTCCGGATACCCTCGCACCCCTGCGATGCCGTCGGTGCGCAGCGACTGCGGATGCGCTCCGTGAGGAGCTTCGCAGAGCCCCACCACCCGAGAACCGGGGATGAGCACGTCACCTGGGCGGTCGTCGATCACGGAATTCTCGACGATGCGTTCGACCGAGGCGAGCACCCCGTGCCGCGCGGCATAGGCCGGCCAGGCACCCTCGCCGTAGGGCGGGCGGATCACGACATTGCCCCGGCGGTCGGCGACCGCTCCGTGAACCAGCGTCAGGTCCGGGCGCAGCGGACTCAGCAGCGCCGCCTGTTCCCGGTGTCGCGTCGCGGGCAGCGGAACCAGGTCGTCCTGCTTCCCCTCGGCCAGCACTGTTCCAAGCAGGGCCGTGGTGGCTGTTCCCGGTTGTCCCATGGCTGCGGCCATCAGCCGTTGAACCTGCGTGAACAGCGACCAGGACTCCAACTCGAACGGGTCCTTCCGGCCGACGTGGTGGTACAGCCGGCAGGGCCGTGGTGTCGGGTACGTTTCCCCGAGGAAGCAGGTGATCATCCTGCGCACCGCGCCCGACAGCGCCAGCGCGTGCGCGCTCGAGTGCACGGCCGCCATGCTCACCGTCAGCGCCCCGCTGCCTCGCAGCGTCCGGGCGACCGCGTGCAACAACGCGTTCGGACGTGCCATCGTTGAGGCGAAGTGCAGGTGCGCTTCGGGAGTGATGTGCTTACGGACCAGTTCGTCCACCGAATCCGCGATCTCCGGTTCACGCATCGGGTGCTCCCAACGCCACGACGGAGGTTTGGCTGCCGATGGCGAAGGCGAGCGAGACGGCCAGGTCGAACCGGGCTTCTCGTCCCGTGTGCGCTACGTGGTCGATATCGCAGGCGGGATCCACGTCCACCAGGTTGATCGTCGGTGCCAGCCACTGGTGGTGCAGCATCAGCGCGGTCGCGGCGACGTTGATGATCCCCGCGGCACCCAGTGTGTGGCCGAAGATCGGCTTGTTCGAACCGAGCGGTGGCAGCGCGGACGGGGAAAGATCCGGGTGCAGTGCCCGCACCGTGCGGCTTTCGGCCAGGTCGTTGGACCTGGTGGCGGTGCCGTGCCCGCAGTAGTAGCCCACGTCCTCGATGCGACGCCCCGAGGCGAACACGGTCTCCCGCACCAGATCGGCGGTGCGCTTGCCGGTGATGTCCATCGAGGTGGCGTGGGCGGCCTCGTTCATGGCGCCGTGTTCGAGAACGTGGGCGTAGGGCCGGGCTCCGCGTTCCTGGGCGCTGGAGGCCCGCTCCAGGCACAGCGTCACCGCGGCTTCGCCCAGCACCATCCCCGCGCGGTCCCGGTCGTACGGGCGGATCGCGTGCTCGGGGCGTTCCAACTCGCCGGAGAGTACGCCGGGGCCGAGTGCTTCGAACGTGCGCAGTACCTCCGGCACCAGGGGGAAGTCGTGACCGCCGACGAGGACCGCGTCACTGGAGTGCGAGCGCAGCTCGCGCGATGCCAGGCCGATCGCGTGGTGCCCGCCGACGCAGGCGCTGCTCACCGTGGTAACCAGGCCGCGCGCACCCAGCTGGATGGCAGTCAGCGAGGCCGCTGACCCGAGCAGACCTCGAAACATCGCACCCGAGTCGGTCGTGTCCTCGTGGGAACGGGTCAACCACCACTCCAGTGCTCCCCGTGAGCTGGATTCCACGAGGGACAGCTTTCTCGGGTCGACGTCGTGGTGCTGCAGGCCGGAGTCGCGGAACGCCGAGGTGCAGGCCGACATGGTCGCGAGGATCTCCCGGCTGTATTTCGCGGCGTGTCGCTCGGGAAGGTCCGGCAAGAACCGCCGGTGGTCGAATTCCGTGATCTCGGCGCCCGCGCGCACTGCCAGGCCCTCGTGCTCGGGATTCAATCCTCTCAACCTCGTCACCTGCGAGTTTCCCAGGCTGAGGTGGGACCAGAACTCCCGCACCGTGTGGGCACCGGGCAGTACCAGGCCTATTCCGGTGATCGCCACTGGTTCCGCGGCGCTGTCGGTAGGATCGGTCATCACCCGGACTCCTGCTGCTTTGTGCTGTCGGGACGGTGGTTCGCGAGTTCGACGAACTTCTCGCCCCGCGGATCTATGTCGACCGCCAGGCCGTTGAGCAGACCGGCCAGCATCCGGTAGTGCCCGACGAGCAGGAACAGCTCCACCAGCTGGGCGTGGTCGAAACTGCTCAGCAAGCTCGCCACACGCTCGGGGTCCAGCGTGGTCCGCTCGACGAGCTCGTCGGCGGCATCGAGCAGTTCCCGCTCGGCGGTTCCCCGGAAACCGGGGTCCGTCCTGCGCGTCGCCGCGATTTCCTCCTCGGTCATACCGATCTCACGCGCGATGACCTCGTGCTGGGCGAGGACGTAATCGCAGCGGGTGTTTCGAGCGGTGCGCAGGATCAGCAGTTCCCGGTGTCGGGCGGACAGGTGCAGCCTGCTCAGCAGCGCGGTGCTCAGCTTGATCAGCGGTCCCACCAGCGTGGTCGCGTGGGCGCACATGCGGATCAGGTTCAGCGGAGCGACCATGCGCTCCAGCGCTGTTCGTGCGGGTTCGGGCAGGGAAGGCTCATCGGGATACGGGATTCGTGGCATCTCGCTCCTTCGAGGACAGGCGAGTGCGTGGGCGTGGCCGCTCGGGAAACGGATTTCGGCGAGCACGTCGCGAAGTCACCGGCGTGGCAGAGTTCGGTCGTCGCTGCGCGCAGGCTCGGTGCCGGGCATCGGCGTGCTGGGTCAGTCCAATGAGGTCCCGCCCGTGGTCGAGGCGTTGACCAGCACGGCCATGTTCCCACCGGGGTGCTCGTTGTGGTACATGAGCTGGTGGGCCTTGCCGATGCTGTCGAACGGTTCGCACCAGGACAGGCACGGGTCCAGTCTGCCCGCACCCACCAGGGAGACGACCTCCCGGCACTGCCGCAGGTTCGCGAAGTGCGAACCCTGCAACCGTTTCTGTCGCATCCAGAGGAACCGCAGGTCGACATCGGAGAGGTATCCCGTGGTGCCGCCGCAGATAACGACCATGCCAGCGTTGTCGCACAGGTACATCGAGGTCGGGATGGTGTCCTGGCCGGTGTGCTCCAGGACGAGGCTCGGCGAGCGCCGCTCGCCGATGACCTCCCAGAAAGCGCGGCCGAAGGCACGCACGGACTCGGTCCAGCGCGCCGTGGCCGTTTCGTCCTCCCCGCGGGGCAGCGGTCCCCAGTGGTCGTAAGCGCGCCGGTCGATGGTCCCCCGTGCGCCGAGCCGTTCGCAGTAGCGCGCACGGTCGTCGCTGGATACAACGGCGACCGGGATGCCGCCGAGCAGCGAGACGATCTGGATGGCCATCGACCCCAAACCGCCTGCCCCTCCCCAGATCAGCACCGGATCACCCGGTCGCACCGTGTTCGGTGGCCAGCCGCACAGCTGCCGGTACGCGGTGGCCCCGGTGAGCACGAACGCCGCGGCGTCCTCCCAACTGAGGTTCGGCGGTTTCGGATGGCACTGGTAGTCGTCGACGAGCGCGAACTGGCCGAACGAGCCGTAATTCGCTTCGTACCCCCAGGCGACCTGTGATCTCGACGTCATGGGGTCGGCTCCGAGCCGGATGTCGGTCGAAGTCTCGTCCCACATGCATCCCGACAGCACCACGTGGTCCCCCACGGAAACCGACTCGACGCCCGCTCCGACGGCCCAGACGACCCCTGAGCCCTCGGAACCTCCGATGTGGAACTCCTCGGTCGCACCGTGGCGTTTCCGTGCGGCGATGACGTCGAGCGGGGCCCCCAGGGAGGCCCACACGTTGTTGTAGTTGATTCCTGCGGCCATCATGTAGACCAGTACTTGGCCTCTGTCCGGGCGCGGAGTGTCGACCACTTCGGTCGCGAACGCCTGTTCCGGTTCTCCGAAACGTTCCGGGCGGATGACCGAGGCGTACATCTTCTCCGGTACCGCGCCGCGCGGAGGAATCTCACCGAGTTCGTACAGCTCTTTCACGGGACACCTCAACTCGACGTGAGCAGTCGTGGCCGTGGCCCCGAAACGGAGTGGGCGAGGAGCTGGAAGGCACCCGATACGCGAGTGGCACGCGACCGGCCCCGCCGGGCCGGGAGCTTCCGGCCCCGTCGGCTACCACGGAACCAGGTGTGTTCTGGACTGTGCGTCGTCACGCTAATGCGGGACGGTGGGCAGCGTCTTCAGTCCCGCGGTTGAAAGCGCCGGTGGTACCTGAGAACGACGGGAGCGCGCCCCGGTCTTCCGTTCCTCGTCAGTCCCGTTCGGCCGAGTCACCGAGCCGTCGGTACGTGGTGAGGATGTTGAGACGGTGGAACGATTCGTTGAGCGCGCGCACCATCTCGTTCTCACCGTGGCCCGCCGACAGGGTGAACTCGTTCATGACGCGATCGACGTCCTTGCCCGCGCGGAAGTCCCGCAACACCGTCGCCCCGAGTTGCTCCAAGTAGTCCAGCATCCATTCGGCGGCGGGACGTGCGGGAGCGATGGAACCGTGTCCGGGCACGATGCGTTCGATGTCGAGCTGTTCGAGAGCGGCCCGCACCGAGTCGGAATAGGACCAGGGGTCGCCGATGAGCACCATCGGCACCATCCCGGCGGGAACGAGGAAGTTGCCCGTCCAGGCCACCTCCTCCTCCGGGGCCTGGACCAGCACGTCGCCGGCTCCGTTGCCCGGACCGAAGTGCCACAACCACACGGTCTTGTTCCCCAGGTCGACCGACAGGAACCGGTCGAAGGCGATGTCCGGCCGTCGCCAGGTGGTCACCTCGTCCAGGGACGATTCGCCGAACATGCTCTCGCTGCGTGCTCGTTTCTCCCGCTCCAGGTCATCCATGCACATCCGGTTCGCGGTCGAGGACAGTATGGTGACCTCGGAGCCGAACGCGGTGTTTCCGAAGGTGTGATCACCGTGGTACGTCGTGTTCGCCACGTAGCGGATCGGTGCGGCGGTGAGCTTGCTCGCTTCGTGCTGGATCTGTTCCCCCACGGTGGGGGTTACTCCGGTGTCGACCACGAGGGTGGCATCGCGTCCGAAGACGACGCCGTTGTTGTCCTTCGGAGGTTGGTTGGCCAGCAGCGCGTACACACCGTCGCCAAGTCGTTCGGGACGCAGTCGCAGTCCCGTCGGTCTGAGGTCCGGGGCCACGAACGGGCGCGGGCGCTCGAGAATCTCGCGCAGCGGCTGGTGCTCGCGCATGACGACTCCTTAACTGGTCTGCTTTCGACCCTGTGACGGCCCGGATCAGGATGAGCGGCGTGAGGCGGGGGCCGTGGTCCTGGTCCGCGCACCGATGCGACGCATGACACCGGACAGGAGCAGGTCGAACAGCTTCGGAGGCAGAATCCGGGAGAGCATCACCCGCATCCGTGCCGACCGCCCGACGAGATATCGCGCGCGGGGGTGAGGTCGGGTCAGCGCTTGTTCGATCACCTCGGCGATGCGCTCCGGCGGGACACCGTGGGTCGCACTCACCTTGAAAATTCCCTCCTCGACGCCGGTGATGAGGTCGCCGTAAACCTGTCTTGCCTGTTCGGGAACGGAGTCCAGGTTCACCTTGGAATCGATCTTGTTCCAGATCGGGGTGGCCACCGCTCCCGGCTCGATCGCCACCACCTCGACGTCCTGGTCGACGAGTTCGCGACGCAAGGCATCGGTGATGGCTTCCAGCGCGAACTTCGAGGCCGCGTACGGCCCCATGACGGGACTCGCGATCCGGCCGCCCATCGAGCTGATGTTGATCACGCGGCCGTGGCTCCGTCGAAGTGCGGGCAGCAGTGCTCTGGTGACCGCGACCTGGCCGACCACGTTGACATCCAGCACTCGGCGCAGTTCGTCCGGCGAGACGTACTCGATCGGCGCGGCAGTGGTGGTGCCCGCATTGTTGACCAGCCCCCGCAACGGGGCGGTGTCCGGTGCGGCCTCGACCTGCTCGCGCAGTGCTTCGATGCTCTCGGGGTCGGTGACATCCAGGTGCACCGGTGCCAGGTTCGGGGATTCCTCGGCCAGGCTCGCACCGTCCTCGGGGTGACGGAACCCCGCGTGCACCCGGTAGCCGTTTCGGGCGAGTCGAACCGCCGTCGCGTGTCCGATCCCGCTGGAAGCTCCGGTCACCACGACCGTCGGAGTGCTGTTCGGGAAGGTCATCGATTTCTCCAAAAGTTTCTGTGCGCTCACTAATATATATACCGCTTCGTGACGCAGTAACCCCCTCGTGACATGCGATTATTACTACTTTCGCATGATCGTACCGGGGGAGGAGTCCGTGATCCACTCCGGAAGGAGGGGGATTGCATCTTAGCGAGCGCTCGCTATTATTGGGCCATGTCTTCCTCGGCGTCCACACCTCGCAGGCTCGGTCGTCCGCCGAAGTCCGAGGCCACCAACACCAGGGAGCGGCTGCTCGACGCCGCGCTCACGTTGTTCTCGAACAAGGGGTTCGCAGGCACCTCGGTGCGGGAGATCGCGGAACGAACAGGGATCAGGGACAGCGCCATCTACTCGCACTTCAGTGGCAAGCAGGCGATCTTCGACGCCCTGCTGTCCGAGGTCGGGCTGCTGGACCTCTCCGTGCTCGGACTCGCCCCGGAGCAGCTCGCGGACGAGGCACCGGCCGACGCGATCGGCAAGCTGGTGGACAAGATCATGACGGCGTTCGACCGCCCCAGGGCTCGCCGGTTCGCCAGCGTGCTGATCCGCGAGGGGATGATCGGCCGCGCCGGCAAGGGGCGCAGCCTCGCCGACGCCATCGCCGAGGTGCAGCGTCAGCTGCACGAACCGATGCGGTCGTGGATGCGGCAGGGGCTGGTTCGGGACGACTTCTCCGCGGAACAGCTCGTCTGGGAACTGCTGGCCCCGGTGGGCAACGCGCGATTCGTCTACCTGCACGCCCAGGCGGGGCGCGAGGACCGCAGGCTCGGTCACGAACTGGTGCGGCAGCACGTGCGGTTCTTCGTCTCGTGCGTGCTCACCGACGGCGCGACCGAGGCAGGAAGCAATGATCCACTGACCAAGGAGTGATCTTGACTGCACAGTCCCAAGTCAGCGCCCCACGAACAGACCGGGACGGTTCCGACACGGCGATCTCGCTGGACCGAGCGCTGGTGAGCTTCGAACGCCGTAAGCGCGAACCGCTGGTAGCGGTCAACGACGTGTCCTTCGAGATCCCCCGGGGCAACGTCGTCTGCCTGCTGGGCCCGAACGGTTCCGGTAAGACGACCACCGTGAACCTGATCTGCGGACTGCTACGTCCCAGCTCGGGCAAAGTGCGGATCTTCGGCAACGACCCGGTGCGCCAACGACGTGAAGTGCTGCGCAACCTGGCTGTCGTGCCGCAGGAGACCGCCCTGTACAACAGCCTCAACGCGCGGGAGAACCTCTCGTTCCACGGTCACTACTATGGGGTGGACCACCACGACCTCGGGGCCCGCATCGACCGGGTGCTCGAACTGGTGCAGCTCACCGATCGACAGCGGGATCGGGTGGGGACCTACTCCGGCGGGATGCAGCGCAGGCTGGCGCTGGCGAGGGCGCTGCTGACCGAACCGAAAGCACTGCTGCTGGACGAGCCCACGCTCGGTGTCGACGTGCACTCCCGCGCGGCGCTCTGGGAGCAGGTGCGCGAGTTGGCGGCGCAGGGCATGTGCGTGCTGCTGACGACGAATTACATGGAAGAGGCCGAACAGCTGTCCGACCACATCGTCATTCTCGATCACGGGACCAAGGTCGTGAGCGGAACGGTGCCCGAGCTCAAGGCGATGGCGGGTGGGCGACGTCTGCTGCTGCACTTCGCCGATGAGGACGCGGCCGCCGAGGCAGCCGGTCTGCTGGACGGTGCGACGGCTCCCGTCAGGGACGGGACCACGGTATCGGCGGAGCTGACCGAAACTCGCGAGGCGATTCAACTGATCCGGGAGCTCGAACGCGCTTCCACCAGGTTGAGCGAGCGGATGGTCAGTTTCGAGGTCAAGGAGTCCAATCTCCAGGACGTTTTCCTGCAGTTCACCGGCCGTGCCCTTCGGGACTGAGACGAGGAGAGATCGGCCATGCTGACAGCGACAGCAGCCCTGGTGCGCAAGGATCTCGTGCAGAGCGCTCGCAACCCGGGGTTTTTCATCATCGGGATCATGCTCCCGGTTTTCTTCACCCTGCTGTACTCGTTCATCGTCCAGGCGGCCACCACGAACCCGATCTACATCGCCAAGGAGTCACAAGGGCCCGCGGCCGAGCGGCTGGTTCGGATCATGGAGCAGCAGTCCTCCGCCGACGGCGAGGCCTGGAGAGTGATCACCACGGATCCGCAGCGCGCCGAGCGGGCGTTCGACTCCGGCGAGGCGATGGGCATCGTGCGGATCCCCGAGACCTTCGAGCAGGACGTGCGTGCCGGTGAGGCGACCGTGGGCCTCGGTGTCTACAACATCAACTCCGACATATCCAAGAATCTCCGGCTGCGGCTGACCAACGCGATGATGAGCTTCCAAGGAGAAGTCGATCCGCAGCACCAAGTCGACGTTCGGGAAAGTCCGCACTGGAAGGAGGAGATGGGATTCGCCGGGTACATGGGTGCGAGTCTGCTCATGTTCGCGCTGATCTACGGGGGCATGGTCAACACCGGAAACCTCATCGCCCGTGAATGGGAGGAGGGCACGGCCAAGAACGTCGTGCTCTCTCCGAAGGGATTCTGGCCGCTGGTGTTCGGCAAGTGGATGGCCACCTTGCTGCAGAGTGTCGTCACGATAGTGCTCGTCCTGATCACGCTCCAGTTCGCGCTGCCGTATCCGGTCGGCCAGCTGGGACCGGGCACCTGGCTGCCCATAGTGGTGTTGTTCTTCTACGGGGCGGCGCTCGGTGCGCTGCTGGGGGTACTGCTGCGCAGGTCGTTGCCCCTGGTGCCGATCGCGGCCGTTGTCTCGCTGGTGCACTTCCTCCTGGTGGGGCTGGAATCCTACATGCGGGGGTATGCGCACTTCGGGTTCGTCGAATGGCTGTGGTACAGCGTCCGATGGTGGCCGGTGGGGCCGGTCACCGACCAAATTCGTTTCAACGCCGAGGGAATTTCTCCGGTGTACAGTATGGACCACTACATGCTGTGGATGGTGGGCATCGTCCTGGTGTTGACGGTGGGAGCCGTGGCCGTGCTGCGTCGGAAACTTACCTTCGCGCAAGGGCAATGAGGGGAAAACGATGCGGATCACGCGTGCCGTTCTGGCGACCCATGTGCGTAACGTGAAGTTGTTGACCCGGCAACGATCCCTGCTCGCGCAGGTCGTCGTGCTGCCCGTCGCGATGCTGATTCTGTCCACGATGATATTCGGCGGAGTCGGTGACACCTATCCGATCGCGTTGGTCAACCGCGGGGAGGACAATCAGGCGCGGAAATTGGAAGAGCAGATCAGAAGCGTCGGTTCGGACCTGGGGCCCTACTATCGCGTGGTCGAGACCGACTACGCCGACGCCAAGCGGAAATTGGACCGGGGCAGGCTGCACATGCTGTTGGTCATCCCGGATGACTACTCCGACACGCACCGACTGCGAATGGAAACCTTCAACATCAACAGCGACGCGGCCAAGAACTTCCGGGGCAGGTTGCAGGTCGTGCTCAACCACACGCCGGTGCCGGGCGCCTCACCCGTGCTCACCGAGGAAATGCAGTCGGTCAAACCCCAGGACGTCCCGCGCTCGGCATATCTCGGTGGCAGTAGCGTGCTGCTCGCGCTGTTCTTCGGGGCCACCCTGATCGCGGCGAACCTCTTCCTCATCGAAAGAGAGGGCGGAACGCGCAAGGAGATCCTGCTGACGCCGTTGCATCCCGCGGTTTCCGGATTGGCCAATGTGGCCACGGCGACGATCGTGTCCATGATTCTGTCCTTGCTGCCCCTGGGGCTGTCCTACTGGATAGCGCAGTTGCAGGTGCCGCTCGGCAGGATACTGGTGATGTATCTGGCGATGATTCCGGTGTTGATCGCCTGCGGTGGTCTGGGAATCCTGCTGGGCCACTGGCTGAAGGTCTTCCGCAGCGCTCAGCCGTTGCTGACCGTGGGGGCTATCGCCACTTTCTTCGTGGCGGGAGGGTTCACCATGGTCGCGTTCCTGCCGGAATCGGCTCAGGTGTTCAGCTTCTGGTGGCCGTTCTCCAGGATTTTCGCCTGGTTCGGCCCGTACATGCACGGCTTCGCCGACCTGGGGGCCGGCAGGATCACCGGTTTGTTCGGGGCCGCTGTGATCGGCCTGCTGCTGTTGTGGTGGGCATACCGGGGAGAGCTGCGCCTCGGGGCCGACCGCAAGTGATTCCCGCGCGCCGAGCGCGGGTGGGATCCTGTCCGTTCAGGCCTCCACCCGCGCTCGACGTGTGCGTGGTGGGGCTCTCCACACGGAGAACTCCAGTAGTCCGAAAGTGCCACTCGGGCATTCGGTCCGCTGAGCGAAGACGCCGGTGAGGGTTCCGCACTACGGTGAGCCTCGTTGGTAATGGCGATGATTCGCCGTCGCAACGGCACGGGAAGCCGGGCTTCGCTGTGCGGCGCGAGCACCCGTCGACCACAGCGGAAGACGTCGAACACCGCAGACGTCCGCTCCCGTGCGGTGAGGAAACCCCGCGACGGCCGGGTACGAACGACGTGCGCGGCGTGAGGAGTTCGGCATGGCAGAAGGAGCGATCGGTCCCTCGGCGGGGCCCGCGTTGCGGCAGCAGATCGAGTACGACGTCATCGTCCTGGGGGCGGGACTCGCAGGGTCGGTGCTCGGTGCGATTCTGGCACGCAACGGTGCGCGAGTTGTCATCGTGGACGCGGGAACCCATCCGAAGTTCGCGATCGGCGAGTCGATGATTCCCTACACGCTGCTCGCACTGCGAACGATCTCGGAGCGCTACGGCGTGCCGGAGATCGCCACGCTGGCTTCGTTCGACTCGTGCGTCAAGGACATCAACACCAGCTTCGGGTGGAAGAAGCACTTCGGGTTCATGCGTCACGAGACGGGCAAGGAACCCGATCCCGCGGAGAGCAACCAGTTCAACACCCCGGGTGTGCTCAACAAGTCCAGCCACTTGTTCCGGCAGGACACGGACTCCTACCTGTTCAACGCTGCCGTGCGGTACGGCTGTGACTCGATGTTGTCCACCCGGATCGACGACGTCGACTTCGACGAGGACTCCGTTTCCGCGATCACAGCTGGGGGACAGACGATCAAGGGCCGGTACTTGGTTGACGCCAGTGGTTTCCGCTCACCGCTGGCCGACAAGTTGGAGCTGCGTGAGCAGCCGTGCCGTTTCAAGCACCACTCACGTTCGTCGTTCACCCACATGGTCAACGTCAAATCCACCGATGAGGCGTTGCGTCACACGAAGTCCGAGCGTCCGCCGGTGCCGTGGAGTCACGGGACGATGCACCACCTGTTCGATCGAGGCTGGTTCTGGGTCATTCCGTTCAACAACAACCCGTACTCCAATAACCCGCTGGTCAGCGTTGGGGTCACTGTGGACCCGCGAACTTATCCCAAGCAGGGCGATGCGGTCCCCGAGGAGGAGTTCTTCGAATTCGCCTCCCGTTTTCCGGCCGTGGAACGCGAGTTCCATCGGGCGCGTGCGGTTCGGCCGTGGGTATCCACGGGGAGGTTGCAGTATTCTTCGAGCAGGTCGGTCGGTGATCGGTGGTGTCTGATGTCGCACGCCGCAGGTTTCCTCGATCCGCTGTTCTCCCGAGGGCTGTCCAACACCGCCGAGGTGATCAACGCGCTGGCCGGGCGGTTGTTGTCCGCGCTCGAGGACGACGACTTCTCCGCGGAGCGGTTCTCCTACGTGGAGAAGTTGGAGCAGGGACTGCTCGACTACAACGATGAGCTGGTCAACTGCGCCTACATCTCGTTCGATTGTTACGAGTTGTGGAACGCGGTGTTTCGCATCTGGTCGTTCGGCTCGGTGCTCGGCGCCTTCCGGCTGCAGAAGGCGATGACGCGGTTCCGCAGGACGGGTGACCACGCGGTGTTGCGGGAGCTGGAGAACGCGCCGAACACGGGATTGTGGTGGCCCGATCACGAGGAATACGCCAAGCTGTTCCGGCTCATGGTCGATCGGGTCGAGGCCTACGAGCGCGGTGAGATCACCGGTGCGCAGGCCGCCGACCGGCTGTTCACCGAGCTGGAGCAAGCCGATTACATCCCGCCGGGAGTCGGCTTCAACAACCGAAACCAGCCTTTCCTGTACCCCACTCCCCGCAAGTTGTTGCGCACCGTGAGCTGGGTGGCCGGCGACGCGCCCCGCGACGTCCGCGAACTCGTCGGCGGTACTGCCAAGGAAGTCGTCAAGGCCAGGTTGCGCGGGACTCGGCTGTTCTGAGCTCGCGCGGTGTGCTCCGCGAATCGATGCGGCGGTCTTGCCGCCCGTATCACCCATCTCCATCGACTGGGAGGAACGAGATGACCACGGATACCGAGACCGGTCCGAATTCGGCAGCGGAACCGCGAAGCACCGCGGCGGAAGCAGAGCTGGCGCGGATCGTGTTCACGCCGGAAGGACGTACGGATCCGTACCCGATGTATCACAGGCTGCGCGAGCTGGCCCCCGTGCATCACAGCGCGATGGGAATGTGGATGGTCAGTCGCTACGACGATGTCAACACCGTGCTGCGGGACCGGAGCATGGGCAGGGACGCGCAGCTGTTCATCGGCAACAAGTTCGGGGGGGACTGGAACGATCACGCTGCGCTGCGCCGGATGGCGGCGAGCATGCTGTGGAAGAACCCTCCGGAGCACACACGATTGCGCAATCTGGTCAAGCACGCGTTCACACCGCGTCGCGTGGCCGAGATGCGTGAGTCCATTTCCCGGTTGGTGGACGAGATGCTGGACCCGCTGGCCGAGGCAGGCGGCGGGGACCTGCTGAACGACTTCGCCTTTCCGCTGCCGCTGGCGGTGATCACCACACTGCTGGGGGTTCCCACCGAAGAGGCGCCCGCACTGCGGGAGCCGATGCGCGCCTTCCAGCAGACCTTCGACATCGCCATCACGCCGGAGCAGTTGCGGCAGGCCGACGAGGGGGCCGAGTTCACCGACAACTACTTCGAGGAACTCATCGAGCGGAGGCGGCGTGAGCCACGTGATGACATGATCAGTGCGCTGATCGAGGCGGAGGAGTCCGGCGATCGACTGACCGCGCAGGAACTGCTGGTCATCTGCAACACGATCGTCGGGGCCGGGTTCGAGACGGCCACCAACACGATCAGCAACATGGTGTTGGCTCTGCACCGCCATCCCGACCAGGAGCGACGGCTTCGCGCGGAGCCGGAGCTGGTCGAAACGGCCGTCGACGAGGTTCTGCGGTTCGATCCTCCGATCCAGCTGCTGATGCGGACATCGCTGGAGGACTCCGTGATCGGCGGTGTACGGATTCCCAAGGACGAGACGGTGATAGCGATGCTGGCCTCAGCGAATCGGGACCCGGATCACTTCCCGGATCCGGACCGCTTCGACGTCGGCAGACGCGGCGCGAGCCACGTCTCGTTCGGTGCGGGGCCGCACTACTGCCTCGGGTGGTCGCTGGCCAAGTTGGAGGCGGACATCACCCTGCACAAACTGCTGGAACGCTTCGACAGCGTCGAAGTCACGAAGGAACCGAGTTACCGGCCTCTGGTGACGATGCGCGGTATGCGAGACCTCCAGGTCAAAGTGACGAATCGCTAGGGAGACGAAGATGTCCGACATCGAGTACCTGTCCGCGGAGTTCTTCGCGGAGTTCGAGAAGCGTGGGCGCGAGCTCGTCGAGCAGCCCGGACTGAATCTGGTGGTGCAGTATGTGATCACCGAAGTTCCGGACCGGGCGAACATCCATTACTACTTCGTGATCAACGACGGTCGCATCGACAACGCCGTTCTCGGGGACAGCGGCGAACCGGATTTCACGATCACCGCCACTTTCGCGGACAACGTCCGCGTGCTGCGTGGTGAACTCGCGGCTTCGGAGGCGTTCATGTCCGGGCGGTTGCGGCCGAGCGGTGACATGGCGAAGCTTACTTCGATGATGCCGTTGGTGCAGTCGCCGGGCTATCAGCAGCTGGTGGCCGAGATGCGCGAGATCAGCACTGTACCGACCTGAGGGATGGGGGTGCCGCGTGGTCCTCCGGGATGGCCACGCGGCACCCGCTTCACAGCTCACCGAGGATGTAGTGGCGCAGGGTGGGGGCCACCGACGAGATGATCTGCGGCACTTCCATAGAGGCCAGCGGTTTGACGGGTACGACATAGCGCATCAGGGTCAGTCCGGCGAGGTGGGAGCTGACCAGGCAACTGCGCAGTTCGGGGTTCGGCATCCGGATGGTGTCCCGGAATTGTGGCAGCAAGTGGCCCTCGAAGAACGCGCTCAGCTCGCATGTGGCCATGTGGTGGGACATCGAAGAGCGCAGTATCGCTGTCAGGGTGTCTCGGCTGCTCGGGGTCTCCCACAGTGACATGACGTGCTGCAGCAGTCGTTCGGCGATGTGGTGCGGTCCGTCGGCGAACACCGAATGTGGCGGGACCATGAACTGGAGCGCCTGCACGACAGCTTCGTGGAAGAGGTTCTCCTTGGAACCGAAGAAGTAGAGGACCAGGGACGGGTCCACTTCGGATAGGTCCGCTATCGACCGGACTGACGTCTTTTCGTACCCGAGATCGGCGAACATTGAGCGCGCTGAAATCATGATCGTGTTTTTCGTGTCGGGAAACCCGGGCCTCCGGCCGCGCTTTTGTCTATTGCTCTTCTCTCTTGTTTTGTCGTCCGTTTGGTCTTCCGGGGAGGAGTGGGGCGGAGGTGGCATTTTTCTCGTGTTCCCCCAGTCTTGTTCCCTCGTGTTCTGTTCGTATTCGGCGCGGATGATTTCTTCGTGGGATAATATTTTAGTCGAACAGGCCCAGGGCGTCGATTGCAGCGGTTATCCGTCCACCGAATGCTGGTTCCCCCACGGCCATGTGCCCTCCGGGAACGGGCAGCGCGACGTGTTGCGAATCAGTGGCCTCGGACCATTGTGCGATCCCCTCGGGGTCGATCATCGGATCGTCCTCGGCCACCAGCACCGCGATCGGGCAGGGAACGCGGACGTGCCGAACCGGCTGGTAGTTTTCGGCCATGCCGAGGTCGGCGCGTACCGCGGGCAGGAACAGGGCGAGCAGCTCCGGGTCTCTTTCCAGTTCCACGGGGATGCCGTCGAGCTCGCGCAGCGCGGTGACCAGATCCTCGTCGGACAGCGAGTGCAGCATGGTGCTGCCGTGCGGAGTTCGTGGGGCCCGGTGGGCGATCCCGGGGCCGTTTCGTCCTGAGACGATCAACGCGGCCGGACGAGTTTCTCGATCAGTGCAGCGCAAAGCTGTTTCGAAGGCAACGAGCGCGCCGAAGCTGTGCCCGAAGAGTATGCAGTTGTCCGGGGTGGAAATGCTGTGGTGCATCTGCTCGATGGAATGTGAAACAAGTTCGCCCAAGTCCTGGAAGGGGGGCTCTGTGAGGCGGATTCCGTGCCCCGGGAGCTGGACCGGTTCGATGTTGATCCGGTCGTCGACGCCTCGCCACCGATGGCCGTAGCTCGTGGCGTCCCCACCCGCGTGCGGAAAGCAGAACAGCGGAAGTGGTCCCCTTGATTCCATGATGGATATTTTAACCAGGCTCGACTTCGTGTGAAACCCTTCGGCGTGGTCCGTTTTCTGTCAACTGTGCGGTGATGCTACTTTGGTGCGATTTTGTTTTCCGTTCTTTCGGATCTTGTCGTGACGGGAACCTGCTGCGACTCTCGTGGCAGCTTCCGGAACTTGCCCATCGATGCTCGGGCGAGGACCGTTCGACGTGTTTCGAGCGGGGCTTTGTGGTGGTTCCGGGGCATCACCGCCGATGATCGAGGAAAGCTCGGGGGAGACAGTGGAATTCGGGTGGACTGCGGAGCAGGACCGGCGCTACCGAGAGCTTTTGTGGGCCTCGCAGCAGTGCTGTCACACCGCGGACTTCGAGGGCGTCGCCGATCACGGCGGTTCGTTGCGGGACCACTGGCCCGTGCTGGCGGAGCTCGGGGTGCTCGGTCTGGCTGTACCCCGCCGCTACGGTGGTCAGGGGCACGGCGCGCTGGACACGGCGAGGTTATTCGAGGCGTTCGGACGCGGCTGGTCGGACACCGGGGTGGTTTTCGCCGTGGGGGCCCATCAGTTCGCCTGCGCCGTTCCGCTGGCCAGGTTCGGCGGCGAGGCGTTGCGGGAGCGTTGGCTGCCCGGAATGTGTTCCGGCGAGCTGATCGCGGGCAACGCGATGACCGAGCAGGAGGCCGGCTCCGACGTCAGCAGACTGTCGGTCGAGGCCCGCAATGTCACCGGTGGATACCTGCTTGACGGGACCAAGAGTTTCGTCAGCAACGGTCCTGTTGCCGATGCTCTGGTCGTGTACGCCACTACCGACCCGGAAGCGGGGCACCTGGGGCAGACAGCTTTCCTGGTGGATACCACCACCGACGGGGTCGAAGCGGGTGAGTCGTTCGCCAAAATGGGGCTGGAATCGGTGCCGGCGGGGACCGTGGTGTTCCGGGAGTGCTTCGTCCCGGAGGGGAACGTGCTGGGGCACGTCGGTGGCGGGGCGGCGATATTCCAACATTCCATGGGGTGGGAGCGCAGCTGTCTGTTCGCCGGATACCTCGGTTTGCTGGACCGGCTCGTCGACGACGTCCGCGCACGGGTAACCAGTCGCAAGCAGTTCGGTGAGCCGCTTTCGCGGTTCCAAGCCGTCGCACACCGAGTGGCCGATATGAAGCTGCGCGCGGAGTCGGCACGGCTGCTGCTCTACCGCGCGTGCTGGGAAGTCGACCGGAGCGGATCGGCATCACTGGACATCGCGCTGTCCAAACTCGCCGTGTCCGAGAGCGTCGTGGCGAGTGCCCTGGATGCGGTGCGTCTGTTCGGTGCCGAGGGATATCGGGTCGAACCCGGTATCGAGCGGGCACTCCGCGACAGCGTTCCGAGTCTGTTGTTTTCCGGTACTTCGGAGATTCAGAAAAACGTCATCGCGAGGGAGTTGGGACTGTGAGACTGCACGATCTGGTGGTCGACGCCGCCGCTCGGGATCCGGGTGCGCTGGCCGTGCGCGATGCCACCGAATCGCTGACCTACGGAGGCCTCGACCGTCTCGCGGACCGGTACGCCACCGCCCTGCGAGCCCGCGGAGTCCGTCCGGGGGACCGCGTGGTGCTGTGGACCGCGAAAACCGTGCACGTGGTTGCGCTGATGCAGGGGTGCCTGCGCATCGGTGCCATATACGTCCCGATCTCGGGAAGGAACCCGGCGGCCAGGGTCGAGACCATCGCGGAGAGCTGCTCGGCGGCGCTGATCGTCACCGATTCAGGGGCGGGGACGCTCTCGGACACGCGCCCGCAGTGTGGAATCGCGGCCCTACGCGACGAGTTCCGGCGGGAAGACTCCGACGGCAGCGCGGTCGCGCACCACCGCGGAAGTCCCGACGACCCCGCCTATGTTCTTTACACTTCCGGCTCCACCGGTGAGCCGAAGGGCGTCTGCCTGAGTCACACCAACGCACTGGCATTCGTGCGGTGGGCCTGCGCCGAACTCGGTCTCGCGCCGAGTGACCGTCTGTCCAATCACGCGCCGTTCAACTTCGATCTGTCCGTGTTCGACCTCTACGGAGCGTTTCACGCGGGGGCCTCCGTGCACCTCGTGGACGACGAGGTGGCCTTCGCGCCGGAGCAGCTCGTGAGAGTGCTCGTGGAGCGCGAGCTCACCATCTGGTACTCGGTGCCTTCGGCGCTCGCGCTGATGATCAACAAGGGTGGTCTGCTGGACGGGGAGCCGCCTGTCGCTCTGCGCTGCTGCGTGTTCGCGGGAGAACCGTTCGCGGCCGATCACGTGCGCAGGTTGCGGCGAGCGTGGCCGAATGTCCGGCTATTCAACTGGTACGGCCCCACCGAGACGAACGTGTGCACCTCCTACGAGGTGGGGCCGCTGGAGGAGGTGCCGCGGCACACGATCCCGATCGGTCTCGCCTGCTCGGGCGATACCGTCGAGCTCGTGCCCGCCCCGGACGGCTCGGGTACCGAGCTGGTCGTGTCCGGGCCAACGGTGATGCTGGGCTATTGGGGAGGCGAATCGTCGCGTGGTGTGTACCGAACCGGCGATCTGGCGCGTTTGAACGGATGGGGACAGCTCGAGTACGTGGGCAGGCGCGACCACATGGCCAAAGTGCGCGGATACCGCATCGAGCTGTCCGAGATAGAGGCGGTGCTCGCCGAGATCGAGGCGGTGAGCGAGGTGCTGGTCGTCGTGGTCGGTGACGGTCTCGACGCGCGACTCCACGCCGCGCTGGTGCCGACCTCGGAGGCCGATTCGCCGAACCTGCTCACGCTCAAGCGGCACTGCGCCTCGCGGTTGCCCACCTACATGCTCGTGGACACCGTGCACGTGGTCTCGGAGCTCCCGCGCACGCCCAACGGCAAGTACGACCGCGCCGCCGTGGTGACGGGCATCGAGAACGGTTCTCCCTGGTGAGAGGTCGGTGCGCGAACGCTGCCTGATTCGTGCACCGACCTGGTTCGCCGCGGCGCTATCGCGAGGCGGGGTCGATGACCCCGCCCTCGTAAGCGTAGATAACGGCCTGGGTCCGGTTGCTGATGTCGAGCTTGCCGAACAGGCGGCGGATGTGTGATTTCACAGTACTGATGCTCAGGAACAGCTCCCCGGAGATCTCGGCGTTGTCGTAGCCGCTCGCGATCAGGCGCAGCACATCGATCTCCCGCTCGCTGAGCTGCTCCAGCGCGGCCCGGTCGACGTTGAAACCGTTCTCCTGCGTTTCGAGTGTTCCAGCAGGTGGTTCCGGGGGAACGGACAGCCAGTACCCGCCCGCTACGAGGCGGATCGCGGCCGCGACCTCCCTGGAGGGGCGATTCTTGCTGAGCACGCCGTGCACCTCGTGCCTGTAAACCGGGGTCGATTCGTCGACGAGGGCGAGCACTCTGGGAGCGAGGGGCTCGTCGGCCCCGTACCGGTACTCAGGATCGGGGAGGTCCTCGTCTCCGGCTTCGACGAGGATTACCTCGGGAAGAAACGGTGATGACCGGTATCGGGCGTCCGGCACCTCGTTGATCTCGAAATCCGAGTGCGCTCTCAGCATAGTGGCTAGGTTCGTCCAGAACGGACTCGCCGAGCCGAGTAGCAGTACGTTGGTCCGTGGCTCGTGGTCACCAGGAGTTATGTTTCGCACGATCACCGCCAGTTCCGCTCGCGGTGGTGTTCTCCACCGGCGCGCAAGGATGGTCCGTGGCCACTTACGCCCGAATGCTATCGGGAGATCGATGTGTTTCAAAGCTATTCGTGGCCACCATTTATTCCTGCGGCGATGAATTCATGGTCTCCGGAACGTCGCCGCTCGTGGCGAAGAGCTCAGGGGCGCCGCCGGGCCCTGCGGCTGGTTCCTGCGGTGCGGTGCGCGGTATGTCGGCGATGCGCTCTGCTGACCCCGCGGGAGCGCGCGGCGGGGTGTCGTGAGGTCGGCAGTCGCACGTGGCGTCATCCCCGGGTGAAGCGTGCGTTTCCCGCCGGCGTCGGCATGGTGGGGCCCACGGCCACCGGGGTGAGGTATCGCCGCGTCACCCCTGGGTGTGATCGGTCGATTCGTTCGCGAGGTGGAAGTCGGTTCCCTCGTGCGGCAGATAGCGTACCCGTGTCATCGGAAAGCGGGTGGAGCAGCAGCGCTGTCGGAGCCGATCCCCCACGGGGCGTGATGCCCCGGTGCAAAACGCTGTGCGGGCGACACACGGCGGCCGGCACAGCGGAATCGTGTTCCGACCCTCACTCCGGGAGGTAGAGCAGTGGCCGAAACGAAAGACGCACCGCTGAGCCGCGAGGACGTCCTCGCCAATCTTCGTGAGTTCGTTCTGGAAAATGTTGTCAAGGACTCCGAAGCTGACATAGACGGCAGGACTCCACTGCTGGAGCTGGGGATCCTGAATTCGTTGAGCACGGCCGAACTCATCGCGCACGTGCGTGCTGAGTTCGGCGTTTTCGTCCCCCCTGAGAGGATCTTCGGGTCCAACTTCAAAAACCTGGAAGCGGTCACCTCGCTCGTGCTGGCCTTGCGGGAAGAGCACTCGGAAGCGGTTTGACCCCCGATTCGGCCTGTTTCGTGGTGTAGCGGGAAGTGGCAGCCGATCTGCGAGGGAATGGAATGACAGGATTCGATTTCGATGTTGCGATAATCGGCGGTGGGCCTGCGGGTTCCACGATCGCCTCCTACCTTGCCCGTGCGGGGGTCTCGTGCGCGGTGTTCGAGAGCGCCCTGTTCCCGCGCCCGCACGTCGGCGAGTCGCTGGTTCCCGCCACCACGCCGGTGCTGTCCGAGATAGGGGCGTTGGAACTGGTGGACGGCGCGGGGTTTCCGAAGAAGTACGGAGCCGCTTGGACCTCGGAGGCCAGCGGCGTGCCCAGCGCCGGCTTCGGCGGTCTGCACTCCGGCCTGGGAGCTGCCGAAATCGAGTTCAGCGAGCGCGATCAGGAAGGTGTCTCGCAGGACTACACCTACCACGTGGACCGGGGAAAGTTCGATCAGCTGCTGCTGCAGCACGCCAGCAGCACGGGCGCCAAGGTCTTCGAGGGGACGCGGATTCGCCGCGTCGAATTCGACGAGGACGCGGTCACGGTGCGTTTTCCGGTCGGCAAGCAGGAGGTCGGGGTGCGGGCGCGGATGGTCGTCGACGCCAGTGGGCGGGACACCTTCCTCGGACGCCAGCTGGGGGTCAAGGTCCCGGACCCGGTGTTCAAGCAGTACGCGATCCACACTTGGTTCGAGGGCTTGGACCGCACGGCCCTCGCCGAGAACGAGCGCAAGGCCGACTACATATTTATCCACTTCCTGCCCATCACCGACACCTGGGTGTGGCAGATTCCGATCACGGAGGACGTCACGAGTGTCGGCGTGGTCACGCAGAAGAAGCATTTCGCCGGGTCCAAGTCGGACCGCGAGCGGTTCTTCTGGGACACCGTAGGCAGTAGACCGGAGCTGCGCACAGCACTGGAGTCGGCGCGCCGGGCGCGTCCCTTCGTCTCCGAGGGCGACTACAGCTACGGGATGAAGGAGATCACCGGTGACCGGTTCGTCATGATCGGTGATGCCGCGCGGTTCGTCGATCCGATTTTCTCCAGCGGTGTGAGCGTGGCGCTCAACAGCGCCAAGATCGCGGCCGAGGACATCGTCTCCGCGGTCGGGAACGATGATTTCAGCAAATCGGCTTTCTCGCGCTTCGAGGGAAAGATCCGTCGCGGTGTGCGCAACTGGTACGAATTCATATCCATCTACTACCGGCTCAACATCCTGTTCACCGCGTTCGTACAGGACCCGCGTTACCGGCTCGATGTGCTGAAGATGCTGCAGGGCGACGTCTACGACGACGAGGAGCCGCGGGCGTTGTCGGCGATGCGCGACGTGGTCAAGACGGTCGAGGACAACCCGGACCACCTGTGGCACGAGCACCTCGGCGAACTCAGGGCGCCGACCGCGGCTCCGCTGTTCTGAGGAGGAGACATGGTGGACGGTGCTATCGCTATCGTCGGTGCCGGTTGTCGTTTTCCCGGCGACGTCGCGGATCCACGTGGGCTGTGGGAGCTGCTGCGGGCCGGTACCGATACCGTAACGGAGGTTCCCGAGTCCCGTTGGAGCCTCGAGCACTACTACGACCCGCGGGAATCGGTGCCCGGTCGGATGTACTCCAGGTGGGGAGCATTCCTGTCCGATGTGGAGTCCTTCGACGCGGGATTCTTCGGCATCACGCCGGTGGAGGCTCGGCAGATGGACCCGCAGCAGCGGCTGCTGCTGGAGACGAGCTGGTCGGCGCTGGAGGACTCCGGAATCGTCCCCGGGGACCTGAACGGTTCACGAACTGCGGTCTTCACCGCTTCACTGGGGATGGACTACCTGCTGCTGCACAGCAGGCAGGCGGGCGAGACCGAAGTCGATCCATGGCACCTCTCCGGCAAGGAGGCCAGCTTCGGGGCGGGACGACTGTCCTATCTGCTGGGACTGCACGGCCCCACCATGTCCGTGTCCACCGCCTGTTCCTCGTCGCTGGTCGGCCTCCACCTGGCCCGGCAGAGCCTGGTCACCGGCGAGGCGGATCTCGCGCTGGTCGGGGGGTCCAGTCTTCAGCTGGCCCCCGACCTGACGCTGTTCATGTGCCAGATCGGCGCGATGTCGCCATCCGGTCGGTGCCGCGTGTTCGACGCGGGCGCGGACGGGATCGTTCGCGGCGACGGTTGCGCGGTGCTGGTGCTCAAGCGATTGGCCGATGCCGAGGCTGATGACGACGACATCCTCGCCGTGGTGCGTGGATCGGCGGTCAACCACGACGGCAACAGCGCGGGGCTGACCGCGCCCAACGGTGCGGCGCAGCAGGGATTGCTGCGCGATGCGCTGCGCGCCGCCGATGTCTCGGGATCTGAGGTGGACTACGTCGAGGCCCACGGCACGGGAACCCCGTTGGGGGATCCGATCGAAGTGGGCTCGCTCGCCGGGGTCTACGGCGCGAACCGGTCGGAGCCGCTGCTGATCGGTTCGGTGAAGACCAACATCGGGCACACCGACTCGGTGTCCGGGGCAGCGGGCGTGCTCAAGACGGCCTTGGCGTTGCGGCACGGCGAGGTTCCCGCTCATCTGCACCTGGAGGCCCCCAACCCGGCCATCCGCTGGGAGGACTGGCCCGTGCGGGTGCCCACCGAGACGGTCCCCCTGACCGGGGGGAGCACGCCCCGTTTGGCCGGTGTGAGCTCGTTCGGGCTCAGCGGGACCAACGCCCACGTGATCCTGGAGGCCGCTCCCCGGCCCGCCGCACAGGAACGACCCGCCCGTGACGCCCCGCTCGTGCTACCGCTGTCCACGACCAGCGGCGCCGCGCTGCGGGCGCTGGGCGAGGCCCACCGCGAACGGTTGACCGAGCTCACTGACGAAGGAGAGCTGGACGCCTACGTGAGCACGGCGGCCACCCGCCGTACGCACCACAGGCAGCGGCGGCTCGCGGTCAGCGGCAGAAACGCGCGGGAGCTGGCCGACGGGATCGCGGACCGCCTCGCCGAAGACCTCGAGCACCCTTCGCAGGACGGTTCCGGTACCGAGGAGCAGGAACCGGTGGTGTTCGTCTTCTCCGGACAGGGCTCCCAGTGGGCGGGGATGGCAACCGGTCTGCTCGACGAGCCGGTGTTCGCCGAGGCGCTGAGCCGCTGTGACGCTCTCATCTCCGAGCGAGGGGGCTGGTCCGTCCTCGACGCGCTGCGCGCGGACGGGAACGGCGGCGGGTTGGCGAACACGGAGGTAGCACAACCAGCTGTGTTCGCGGTGCAGGTGGCTCTGGCGGAACTGTGGCGGCACTGGGGAGTCGTTCCCTCCGCCGTCGTTGGGCACAGCATGGGGGAGGTCACGGCGGCACACGTGGCCGGAGCGCTGGATCTTCCGGACGCTGTCGAGGTCATCGTTCGTCGTGGTCGCCTGCTGTCCACCCCGCGAGCTCGGGGCCGAATGGCATCGATCCGGCTGCCGGAGCAGGACGTGCGCGCCGAGCTGACCACCTGGAAGGACTCCCTGTGCGTCTCGGCGGTCAACTCCCCCGTGAGCACCGTGGTCTCGGGAGAGTCCGATGCGGTGCGCGAGCTGGTGGCGCACCTTTCCGAACGGGGTGCTTCGGCGCGGTTGATGCCCGGGGAATACGCCTTCCACACTCCGGGACTGCGCCCGTCGGGGACCGAACTGAGCTCGTTGCTGGAGCACCTGGACCCGGCCGCGCCGAGGATTCCGCTGGCACGGACCACTGAAGGGGCGACTGCCGACTCCGCGCTCGACGGCGTCCACTGGGGACGCAACGTCAGCGAGCCGGTCCGGTTCGCAGAGGCCGTGCGCGACCTCGGAGCCTCCGGGCATCGGGTGTTCTTGGAGCTCGGCCCGCACCCGGTCCTGACGCGGCCGGTGCTGGACTGTCTCCGCGAAGACGGTGTCACTGGTGTGGCGACCGGATCCCTGCGGCACGACAGCCCGGAGCGGGTCTCGATCGGCACGGCTCTGGCAACGCTGTACGAGGCGGGGGTGGACATCGACTGGTCGGCGGTGCGCACCCGGTCCGGAGCACCCGCCGACGTCCCGACCCACCCTTGGCGCGGACCGAAGCTGTGGTTCCCACGGCCGTCCGGTTCACCGGTGTCCTCGGAACCCGCCAGGGAGGAGACGTCCGCACTACCCACGCCGAGTGAACGGGAGACCTCCGGGCAGGACAGCCTGATGGAGCTGGTTGCCCGGAAGGTCGCCGAAGTGCTCGGAGCGGACTCGCCCGACTCAGTGCGGCGCGGTCAGGGGTTCACGGAGATGGGCATGGACAGCGTCGGCACAGTCGCGCTGGCGAACGGGCTCGGATCCGAGCTCGGGGTCCGCGTCGCCAGGACCGCCCCGTTCGACCATCCCACTGTGCGGAGGCTGGCCGAGCACCTGGCGACCCTGGTTCCGCGGGACGATCGTGTCGAGGGTGCGGAAGAGACGCCCGAACCGGCTGCGCCGGGGAGCGGTGCGGCAGGGCTTCCCGAATTCGGACCGGCCGGTCGTGACGACGGTTCGGAACCGGTGGCGGTGGTGGGGATCGGATGCCGCTTTCCCGGGGACGCCTCCGGGCCGGACGGGTACTGGCGGTTACTTCGCGAAGGCATCGACGCGGTCACTCCCGCCCCGGAGGGACGGTTCCGGGACGGGGAATCCTGGATGGGCGGATATCTGGAGGGGATCGACGAGTTCGACGCGGGATTCTTCCGCGTTCCCCCGCGAGAGGCCCGCGTCATGGATCCGCAGCAGCGAATGTTCCTGGAGGTCGCCTGGGAAGCCCTGGAGAACGCGGGTGTGGTGGCCGCGGACCTGGCCGGCAGCAGCACCGGGGTGTTCGTCGGGATGAACTCGCATGATTACGCGGAGCTGGTCGCGGGGCACCCGGACAACATCGACGCGTCCTACGGAACGGGGATCTCCTTCGCGGCGAGTTCGGGGAGATTGTCGTACTTTCTCGGGGTACGTGGTCCGAGCCTGGCCGTGGACACGGCCTGCTCCTCATCACTGGTCGCGGTGCATCTGGCGATGCGCAGTCTCCGCTCGGGAGAGAGCGAGCTGGCGCTGGCGGGAGGTGTGAACCTCATCGTCAACCCCGTCATCCACCAGACGAGTGAGTTGGCCGGGGCGCTGGCCGCCGACGGCCGCTGCAAGAGCTTCGACGACTCCGCCGACGGGTACACCCGTGGCGAGGGGTGCGGTGTGGTCGTGCTCAAACCGCTGTCACGGGCGGTCTCCGACGGGGACGACGTCTACGCGGTGCTGCTGGGGTCGGCGGTGAACAACGACGGTGCCAGCGGCGGGCTGACCGTGCCGAACGGTCCGGCCCAGGAGGAAGTGGTGAGCGCAGCACTCGCCGACGCAGGGGTGCCGGGTTCCGAGATCGGCTATGTCGAAGCGCACGGCACGGGAACCCCGCTCGGTGACCCGATCGAGTTGAACGCACTGGGCAACGTGCTCGGGGAGCGAGAGAAGCCGCGGCGTTGCCCGGTCGGTTCGGTCAAGACGAACATCGGTCATCTCGAGGCGGCATCCGGGATCGCCGGGCTGATCAAGGCCGCGCTGGCCCTGCACCATCGCAGGATTCCTCGCCAGCTGCACACGGTGCGTCCGACGAGCGCCGTTGCCTGGGAGGAGTCCCCGCTGCGAGTCGTCGACGAGGAACAGGGGTTCACCGAGCCGGAGCGGTTCGCCGGCGTCAGCGCTTTCGGCCTCACAGGGACGAACGCCCACGTGGTACTCGGCGCGGCCCCTGCCTCGTCGCACGCGGAACCGGTCGGCGGTGACGGCAGGCTGGTTCTGCCGGTGTCGGCCCCCTCAGCCTCCGCGCTGGTTGCCCAGACCGAGTCCTACCGAGCTCTGCTCGGAGGCGAGCACGGTCCTCGACCGGCCGGGTTGTGCCGTACCGCCGCCCTGCGGCGCACCCACTTCGACCACCGCCTGGTGGTGCACGGATCCGATCGCGCCGACCTCGTCCGGGAACTGGATCGCTGGCTGGAGCAGGACGCCGGTGCGGCCGCGACCGGCGGTACGGCGGATGCGGACCGGGTGAGTGGGCCGGTGTTCGTCTTTTCCGGGTACGGATCGCAGTGGTCGGGCATGGCCGCCGATCTGCTCGGTGCCGATCCCGTGTTCACCACCGCGGTGGAGCGTTGCGACCGCGCTCTGCGCGAGCACCTGGACTGGTCGGTGCACGAGCTGTTGCGCGGCGAGGAGGAGCCGCGTGCCGAGCTGGACCAGCAGGTGCTGATCTTTGTGCTGCAGGTGGCGCTGGCCGAGCGCTGGCGCGAATGGGGGGTGCGCCCCCGCGCCGTCGTCGGTCACAGCATGGGCGAGGTCGCCGCCGCCCACGTCGCGGGAGTGCTCACCCTGGAGGAAGCGGCCTGGATCATGGCCCACCGCACTCAGCTCCTCAAGGAGCTGACCGGCAAGGGAGGAATGGCGGTCCTCGGGTTGCCGGAGGAGGAGGTGCTGCGTGAGATCGCTGGCCGTTCCGAGGAGATGTGGGTCTCCGTGGTCAACAGCGGACAAAGCACGGTGTTGTCGGGCAGTACCGAGGCCCTGCGTGCGCTGACCGAGGAGATGAGCGCACGCAATGTTTTCGCGCGTTTGGTCACCTCGAGCGGTCCGGGCCACAGCCCGTTCGCGGACCCGCTGCGTGAACGGCTGGTCGAGGAGCTGACGGGGCTCTCCCCCGCGGTCGAGGAGATACCGCTCTACTCGGCGGTGCGTGGTGGGCGGGTGCGCGGCCCCGAGATGACAGCCTCGTTCTGGGGGGACAACATCCGCATGCCGGTGCGGTTCGCCGATGCGACACGAGCGCTGCTCTCCGACGGCACACGAACCTTCCTCGAAGTCGCACCGCACCCGGTGCTGCTGCAACCGATCGAGCAGGAGATGCGGGAAGCGGGCGTCACTGGAGCGACGGTTGCCTCGCTGCGCCGGGAGGAGAGCGCGGAAATCGCGCTGTTCGACGGTTTGGCGAAGTTGCACGCACACGGTCACGATCTCGACTGGCGGGCGATACTGCCCACGGCGGAACCCGAGCCCGGACCGACCTACGCCTGGCAGCGCAAACGCTACTGGGTCGAGCACGACCGTTCCGGTTCCGGCCTTCCCTCCGCGCTTCCGTCGCGGCACCCGTTGCTGCGCGGATCGATCCGGACGCGGGTGGCGGGCACTCGAACCTTCGAGGCCGATGTGGGCGACGCGCTGACCACGGCGGTTCGGAACAGGCACGGTGAACAGCAGCCGAGCGCGGTGTGGGCGGAGCTGCTGTGCACAGCGGCCGCGGAGATTACCGGACATCGCCGAGTGCGGCTGCGCGGGGTGGAACTGTCTCATCCCCCGGAACGGGACCGGCCGCGGACGGTGCAGCTCGACGCGTGCTCCGGTGCCGAGGGGCCGAACCTGCGCTTGGTCCCAGGACCCTCGGAGGAGGGCACGGGTATTTCCCCTGCTGCTGAACCGGGACCGGCGGGAGAGCTCGCCGCGTGCACGGTGGACCTCCTACCGCGCGGAGACGAGCTCGAGTGGACGGTCGTTCCGGACGACGATCGTTCGTTCGCCGACCGTTGGGAACGGTCGCTGGCCGAGCTGGAGCACGGTCCGACGCTCGTCGCCGCCGGGGCGGACGCGGTCGAAGTGCTGGTCGACTTCCCCCCGGATCCGGGACGGTGGACCCTGCCGCCCCGGTTGCTGCCCCTGGCATGGGACCTCGCGGAATTGCTGCTCGGCGGTGGGCGCGTGGACCCCGCGACTGCCGAGGCGGTGACGGTGACGACTCGTCCCGCCCAGCGGGTGCGGTTGATGCTGCGGGTGAGGCGTTCGGGAGCACGCCCGCTGCTCGATCTGCGCGCGTGCGGAGCCGATGGCGCCGAGCTGGTGCGTTTCGACGGAGTGGAGTTCGGGGGCGGTCGAGCTGAGGCCGATTCGTTCGCCACCCAGCGCGTCGGCTGGCACGAGCGTCCTCGGCGGTCGCCCCCCTCCCAGGTGGAGGGCAGCTGGCTGCTGTTGGCCGACGAGTCCGGGGTGGCCGAATCGCTGTCCCGGCAGTTGCGGCGGTGCGGTGCCACGGCTGAGCTGTTCACGGGGCCGCGAGGGGGAAGCGAACTCGAGGAGCGTGTTCGCGAACTGCGCGAGCGGGGTGAGTACCGGGGAGCGGTGCACCTGTGGGGCCTCGATCTGCCCACGGCGAATCCCGGTGAGCACAACCTCGGGGAGGCGGCGGGGCACTACGGGTCCGTGGGGGCGACAGCGGCGGCTCACCGCCCTGGGGAACGTGTCTGGTACGTGACCAGGCACGGATGCGCGGTGGGCGAGCACGACGTCCCGGGGGCGCTGAGAGCTCCGGTGTGGACCCTCGCCGGGGTTTCCGGGGTCGAAAACCCCGATGTCTGGGGTGGTGTGCTGGATCTGGAACCGGGGGGAAGTCCTCCGGAGGAGGACGCGGCAGCGATCGCCGGGGAGATACTCGGCGGCGACCGGGAGGATCACGTCGCGCTGCGGGGGGCACGGCGCTACGTTCCCCGGGTCGAGCACGTCGACACGCGGGTCGTGGCTCCCGCGGAACGGGAAACGGGCGCGGGGGAGAGCTACCTCGTTGCGGGAGTGGACTGCGGTGAGGTGGCGGCCGGACTCGCACGTGACTTGGCCGAGAGCGGCGCCGGACGCGTAGTACTGCCCGGGAGTCTGGTGGAGACTGTCGACTGCGCCGAGCTCAGTGCCGACGTCTCGCGAGCGGGTGCGCGCCTGGTGCTCGCCGCGAGCGATCCCACGCTGGCGGAGGGGGTGCGCGAACTCGTTCGGGAGAGCCACAGCCCCGAAGCACCGTTGTCGGGCGTGTACTGGCTCGGCGCGAACTTCCACCTGGACCCCGACGGGGACGAGGTAAGCGGGGCCCCGGCCGTTGCCGACGCCGAACGCAGAGCGCTCGGCGCGTGGCAGCTGCACCGCGCCTGTGCGGAAGCGAGGATCAACCTGGATACCTTTGCCGTGTGCACTGGTCTCGCCGCTGACTGGGGAGCCCCAGGGGCGCAACGAGCCGCGGTGGGCGATGCGCTGCTGCACGCCCTGGTGACCGTGCGGACGGCACACGGGCTGCCCGCTGTGGCAGTTGCCGTACCCGCTGTGGAGGGGCTAGGGCTGACGGACGAGTACAGCCGTTCCCGTCTCGGGCGCAGCGGATTGGGTGTGCACTCCTGTCGAGCTGCCGTGGACCTGCTGCACCGTTCGGCCACGGCCACCTCCGGCAAGGTCTTCGCGGCTGAGGCCGACTGGTGGTTGTTGCTGCGGATGTACCGCCAAGCGGTCGAATGGCCGTTGTTCGACTCGTTGGCGCCCGAGGTTCCCCCCGGCGAGGCGGCCGGAACCGCAGGGCGCCTGGCCGGTCTCGACGAAGATCGTCGTCGTTCATTGGCCGTCGAGCTCGTGCTCGCGGAGCTGGCGGCTGTGCTCGGGGCGGATTCCGCCGATGATCTCGATCCGGACCAGGGATTCTTCGAACAGGGGATGACGTCGGTCACCTCGCTGGAGCTGCGCGTCCGGCTGGAGCGTCGTTTCGCGTGCTCGCTGTCCGCGACCGTCGTGTTCGAACATCCCAACGCAGCGGCCCTGGCGGAGCGGCTCATCACGGAAGCACTCGGCGACACCCAGCAACCCTCCGGCGAGGCCGATGACGGGCCCCGGAGCACCGCGTACGCGAAACCGAGGAACGAGACCGAGACCGAGGACGACCTGCTCACCCGGTTCACGGCGGAGATCGACGCCGCGAACTCGTTACTGTGAAGGAGCCGACGATGCCGGAAGACGGCAGCACCGGCGCGCTCGACTACCGGGCGAAGCTGGGTGAGGCACTGGATACCATCGCGAAGCTGCGCGAGGCGCTGCGCAAACGGGCGAGCGAACCGATCGCGATCGTCGGCGCGGGGCACCGGTTCCCCGGGAGCGCGAACACCCCGGACGGTCTGTGGCGTCTGCTGCGCGAAGGCGGGGACGCGATCGGGGATTTTCCCGTGGAGCGGTGGGACACCGGAGCCTACTACCACCCGGACCCCGACCATCCCGGAACGACCTCCGTTCTCCGCGGGGGGTATCTCGACGAGGTGTACGGGTTCGATCCGCAGCTGTTCGGGATCTCGCCCGCAGAGGCGGTCGGGATGGATCCGCAGCAACGCATCGCCCTCGAAGTGGCGTGGGAGACCTTCGAGCGAGCGGGCGAGCCCGTACTGTCGCTCAATGGCAGTCGTACCGGTGTCTACATCGGGGCGAGCACTGACGATTACGTGCGGTTGCGACAGCAGTTCGGGACCCCGGAGTCGGTCGACGGCTACCAGATCTTCGGTGAGCCCAGCTTCATAGCCGGACGCATCAGTCACACGTTCGGGCTCCAGGGACCGGCTCAGGTGATCGACACGGCCTGCTCCTCCTCGTTGGTGGCACTGCACCAGGCGTGCAGGGCTCTGCGGGCCGGCGACGTGGACCTCGCGTTGGCGGGCGGGGTGAACCTCCTCCTGTCGCCGTACGGTTTCGTGCTGGTGGACAAGGCCGGGGCGGCTTCCCCACGAGGACGTTGCGCGACTTTCGACGCGTCGGCGGACGGCTACGTCCGCGCCGAGGGGTGCGGCATGGTTCTGCTCAAACGTCTGGACAAGGCGCTGTCCGACGGTGACGAGGTGCTTGCGGTCATTCGGGGAAGCGCGGTCAACCACGACGGCCGGGCCAGCGGCGTCTCAGTGCCGAATCCAGCCGCGCAGCGGGCCGTGATCGGTGACGCCCTCACCGACGCGGGGATCGAGCCCGCCGAGGTCGACTACGTCGAGGCCCACGGTACGGGCACCGCGTTGGGAGATCCGATCGAGCTCAACAGCCTGCACGCGGTGCTGGGAGCGGACCGCGGTGACGACGATCCGTTGCTGGTCGGTTCGGTCAAGACCAACATGGGGCACTTGGAAGCGGCAGCGGGCGTGGCAGGCCTGATGAAGGTGGTGCTGGCACTCAGGAACCGCGAGATACCGCCGCACCCGCACTTCGAGGAACCGAATCCCAACATCGACTGGGCTTCGCTGCGAGTGCGGGTGCCGGTAGTCCCCACCCCCTGGCCGAGCCGGGAACGGCGGGCACGGGCGGGGTTGAGCTCGTTCGGTGCCAGCGGCACGAATGCCCACCTCGTTCTGGAAGAGCCGGCTCCTGCCGAGATCCCGGGCGGTGAGTGCGACGAGCGGGAGGCGGGACCCCACCTGTTGACGCTCTCCGGCAGGGGGGAAGGCGCCGTGCGGGAACTTGCCGGACGTTTCTCCCGAGCGGTGCGGGAGACTCCTCCGGAACAGGTGCCCGGGCTGTGCCGCGCCGCCGCTGAACGGCGTTCTCACCACGGCTACCGGATGGCTGTCGTCTCCGACGACGCCGGTCGCTTGGCGGACGCCTTGGACGCCGCCGCGAAGGGCGCGGATCCGACGGAGGTTCAACACGGACGCGCCGTCGCCGCGCACCGAGCCGGGGTCGCGTTCGTGTTCCCGGGACAAGGGGCCCAGTACGCGGGCATGGGGAGGGAGCTGTACCGCGATCAGCCAGTGTTCCGGCAGGCGTTGCTGCGCTGTTGCGAACTGATGGATCCCTCGCTTCCCAGGCCGTTGCGGGATGTCCTGTTCGACGCGGGCGGCGACAGCGAGCTGAACGAGACACGCTACACCCAGCCCGCCCTGTTCGCCGTCGAGTACGCTCTTTCCGAGCTGATGAGATCCTGGGGAGTCACCCCCAGTGTGGTGCTCGGGCACAGCATCGGCGAGTACACCGCCGCCTGCGTCTCGGGAGCGCTGGACCTGCCGGACGCGGCACGCCTCGTGGTGGCTCGAGCGGGACTGATGCAGCGCATCGACAGGCCCGGTGCCATGATATCGGTGACGATGTCCGAGTCCGAGGCCTTCGAGGTGCTGGCCGAGCGGCAGGACTCCGTGTCGGTGGCTGCGGTCAACGGTCCCGACAACGTGGTCCTGGCCGGAGACTCCGGGGCCATCGACGCATTGGGTGCAGAACTCGCCGCACGAGGAACTCCCCTCAGCCGGCTGCGTGTCTCGCACGCTTTCCACTCCCCGCTGATCGAGCCGGTGCTGCCGGAACTCACGCGGGCGGCCGAGCAGGTACCCGTGCGGGAACCGGGCATTCCGCTGATCTCCAACCTCACGGGCGGTGTCGTCGGTTTCCGGGAGCTTTCCGATCCCGAGTACTGGGCCCGTCACGCGCGCGGGACGGTTCGCTTCGCCGACGGGGTACGTGCGGTGTCCGAGTACAAGCCCGCCGTCTGCGTGGAGACGGGGCCGGGGCGGGGGCTGCGAGCGCTGGGAGAGCGCTGCCTCGGAGATTCGGCGCCGAGCTGGGCCACCTCATTGCGGCGTGCCGACGGCGAAGTCGAATCCGTGTTCGGCGCGTTGGCCCGGCTGCACGTTGCGGGAGCCCCTGTGGATCTCTCGGCCGTGCACGAAGGAATCAGGCCGCACGGCGGACGCCTCCCCAGTTACCCCTTCCAGCACCAGCGGTTGACCTTCCCGGTCGCACGCGTCGCCCCGACCGGGGCGGAACCCGTCGACACCGGTGATCGCCAGGTGGATTACCGGTTGCGGTGGCGGGAAGTGCCACCTCCCAGGGGGAGCGAGCGGTCCCCGCAGCGTCTGTTGGTGTTCGTCGACGACGGTGAGTTCGCCACCGACTTGCTCCACGGGATCGCCGAGCGCGGTGACGAGCGCGTGCTCGTGCGCCGAGGCGACCGCTTTCGGCGACTCTCCGACGATGAGTTCGAACTTCCCACCGGGGACCCGACGGCCGTGCGGCAGTTGTCCGAACGGACCGGCTCGTTCGACCAGGTGCTCTATCTGTGGCCGTTGAGCCGGGCGACCGTCACGGAGGCCGAGAAGTCCGATCCGGCCCTCGCTGATCGGGCGCGCGACGACTTCGTCACCGTTCTGGAGCTGCTACGGAGCTTCGGCGAGTCGGATGACTCCGCGCCGCGTGTCCGGGTAGTGGATCGGGGTGAGCCCGGTGAGTCGGACGGCCCGGTGCTCGGTCTCGGGGCAGCACCACTGGCGGGACTCGGTCAGGTAGCCGCCTTGGAGCGCCCGGAGTCCTGGGGAGGGGTGCTGGATTTGGATCCGCGTGAATCCCCTGGTGCTGGGGTGTCGAGATTGCTCGACGAGCTGGGGGCGGACACGGACGACGACCAGGTGGCCTACCGCGACGGACAGCGGCTGGTCCCCAGGCTGGTTCCGGACGCGCCTCCCTCCGGCTCGGAAGCGCTCGTTCGTGGTGACGGGACTTATCTGATCACGGGCGGTCTAGGCGGGCTGGGACGGGCCATCGCGCGGTGGTTGGTCGAACGGGGTGCGCGTCGGCTCGTGCTGACCGGACGCCGGGGGCTGCCCGACCGCTCGGAGTGGGACTCCGGGGAACTCGACGAATCCGCCCGCGCCGGTGTCGCGCTCGTGCGTGATCTGGAAGAGGCGGGCGCGTCGGTGTCGATACGTGCCGCCGACACCGCGGACGAGACCGCGATGGCCGAGGTGCTTGCTTCGATCCCCGAAACCGCTCCGCTGCGCGGGGTGGTGCACGCCGCGGGCACCGCGGGCGCGCAGCTGATCGAGGAGATCGACACCGAGACGGCGGTCTCCGTGATGAAGGCCAAAGTGGATGGTTCTTGGGTGCTGCATCGTCTGCTGGGGGAGACACCGCTGGATTTCCTCGTGCTCATGTCCTCGATTGCGTCGGTGTGGGGCTCGTCGGACCTGGCGGCGTACGCGGCGGCCAACGCCTTCCTCGACCGACTCGCCGCACATCGTCGCTCGCGCGGGTTGCCCGGGGTCAGCATCAACTGGGGCCCCTGGGAGGTCGACAGCGGACTCGGTGGTGAGGAGCTACTCGACTACCTGCGCTCGACAGGACTGCGTCCGTTGTCCGCCCGAACCGGCCTGGACCGGTTCGCCGCGGCCCTCGCGGGGCCTCCGCGGCGAGTGGTGGCCGATGTCGACTGGACCGTGCTGGCCGGGCTGCTCCAGTCCAAGCGCAAGCGACCGCTGCTGGAGGACGTGGAAGCGGGCGAACCCGATGACACCGGGGACGAGGGTCGCTCCGAGGTGCTCACCGCTGTGCTGGAGACGGACGACTCCGAACGCGAGAGCCTGCTCGACGACTATGTCCGGAACCGCATCGCCGAGCAGCTGGGCGTCGACAGGAACGAACTGACCGACGATGCGGATCTGGTCGAGCTCGGGATGGACTCGCTCGCCGTCATGCGCGTGCTCGGTCATTTCCGGACGGATCTGCGGCTGACATTGGCTCCACGCCCGTTCTTCGTCGAGCCGGCCGTCCGATGGGGGGACCTGCTGGCCGAGGAGATCACGCAGCAGTTCCCCGACGCCGCGGAGTGACCCCCGCTCACCGCGCGGCATCCGACAGATTCGACGAAGGAGCAGGGAAGACATGACCGACCGCTCTCAAACAGCCGGTGACCAGGAGTACGACGTCGCGATACTCGGCGCGGGTATCGCCGGATCGCTGTTGGCAACGGTGCTGGCCCGCAACGGTGTCAGAACGTTGCTGCTGGACGCGGGCACGCATCCGCGATTCGCCATCGGGGAATCCACGATCCCCTACACCTCGGTGCTGTTGAGACTGCTGGCAGAACGGTACAGAGTACCCGAGATAAAACACCTCGCGAGTTTCCACGCCTTGCGTAAGCATGTCACCTCCAGTGGAGGGATCAAGCGCAACTTCGGATTCGTCTACCACGACGAGGGCGGCCCGCAACGCCCCGAGCGGATCAACCAGTTCGTGATCCCCAAGCTGCTGCACCACGAAAACCACCTGTTCCGCCAGGACGTCGACGCCTACACCGCAAACCTCGCGGTGCGCTACGGGGCGACCCTGCGCCAGCAGGTACGTGTCGAGGACATGGACATCGACGATGCGGGGGTGCGTCTCGGTGGTGCGGGAGGGGAGGAATTCCGCGCGCGGTACTTGGTCGACGGTTCCGGGCACAAGTCGCCGGTGGCGCGGAAGTTCGGTCTGCGGGAGGAGCCCACCCGGCTCGAACACCACTCACGCTCGTTGTTCACGCACATGATCGGGGTGCGCCCGTTCGACGAGGTGATGGCCCCGCGAAGCGCCTACAACAATCCCAGCCCGTGGCACCAGGGCACGCTGCACCACGTCTTCGACGGTGGATGGATGTGGGTGATCCCGTTCGACAACCACCCCGGTTCGAAGAACCAGCTGTGCAGCGTCGGGCTCACGCTCGATCCCCGACGGTTCGACTCGTCCGGCGGCGATCCACGCACCGAGTTCGACGCGTTCCTCGCGCGGTTCCCGGACATCGCGCGCCAGTTCGAGACCGCCCGCCCGGTCCGTGACTGGGTCTCCACCGGACGGTTGCAGTACTCCGCCACCAGAACCGTCGGTGACCGCTTCTGCGTCACCGCGCACGCGGCGGGGTTCGTCGACGCGCTGTTTTCCCGAGGCCTGACGAACACTCTCGAGGTGATCAACGCCTTGGGATACCGACTCATCCAAGCGTCCAGGGATGGAGATTTCTCCGCCGAGCGGTTCCGGTTCGTCCAGGACCTGGAACAGGGTTTGCTCGATGCCAACGACGACATGGTTCACAGCGCGTTCGTCGGGTTCCGGGACTACGACCTGTGGGACGCGACCTTCCGGACCTGGGCGATTTCCACGGTACTCGGGACTTTCCTTCTGGAGGGTGCTTACGATCGTCTGCGGCGTACCGGTTCGGACCGCGAGCTGCGTGAGTTGGAAAACGCGAAATACCTGGGGTCGCCGTTTCCCACGCACGTCGGCTGCAACGAACTGCTGCAGCGCACCACCGACACCTGCAGAGAAGTGGAAGCGGGGGAACTGGGCTCGGGGGAGGCCTCCCGGAGGATATTCGCCGATCTCGGCGACGCTGACTTCATCCCGCCGCCCCTGGGGTTGGCGGAGCGGAGCAACAAGTTCTTCCATGCCACGCCGCCGAAGATGGCTCGAAGCGTGCGCTGGGCGATGACCCGGGCTCCTCGGGAGATGCGCGAGATCGTCACCGGCGCCATCGGCGGTTTCGTCCGGGAGAGGGTGACCCGTCGTGACTGATCGCGAAACCATCGGTGAACGTCCCGACGTCGTCGTGCTCGGAGGTGGTGTGACCGCGGGCATGCTGGCCGCGGTGCTGGCCCGCCACGGGGTGCGCACGCTGTTGTTGGCGGAGCACGATTCCACGCCCCCCGGTCGTGGCGTGAACACGCTGCCGTTCAGCTCGTTCTTCAGCGAGCTGATCGCCGCACGCTACGACGTTCCGGAGATCGCCGCCCTGGGGAGGGCGGACCGGATGCGCGGTGATGTGTCTGCGAGGTCGGGGGGCCAGCGCACCATCGGGTTCGCCGCGCACACTCGACGTCACGGATATGACCCGGGCCTTTCCGCGCAGTTCAACCTGCCCTCCGAACACGGCGAGAGCCTGTTGTACCGACCCGATGTGGACGCATGGATGCGGCAGGTGGCGCGACGTCGTGGAGCGGTGGTCCGCACCGACCTCCGCCCGGTGGAGGTAGCCGCCCACACCGATGCCGTCGAGGTGACGCTGGACGACGAGCAGCGAGTCCTCGCCCGGTGCTTGGTGGACACACGCGGTGACGACGCGGTGGGGCGCGCTCTGGGAAGTACTCGGAGATCTCCTTCGGAGCGGTCCGGTCCAGCGCTGCTCACCGCACGGGTGAGCGGCATGCCCGGGTTCGAAAGTTTCGCCCGGCCGCTTCCCGGGGCTCCGCATTGGTCGGAGGGGGTGCTGCACCACGTGGGCGAGGGGTCGTGGGTGGGCATCACGCACTTCGGCGGTGTCCCGAACGCTCCCGGAACCGGAGACGTCGCGGACGTGACCTGGGGACGCTCCGACGGTCTCGGTGGGAGCACCTGGTCGGACCTGCTGCACCAGGTGCGGGATCTGCCGCTGGTGCGTGCGCAGCTCGGCCGCGCACGTCCCTTGAGGGTCGAGTCGTCGGGGAGCAGTTGTTGGGTGTCCTCGCGACGTACCGCGGACCGGATCCTGTCGCTGGACCAAGCCGCCTTCTCCGGGGATCCGATGTTCGCGCGTGACTTGACCACCTCCACCGAACTCGTCTACACCGCAGCCGCTGATCTGCTCTCGGCATTCCGGGACCGTGATTTCCGCGCGCGGAGGTTCGATTACCTTGATCGGCTCCAGCTCGGCATGGCACGCGCACAGCACCGATCGGCCTGTGCCGTGGCGGACGCAAGTACCGATCCCGCGCTGTACAGCATGCTGAGCAGGGTGTGGTTGCTGGGCACCATGTTCGCCGCCCTGACGGTGAAGCGCGTGCTCAAGCTGCACGGAGCACCCGCTGTGGAGCATGCCCTCAACGAACTGCGTTCGGACCCCGAGTACGGAACGAGCTATCCGGTGCTGCCGGAGTACCGACACCTGTGGGAGAGCACGTTGCGTGAGTGCGAACTGTACGGTGCGGGCGCGGTGAGCGGTCGTCGCGCGGCCGCCCGGATCTCCGGTCTGCTGGAATCGTCGCCGATCGTTCCCCCCGTGTTCGACTTCGCCGATCCGGACGACCGCGTGTACGCGCTCCGTTTCCGCAAGCGGTTGCTGATGATGAGGTGGGCGGATGGTCAGGCCCCCGAGGGGGTGCGCAGGTTGCTGCTCTCGTACGGGTTGCAAGGTGCGGGAAAAGCCACGTGACCGGTGGGTTTGTGTTCTTTGTGGATAATTTCGGTTTCGAGGGCCGGCATCCGGCAAGACGTGAGATCTGAGGGAAGAGCATGGAATTCGCCGCCGCACCGTCGGTTACGGAGCCCGTCGACGAGACGAGCCTGCGCCGGACGCTCGGTCTGTACACGACAGGCGTCACCGTTGTCACCAGCGTCGGCTCCGAAGAGCAGTGGGTGGGAAAGACCGTCAACTCGTTCACGGCGGTATCATTGACCCCACCGCTGGTGTTGTTCTGCGTGCACTACGAGGCGCCAATGCTCCTCGTGCTGCGCCGGAGAGGGGGTTTCGCCGTGAACATCCTGGCCGAGGACCACGCGGCGCTCTCACGAGCGTTCGCGCGGAGCGGCGGCCCACGTTTCGAGGAAGGTCACTGGTCGGCAGGATCGACGGGATCGCCGATCCTGTCCGAGGCCCTGGCCTTCCTGGAGTGCAGGGTGGAGCGTGAGTACGACGGAGGGGACCACGCGATCGTCGTAGGGCACGTGGTCCGGACCGGAAGACTGCACGGAGACCGACCGCTCGCCTTTTTCGACAGCACGCACACGTCCATCGGAAAGTGAGCTGTCGCGGTACCGAAGTGATCGTGAAACGGCACGGATTCATGTGTTTCCGTTTTCGTCGTCTTCTGCTAGAGTCTCGCTGGGGAGGCGCAGGCGCTGCAAGGAGCGGGCACACGGGTCCGTGTCCTACTGGGGAGGCACCTTGACTCAGATACCAGTTGAAATATTGCTGGTGGACGAACGAAACCTACCTTGTCGAGGGATGCGTGACATTATCGACAAATATCCGTCGATCAGTCTCGCCGCGGAAGTGAGGAATTACCGGGACGCGATCCACGCGTGTCTGGCGGACACGCCGGACGTGGTGATCGTCGACGCAGCCACGGCGAACATCGACGGGGTCGAGGCGGTCGGCGAGATACGAAAGTTTTTTGAAAGTCCTCCGCCCGTCCTGTGCCTGGTGAACGAGCACGACGAGACGGCGCGCGAGATCGTCAAGGCCGGTGCCTCGGGACTGCTCTACATGTACTCCAGTCCGGAGGAGTTCGAGGCGGCGGTGCTCATGCTGGGAGCTGGTTACTCGATCAGTCTGAATTCTCCGTACACGGAGCAGCGTTATTCTTGGGATGCGCCCAAGGAGGAGATCGGTGGGAGTGATGAGCTCTCCTCCCGTGAATTCGAGGTGCTGGGGCTGATAGCCCGCGGTCGAACCAACGCCGAGATAGCCGGTATGCTGGACCTCCGTGAGAGCACGGTCAAATCGCATGTCCAGCGTCTTCTCCGGAAAACGGACAAGAAGAGCCGTGCGGAACTGACGGTGCTCGCGTACGAGAAGTATATGACTCCCAGAACTCTCGACGAGACGGCGTGATGGAACGCAGCAATTCGGTATTGTCGCGGTTTTGTCCGTGTCGCTCCGAGGTCTCGCCCGGAGCGGACCGTGCTTGTTCCTGCCGGACGGTCACCGGAACGGAGCGATCCGCGGTGCTCCGATGATCCCGGGACGCTCCTTCGTTCGCCTCGGCAGCGGCCGCGTGTGTCACCGACGGGAGGGGCCCGCTCGGCGGCGTCAGCCGAACGGGGTGTCGGGGCGCTGCTGGTGCTCGCCGTCGAGGTAGACGTCGACGCGTTCGTCGTAGAAGCAGGCCAGCCCGGCGATGCGCTGGCTCTCGGGCAGCGGTGTGCGGTAGATCCAGACCACGTTGGTGTGCTCGGCTTGCTCGGTGACCACGTTCCAGTAGGTCGCGGTTCCCTTGTACGGGCAGCGGGTCACGTGGTCGCTGGCGCGCAGCAGGTCCATCCGCACGTCGGTCAGCGGGAGGTAGTACCGAGGTGGCAGCCCGGTTTCGAACAGGATGCGCGGCTGGTTCGACTCGGCCACGGTCGTTCCGTCGAGCCGCACCTCCACGTGCCGTGAGCTCGCCAGAACATCGACCCGCTTGTACGGGTCGCGCGGGTGGACGTAGACGGGCTCGTCCTCCTCGAACCACTCGTCCATCGAGTCCCAGTCGATCCGGACCAGTTCGCGCAGCCGCGTCAGCGGGCTGTCCCGGTAGTTGATCGCGGCGCTCGGGGCGCTGCTCGAGTCGGTGACCACGTCGTGGATGGTGCCCGTGCCCAGCCGCTGCGAGTGCCGCACCTCGCCGGTGTCGTTCAGCTCGGCGCGCACGTCGGACGCGGGAACGTAGTAGGTGGGGTAGTAGGGGTGTTCCCAGACGAGGACCGGCCGTCGGGTGTCGGCCACGACGCGGCCCCCGAGCACGGCTCGCAGGCGTTTGCCGGAGGTTTCGACGTGGATCTCCTCGCGGTCGTGTTCGCTCATCGGTGCCTCCGGTCCTCGTGGTCGCTGTGCTGCGGGTTCCCGTCCCAGCCTGCACCTTCGCGCCGGTCGGGGCGAAACCGGCGTGGCCGTGATGATCAGTCGGTCTCGGTCCAGCGGCGTTCCTCGAACCCGCTGTTGCCGTCGAAGCTCACTGTGTGGAGCTGGTCGAACTCGTCGCTCGGGTGCGGGCGGCGCAGCCGCCCGAAGGTGTCGTGGAATCCCCCGTCCCGGTGAGTTGTGGTTGCGCAGGGTGCTGGTGGGCCGGACCAGTCGTAGGCTGGGGGTGTGAGCGATGTCTCCGAGGGCGCGCGAAGCACCACGGGGTCCGCGCGGCCCGAGCACGGCCAGGGCGGAGTCTACGCGGTTCCGGGCAAGGAGTACGTCCGCGACACCCGCTACATCGACACTCGCGTCACCGCCGACGGGCGCGACGGCTTTCCCGTCGAGCCGGGGCGGTACCGGTTGATCGCCGCCCGCGCCTGTCCGTGGGCGAACCGGGCGGTCATCGTGCGCAGGCTGCTGGGCCTGGAGGACGTGATCTCGCTGGGGCTGGCCGGGCCCACGCACGATTCCCGCTCGTGGACGTTCGACCTCGATCCGGGCGGGCGCGACCCGGTGCTGGGGTTCGAACGGCTGCGGGAGGCCTACTTCCGGCGCGATCCGAACTACTCGCGGGGGATCACGGTCCCGGCGCTGGTGGACGCGACCACGGGAGCTGTGGTCACCAACGACTTCGCCCAGATCACGGTCGACCTGTCGACGCAGTGGCGCGAGTACCACCGCGCCGGTGCCCCCGATCTGCTGCCCGCCGAGCACGGCGACGAGATCGCCGAGATCACCCGGTACGTGTTCACCGAGGTGAACAACGGTGTCTACCGCTGCGGCTTCGCGGGCAGCCAGTCCGCCTACGACGAGGCCTACCAGCGCCTGTGGAGCGCGCTCGACTGGCTGGAGGACCGGCTGCGGGACAGGCGCTACCTCGTCGGTGACTCGATCACCGAGGCCGACGTGCGGCTGTTCACCACCCTGGTGCGGTTCGACGCCGTCTACCACGGGCACTTCAAGTGCAACCGGCACAAGCTCACCGAGATGCCCGCGCTGTGGGCCTACGCGCGGGACCTGTTCCAGACCCCCGGCTTCGGGGACACGGTGGACTTCGAGCAGATCAAGCAGCACTACTACGTCGTCCACAGCGACATCAATCCCACCGGCATCGTCCCCGCAGGCCCGGACCTGTCCGGGTGGACGACTCCCCACGGGCGCGAGTCCCTCGGCGGGAGTCCGTTCGGCAACGGCACCCCGCCGGGCCCCGTCCGGCAGGGCGAGCGGGTGGACCCGGCCCACACCCCGCTGCCCTGAGCGTCGACGCCGGGCGCGGGTCCACGAGTCTCGTTCGGACGGTCGGCTTGGTGACGGTGCGGTGTGTCAGCGGTTGTCGCGGTGCGCGCGTCGTTCGTACTCCTTGAGGCGGTCATCGGTGCGGATGAACGCGCGGCAGTAGGCCTTGGCCACTTCCCAGAACGACGGTGTGGCCGACTGCTCCGCGGTGCCGCCCCGCGGGGTGGGCACGTGGTGGCCGGCCGGGAGGCGTTCGGCCCGGCCGCGCCGTGCTCGTCCGCGGGAGGTGGTGCGCGTGGCGCGGCTCAGCACCAGCCCCAGGTGGGTCAGGGGTTGAGCCGGCCAGGCGCCCAGTTCTTCGGGTTCTTCCGGAATCGTCGCGTGCTGCGGGTGGGTCAGGGCGCACCACCGCCCGTCCGCGGTTTTGATGACGCGCCTGGCCGTGGGGTCGTCGGGGCGGTCGTCCGGATGCATCCGGACGGTGCCTGCGGGGTCGAGGGTGGGGTCACTGCGAGTCGCCGATGTCTGCCTGCGGCTGTCGGAGGTCATCGCGGCTGCCCTTCGGTTCGGGTGCGGTGACGCGGACCGCTCTGCGACCAGGATGATCGATTCCGTCGTGGAAGGGCAGCCGCCGAACGGATGGCACTGGGGCTTGTGCAGGTGCGACGGATCACGCGGAGGTGGTGTTCTTCGGGGCTGCGCGCAGGTGGGCGCGCTCGCCCTGCTTGCCGAACAGGCTGAGGAACTCGACGGGTTCGGCGTCGGCGGGGCCGAACCAGTGCGGGACGTGGGTGTCGAACTCGGCGGCCTCGCCGGGGGTGAGCGCCATGTCGTGCTCGCCGAGGACGAGCCGCAGCCGCCCGTTGAGCACGTAGAGCCACTCGTAGCCCTCGTGGGTGCGCGGGTCGGGGACCTGCCGGTGACGGCTGGCCGGGAGCACGATCTTGTAGGCCTGGATGCCACCTGCCCGGCGGGTCAGCGGCAGCATGGTCATGTCGTCGCGGGTGATCGGCCGCGGGTGGATGCGCGGATCACCGGTGGGCGGGGCGTCGACGAGTTCGTCGAGGGTGACGCCGTGGGCCTTGGCCAGGGGGAAGAGCTGTTCGAGCGTGGGCCTGCGCTCGCCGGATTCCAGGCGGGAGAGGGTGCTCGTCGAGATGCCGGTGGCCGCCGACAGCTCGGTCAGCGTGGTCTCGCGCTGCTTGCGCAGCGCGCGCAGGCGGGGGCCGACCGCGTCGAGCGTTCGGTCGAGGTCGTCGTCCATGCCGCCAGTTTGCCATTTTGGCAATAAACTTTGCCAATGTTGCTGGTGGGGTAGCACGGTGGTCGTGGAGGTGGTCGTGATGACCGAGCAACTGAACGACGACCACGACGTGGTGGTGATCGGCGGCGGGCCCGCCGGGTTGAACGCGGCGCTGATGCTGGCCCGGGCGCGGCGCTCGGTGGCGGTGGTCGACGCGGGCTCGCCGCGCAACGCCCCGGCCGCGGGCGTGCACGGGATGCTGGCCCTCGACGGGACACCCCCGGACGAGCTGCTGGAGCGCGGCAGGGCGGAGGTGCGCGGCTACGGCGGTGAGGTGCTGGCAGGCGAGGTCGTCACCGCGCGCCGGGAGCGCTCCGGTCTCGCGGTGCGGCTGGCCGACGGGCGGACGGTCCGCGCGCGTCGACTGCTGGTGACCACCGGGCTGGTCGACGAGCTGCCGGACGTCCCCGGACTGCGGGAGCGGTGGGGCGGGGACGTGCTGCACTGCCCGTACTGCCACGGCTGGGAGGTCCGGGACCGGGCGATCGGGGTGCTGGCCGGCGGGCCGATGTCGGTGCACCAGGCGCTGCTGTTCCGCCAGTGGAGCGCCGACGTCGTGTTGTTCACCCACACCGCGGGCCCGCCGACAGACGAGGAGGCGGAGCGCCTGGCCGCCCGCGGTGTCGACGTCGTCGACCGCGAGGTGGTCGGGGTGGAAGCCACCGAGCAGCGGCTGACCGGGGTGCGGCTGGTCGACGGCACGACGGTCGCCCGCGAGGCGCTGGCGGTCTCGCCGCGGCTGACCGCGCGTGCCGGGTTCCTGGCCGATCTCGGGCTGCATCCCGTCGAGCACCCGGCCGGGGTCGGGCAGTACCTGCCCTGCGACGAGCTCGGACGCACCGAGGTCACCGGGGTGTGGGTCGCGGGCAACGTCACCGAGCTGTCCGCCCAGGTCGGCAACGCCGCTGCCGCGGGGGCCGCCACGGCGGCCCGCATCAACGCCGAGCTGGTCACCGAGGAGACCGATCGGGCGGTCGCGGCCGGCAGGTCCCCGTTCTCGGCCGCGGGCGAGGCCCGCAACTGCGAACTGGTGCTGGGAAACCGCCGCCACGGACTGTGAATCACGGAGAGGAGTCGTCGTGTCCCGCGAGTTCGACAAGACGTACTGGGAGGAGCACCACGGCGCCCGCCCCGCGGCCCGCGTCGCGGATCCCAATCCACAGCTGGTGGCCGAGCTCGACCGGCTGGCCCCCGGCACGGCGCTGGAGGCAGGCTGCGGGCACGGAGCCGAGGCCTGCTGGCTGGCCGCGCGCGGGTGGCGGGTGACGGCGGTGGACATCGCCGGTTCGGCGCTGCGCCGGGCGCGCGATCGCGCCGCGACGCTCGGGGGCGAGGTCGCCGATCGGATCAGCTGGGTCGAGGCCGATCTGACCGACTGGGTCCCCACCGAGCAGGGCTACGATCTGGTCACCAGTCACTACGTGCACCCGGCGGGCTCGCGCGAGGTGCTGTTTCGCAGGCTGGCGGCTGCGGTCGCCCCGGGTGGCACGCTGCTCGTCGTCGGCCACCACCCGTCCGACGCGTACTCCGCCGCGCGGACCTCGGATCCGCAGGTGCACTTCACGGCCGAGGAGCTCGCGGGCGGGTTCGATCCGCGACTGTGGGAGGTCGTCGTCGCCGAGACCAGGACCCGCGCGGTGGCCGGGCACACCGAGCACGGTGACCACGCTGGAGGCTGCGGGCACGTTGCCTGCGGCGGGCGCGCCGGTCGTCACGGCCCCGAGGGGACTCACGAGCACAGCCGGGACCACGAGGAGCGCGGGATCGTGCTGCGCGACACCGTCCTGCGGGCCCGCAAGCGCGCGTGACCGGGCCCGCAGGAGAGCACGACCCCGCAGGGTGGGGGTGCCAATTTTGCCTATAACTGGGAGTTGTCCCCAGGGGTGCCGTCCCGACTTCGCCCGGCGCGGAGCCTGCGGGTCTGCGGCACCACCCCGGCCGTGGCCAGGATGCCCGTGCCCACCCACAGGGCACCGGCCGCTCCCAGCGGGCTCGCGATGACCCCGGCCAGGAACGGCAGGGCCACCTGTCCCACGCGGTTGCTCATCAGGCGCAGCGCCAGGGCCGTGCTGCGGGCCGTTTCGGGCACTGCCGTGACCACGTGGGTCATGGTCAGCGGCTGTCCCAGCCCGAGGAAGAAACCTCCCACGAGCAGCGCCACCGCCATGCCGGGGACACCGGTGGCGGGCAGGGACACCACCAGCATTCCGGCTGCGGTCACCGAGCAGCTCGCGGTCACCAGCGTGGTGCGGCCCACGAACCGCAGCAGCCGGTCGAGAAGCAGGCGGGAGGCGATGGAGGCACCCGCGCGCAGCGACAGCAGCAGCCCGACCACGGCGGGGGCGATGCCCCTGCTCTCGGCGATCAGCGGAAGGTAGGCGGTGATCAGGTCCAGGCCGGCCAGCAGGGCGAGGCTGACGAAGAGACCGGACGGCACACCGGGCATGCGCAGCAGCGCGGCTGTCGAGGTTTTCCGGGCGCCCTCCTCGCGGCGGGAGCCCCTCTCGTGGCGGATCCCGGACAGCAGCGCGGGAAGCAGCGCCAGCAGCGCGGCACCCCCTGCCACCCAGAAGGCTTCCGTGGTGGCCCGTGTCAGGTGCTGATCGGTGGTGCCGCCGAGCAGCAGTCCCGACAGCGCCGGGCCCGCGAGTTGCCCCGCGGAGGCGGCCGCGGTGAACCACCCGAAGTTGCGGTCCAGATTGTGCGCCGGGGAGAGCGCGGCCACGCCTCCCTGGGCGGCGAGCATGAACACCAGGTGTCCCAGCCCGAGCACCGTGTTGGACGCGGCCACGGTGAGCACCGAGGTGGTCACGGCCAGGGAAGTCGCTCCGCCGGTGAGCAGCAGCACGCCCGCGGCCAGGATGATCCAGCCGCGACGGGTGCGGTCGGCCATCCGTCCCAGGGGGACGGCGGCGAGCAGCGGGAGCACGGCGAAGGCGGCCGTGACCAGGCCGACCGCGAGTCCGTCACCGCCCAGCGCGATCACCCGGTAGGAGATCAGGGGGCGGACGAGGTTCAGGGCGGTCTGGGTCAGCACCGTGGTCAGCAGGAGCAGCAGGAGCCATCTGCCGCTGCTGACGCCTGCGGTGTGGTTGCGCGCTTCCCGCGTGGTGTTGGTCGGGCCTCCGGCCTCCGAAGCGGTCACCGTGCTTGCCTCATGCCACGAGTTCACCGGACGGGGACCGGTCCGGCCAAGTGTCCACTCCGGGATCGGGAGACTGCTCACATTGCGCGGCGCGGGGCGTTACCGGGGCGGCCCTCCGTGCTCCGGATTTCTGCGGTGCTCTCGGAGTCGCGTTGGGACGGAACGATGCGTGTTGGCAGTCGGCGCGACGAGCACAGCAGTCTAAGTTCAGTGAATGAATTTGTCAGTTCATTTTTTGAACTGCTGGTATCATGGGCAGGATGGGTTTGGGACGTGGTTACGCGGGACAGGACTGTTCGCTGGCCCGCGCGCTGGAAGTGGTCGGCGAGCGGTGGACCCTGCTCGTGCTGCGGGACTGTTTCTACGGCGTGACGCAGTTCGGCGACTTCCAGGTGCACCTGGACATTCCGCGTGCCGTGCTGACGGAACGGCTCAAGACCTTGACCGGTTCGGGGGTGCTCGAACGCCATGCCCACGCGGGGGTGGTGCACTACCTGCTCACCGAGCAGGGGCGGGAGCTGTGGCCGACCGTGTTCGCACTGACCCAGTGGGGCGAGCGCTGGAGCGCGCCGGAGGAGGGCGCGCGGCGTTCGTTCAGTCACGCCGCCTGCGACGCCGAGCTGGATTCCACCGGCTGGTGCCCCGGTTGCGGGTCCCGGCCCGCGCCGGACGAGCTGATCACTCGCGAGGGCCCCGGGGCGGGGGAGGTCGTGCGCACCGACCGGGTCAGCGCGGCACTGCGCGCCGGGCCCCACCGGATGCTGACCCCGCTGTTCCCGGAACCCGGCTACACCGGCTCCACCCCTGCGGAGGGGTCCGCGACGTGAGCACCGAGCTCCCGGTGCGGTGGTGCGGGTGTGGGGTGGGCAATTTTGCCTATAACTGCGAGTTTTCCCCAAGCAGGCGGGCAGGGCCGCAGCCGGACGAGTCCACATCGCCCGCTTTCGACCCCACCCGCCTCGAGGGCCGCGCTGCTGCGCGGCGACCACGGTCGACCGGTCGGCACGCCGCGAGGGACGCGCCATCGATCGGGCACCGCGCGGCGAGCCGTCACCACGCCGTGTTCGGCTCGGGCCACCAGCCCATGTCCTGCATCGGAGTCGCCGGGGAACCGGTCAGCCGGGGGACGACGTCGGTGACCGTGGAGATCTCGTCCCGGGCGATGGCCTGGAACCAGGAGATCCACGCCTCGATCTGCGCGCCGCTGATGCCCAGCTGCCACCGCCGCTTGAAGGCCTTCTCGAGGCTCTCGTCCTCGTAGCGGTAGGGCTTGCCGGTGGATTCGGCGATCCGGGAGACCGCTTCCTGCAGGGTCAGTGCCTCGGGGCCGGTGACGTCGAGGACGGCGCCGTCGTGCTCGGTGTTGCCCTCGTCGAGGGCCACGGCCGTGACCGCGGCGGCGATGTCCTCGTGGGTGACGAAGGCGACCCGGCCGGACCCGCCCGGGCCGCGCACGACGAGCTCGTCGTCGGCGAGGGCGGCCGGGGTGGAGGCGTAGAGGCCGGAGCGGAACACCGTGTGGCGGAGTCCGGATCCGGCCAGGAACTGTTCGGTCAGCCAGTGATCACGGGCGTTGCGGTAGGTCGCGATCACGTCGGAACCGATCAGCGAGACGTACAGCACCCGGTCGATGCCCACCTCCCGACCGGCCTCGATGACGGTGGCGTGCTCCTCCAGCCGCTTGCCGGTGGGGTGCGAGGAGATCAGCACGAGGGTGGAGGCTCCCCGCAGTGCCTCCCGCATGGCCGGTTTGTCGTCGTAGTAGGCCGGTCCGCGCGCCTCCGCCCCGGTGAGTTCGGGCAACCGGGACGGGTCACGCGCGACGAGCAGCTGAGAGGCACCGCGCTCGGCGAGTTCGGCCGCGATTCTGCTGCCCAGCGCACCGGTGGCCCCGGTGACCGCCACGGTGGGGTGGTTCTGCTCCGGCATGTTGCTCCTCTCTCCGGAACCGCTGTGCTCGCGGAACTCGCTCTGTTCGGATCGGGTGGCGGCGACGGGCGCTGCCACCCGATCCGACCATAGCCGCCTTTCGCGGGACGAGCCGGTGATCAGGGCCCCTGCGGTGGTGGATCACACGCGGGGAGGGCACGGCCACCGCGCCCGCTCCGAGGCCCTCCGATGTCGGTGCGTTGCGTGGGCGGTTCAGCCCGGGCCGAGACCGAACACGTCGGCAATGGTGTACAGCCCCAGCACTCCGATCGCGATACTGCTGACGACGAGAGCCGCGGTGGGCAGCTTGCCGGAGCGGAACCGGGAGTCCACCTCGGAGAAGCGGAGGCGCCATACAGCCGCTACCACCGCGATCAGGAACGCTCCACTTCCCATGCCACCGATCTGGACCATCAGCACCGGTGAACGCGCGAAGAGGTAGAACGCCGCCCACAGCGGAGGAAACGACATGGTCAGAACGCGTATCGTCCGGTGCCGGACTACCGGATCGTCCCAGTCGATGATCCCCAGCAGTCCCAGGGTGTTGGTCCACAACCGGGGAACGCTGGCTGCTGAACCGATCGCGGTGGCTCCGAGTACGGCGATGGCGCCGAACAGGAACAAGTACTCCGCCCACGGTCCCATGGTGTCCGTGTAGATCCTGGACAGCGTGGTGATCATCTCGTTGCCGCTCGGGACCAGGTTCTGCGGACGCAGCACAGCGGCGCCGATCACGTAGAACGAGAAAGTGCACACCGTGCACACCAGCCAGGAGACGAGCACGTCCAGGCGCATCACGCGAAGCCATCCCTCGGCACGGCGGGCGCGCTGTTCGGTTCCGTCGTCCGGGCCGGTCCAACGGGCGTACCCCTTTTCCAGGCACCAGTAGGTGTAGGTGGTCATCTCGTCGGCCCCCACCCCGGTGAGACCGAACATGGAGACCGCTATGCCGAGGGTTCCCGAAGGGATCGCGAAGCTCATTCCCGTGCCGATGTCCTCGAGGCCGTAGGCGAAGGGGGTCAACGGCAGCCCCAGGGCCAGGGCGACGGTGCTGACCGTGAAGAAACCGACCGCAACCACCGCGCTGCGCTCGACAACGCTGTAACGACCGCTGTGCAGCAGCAGGACCAGTCCGGCCGTGATCAGCGCGGTCCAGGTCAGCACGGAGGGGAAGCTCAGCGGTGTGCCGACGATCGGCCACAGTATCGAGCACGCCACGGCCACCCCACCGATGATCCCGCCCCGTTGGATCATCTTGGTGAAGTCCATCGCGATCCAGAGCCAGTTGATCCAGCCGACGCGCCCGATTCGGGGTGGGATCTGAGCGAACCCCCGCAGCGCGGGCTTGCCGGTGAGGATGGTCCAGCCGGCCAGCTCCAGCTGCACCCAGACTTTCACCGCGGTGCTGATGATCACCAGCCACAGCAGCACGAATCCGGCTCGGGCCCCCAGCGAGGTGGTTACGATCAGTTCGCCGGAACCGACCACGGCGGCGGACAGGACCAGCCCGGGGCCCAGATGTCGCAGTCGGCCCGACAGCGTGGTCGGTGCCTCGCGCACGTCTTCCGGACGTAACGCGTACGGGTCGGTTGCTCCGGTGCCCGGAGCGGTGCTCTCGATCTTCGCGGCGTCGTCGGCCATCGCGAGATACCTCTCGTCATGTGAGCTGATTCAGCGTGCTGGCGGTTGCGGAACCTCGTTGTCCGGCTCCCGGCCGCTCAGCACGCGCACGACGTCCGCGGCGACGGTCATGCCCATGTTGTGATTGGCCTCGTGGCTGCAGGCCCCGATGTGCGGGCTCAGCACGACGTTGGGAGCGTTGAGCAGCGGGTCCTGCACGGAGGGTGGTTCGACTGCGAAAGCGTCGAGGCCGGCTCCGCCCAGCTGGCCTCGACGCAGCAGTTCGGCCAGCGCGTTTCCGTCCACGAGTCCGCCGCGGGCGGTGTTGACCAGCACGGCACCGCGTTGCATCGATTCGAGCGCCGCGCGGTCGAGCAGTGGCCGCTCGTCGGAGCTGCCCGGCAGGTGCAGACTCACGAACTCGGCCTCGCGGAGGCACTCGGTGAACCCGACGGGGTGCGCTCCGTGCGCGGCGATCTCCTCGGTGTCCAGGTGCGGATCGTGGGCCAGCACCCTCATCCCGAAGGCACCGGCGTATCCTGCCAGCAGTCGTCCGATGCGTCCGAAGCCGAGAATGCCGAGGGTTTTCCCCGCGAGTTCCGGCCCGAAGGGTTTGGGCCATCGGGCGTCGAGCACTGCCGTGTGCGCTGTTGCCAGCTTCCGCGCGGCCGCCAGCATCAGTCCGAAAGCCAGCTCGGCCACGGCACGTGCGTTGCTGCCCGGCGCGGAAACCACCCTGATGCCCCGTTGCCGCGCGGCGGCGACGTCGATGGTGTCCACGCCGACTCCGTGCTTGGCGATCACGCGCAGTCGCGGTCCGGCGTCGAGGACCTCGGTGTCGATGGTGTCCATCCCGACGATCAGCGCGTCAGCCCGAGGGACCCTCTCCAGCAGTTCTCCCGGCGACATGGGGTGCGTGTTGTGGGGGTGGATCACGTCTCCCGCTTCGGCGAGGACGTTCCCCGGCTCCGCGGAGAACCTGCCGAAGGTCGGTGTGGTGATCAGGATCGAGGACATGGTGACAACTCCGTACGTGTACCGGCGCGTACCGGATGGGGGAGTTCCTGCGTGGAGCGTGCGCGGTCGACTCGGTCGTGCCGGCCACCGCGCCCGCTCCGGTTCACGACCGAGCGGCGTCGAGGTGTTCGGCCGCCGTATTCTCCAGGTGCACCAGGTCGGAGGCGATGCTGGCGAAGGTGTAGCCCTCGGCCAGTCGGCGTGCTGCGGTCGCGCCGTTCGGGGTGTGCACGCCTGCCGCGATGCCCGCCCGCTCGGCCGACTCCCTGATGTCGGTCACCGCCTGCTCGAACACCTCGCTGACGGACTGGTCCCCGGGGAACGCTCCGCCCACCGCCAGGCACAGGTCGGAGGGGCCGACGTAGACGCCGTCCAGCCCGGGGGTCGCGCAGATCTCCTGGAGGTTGTCCAGCGCCCGGGCGGTTTCGATCATCGCGAGCACCGTCGTGCCGGAGTTCGCCTCGGTGGGTTCGGGTCCGATGCGCAGCCCGGAGCGCATCGGGCCGTAGGAGCGGCTCCCCTGCGGCGGGTAGCGCGTGGCGTCCACGGCCGCGGCGGCGTCGGCGGGCGTGTCGATCAGCGGCACGATGACCCCGGCCGCGCCGGCGTCGAGCGCCCGTCCGATCACGGCGGGGTCGTTGGACTCGACCCGGACGAGTCCGACCGCTCGCCCGCCGGCGTCCACGGCCATCATGCCGTTGAGGATGCCGGAGTAGCCCACGAGCCCGTGCTGGCCGTCGATGGCCACGTAGTCGTACCCGAGCCGTCCGATGCGCTCGGTGGCGATCGGGGCGTCCAGCACGGACCAGTATCCGATGAGCCGTTCCCTGGCACGGATTTTTCGTGCGAATTCCGCGGTGTTCACAGCCGTTCCTTTCCTTTGCGGAGTTGCCCGTCGGAGGGGTTTGTCGGGCGCGCGTGACCCGGGGATCAGCCGCCCAGGTTCACGATGCTGAGGACCAGCTCGTAGGTCGCCCAGAGTCCTACCGCGCCGATGAGAACCAGGATCGTGGTCTGCCACCACTTGTTGACGTGCGACCGCGGCATGAGGTCGCGCCGCGTGGTCATGACGATCAGGCCGATTATCACCGCGGGAACCGTCAGCACGTTGACGGAGTTGCCCATCAGGGTGAGCACGACCATCCCGGGCATGACCGGCAGGGAGAAGACGAGGGGCACCGTCATGATGACGGTGAAGATCACCCAGAAGAGGCGGTCGTGCAGGAAGAGTTCCTTGTGGTTCAATTCCCCGCTCGGGTGCGCCGCCCTGATGCGCTCGGCCCTGGCCGGGCGGGACTTGTGCAGCGATTCGGTGAACATGCGCACGAAGACCCGTGGCTGGGTGACGATGTTGTTGAACACCGTGAAGAACACCGCGCACCACATGATGGACGGACCGGCCGGGCCGATCGCCTTCTCCATCATGAGGGCGAGTCCGTCCGCCGAGGACACGCCCTGGCCGGTGCCGTGCAGGGTTTCCGCGGCCACGACCCAGACGGCCAGCACGAGCCCGAACATCACCAGCGTGCCGAAGCGCAGGTCGAGTCGCTGCAACTTGCGGTAGCCGCTTCCGCGCCACCCCTTCTCGTGCATGAGGTAGGGGTAGAGCAGGTTCGCCGCGGAGCCGCCGACCGCGCCGATGAGTCCCACGGCGGTGCTGGCCGCGGTGATGTAGCCCGCTTCTCCCGGGGGCATCTCGAACAGCAGCCCGCCGAACAGCTTCCCGAAGTCGACACCGGTTCCCACCAGGGCGACGAGGAAGCTGATCACGAGAACGCCCATGGTGATCTGCGCGACGATCTCCAGGGCTCGGTAGTGCCCGCTCCGGCGGGACGCGAGCCACAGCGCCGCCACCATGGTGGGAACGGCCCAGAGGAAGGTGCCCCACTGCCCCAGGGCGACCACTCCGGTGAACAGGTGGTCCAGTGCCGTTCCCGCGGCGATCAGCAGGAAGGACACGTAGATGAATCCGAGCACGCAGGTGGTGGCTCCGATGTACATCGGGAATCCGCGCCACACGCGTCCGTAGCCGTCGAGTATCGTCTCGTCGCCGACGCTGTTGCACAGCTGGTACCGGGACATCGTCGAGACGATGAAGTACCGCGACAGAATCGCGATCAGCAGTGTCCAGATCAGCGCGTATCCGAAATTGGACCCCGATACCGAGGCGCTGATGAAATCCCCCGTTCCCAGCCAGGACACGACCACGACGATGCCGGGGCCCAGACTCCTGACGTATTCGGAGAACTTGGTGGGCGGGGAGGCCGGGGCCGTTTCGGTGGGCACCGTGCCGACGGGAGGTTCTTGTGGTGGGGTGTCGTTGCGCATAGTGGTTCCAATGCGGTGTGGGCCGCTAGGTGAAGACCTGGTCGGGCGTCAGGCGCACGTGCTTGATGGCCTGTCGGAAGCGGGTGAACGCGATGTGCAGCGCACCGTCGGGGGTCTGGGTCACCGACGGGTAGGAGAGCTCCCGGTTCACGCCGTTCCGCGAGTCGTTGGTCAGGCAGTAGCCGTCGCCGGTCTCGATGTCGTGCCGGAAGGGCCAGGTCTTGCCGTTGTCCGGGGAGAGGGCCAGCGTCAGCGGGGCGCGCGGAGCGCCCCAGAACGCCAGCCCCGGAGGTTGTTCCTCGGCGGTTTCCCCGGAGTCCTGGTTGATCTCGTCGTACAGCGAGGTGCGGCGCGCGGTGGCGTCCGCGGCGCTGCTCGCGTTGTAGACCAGCGCCAGTCCGCCGTCGCGCAGTGGCGTCAGCTGGATCGAGGAGTTGTTGTTCGGCAGTTCGGTGGGCTCGGGAGGGGTCCAGTTCGCTCCGTCGGTGGAGCGGCTGGCGTGTATGGCGTCGGCCTGCCTGCGGCGGAACAGCGCCAGCAGTCCGTCGTCGGCGGTGCGGACGATGTTCATGTGCACGCATCCCGTGCTGTCCGGGACGTCGTGGTGCTGCCACGTCGCCCCCTCGTCGTCGGAGACGAGGACCGCGCTGGTGTCGTGATCACCTCGCCACTTGCCGCGCTCCGGGCGCACGCAGTGGAAGACCGGCAGCAGCCAGCGTCCCGAGTCCAGCACCACGAGCGGTTGCCGGATGAAGACGCCCCGCGATCCGCTCGCCGGGACGAGCGTGCGCGCGGGGCCCCAGGTGTGCCCGGAGTCGTGCGAGACGCGCACCCGGACCTCGGCGGTGTCCTGGTCTCCCGCGTGCTGCGCGGTGTAGAGCAGCCAGAGCTCGCCGCGCGGTGTCGGGAAGAGCACGGGGTTCTGCTCGGAGTGGTGCGGGTCGGCGGAGATGCGTTCGGGGCTGCTCCACGTTCCGTCGGGGCGGAATCGCGCGAACCAGATGTCGATGTCCGACATGCCCTCCTGGGTTCCCGCGAACCACGCGCAGCCCAGGTCACCGTTCGGCAGGGGCATCAGGTTGGCGGCGTGGGCCTGGGGAGCGGGGGCGGTCAGGAGGGCCGTGCGGTGGTTTCGTTCCTCCACGGGTTCGGAAGCGTCCACGGGTGCTCCTCTGCTGGACGGGATTCAGCGGTTGTAAGCGGGCATCGGGCCGCGCAGCGTTTTGCCCACCTCGTCGCACGCCGCCGCGACGTCGTGCGGCAGCGCTCCCGCGCGCACCGCGTCCAGATTGCTCGTCAGCTGCTTCTCGCTGGAGGCGCCGAGCAGCAGCGCGTCGGTGGTGGGTTGGCCCAGCAGCCAGCGCAGCGCCAGCTCGGGCATGGTCAGCCCCGCGCCCGCGGCGATCTCGTGGAGTCGGTCCACCGCCTCGAACAGCTCGGGGTTCCAGTAGCGCTCGGTGTACATCCCGGCCAGTCGTGAGTCGCCGAAGCGTCCCGCACCGGGGGTGCTGGAGAAGTGGTGCCTGCCGGTCAGCAGCCCTCCGGCCAGGGGGTTGTACACCATCGTGGACAGCCCGGTGGTGGTGGCGAACTCGGTGTACTCCTCTTCCACGCGCCTGGCCAGCAGGTTGTGCAGTTGCTGGGCCACGCGGGGGCGGGGTGCGCCGAGCAGGTCGGCGGTCCTGTTGATCTCCGCGATCTGCCAGGCGGCGAAGTTGGACACCCCCAGCGCGCCGATCCGGCCCTCGGTCACGAGCTCGGAGACGGTGGACAGCGTTTCGTCCAGGGGAGTGGCGCGGTCGGGCTGGTGCAGGTAGAGCACGTCGATGTGCTCGACCCCGAGTCGTTCGAGACTGCCGCGCACGCAGGCCCGCAGCGCCGGTGCCGACAGCGGCGGGTGCTCGCCCGCGTCGGGGTGCGGTATGCCCACCTTGGTCGCCAGCGTGACCCGGTTCCTGCGGTGGGCCAGCAGTTCGCCGAGCATCTCCTCGGCGGCTCCGCCGGAGTAGCCGTTGGCCGTGTCGATGTCGGTGACACCGGATTCCAGTGCGGTGTCGAGCATTCGCGCGGCGCCGGTGCGGTCCACGGTGTCGCCGAAGTTCATCGTTCCCAGCACCGGCTGCGTTCCCGTTCTCGACAAGGTGGCGGGTTCGGTGTTCAACGGATTCTCACTCCTTGGTGAAGAGGCTGCGGTGGCCGGAGTCGACCGGCCTCGGGGGCGGTGTTGTCGCCGGTGGATTCCCCGGCAGCGCGGCGGGGCCCGGTGGAGCGCGCTCGCCGCGCGGGGCGGATCCGCCCGGTTGCCCCGTCCCTCGTGGTGCGCACGGTCGTGCCTCGGAGCGCCCGGTCTCGCGGTGGCGGAGAGCTCCGGTCAGCGCTCGTCGGCGGCGATAACCGCCTGATGCGAGGTCACGTCGCGTGCTTGCCCGGTCGGGGCCGTGAACGCTGCTGCCGGAGCGGTCCGGACGCGGCGAGGGCGTCCGGGCGGTGGCGTGTCCGGAGGGGGTGGCCCGAGGCCTTCACCGCGGAACCGGGCGGAGCGGGGTGGGCTCGCCTGTCACGCGGGTTCGGTCGAGTTCGTGGTTCGGTCATCGTTGACCTTTCGTCGTGCTGCACCGGAACCGCGAGCTCCGGTGTTGCGTGGAACACTCTGGCACGATTGCGTGTTTCATGCAACTGCCGTAGCGTGATTCGCGCAGTAAGCGGGAGGTCGGAGCGAGGATCCCCCGGCCTTCCCGGCCGGGCTCGTGTCCCGGCGAGTGTTCGCGCACGGGAGGAAACGCCTAGTGGAGAAGTCGGCTTTTTCCGGAGTTCTCGCCCTGGCGGACGACTTGTCGGGGGCGGCGGAGACGGCGGTGCTGCTGTCCGGAGACCGTCCGGCTCGGATCGAGCTGAGCTCGGTGGAGCGCTCCACTTTTGCGCGAAATGCGCAAAATTTCTCCTCGCGGGAGTGCGAACGCGATCCGCGGGCGCCGCTGGTTCTCGATCTGGACTCGCGTCAGGCCTGTCCGGACAGGGCCGAGCGCGCGGTCCGCGAGACCCTCCGCGCGCACGACGCGAGCGGTGCGCCGGTGTTCTTCAAGATCGACTCCCTGGCGCGCGGCAACGTGGGCGCCGTGGTCCGGGCCGCCGACGGCCCCGTGGTGCTCGCTCCGGCGCTGCCGGTGGGTGGGCGCACGGTCCGGGACGGGGTGATCCACGTGCACGGACTGCCCCTGCACCGAACCGAGCTGTGGCGCGCCGAGGCCGCGCTGCCCGCGGAAAGCCTCGCGGCGGCCGTGGCTCCCAGCGCCTGTCGCACGGTGGGGCTGGACACCGTCCGCTCCGGTGAGCTGAGCGCGGCCCTGGCCGACTGCACCGGTGCGGGGCTGGTGGCCGTCTGCGACGCGGAGACGGACGCCGACCTCGACGCGGTGGTCGCCGCGACCGCCGCGCTGCCGGGGGCGCGGCTGGTCGGCAGCGGTGGGCTGGCGGGAGCGCTCGGCCGGGCAGCCCACCCGGCCCGGGAACCGGCTGGATCTCCCTCCGCTGGGCGGGAGGACTTCGGCAACGCCCTGCTGATGGTGGTCGGTACCGCGGACCCCGGGGCCGCCGAGCAGGTGCGCGGGCTGGTCGCCGCCGGGGCGGAGCCGGTCGAGGTCGACGCGGCCGACGCGACGAGCGGGGAGTCCGCCGAGATCGCCGCGCGGGTCTCGGCGGGGCTGCGCCGGGGACCCGTGGTGGTCACCTCCCGGTTGGGCGGTGAGATCGCGGAGGGACGGTCCCGCGAGTTCGTGCAACTGCTCGCCGATACCGCGCGCCGGGCCGTGGCGTGCGGCGAGGAACCGGTCGATCTCGTGCTGACCGGCGGGGAGACCGCGCGCAGGGTGCTCGAAGCCGTCGGGGTCGACGCGCTGTTCCCGCGCGGCCAGGTGCACCACGGCGCCGTGCACAGCCACACCCCCGAGGGCACGTCGGTGGTGACGCGCCCGGGAAGTTTCGGCGGCCCGGACAGCCTCGTCCGGATCGTCGAGTACCTACGTTCTACTTCGGAAGGCTGATATGAGTACTGCTCACACCCCGTTGATCGCCGTGACCATGGGAGACGGGGCCGGCGTGGGCCCGGAGGTCATCGTCGGGGCGTTGCTCGACGAGTCGGTCACCGCTCGGTGCCGCCCGATCGTGCTCGGAGACGTCGCTCGGCTGCGCCGCGCCGCCGAGGTGACGGGCAGTCGTGTCGAGGTCGTGGCCGTGGATTCCGTCGCGGAGTCCGTCTTCGCGTTCGGGCGGATCAACGTGATCGACCCCGGTCTGCTCCCTCCCGACCTGCCGTGGGGCGAGGTCTCACCGGTGGCCGGCGATGCCGCCTATCAGTACGTGCGCTTGGCGAGCGAGCTCGCCCTGCGCGGCGAGGTGCGGGGAATCTGCACCGCGCCGCTGAACAAGGAGGCGCTGCACGCCGCCGGGCACCTGTACCCGGGCCACACCGAGCTCCTGGCGCAGCTGACCGGTACCGAGGAGGTGTCGATGATGCTGTCGACGCCGAAGGTGAAGGTCGTGCACGTGACCACCCACATCGGACTGATCGACGCCGTGGAGCGGATAGAGCCCGGTCTGGTCGAGCGCACCGTCCTGCGCGGCTACCGGGCGATCCGGGGCTCCGGTGTGTCCGCGCCGCGGATCGGGGTCTGCGGGATCAACCCCCACGCGGGGGAGAACGGGCTGTTCGGGTACCGGGAGGAGGAGGGCAAGATCGTGCCCGCCGTGGAGAAGCTGCGGTCCGACGGCGTGGACGTCCACGGCCCGCTCCCGGCGGACACGGCTTTCTTTCTGGCCAGCCGGGGCGACTACGATCTGATCGTGGCGATGTACCACGACCAGGGCCACGCTCCGGTCAAGCTGCTGGGGATCGAGGCGGGGGTGAACGTGACCGTGGGACTTCCGGTCATCCGGACCTCGGTGGACCACGGCACGGCGTTCGACATCGCGGGTACCGGGAAGGCGGATGTGGACAGCATGATCGAGGCGCTGAATCAGGCGGCCGAGCTGTCCGCGGCCGTGTGAGGCGGACTGGGGAGGAAGACGATGTCCCGTGAATCCCGGGAACGACGGTCCGCCATCGTGCGCATGGCGACCACCTCGGGGCTGGCCAGCGTCGACGAGCTGTCGAGTACTTTCGGGGTGACCGCCTCGACGATCCGCCGCGATCTGGCTCAACTCGAGTCGGCGGGACAGCTGGCGCGCACGTACGGCGGCGCCATGCCGGTGGGGCCGGGGCAGGAGGTCTCGCTGCGCCAGCGCAGCGGTGAGTCCTTCGAGGCCAAGCGCGCCATCGCCGAGTGGGCGGCCGAGCGGATACGCCCCGGGGAGTCGGTGCTGCTCGACTCCGGTTCCACCACGGGGGCGCTCGGTCGCGAGTTGCGCGGCGCGCGGGACGTCACCGTGGTGACCACGGGGTTGACGGTGTTGCAGGAGCTGGCCGATTCGGAGCTGCACGTCGAGTGTCTGGGCGGGACGCTGCGCCACGTCAGCCAGGGGTTCGTCGGGCCGCTGGCCGAGGCGGCCCTGGAGCGCATGACGTTCGACCGGGTGTTCCTCGGGGCGGACGGCGTCGTCGCCGACGAGGGGATCTGCGAGGCGGATCTGCAGCAGACCAGGCTCAAGGAGATCATGGCTCGGCGGGCCGAGCACGTCTACGTGCTGGTGCACGCCGCCAAGCTCGGGCGACGCCCGTTCCACGCGTGGGCGCGGCTTCCGCGGCGGTGGACGCTGGTCACCGACGCGGAGGCCGACGCCGCCTCCCTCGCTCCGTTCGAGGAGCAGGGGGTGGAGGTCGCCATCGCCGACTGAAGTGGTGCTCCGACGGCACCCGGGCCGGGGACACGCGGAGGGCACGGCCACCGCCCCGGCGGGCCGAGCGGGCGACGGCGAGAAGGTGCTCTCCGCGCGTGGTTCCGCCGTCGGGCGTTCCGGCGGTGTGCTCGGGTCAGCCCGGCGCACCGAGCGGAAGCGGGGTGCGGTCGCGGCGTACCGCGAAGTAGAGCAGGGCGCTGCCGAGCACCAGTGCGGCGTCGAGGTACACCGCCGGTGCCCAGGATCCGGTTGCGTCGCGTACGGTACCGCTGATCACCGGGCTGGCGAGCGCGCCGATCTCGCCGATCATGTTCCACATGCCGAATGCCGTGGCGTGCTGGTGCTCCGGCACGAGGTCGGCGGTGAGTGCCTGCGACATCGGCTGCACGGCGTTGAGGAACAGGCCGGTGCCGAACAACAGCACACCGAGCAGCGCGAGGGACGGCTGGGCGGTGTGCTGCAGGTAGAGCCCGAAGGCGAGGACGAACAGGCCCTGGGCCAGCGTCGCGGCGATGAGGACGTCGCGTCGGCCCCAGCACCGTCGCCGGGCCACATCGGATAGCCAGCCCCCCACGGGAAAGCCGATCATGCCCGCACCCGCGTTGAACGCCGCGGTCAGCCCGGCCTGGACGAGCGAGGTGTCGGCCGCGGAGGAGACGATCTCGACCGACCAGTAGCCGAACAGCCAGATGCTCCACATGATCGCGATGGCCGCGAGGTAGATCGGGGCGGTGCCGCGCCACTGCATCGCTGCCCTGGGCGGGGCGGGTTCGCTCTGCTGGACGTGGCCGCGACGTCGGGCCTGGGTGACGCCGACGATCGCCAGCGCGAGCACCACCTCGGCCAGCGCGGACACCCAGTTCGGCAGTCCGAGCGCGTCGGTGAGCCAGAACAGCAGCATGATCAACGCGCCGAACACCGCGGACATGCCGAGCAGACGTCCCAGCGGTTCGCGCACCTGCTTGCGCCCGAACAGCTTGCGCAGGTAGAAGCTCAGCAGGACGCCGAACAGCAGTGTGATCACGCCGAAGAACAGGAACGGGAAGCGCCAGCCTCCGCGGCCGAGCAGTGCCGTGCCGATGTTGAGCAACCACGGGGTGGCCACGGAGGCCACGGTGAGCCCGAACGCCAGTCCGGTGATCGCGACCCCGAGACCGAGACTGCGCTTGTGGGAGGGTGTCTGCGCGATGATCAGTGCCCGGTCGTTGGAGTAGAAGGCGCCCTCGCCGAGTCCGGTCAGCACGCGCAGCGCGACGAAGGCGAACAGGCCGCTGAGTACTCCGTTGAGGGTGGTGGCGATGCCGGCCCAGACGAAGCAGATGGTCAGCATCGCTGAGTTTCCGTAGCGATCGCCGAGTCTGCCGCTGGGTAACTGGGTGAGCATGTATCCGGCGAAGAACAGGCTGCCGATCAGCCCTCCGAGAGCGTGCGGCTCGTTCGCCGATTGCATGAAGGCGACATCGTTGTCGATCATCCACGTGACCACGGGGCCGGTGATCGAGCGGTCGGCGTAGGCGAGTAGCCAACCGATGAACAACGCCGCCCACAAGGTGCGGTACCCGTGGAGTCCACCGGCGACAGTGGGGGTTCGGGTCTGCTCGGCACTCGTCATAGCGGTACCTCACTTAGCGAGTTATCCGGAAGATTTAATTACAAGCACCGTGGTGTGCTGGCTGTCAATATGGATAACTGGCTGAGAATAACCTCGTGTTAGAAGCGTTGACAGCTTTATTTCATTAAATTTAGTCTGCTCGCGGAACAACGGGGACAGCGACGAGGAGGGCGTCCGTGGGCGCAGACACCGAGCACACCGACGCCGCGGAGCGTTATCGGCGAGCGGGGATCGGGGAGCCCGTGCTCCGCGGAACCCGACCTGCGGTGCTGGTCGTGGACTTCACTTCCGGATTCACCGCCCCGGCGAGCCGGATCGGCGCGGACCTGGACGACGAACTCGCCGCCACGGCCCGGCTGCTGGAGGCCGCTCGTGCGACGGGGGCACCGATCCTGTTCACCACGATCGTCTTCGAGAGGGGAGAAACCACGGCGTGGCTGCGCAAAGCACCGGGCTTCGGGGACCTGCGGCGGGGGACGCCGCTGGTCGAACTGGACTCCCGCCTCGGCAGGAGCCCGGACGAACCGCTGCTGGAGAAGCGCGCGGCGAGCGCTTTCTTCGGCACCGACCTCGTCGCACGACTGGTGAACTCGCAGGTGGACACCCTGCTGGTCTGCGGAACGACCACCAGCGGCTGCGTCCGGGCGAGCGTGGTGGACGCGGTGCAGTACGGCTACCCGACCCTGGTGATCTCCGACTGCGTGGGGGACCGCGCCGCGGAACCGCACCGGGCCAGCCTCTTCGACATCCAGGCCAAGTACGGCGACGTCGTCGAGCTCGACGACGCGCTCACCTACCTCCACGGAGCAGCATGACAACGCAGCGGATCGGGCTCATCGTGCCGAGCTCGAACGTCACCATGGAAACGGAGATCCCGGCGCTGCTGGGACACGAGGACCGCACGTACCACTCCAGCCGCGCGGTACTGCACAACGTCGACGCGGAGTCGTTGCACGCGATGGTCGGTGAGGGCGACCGGTGCGCCGGTGAACTCGCCGACGCGGGAACGGACGTCATCGGGTACGCGTGCCTCATCGCGCTGATGGCCGAAGGAGCCGGTGCGCACGAGCGCGTCGAGCGAGAACTCGGCGCCGTCACCACCCGGCGCGGGGCGCCGTGCCCGGTCGTCAGCAGCGCGGGCGCTCTCGTGCGCACCCTGCTCGACCTGAATCTGCGCCGAGTGACCGTGGTCGCGCCGTACGTGCCCGCGCTGACCGGGATGGTGCTGGAGTACCTGAGCGGCTACGGGATCACGGTGGTCGACTCGCTCAGTCTCGGCGTCGCGGACAACCGGGAGGTCGGCCGGCTCGACCCCGCGGGACTGCCCGAACTGGCCGAAAGGCTCGACAGGACACGGGTGGACGGGGTCGTGCTGTCCGCCTGCGTGCAGATGCCGTCCCTGTCCGCGGTGGAACCGGTCCAGCGAGCGCTCGGCCTGCCCGTGGTCACCGCGGCGACCGCGACGGCGCGGGAACTGCTCAGCGCCACCGGAACCACCACGCGGATCCCGGGCGGGGGCGCGGCACTCGACGAGGAGGTGCGTCGTGTCGAAGGCTGACACCACGGTGGTGGTCCTCGGTGCGGGGCCGGCCGGGTTGACGGTGGCGAACCTGCTGCACGCGCGAGGCGTCGACACGGTCGTGCTCGACCGCTGCACCCGCGAGCAGCTCGTGGGCCGCTCGCGGGCCGGGCTGCTCGAGCACCGCACGGTCGAGCTGCTCGACAGGAACGGTCTGGCCTCCCGCCTGCACGCGGAGGGCACCGTGCACCGCGGGTGCGAGTTCCGTTCCGCGGGGACGAGCTTCTTCACCGACTACTCGGCGCACTACGGCGGGATACCGCACTGGGTGTACCCGCAGCAGGAGATCGTCACCGACCTGCTCGACGCCTACGAGGCCGCGGGCGGGACCGTGCACTACGCCACCGCGGTGGAGTCGGTGCGCGCCGAGTCCGGTCAGGTCGTGGTCGAGTGCGCGGACGGGGCGGTGTGGCGGGCGGACTACGCCGCAGGCGCCGACGGGCAGCACGGCGCCAGCAAGCACGGCGTTCCCGCCGAGGCGGTCACCGAGTACACCATGCAGCACGAGTTCCGCTGGTTGACCCTGCTCGCCCACGCCGCGCCCTCCGCGGAGCACACGGTCTACGCCCAGCACGAGAACGGCTTCGCCGGTCACTTGCTGCGTTCGGACACCGTGACCCGTTTCCACCTGCAGATCCCGTTCGGCGACACGATCGAGGACTGGCCGGACGAGCGCATCTGGACGGAACTGCGCACCAGACTGGCCAAACCGGGCTGGACCCTGAACGAGGGGGAGATCTTCAGCAAGAACGTCCTGGAGATGGAAAGCCGGGTCACCGAGCCGATGCGCCACGGCAGGCTCTTCCTGCTCGGGGACGCCGCGCACGTGATCACCCCCTCCGGGGGCAAGGGGATGAATCTCGCCATCGCGGACGCGGCCGAGTTCGCCGAGACCGTCGTGCGGCACCTGCGTTCCGGCAGCGAGGCCGACCTCGACCGGTACTCGCAGCTGCGGGTCCCGGACGTGTGGAAGGCCCAGGAGTTCAGCCACGCGCTGCTGCACATGATGCACACCTACTACCCGTCCGACTCGCCGGACGCGGCCTTCCGGCAGAAGCTGCAGCAGTCCCGCCTGTGGCAGCTGCGGAACTCGCCCGCCTACGCGCGGAACTTCGCCGAGAACTACATCGGACCGCCCCTCGATGGGCTCCCCGGTGCGGAGGCACAACTATGACGGAAACCGTTGGCACGAGCGAACACGTGCACGCGAACGGGCTGCGGCACCACGTCCTGTCCTACGGGCAGGGCGCCGCACCGCTGCTGATCCTGCCCGGCATCACCAGCCCCGCGATCACGGCCGAGTTCATCGCGTGCCGGCTCGCCGAGCGCTACCGCGTCCACGTTCCGGACCTGCGCGGGCGCGGCAGCACCGACACACCACCGGCCGGCCACTACACCCTGGAGCACTACGCCGACGACGTCGCCGGGCTGGTGGAGGCCCTGGAACTGCGAGACCCGGTCCTGCTCGGACACTCGCTCGGCGCCAGGATCGCCGCCGCGTACCGGATCCGGCACGGCGCCGGGCGAAGCCCGCTGGTGCTGGTCGACCCGCCGCTGTCCGGTCCCGGCCGGGATCCCTACCCGACCAGCCGTGCGGCGTTCCTCGCTCAGCTCGACGAGGCGGCCCGCGGCACCACGGCGGACGAGGTCGGCAAGTACTACCCGAAGTGGCCCCGGCGGGAACTGGAGCTGCGCGCGCGGGTGCTGTCCACCTGCGACCGCACCGCCGTGGTGGAAACCCACGAGGGGTTCGAGCGGGAGGACTTCTTCGCGTACTGGCAACGGCTCAACGGGAGCGTCGCGTTGATCCGCGGGGCGGAGAGCCCCGTGGTGTCCGAGTCGGGGGCGCGCGAACTCGCCGAGAGCAACCCGGAGGTGCCGATCAGCACCGTTGCCGCGGCAGGGCACATGGTGCCGTGGGACAACTTCGACGGCTTCTGCGCGGCCGTCGACCACGCGCTCGCCGTCGTCGACGAGCGCTGAACCGAACGATTCCGAAGGGGCGCAATCATGGAATTCCTCACCGAACTGTGCCGTAAGCAGCTCGAACTCAGCGCCGTGCACGAAGAGGAGCGCGTGGTCGTTCTCTCCCAGGGCAACGAGCGGTTGGAGTACGCGGACGCGTTCCTGTCCGCGGCGCGCTCGCTCGGTGCGCACGCCTACCACCTCCGGCTGCCCGCTCCCGAAGGCAGCGGTGGCAACTGGTCGGTCGGCGAGTCCGGGCTCGCGGCCAATCCCGAGGCCGTCGAAGCGCTCAAGCGCGCGGACATGGTCGTGGACCTGGTCTTCCTGCTGTTCTCGGAGGAGCAGTTCGCGGTGCAGAACACCGGTACCCGGATTCTGACCACCGTCGAGCCGGTCGAGCTGCTCGCCCGGCTGTTCCCCACCCGGGAGCTGCGGGAACGGGTCGAGGTCGGCCAGGAGCTGCTCACCAAGTCCTCCACCCTGCGGTTCACCAACGCGCTCGGCACCGACGTCGTCTACCAGCTCGGCCGGTATCCGGCGGTGACCGAGTACGGCTACACCGACGAGCCGGGACGCTGGGACCACTGGCCGTCCGGTTTCGTGTTCACCGGCGGGACCGACGAGGGGGTGGACGGCAGGATCGTGCTCTCGCCCGGTGACGTGCTGCTGCCGTTCAACAGTTTCGTGCGTTCCCCGGTGGAGATCACCGTGGAGCAGGGCTTCATCACCGACATCCGCGGGGATCTGGACGCTAAGCTGCTGTCCTCCTATATCGAGTCCTTCGAGGATCCCCGCGGCTACGGCATGTCGCACGTCGGTTGGGGGTTGAACCAGCACGCGCACTGGCACGGCCTGCTTCCGCCCACCTTCCCCGGAGGGATGGGGATGGAGCCCCGGGCGGTGTACGGCAACGTGATGTTCTCCATCGGACCGAACAACGAGCTCGGCGGCCCGAACGACACCCCGTGCCACTTCGACATCCCCATGCGGGACTGCGATCTCTACCTCGACGACGAGCCGGTCGTGCGCGGTGGCGACGTGGTGGTGCCGGAGATGCGGCCCGCGGGCCGGTAGCCGGGACGGTGGCCCCCGGACCTGCGGTGGCAAACTGGGTCGGTGAGCACCGACAGGAGGAACCGCAGGTGAGCCGAGCCGAAATAGGGGCGGCCGAGACCCGGACCGACATCGTCGCCGATCAGATCCGCCAGCGCATCGTGCTCGGCAACTATCCCCCCGGCACCCGGCTGCGGGTGGACACGCTCGTCAACGAGCTGGACGTCAGCCGGGTGCCGCTCCGGGAGGCCTTCCGAGAGCTGGTCGCCGAGGGGCTGGTGGAGATGTACCCGCATCGGGGGGCGGTGGTCAGCCCCCTGCACCAGCAGGAGCTCGAGGACTGCTTCCGGCTGCTGGAGACCCTGGAGGTCATGGCCGCGGAACGGGCGGTGCGGGACGATCACCTCGGTGTCGCCGAGGCCATGCGGACCGAACTCGACCGGCTCGACGCCCTCGATCCCGACGGGGACCGCGCCGAGAGGCTCCGGGCGCACCGCGCGTTCCACTTCGCCATGTTCGCCCGTCTCGGCGAGGGGACGATGCAGCGGCACGTGCGGATGCTCTGGCACACCTGCGAGCGCTACATCAATCTCGCCACCACCGGGCAGCGCAACGAGCAGGCCCGCAACGAGCACCACCAGCTGGTCGCCCACTGCGCGGCGGGCGACGCCTCCATGGTCGCGGCGATCGTGCGAGTGCACGTCCAGCACGCCAAGCTGGCCGCGATCAGCCAGCTGCCCTCCTGATCCGCCTCCGTCCGCTCCGTCCGCGCGGTTGTGGCAGCGGGCCGTCCGCGCAGTTGTCGGGGCGCGGCGACCAGCGGGCCGGTCGGTGCTTCCCGAGTGGACGGGACGCTCGCCGGGGAGCGGAGCTCGGCGAGGTGAGGCGGCGCGGGAGGTCGTGCTAGCCGGTTCGCCCGTGGTTCCGGGAGAAGTGCCGTGTTCCCGGTGCCGCGGTGACCAGCGCGGGAACCGCCCAGCACAGCAGCGCGCTGGTGCCGAGCACCCAGGTGGTTCCCAGGTGTTCGACCGCCGGACCGATCAGTGCCAGGCCGAGCGGGGCGAGCCCGTAGGAGACGAGAAAGTCCAGTGAGGACACCCGCCCCAGCAGCCGGGGGTCGACCTCGCGCTGGGTGGCGGTGAACCAGGGGACGTTGAACAGTTCGATGCCGATCCCGGCCAGCGCGTAGCCCGCGAAGACCACCACGGACGGGACGGGAAGGAGCAGGGACAGCGGGGCGAACCCGTAGCAGGCCAGCGCGCCCAGGGCCGCCCACCCCTGCGAATTCGGACGCCAACGAGCGATGATCACGGCTCCGAGAAGGGCTCCCGCGGTGTAGCAGGTCAGTGCTCCGGCGAGCACGAATTCGGTTCCGTAGCGGTCCCGGCTGATCATGGGCAGAACGACGCTGGTCGTCGAGTAGCCGAAGGTGATCACGGTGCTCAGCGCGGCCAACCCGGCCGGGAACCACGGGTGGCGGCGAGCTTCGCGCAGTCCCTCGACGAATCCGCCGAGGACACCGGGGGTGTGCTCCCCCGCGCGGTCGGAGAGCGCGCCCCTGGGAGGAGCGAACGCGGAGACCAGCCAGAGCGCGGCGGTAATCAGCAGCAACCACCGAATACTGAGCACCGTGGCCAGCAGCGCGGTGCTGCCGGGAGCCACCAGCGTGGTCACGCGCACGGAGAGCGTGCGCGCGGCGTTGGCCTGCTGACGTCGGGCCTCGTCGACCACTTCGACGGTCAACGCCTGGTAGGCCGGGCGCGTGGTGCCCTGGCCGATTCCGACCACGGCGGCGGCGCAGGCGGTCAGGAGCGTGGACTCGCCCATGCCCACCGCGATCACCGGTGTCGCCGCCGCGGCCAGTGCGCCGGAGACGAGGACGACGCCGCGCGCGGAGTACCGGTCGGTCCACACGCCACCCAGTGGAACGGCGACCAGGAATCCCGCGGTGCGCGCGGCGAGCAGCAGTCCGATCTCGGCGGGGGTCAGCGTCGTGCGCAGCACCGCGAGTCCGAGGACGAAGGGGAGTGCCCACGTGGCCATCCCGGAGGCCGTGGAACCGGCCCAGAGGCGCAGGAAACCGCTGTCGAGCAGCACCGACTTCCGTGGTGGGGGAGAGGGGGACGTGCTCGGTTCCGCGGTCGCGGTCATGGTGACTCCGATCGTGCCGTGCGGTGCCTGTTCGTTCCGGAGCGCCCCGGAAGACGCTTGAAGATCATGATAATCATTTTCAAAACATGATCCCCGTCGGGTGTGGGGTTCGGTGGTTCGCCCGGGCGAGGCGATCGACGGGGGTGTGCGCGGTGAGGTGTGATCACGGTCTCGTGTTGGACAGTCTAGACGAAAATGATTTTCATTATTAGTGTCGGGGTGCAACGCAGTGCGTTCGGGTGAGCCCTACTGGTCACTCGGACAAGTGATGCTTTCGAGGAGGACGGTGCGTGCTTCGTTCGAGACCTCGTCCCACGTCGACCGGCGTGCGAACGAGACCGGGGCTGACACCGGTGGTGTCGACGCTGATACCGGTGCTGCTCCTGTCCCTGCTGCTCGGGATCGCGCTGGGGCCGACGGCCGTTCCGCTCGAGGACACCGTCCGGTACCTGTGGGCCGCGCTGACGGGAGGCACGATCGACTCCGGCGAGGTGGCCGAGTACTCGATCGTCTGGCAGGTGCGCGCTCCCCGCGTGCTGCTGGCGGCGGTGGTCGGGGCGGGGCTGAGCGTCATCGGTGTCGCGGTGCAGGCTCTGGTGCGCAACCCGCTGGCCGACCCGTTCATCCTGGGGATCTCCTCCGGGGCGTCGGTGGGAGCCAGCGCCGTCTCCGCGCTGGGGCTGTTCGTCGGCCTGGGGGTCTACGCCCTGTCGACGGCGTCCTTCCTGACCGCGCTGGGCGCTTCCGTGCTGGTGTATCTCGCTGCTCGCACCGCGGCGGGACTCACACCGCTGCGGCTGGTGCTGGTGGGAGTGGCACTGGCCTACGCGTTCCAGGCCATGATGAGCGTGATCGTGTTCTTCGCTCCCCGCGGGGAAACCGCTCGGTCCGTGCTGTTCTGGTTGATGGGCAGCCTGGGCGGAGCGACCTGGGGATCGCTGCCGCTGGCGACGCTGTCGGTGGTGGTGGCGCTGATCGCGCTCCAGCGCAGCAGCGCCCGCCTGGACGTGCTGTCCCTCGGGGACGAGGCCGCGGCGAGCCTCGGCGTGGACGCGACGGCGCTGCGCAGGAACCTGTTCGCGCTGACCGCGCTGGTGACCGGCGCGCTGGTGGCGGTCAGCGGTGCGGTCGGTTTCGTCGGCCTGGTCATGCCGCATCTCGCGCGCATCGTGGTCGGACCGGGGCACCGCCGCGTGCTTACCGTGGTCCCGCCCGCCGGGGCGATCCTGCTGGTCTGGGTGGACCTGCTGTCCCGGACGCTGTTCGCGCCGCGCGAGCTGCCGTTGGGCGTGGTCACCGCGTTGATCGGTGTTCCGGTGTTCGTCGTGCTGCTGCGCCGGAACGGTTACCTGTTCGGAGGTCAGTGACGTGCGCGTGACACTCGAGGAGATCTCGGTCCGCAAGGCGGGAAGAGCACTGGTGCGCGACCTGACGCTGCAGGCCGCCAGCGGTGAGGTCCTCGGCCTGATCGGACCGAACGGCAGCGGCAAATCCACCGCGCTGCGGTGTCTCTACCGGGCGATTCGACCGAGCTCGGGAAGGGTGTGGCTCGACGACACGGAGCTGGCCGCCCTCCCCCTGCGGGAAAGCGCCCGCAGGATAGCCGCGGTCACTCAGGACAGCGGCGCCGATCTGGACTTCACCGTGTTCGAAACGGTGGCGATGGGGCGCTTTCCGCATCCGCGCGATCCCCGCGATACCGGGGACTCGGTGGAGGCGCTGTGCCGTGCCGCCATGCGCCGAACCGACACCACCCACCTGGTCGAACGCGGTCTGCTCTCGCTGTCCGGCGGAGAACGTCAGCGCGTGATGATCGCGCGGGCCCTGGTCCAGCAGCCGAGCGTGCTCGTGCTCGACGAGCCCACCAACCACCTCGACGTGCGGCACCAGGTGGAGCTGCTGAGCTACCTGCGCGGGTGCGGACTCACGGTGCTCGTGGCGCTGCACGACCTCAACCTGGCGGCGGCCTGCTGCGATCGCCTCGCCGTTTTCCACGACGGTTCGGTGGTCGGGACGGGAACACCGTCCGAAGTGCTCACCCCGAGCGCAGTGCACCGGGTTTTCGGAGTGACTCCGGCCGTGGTGCCACATCCGGACACCGGAGTCGTCCAGCTGCACTACACGCTCGATCCGGAGAACGCGGAAGGAAAACAACTTTGAACCGGAGCATCCCCCTGCTGTCCGCCGGGCTGGTCGCGTGCCTGCTGAGCACCGCCTGCGGAGCCGAGGTCGACCCCGCCTCGCGCGACAGCGGCACGGTGACCGTCGAGAACTGCGGCGAGGAGATCGACTACCCGGTGCCGCAACGTGCCGTGGCCTATGACATGAGCAGCACCGAGAAGATGTTCGCGCTCGGGCTGGCCGACCGGATGCGCGGCATCGTCATGCCGAGCACAGCCGAGCGGTCGGTGGCCAAATCTCCGTGGAAGGAGGACTACGAGTCGGTGGAAACTCTCAGCACCGACGTGCTCAGCCTCGAAGTGGTGCTGTCGGCGAAGGCCGACTGGGTGCTGGCGGGGTGGAACTCCGGTTTCAGCGAGGGGCGGGGGATCACCCCGCGGAAGCTGGAGCGGTTCGGAATACGCAGTTACCAGCACACCGAGAGCTGCTTCAACTACGGCAGCGACCCGGTCAGCGTTCCCCCGCTGGAGGCGCTGTACACCGACCTGATCGACATCGGGAAGATCTTCCGCGTCGAGCAGCGCGCGCGGGAGGTGGTGCGCGACCTCAAGGCCCGTGCGGCGAAGCTGCGCGAGCAGCGGCCCGAGGACCCCACGAGCGTGTTCGTCTACGACTCGGGAACGGACAAGCCGTTCACCTCCGGTAACCAGGCCGCCCCCAACGCGATCGTGTCCCTGGCTGGAGGGCGCAACGTGCTGTCCGGGCTCGAGAAGCGCTGGACCACCGTGGGCTGGGAGAAGGTGGTCGAGGCCAACCCCGAGGTGATCACCGTCGTCGACTACGGGGACAAGCCGGTGGACGAGAAGATCGAGTTCCTCAAGTCGTTCCCGCCGCTGTCCTCGACTCCGGCGGTGCGCAACAACCGCTTCCACGTCCTCGACTACGGAGCCGCCGTGAGCGGCCCGCGCAACGTGGAGGCCGCGGAGAAACTCGCCGAATACCTGCGTTCGATCGAGAACTGATGCACCGGGCAGCACGGCGGTGAGGCCGTACCGGCTCTCGTGACTTTTTGCCATCCGACGCGATCTTTCGAATCGTCGTGTCGTCGTTGTGAGGATTCCGCGCACCGAGTTCTTCCGCTGGTGGGAGAGCGCGCTCTCGAGCGGTGCTGTGGTGGCGGAATCCGGAATTTCCTGGAGTGAACATGATCCGTGCGGACGAGGACGTCGAGGCCCTGCTGAACGAGGCCCTTTCCGGGAAGTGGGACCCCGCGCCCGAATCGTTGAGCGCCACCAGCGTGTTCTGGGTCCACCACGGCACCCGACTGGCCGGCGGGGAGGTGACTTACCGCAACCAGTACGTGCTGGTCCGGGTCGGAGCGGTCTTCGGAGCGTGCGCCTTCGAGCCAGCCGAACTGGACCCGGGAATCTGCGAACGGTGCTCGGGGGTGACGCTGGACCTGCTGCTGCGCCACGCCCCGCTGCCGCTGCGGATCGCTGCTCTGGACGCCTACCTCGGCGCGCTCGAACCGCACGGACCGAGCGCCGGGGCCGAGCGGGTCGTGCTTCCTGCGGGCTCTCCCGAGAGCCGGGCCGAGGCACGGGACGCGGCCATCGCGGGACTGCTGGAGATCGCCCCCGGCGCGAACGTCGCCTTGATCGGGGTGGTCGACCCCCTGGTGGCCGCCATCCGCGAACGCGGCGGAAGATGTCTGCCCTGCGACTTCAACACCGGCAGCACGCGGTGGGGCGATCCGGTCGCCGACGGCACCGAGGAGGTGCTGCACGCGGCAGAGGCCGTGGTCGCCACGGGAATGACCCTGGGCAACGGGACGTTCGACGGAATCGTCGCGCACTGTCGCCGACGGGAGCTGCCGTTGGTGGTCTACGCCCAGACGGGAAGCAACATCGCGCGGGCCTTCCTCGGCGGCGGGGTGACCGCGCTGTTGGCCGAGCCGTTCCCGTTCTCGCAGTTCAGCGCCGATTCCACGGCTGCGTACCGGTATCGCCTTCCGAAGGTCGACTCATGAACCGCACGCTGTCCCGCGAGACGGTGCTCGGGCACTGCTCCTGCCACCACGGCGAGATCCTGCAGGGGGTGTTCCGGGACTCCGACGGGCGGCCGTGCCGGGGTTTGACCACACTGCCCGTGTTCGGCCGCGGCGTCCGCGCCGAGTTCACCCCGGACCCCGGCAGGGGGCCGGAGGAGCTGAGCGTCTACCCGCGGACGAAGACCAAGGCCGCCGCCGCGGCGGCGCTCGCCGGTGCGGAGTGCCGGCGTCGTGACCGGCGGGGATCGTGCGGAGGGAGGATTCGGCTGACCAGCACCGTGCCACTCGGACTCGGGATGGGCTCGTCGACCAGCGATGTCATCGCCACCGTCCGTGCGGTCGCCGCCGGTGCCGGGATGTCGCTGCCCTGGAGCACGATCGCCGCGATAGCCGTGCGTGCCGAGGGCGCCTCGGATCCGCTGATGCTGGACGAGCACGCCCTGCTGTTCGCCCAGCGCCAGGGGCGCGTCCTCGAACGTTTCGGCAATGCCCTGCCCAGGGTGATCGTGGTCGGTTGCGTGACCGGGGGCGGCGGAACCGTGGACACGCTCCGCCTCGGCCCCGGCGGGGAACGGGACGCGGACGTGCAGGTGTTCCAACGGCTGCGCGGCATGCTCAGACGGGCCGTCGTCGAGTCCGACGTGGAACTGCTCGGGCGGGTCAGCACCGAGAGCGCCCGGCACAACCAACGAGTGCTGCCCAAGGAGGAGCTGGGCGCGCTCGAGGAGATCGCGGGAGAGGTCGAGGCGGCCGGTGTGCAGGTGGCCCACAGCGGGAACGTCGCGGGGCTGCTCTTCGACCCGGACGCCCCCGAGCTCCGGGCTCGGCTCCGGGAGTGCGTGCGCGCGCTGAACCGGCGCGGAATTCCCTTCTCCCACCTGTTCAGGAGCTATCCCGTCCAGAAAGGACGCGAAACATGGACGAGCACATCGCGGACGCGCTCAGTCGCCCGGACCTGGTGCGGCTCACCGACCGGGTCTTTTGCGTTCGATTCGAGACGATGAAGGTCGTCTCGGCGCTGGCCGCGGTGCGCCGCCTGCTCGACGAGGGGCGTGTGCGTCCCGGGGACACCGTGCTGGACAGTTCCAGCGGGATCTACGCCTATGCGCTGGCCCTGGCCTGTCACCGTTTCGGGTTGAGGTGCTACATCGTCGGCTCGACGACCGTGGACGAGACGCTGCGGGTGCAGCTCGAGGTGCTGGGCGCGACGTTGGAGCGGATGCCCCCCTCGGGGAGCCTCGAACTCGACCAGAACCGCCGGGTGCGCCGCGTCCGCGAGATTCTGTGGCGAAACCCCGAGTACCACTGGATGCGGCAGTACCACGACGACATCCACTACCTCGGCTACCGGACGGTGGCCGAGGACCTCGTGCGCGAGCTCGGCGTCGACGAGGTGACCGTGGTGGGCGGGGTGGGCTCCGGGGCCTCGACGGGAGCGCTGGCGGTCTACCTGCGACAGCGGTCGGTCGATGTTCGGCTGGTCGGGGTGCAGCCCTTCGGCAGCGTTACGTTCGGGAGTGAGCACGTGGCCGACCCCGAGATCATCATCGCCGGGATCGGCAGCTCCATCCGTTTCGACAACGTGGTGCACGGCCTGTACGACACGATCCACTGGACCGCGTTCGAGGCGGCCCTGTCCGGAAGCGTCGAGCTGCTGCGCAGGCACGCGGTGTTCGCTGGGCTGTCCAGCGGGGCGGCCTATCTCGTGGCGAACTGGGAGAGTGCGGTGGACCGGGACAGGGCGGTTCTGTTCATCGCGGCCGACACCGGGCACCGCTACACCGAGTCGGTCTTCGCCCGGCACGAGCAGGCGCGCGATCTCGACAGCCTGGCCCCGCGGGAGGTGCTCACCCGGGAGGAGCTGAGCCGTCCGTGGTCGCGCATGGCGTGGAACCGCCGCGGTCCGGGGCCGGAGCTGTCCGGCTGATGGCCGCTTGCGCTCGGAGCTTTCCGCCGCCACGGCGAGCAGCGCTCGGCTCCGGTGGGGACGTCTCGGTAGGCTGGCGGTGTCGGATCGGGTAATCGCCCGGAAAGGTGAGTCCGCATGAGAGTCAGCGTGGACGACGAGCTGTGCGACGCTCGCGGTCAGTGCAACATCGTCGATCCGGAGCTGTTCACGCTCGACGAGCACGGCTACAGCGACATCGGCCGGGGCAAGGAGGTTCCCCCGGGCAAGGAGGACGCCGCCGAGCAGGGTGTGGAGCTGTGCCCCGTCCAGGCGTTGCGCATCGACTGACCGGGGGGCGCGTCCACTGCGGATCGAGCGCATGAACGGCTCGTTCCTGGAATCGCGGGTGGGGTCAGCGCTGCTCGGGCATCAGCCGGGCCAGTCTCCGGTAGGAGTCGAGCAGGGCCTGCTCGTCGTGGCCGCCGCTGGTGGTGACCAGCACCTCGTCGGCGTCGGTCGCGTCCAGCAGGGAGTGCAGCGCGTCGGCGACCTCCTCGGCGGTGCCGTACACGTGGCCGCGCATGGCGAGGTCGAACCGCTCCCGCTCCCGGCTGCTCATGCGCCGCGCGAGCACGTCCTCCACCGGCTCCAGCGGGGGAAAGACCCCGTGAACGCGGGAGTACGCGCCGGCCCACGCCTCGGGCAGCAGCAGGCGGCGGGCCTGTTCGGTGGTCTCGCCCACCGCCACGGACCGGGACAGCACCACGTAGGGCCGCCGCGCCCACGCCGAGGGGCGGAACCGCTGGCGGTAGAGCTCGATCGAGCGCAGCAGCGCGTCGTCACCGCGCGGGGCGGCGATCACCAGCGGCAGCCCCGCCTCCGCGGCGTGCTCGGCCCCGGCGCCGGTGGCCAGGACGAACACCGGGAGGTCGCGCCCCTCGGCGGGCACCGCGTCCACCGGTGAGTCCGCCCCGCCCGCGAAGTGGCTGAGCAGTTCGGTCAGTTGCGCGCCGAACCGCTCGGCGGCGTCCCGCTCGGTGCCCAGCGCTCGGCGCACCGCGGCGGTGAAGCCGAGCGAGCGGCCCACGCCCAGGTCGATGCGGCCCGGGTGCAGCGATTCGAGGACGCCGAACTGCTCGGCCACCACGAGCGGCTGGTGATTGGGCAGCATCACCCCGCCCGTGCCCACGCGGATCCGGGAGGTGGCCGCGGCGACCTCCGCGGCGAGCACCGTCGGGGCCGATCCGGCCACGCCGGGCACACCGTGGTGCTCGGCCACCCAGAACCGGTGGTAGCCGAGCGCTTCGGCCTCTGCGGCGAAGCGGACGGTGCGGCGCAGCGACTCCGCGGGCTCGCGCCCGTGGCGGACGAGCGAGCGGTCCAGGACCGAGAAGCGCACTGGTGTGGTCACACCGGCGCCAACGTGCGCGGGCTCGGCGCGGATTCCCGGGCGGAGGTGCGTCGTGCGTCTCGCCGGGAGGTTCGCGGGTCCGAGACGTTCGAAGCCCGGGCCGTCGTGGCGGTCCGGGCTTCGAACGCGGCCGTCGCCCCGCTCGTGATCCTCGGCGCGGGGGACGGGCCGCGGGATCACGGAGGTGCTTCGGGGCTGGTCAGCTCGACTTGCCGGGCTGGAGCAGCACCTTGGAGTAGCCCTCCTCGCGCTTGTCGAAGCGCGAGTACGCGTCCGGCGCGCCGGTCAGCGGCAGGTGCTGGGAGACGACGAAGCCGGGCTCGGCCCGCCCCGCGATGATCATGTCGCGGAGCTGGTGGGCGTACTGCTTGGCATCGGCCTGGCCGGTGCCCATCTTCTGCCCCTTCTCGAAGTAGCGTCCGATCTTGAACAGGAGTTCGCCCTTGGCGGCGTTCTCGTTGGGAGCGCCGGGGTCGGAGGGCAGGTAGAGCCCGACCACGCCGATCGTTCCCGTCGGCCGGACGGTGTCGACCAGCTGGTTGAGCACCAGGGCCGGCTGTTCCTCGCCCTTGGCCGCGGTGGCCTGGTAGCCGACCGCGTCGATGCCCCGGTCGGTTCCGTGGTCGCGCACCGCGTCGGCGATCTGCTGGGCCGGGTCGCCCCGGGTGTAGTCGATCGGCTCGGCCCCGATCCGGGAGACCAGCTGCAGGCGGTTGGGGACCTTGTCGACGACGAAGACCCGGGAGGCGCCCTTGATCAGCGCGGAGTAGGCCGCCATCAACCCGACCGGGCCCGCCCCGTAGACGGCGACCGTCTCACCGGGTTGGACTCCGGCCAGCACGGTGCTGTGATACCCGGTGGGGAAGATGTCTGCCAGCAGCGCGAAGTCGCTCTCGTGCTCCTCGCCCGGGGGCAGCGGCACGCAGTTGTAGTCGGCGAAGGGAACGCGCAGGTACTCGGCCTGGCCTCCCGAGTAGGGGCCCATGCCCACGTAGCCATAGGCACCGCCGGCTCCCGGCGGGTTGACGGTCAGGCAGAACGCGCTCTTGCCCGCTCGGCAGTTGGTGCAGAACCCGCAGGCCACGTTGAACGGCAGCACCACCCGGTCGCCCTGGCGCAGGCTGGTCACCGCCGAGCCGACCTCCTGGATGACGCCCATGTTCTCGTGGCCGAAGACGATGCCCGCCTGCGCGTCGGTCCGTCCTTCGTACATGTGCAGGTCCGAGCCGCAGATCGCGCTCGTGGTGATCCGCACCAGCACGTCCGTGGGGTCCTCGAGTCGTGGGTCGGCGACTTCCTGCACCGCCACGTCGTACGGACCCTGGTACACCACAGCCTTCATGATCACTGCCTCCCCGTTGTCACTGCGTGCCTGTCGCGTCGAATGCCGAGACGCCCGCGCGGGCGACCGCTTGATCGTTGTCGACGGTGCTGCCGCTGGCGCCCACGGCACCCACCACCTGGCCGTTTCCGTTCGCGAGGGGGATCCCGCCGGGGAAGGTGATCAGTCCGCCGTTGGAGAACTCGATGTGGTACAGCGGCTGGCCGGGTTGGGCCATGGGTCCGAGGTCTCCGCTGGGCATGTCGAACAGACGTGCCGTGCGGGCCTTCTTGATCGCTATGTCGATGCTGCCCAGCCAGGCTCCGTCCATGCGTGTGAATGCTTTCAGGTTTCCGCCCACATCGACCACGGCGATGTTCATGAGCAGGTCCAGGTCGTGCGCCTTCTGCACACCGGCCTGGATGATCGCGTTGGCCTGTTCCGTCGTAACGTCCGCCGTTGGCGTGCCACCGGCCATCCGAATACTCCCTTCGGACCGATTCGTCGTGTCCGCCCGTTCGCGTCGCTGCCACTCACCGGCGAGCGCCGCGGCGCGATCGGTTCGCGGGCGGGATACCCGCATCGGTGATCCGTTACACATCCCGATCACGCCGAGCGGGGATTCGCGTGCGCCGGGTCGGGATTGGTCGCGGTGGAGCGCGGGTACGCGGGCGGGGGATGACTACGACGAGGTCCGCGGGCACGGACGAGGGCGAGGTGGAGAGGGCGACCAGGATCAGCCTGCGGCCGATCGCGAGCCCGCTTCCGCTGGGTTTCTTCGCCTTCGCCATCGGGTCGGGCATGCTGAGCCTGTGGCAGTTCGGTCTGCTGGTCGACACCGACGAGCGAGTGCTGTTCCTGCTGCTTGCGGCGTTCGTGTTCCCGGTGCAGCTGATCGCGGGGATTTTCGCCTTCCACGGGCGCGAGCCGGTCGCGGCTACCGCGCTCAACCTCATCGCCTTCTCGTGGCCTGCCACCGCGTTGATCACGGTGCTCTCGCCCGCGGCTCCGTCGAGACCGCTGGTGGGCGCGCTGGATGTGCTGATCGGTGTGGTGCTGGCGATGCTCTGCCCGGTTGCGCTGGCGGGCAAGCCGTTGTTGGGGGCGGTGGTGCTGCTGGGATCGGCCCGCTACGTGCTCAACGGCGTCCAGGAGTTCACCGGCTCCGGGACGGTGCAGTTCGCCTCGGCCGTCGTCGGCGGGGCGGTGCTGCTGATGGGGTTCTACGGAGGGTTGGCGCTGATCCTGGAGGACACCAAGCACCGCACCGTGCTGCCCTTCCCCCGGTTGGGGGAGGCACGGCGCGCGCTGCAGACCGATCTCGTCGATCAGGCGGCCAGCGTCACCCGGGAGGCCGGGGTTCGCAGGCAGCTCTGAGCCGACTCGCCCCGCGGTTCGGTCGCGAGTTCGCCGGGTGGCAGTGTCGCTCGTGGTGGTGGGGAGCGCCCACCGGACGTCGCGTTCGCTCGTGGTGGTGCGTGCGGCGGTTCCGCGCGCTGCTCTCGTCCGTCTCCGCCGGGGGACCTGGTGTGGTGGGGGGCCGCTCGTGGTGGTGGTTTCGCGGTGTCGTCCGATTCACCGAGGGGACGGGGTTACTGCTGCGGCTGTTCCGCCGACCACGCGACGGTCAGCCCGTCCCGCTCGCCGAAGCGCTCCAGGTGGCGCCCGATGACGTCCTGCACGCTGGCCAGGTCGTCGGCGGTGTCGGCCTCGGCGTGCAGGGTCAGCGTCTCGGCGCGCGGTGTCAGCAGGCAGTGCCCGGTGGCCCGGTCCTGCGGCAGGGTGATCCGGGTGCTGTCGGTCTCCTCGGTGATCTCGCAGCGTTCTCCCATGTGGGAGGCGAGCTGCTTGAGGTAGCGCTGGGCGCGCTCGGTGCGGACTTCCGCGTGTGCCTGCGGCATCGTGTCCCTCTTCTCGGGTGATGATGTGTTGCGCGGAGAGTTCCCGCGGGCCCGGAGCGGTCCCCGCGCCCGCGACGAGATGTTCACTCCCCCGGTGCAGTGTAGGCCGAGTTCCGGAGGGCTATCCGGACCGGCCGGGCACACGATGCGCCGTGCGGGCTCAGTCGGAGAAGTCGAACGCCAGCCCGTTTCCGGGGGCGGTGTCGGCGCGAGCCCCTTCCGCGTCGACCCGCACTCCGCTCGGGCGGGCCAGCGCGCCGAGCTCGTGCAGGCTCGCCCGGTCGATGTCTTCGACCATCCCCGCCAGCGGCACGCACAGCGCCAGCTGGCCGGACAGCTCCGGCAGCAGGTGCGGTGCCACCGGAACGTCGAAGGTGGCCGCCAGTTCCGCGATGCGCAGGAACGGGGTGATGCCGCCGACCCGCACCACGTTGGGCTGGGCCACGTCGCAGATCCCGCTGGTGAGCGCGTCGCGGAACCGGCGCACGCTGCGGAGGTTCTCGCCGATCGCGAACGGGACGCTGGTGCGGGCGCGCAGTCGCGCGTGGGCGGGGAAGTCGTCGGCGGGCAGCGGTTCCTCGATCCAGTGCGGGTCGAACCGGGACAGGGCGTCGATCGCGCGTTGGGCGGTGGGCAGGTCCCAGCGCTGGTTGGCGTCCAGCATGAGCCTGCCGCTGGGGCCGAGCAGTTCCCGCACCCTGCCCACGCGTTCGACATCGCGCTCCGGATCGGTCGATCCGACCTTGAGTTTCAGCGCGGTGTGGCCCGCGTCCAGCATGCCGCGCACCTGCGCCAGCAGTTCGTCCAGGGGTTTGTCCAGGTTGACGCCGCTGGCGTAGGCGGGGACCGAGTCGCGGTGCCTGCCGAGCAGGTCGACCAGGCTCAGCTCCAGCGACTTGGCCCGCAGGTCCCACAGCGCGATGTCGATCGAGGCCAGCGCCATGGCGGTGATTCCCTCGGGGCCTGCTTCGTGCAGTCGGTCGTACAGCTGCCGCCAGCGTGGGGCCGGATCCGGCAGGTGGCCGCGCAGCACCGGGGTGCACTCCTCGGTGACGATCGCTCGCATCGCCCCGGCTCCGATGCGCGGGGTCCATCCGAGGCCGATCCCGGTGGGGCCGGTGTCGGTGCGCACCCGGGTGATCAGGACGTCGTGGTGGTCCAGCCCACCGTCCCAGGTCTCGTGCAGGGGTAACCGTCGCGTGGTGCAGTCGACGTCGGTGATTCGCATGCCGCTCGTCCGCTTCGCTCGGGCCCGCTCCGCCGAACGGGCCGGGTGTGCTGGTGGCCGGGGCCCGCGGTGGGGTGGCCGCACCGCGGGCGCGGGTGGTCAGGACAGCTCGGTGTGCCAGCTGCGCCGGGGGTGCCACCCCAGCAGCCGCTGGGCCTTGCCGTAGTCGAACGCCGGTTTCGTGCCGGTCAGCCCGCTTGCCGTCGCGGCGGGGACGGGGGTGTGGCGGGGCAGCAGTTCGCTCAGTGGTTCCCGGGCCAGCGCGTCGGGCCCGGTGACGAAGAACGTCTGCCCGTTGGGGATGTTTCCGCCCTGCTCCAGCAGCATCCGGACGAATTCGGCCGCGTCCCTGGCGTCGACGTAGTTGAACAGGGAGGCCGCGGCCAGCTCCGGCTTGTTCAGTCTGTTGTGGATGGTGCTTCCGTCCTGGATGGGGGCTCCCCGCCAGTCCTCGGGGGCCACGACGAAGCAGGGGCGGAAGGAGTGGAACACCCCGCTGCCCCGGGAGGCGAAGCCGCGGACGATCTGTTCGGCGGAGGTCTTGGACAGGGTGTAGGAGTTCCACGGAGCGACCGGGTGCTCCTCGTCGAACGGCAGGTACTCGGGGCGCCAGCCCCCGGGGTTGCCGTAGCCCATCACGGTGGGGCTGCTGGCCACCAGCACGGTGCCGACGCCCAGGTCGTGCGCGGCCTGGCACACGTTGAAGGCGAGTGCGCTGTTCGTGCGGAAGGTTTCGATCTCGCTGCGCAGGAACGGTGCGGGGATCGCGGCGAGGTGCACGACGGCGTCCGGGCGGAAGTGGGCGATCGTGGAGTAGCAGTCGCCGGGGTCGGTGAGATCGGCGGGGAAGACGCCGTGCCCGGAGCGACCGCCGGACTGCTGGGTGTCGACGCAGACCGTTTCGTTGCCCGCGTCGGCGAGTTCGTCGAGCACGCTGCCGCCGAGCCTGCCCGATCCTCCGGTTACCAGCACGCGCATGGGTTCTCTCCTCGGGAAGTAGCTGTTCGTTGCGGACCTGTGCGTTCGGCGGGGTTGACCGGTCCTGGCCGGTGTGCGGGACGTGTTCCCGCCGGGTCCTGTCGCGTGGTCCCCGCGGCACGGGCGGGGAGATCTCGATCAGTCGGTGTTCCGCGCCTCGTCCACGGCCGAGGTGAAGTCACCGAACCGCCCCTCGTACTTGTCGATCATTCCGCTCACCGCCGCGCGGAACTTCGCCGTGTCCACGTCGTGGATGTCGACGCCTTCCTGCTCGAGGGTCTGGCGGGCTTTTTCGACCTCCTTCTTCCAGAGGTCGCGTTGGACCTCGGTGGATTCCTCGGCCACCTCGCGGACGAGCTCCTTGTCCTGCTGCCCGAGCTGGTTCCAGACCTGCTGGCCCACCATCAGCACTTCGGGAACCCGCTGGTGCTTGTCCATGGTGATGTCGTCGGCGACCTCGTAGTGCCCGGTGGAGACGTAGCTGGGCAGGTTGTTCTCGGCCCCGTCGATGACTCCGGTCTCGAGTCCGCTGTAGACCTCGCTGAAGTTCATGGTGGTGGCCGATCCGCCCATGGCCTCGACCATCTCGGAGGTCAGCGAACCCGGTTGCACGCGGATGTTCTGCCCGTGCAGGTCGGAGGGTTCTTCGACGGGGCCGCTGCCGGTGTAGAAGTTGCGTGCTCCGGAGTCGTAGTAGGTCAGTCCCACGTAGCCGGCCTGGTTCAGCTCCTCGAGCTTGCGCTTCCCACCGGGGCCGTTGAGGAAGTTCCAGAAGTGCTGTTCGTCGTCGAACACGTACGGGATGCCGAAGGCCTCCCAGGAGGAGACGAATTCGGTGACGAGGTTGGCGTTGGTTCTGGTCATCTCGACCGAGCCGAGCTTGACCTGCTCCATCACGTCGCGTTCCTCCCCGAGCTGGGCGTCCGGGAACACCTCGATGTCGATGCGTCCGTTGGTGCGTTCGCGCAGCTGGTCGGCGAACCAGATGTCGGCCTGGGTGGTGGGGTAGTCGCGCGGGTGGGTCTCGGCGAGGCGCCAGCTGACGCTGCCGCCGGCCGCGGAGCCGCCGCACCCGGCCAGGGTCAGCGTCAGCACCGCTGCCGCCGCGAGCAGCGCGGCCAACCGTGATCCGCGTTTGTCGGGGGAGCCGTTTCCTCGGAACACGGGTACTCCTTTCGAGGGGGACCGGAATGCTCGCGGGTCAGAAACCGAGCATTCGTGGGACGAACAGCGAGATCTGCGGGACGAAGGTGATCAGCAGCAGCGCGATCAGCAGCGGGACGTAGAACGGGAGCACGCCTTTCACGGCGCGTTCCACGCGGATGCCGCCCAGGGCCGAGCCGACGAACAGCACGCTGCCCACCGGCGGGGTGATCAGTCCGATCGCGAGGTTGAGGATCAGCATGACGCCGAACTGCATCGGGTCCATGCCCACCGAGGTGACCACCGGGAGCAGGATCGGTGTGGTGATCAGGATGAGCGGGGCCATGTCCATCACCGCCCCGAGCGCCAGCAGCAGCACGTTGCACAGCAGCAGCACGACCGCGGTGTTGTCCGAAACGGACAGAATCGCCCGGGTGAGTGCTTCGGGGACGCCCATCACGGTGAGCAGGTAGCCGTAGGCGCCCGCTGCGGCGATCAGGAACAGCACCGTGGACAGCGTGCTCATCGAGCGGCGCAGCATCCCGGGCAACGCGCGCAGCGGGACCTCGCGGTACACCCCGAAAGTGATCACGATCGCCCACACGCAGGCGACGGCCGCCGACTCGGTGGCGGTGAACACGCCGCTGAGGATGCCGCCGATCACGATGATCGGGGTGAGCAGGCCGAGTGACCCCTGCCAGATCACGCGCGGGACCTCCGCCGCGGAGATGCGCTCACCCTTCGGGTGGCCGTGGCGCTGGGCCAGCAGGGCGCAGATGATCAGCAGCAGCACGCCGACGGCGATGCCGGGGAGCAGACCGGCCATGAACACGCCACCGATCGAGACACCGCCGCCTGCGGCGAGCGCGAAGATGATCATGTTGTGGCTCGGCGGTATGAGCACGCCCTGCGCCGCGCTGGAAACGGTCACGCCCACGGAGTAGTGGGCGGGATAGCCCTGCTTGCGCATCATGGGCAGCATCACCGAGCCCACCGAGGAGGTGTCGGCCACGGCCGAGCCGGAGATCCCGCCGAAGAAGGTGCTGGCCACCACGTTGAGCATCGCGAGCCCGCCGCGGAAGTGCCCCACGATGACGTTGGCCAGGTCGATGAGCCTGCGGGCGACGCCCCCGCTGGACATCACCTCGCCGGCGAGGATGAAGAACGGGATCGCCAGCAGGGGGAAGGAGTTCAGCGCCTGGATCAGCTTCTGCCCGATCACCGGCAGTGGCAGTCCCAGCCACAGCGCCGCGCTCACCGAGGAGGCGGCCAGTGCCAGCGCTATCGGTACGCGCAGCAGCAACAGTACGACGAACCCGCCGAAGAGGATGCTGACCGCTACGGGGTCGATGCTCATGTGTGTTCCTCGTCGTCACGGTCGCCGCCGGGGTCGTTCGCCGTCGCCGCGTCCGGTCGCGTCGGCTGCCTCTCCGGAAGCAGCCCGAACAGGTGCAGGCCGCTGTAGCAGGTGATCAGCACTCCCGCCACGGGCATGGCCGCGTAGCGCACCGAGGTGGGCAGCCCGGTGGCGGGCAGGGTGGAGCTCGCCATGAGCCGGGTGAACTCGCTGCCCTGCTGCACCAGGTAGATCCCGAACAGCACCATCAGCGCCGGTGCCAGTCGGCCGATCACCACCCGTGCGGGGCGGGGCAGGCGGTCGACGAGCACCCCGAGCGCGATGTGTCCGTGGTCGCGGATGCCCGTGGCGATCCCGAGCAGAGCCAGCCAGGCCAGCAACAGCAGGGCCGTTTCGGAGGACCAGCCCGGGGTGAACTGCAGCACGAAGCGGCAGAACACCTGCCACGAGATGACCACGACCATCGCGGCCAGCGCGGTCGTGGTCAGCACGTCGGTGATCCCGTCCAGGGTGCGCAGCGTCATCCGGTGCATCCGAGCGGCCACGGGGTGGGGCGAGGCCGGCTGCGACATCGTTGTCTCCGATCAGTGCTTCGCTTCGCGTGACTGCCCGGTGTGGCGGGCAACACAACTCAGAAACCGGTTTCTAGGCTAGCCGGGGCGGGCCGAGTGTCAACCCCTGAATGTGTTCGCCGGAGCGTGAGCGAGCTGTTCGGTACCCCTGAACGAGTGGAATTGCAGTCGTGCGAACACGATGCGTGCTTACGTGGGGTGATGAGGAAGGGGAGGCGTGCCGGTTTCCGGGGTGCTGCGGAGCCCGGGAGCGTCAGCGTGCCACCGGGCCGGTGCTGCCGCGCACCTCCAGCCGGGGAGTGAAGCACACATCGGCGGGCAGCGCGTGGTCGTGCAGCAGCGCGGAGAGCCGGTTCCAGGCCTGCAGCCCCAGCTCCTCCTGCGGAACGGAGACGGTGGTCAGCCTGGGGGCGCAGTAGCGGGCGAAGGGGATGTCGTCGAAGCCGACCACGCTGATGTCGTTCGGCACCGCGACCCCGATCTCGTGGAGCTTGCCGAGCGCGCCCAGCGCGACCACGTCGTTGTAGCCGATCACCGCCGTGGCCCCGGTGGCCAGTGCCCGGTCGGCCGCCTCGTAGCCGTCCTCGTGCATCGAGCCGCACTCGATCACGTCCAGGGTCATGCGCTCGTGCGTCGCTTCGTGGAGGGACTCCAGGCGCTCCTGATTGGACGTGCTGGCCACGGGGCCGGACAGGTAGGCCACCCTGGTGTGGCCCAACCAGGCCAGGTGCGCGACGACGGCGCGGACCCCGGAGGCGTAGTCCACGCTGACCGTGGGCACGTTCATGCCGTCGACGTGCCGGTTCACCAGCACGAACGGCTCCAGCTTCCCGGCGATGCCGAGCAGTTCCTGGTCGTGGGTGCGCGGTGCGCACAGCACGAGGCCGTCCGCGCGGAGGCGGGTTTCCCAGGAGAGCAGCGTCTCCTCCAGCGGGAACTCGTGACTGTCGGTGACCAGCACGCGGTAGTCCTCGTTGCCCGCCGCCCTGCTGACTCCGCGCAGCACGGACTGGAACATCGGGTTGCCCAGGTCCGGAACGATGACCGCGATGACCCCGGTGCGTCCGCGTGCCAGTCCCCTGGCCACGGCGTTGGGCTGGTAACCCAGCGAGGCCGCGACCTGCTGCACCCGTCGGGCCAGTTCGGGATCCACCGACTGCCTGCGGTTCATGACCCGGGAGACGGTGGCCGGGGAGACCCGCGCGGCCTTGGCCACCTGATGAATGGTCACAGTGTCGGGGCGGTCCCCAGACCCCATGAGACCGTCCTCCGCTTCCGTTCTCGGCCGTGCTCGCGACGGCGGTCCTGCTGCTGTGCGGCCGGAACGCTGCTCGGAAACCGATTTCCCCGGGTTTCCGGTGCGCGTTCCCCCGTGCTCCTCAAGCTACATTATCCCGCCCTCGGCGGAACGTGCCCGGTCAGGAACTCCTGGGGAACACCGGTACCGGGGTGGTGCGCCCTCGAGGAGGGCCGTACCGGAGGTGATCGGTGTTGACATCGGGGGCGGCGAAGAGTTTAGTCGAGAAACCGGTTTCTAGAGTGAGGCCGGCGTCACACCGTGGTCCCGGTGCTGTGGACACGAGCGATCCGGGACAGCGGCAGAAGGACCCGTCGAGGAGAAGGAATGCTCAGGTTGCGCACCCGATTCCTGGCCGTCCTCGGTGCGCTCGCGCTCGGATTCGCAGTCCCGATGTCCGGCGCGGCCGCCGACCCGGCCCACGAGAGATCGCCGGGGGACCAGCTGGCGAAGGAGATCACCAAGCAGGTGAAGCCGCCCAGGATCCCCGCGCGGCCGTTCAACGTGGTCGATTTCGGAGCCGACCCCACCGGCCAGCGCGAGAGCACCGCAGCCATCGCCGAGGCGATCGAGGCGGCCTCGGTCAAGGGCGGAACGGTGATCTTCCCGGAGGGGGAGTTCCTCACCGGGGCGATCCACCTGCGCAGCGACGTCAACCTGCACGTCGGCGCGGGAGCCACGGTTCGCTTCAGTCAGGACCGCGAAGACTACCTGCCTGCCGTGCACACCCGCTGGGAGGGCGTCGAGCTGTACAACTACTCGCCGTTCATCTACGCCAAGGACGTCACCAACGTCGCCATCACCGGATCCGGCACGCTCGACGGCCAGGCGGACGAGGACCACTGGTGGCCGTGGAAGCAGCGGTCCAACGGTCACGGCGGTGTGATCGAGACCGAGGACCGCGACGCGCTGTTCGAGATGGCCGAGAGCGGTGTCCCGGTCGAGCAGCGTGACTTCGGCGCCGACAGCAAGCTGCGCCCGAATTTCGTGCAGTTCTACAACAGCTCGAACATCCTGGTCCGGGACGTGACGCTGACCAACTCGCCGATGTGGATGATCCATCCGGTGCTGTCCGAGAACGTGACCGTCGACAACGTGAACCTGGACAGTCCGAACGGGCCGAACAGCGACGGGGTGGACCCCGAGTCCAGCGAGAACGTCGTGATCAAGAATTCGCGGTTCAACAACGGCGACGACTGCATAGCCGTCAAGTCCGGGCGCAACGCCGACGGCAGGCGCATCGACGTGCCCAGTGAGAACATCCTGGTCCACGACAACCACATGCGGAGCGGACACGGCGGGGTCACCATCGGAAGCGAGATGACCGGCGGCGTGCGCAACGTGGTGGCCGAGAACAACACGATGAGCAGCCCGAACCTCGACCGGGCGCTGCGGGTCAAGACCAACTCGGTGCGCGGTGGTGTGGTCGAGCACGTTTACTTCCGCAGCAACGACGTTCCCGAGATCGGTGGTGAGGTCATCCGGGTGAACTTCCAGTACGAGGAGGGCGACGCGGGCGAGCACACCCCCGCCGTGCGGGACATCAACATCTCGGACGTGCACAGCGTGGGCGGTGAGTTCGCGCTGTACCTGAAGGGCTACGAGCGCTCACCGGTCAGCGACGTGACCGTCTCCGACTCCAGCTTCAGCGAGGTGGGCACGCCGATGGAGCTGGAGCACGTCCGGAACCTGCGGCTGGACGACGTCGACATCAACGGTGAGCACTACGACGAGACGGTGAACGAGGGCGCGTGACGGGAGCGCACCTTCCGGTGGTGGTCCCGGTCAGCGGTCGGCGCGCGTGCGGTGCGGTCGACAGTCCCCGGCCGCACCGCGCGTGAGCGCCCAGCCGGTCCGGCCGGCTCGACCGGACCGGACCAGCGCCGTTCTGCTCGGCCCGCCGGGACGCACTCGCCGGGCGGCTACAGGCTTCATCGGGGCAGGCTGCCCGCGAACTGCATCACCCGGTAGGGCCAGTTCCGCTCGGTGTTCCACTGGCTGACCAGCAGGTGCAGCTCGTCCGGTGTGGAGCCGGGGACCAGGTAGGCACCGTAGAGCTGGGCCACGTGCCCGGTGGCGTGGTTCTCGCCGTCCCAGGCGGTTCCGCGCAGCAGCGTGGTGCGGCGCGCCTCGTAGAGGTTCGAGGTCGGGTGCTCGAGCTCGAGCGCGTCGATGCGGTAGTTGCCCGCGTCGAAGAAGGACAGCAGCCACCGGTCCGGCAGGGGGCGCAGGCACAGCTCGCCGTGCGCACCGGTCAGGGCCACGGTCGGCGGATTTCCCCACGCCCACGCGCCGTCCCGGAAGCCCCAACCCTGCCAGGCCTCCGGTTCGGTGATCCGGTCGGCGGGCACGCGCTGCAGGATGAGCCCCCGGTCGCGTTGGAACCCGGTGGAGAACGCGTAGACGTAGCCGTCAGCCCCCTGAGCCCAGGTGAGCATCTGGAACAGGCCGCCGTGGTGGTCGCCGGGCCAGGTGGTTCCGGTGTGCGTCCAGGTCGCGCCGTTGTCGGTGGAGCGGTGCACTTCGGTCCAGTGCACGTTGCCGATGCCTTCGCAGACCATCACGTGCAGGTACATGGTCCCGCCGATCGTGATGACGTCGGTCGGGATCACGGTGCTCACCCGGACCCCGTGGATGATCGAGTCGTGGTGGTAGGGCAGCGCCTGCTCCGCGTAGTCGCGAGCTCCGGTGGACCCGGTCCAGGTGAGCCCGGTGCGCACCGAGGCCGGATCGGCGAAGAGCACCACCGGTGAGCGCCACCCGGGGCCTCCCACACCGGGGCGTTCGAAAGTGTCGCCGAGCACCGCCACCAGTCGTCCGTCGGGGGCGGTGGTCAGCACGCCCAGGTCCGTTCCGCCGATCCCGAAGCGGTCCGTCAGCCCCGGCCCGGTCAGGTCCCCGACCTTGTGCACCGCTCTCACGCTCCTTCGAGCTCGGTTGCGCGTTTCGACCTCATCCTGGACCACCATCCCCGTCCGGAGTCGTGCCCCCGCGCCGGGGTGAGGCGCAGAACCAGTCGTTCGGGGAGTCGGGCTCGTGCGTTCGCGAGCCCGCCGGGCCTGCCGGTCCGGGAGGTGTTCCAGCGTCGGGGTGGTCCGCTTCGCGAGGTCCGCGGTTTCCAGCTTTTTCCCAGCTCTTTTCCAGTCCGTTCGCACGTCCCTCTGGCGGAATGGTTCTCGGATCAATCGGAAGAGAGGTGGTGGGGATGACAGGCGTGTCGCAGGCCGTCACCGGATCCGAGGCGCCGGCGGCGCAGCGGACCGCGCTGGTGGACGTGGTGATCCCGGTCCACAACGAGGAAGGGGCGCTGCCGGGGTGCCTGGAGGTGTTGCAGCGGCACCTGGCGGAGGGCTTCCCGTTCCAGTGGTGCGTCACGGTGGTCGACAACGCGAGCACGGACGCCACGCTGCGGGTGGCGCACGAGCTGGCCGAGCGCTCGGACCGGGTGCGGGTGCTGCACCTGGACAGCAAGGGGCGTGGGCTGGCGTTGCGCACGGCGTGGGGCTACAGCGACGCCGATGTGGTCGTGTACATGGACGTCGATCTGTCCACCGGGCTGAACGGGCTGCTCCCGCTGGTGGCGCCGCTGGTCAACGGGCACTCCGATCTCGCGATCGGTTCCCGGCTGGCTCCCAACGCCAGGACCGTGCGCGGCGGGAAGCGTGAGCTGATCTCGCGCTGCTACAACAAGATCATCCGCTGGACGCACGGTGCTCGCTTCTCCGACGCCCAGTGCGGATTCAAAGCCGTGCGCACCGACGTGGTGCGCCCGCTGCTCGAGCGGGTGCGGGACGACTCCTGGTTCTTCGACACCGAACTGCTGCTGCTGGCCGAGTACAACGGGCTGCGGGTGCACGAGGTGCCGGTCGACTGGGTGGAGGACGTCGACACCAGGGTCGACGTGGTGCGCACCGCGCTCGACGACATCTCGGGGCTGGTGCGCGTGGCCCGCGCCAAGGCCACCGGCACGGGCCGGGTGTCCGGCCTGCCCCGACGCCCCGCTCCGCAGGCCGCGCACCCGCGGGCGGTGCTGGCCGAACCGAAGAACGGGCTGCTGTGGCAGGTCGTGTCCTTCGGAGCCATCGGTGCGCTGTCCACCGGGATCACGGCCGTGCTGTACGCGCTGCTGCGCGGCTGGTGGCCGCCGCTGGTGGCCAACCTGGTCGCGCTGGTGCTGACCACCTTGTGGAACACCGAGGCGAACCGGCGTTTCACGTTCCTGAACCAGTCGGGTTCGGCCGGGCGCATCCACCTGCAGGGGTTGATCGTGTTCGCCCTGTACTACGTGGTCACCTCGGGGGCGTTGCTGGCCCTGCAGGCCGCGAATCCCGACCCGTCACGCTGGTTGGAAGTGCTGGTGCTGGTGGTCTCCTCCGTGGTCGGAACCGCGTTGCGCTTCGTACTGCTGCGGTCGTGGGTGTTCCGCACCCCGGCCTCCACAGAGGAAGAGGAATCATGACGAGTGTGGTCGAACCGACCGACACCCCGATCGCATCACGTTCCGGGCGCCGTTGGCAGCCGTGGGCGCTGACCGGGATCTGCGCTCTGGCCGCCCTGCTCCACCTGTGGGGCATCGGCGACTCCTGGGGCAACACCTACTACTCGGCCGCGGTCAAGTCGATGTCGACCGGCTTCGAGAACTTCTTCTTCGGAAGTCTGGACCCGGCGGGTGTGGTGACCGTGGACAAACCGCCGATGGCCCTGTGGGCGCAGGTGCTGTCGGTGAAGGTGTTCGGCTACAACCAGTTCGCGGTGCTGTTCCCCCAGGCCCTTTTCGGGGTGGCGGCGGTGTTCCTGCTGCACCGCACGATCCGGCGCTGGGCGGGTGAGCACGCGGCGCTGATCGCGGCGCTGGTCCTGGCGCTGACCCCGATCACGGTGATGATCAACCGCGACAACAACCCGGACACCCTGCTGGTGCTGCTGGTCGTGGCCGCCGCCTACGCGATGACGCGTGCCTGCGGTGGGCAGCGGGCCACCTCGTGGCTGCTGCTGGCCGCCTTCCTGGTCGGCTGCGGTTTCACGACCAAGATGTTGCAGGCCTGGATGGTGCTGCCCGCCTTCGTGGCGGCTTACCTGATCGGTGGCCGGAGCTCGTGGGTGCGCAAGGCCGTCGACCTGGCCGGGGCCGCCGTCGTGCTGGTGGTCTCCTCCTTCTGGTGGGTCGCCGCGACCGCGTTGTGGCCCGAGCCCAAGCCCTACATCGGTGGCAGCGAGAACGGTTCGGCGTGGGACCTGGTGTTCGGCTACAACGGGTTCGGCCGGATCTTCGGTGAGAACCGCGGTGGCGGTGGTGGCCCCGGCGGTGGTGGTCCCGGTGGTGGTGGTCCCGGTGGTGGTGGTCCCGGTGGTGCTTCCGGAGCTCCCGGTGCTGCCGGCGGTTCCGGCGGTTCCGCCGGTGGCGCGGACGGAGGCCCTCCCGGTGGTGGTGCCGGTTTCGGCGGTGACCCCGGGCTGCTGCGCATGTTCGGGGACACCCTGGGTGGGCAGATCAGCTGGCTGCTCCCGCTGTGCGGGCTGGTGCTGGTCGCGATGCTGGTCGCGGGGATCCTGCGGCTGCGTTCCGGTGCCGCCGTCGACCGCGACCGCCTCGCGGGCTGGGTGCTGTGGAGCGGCTGGCTGATCGTCGTGGCCGGAACGCTGAGCTACGCCCAGGGCACCATGCACCCCTACTACACGACGATGATCGCTCCCGCGATCGGCGCCCTGGTCGGGGCGGGGATCGTGCGGTTCTGGCACTGGTACCGGGAGCCTTCCGGCAAGGCGTGGTGGTTGCTGCCGCTCGGGGTGGCGCTCAGCGTCGCCTGGGCTCTGGAGCTGGTCGCGCGCAACCCGGACTGGAACCGCTGGGCCGGATACCTCGCCGTCGGGTTCGGGGTGCTCGCGCTGCTGGCGCTGCTGCTCGGGCGGAACGGCCGCAGCGGGATCGCGCGTGGCGGGCTGGCGCTGGGCCTGGCCGCCGTGCTGACGGTCCCCGCGGCGTGGTCGGCGATCGGTGCCTTCTCCTCGACTCAGGCGATGGGGGGAACGAATCCCACGGCAGGCCCGGCGACGGGCATGTTCGGCGGTGGTGGCCCCGGTGGGTCCGGTGGTCCTGGTGGCCGCGGAGGCTTCGGCGGAGGCGATGCCTCCGGACAGGGGGGCATGCCCGGCCAGGGAGGCACACCACCGGACGGTTCCGGCGGGACGGGGTCCGACGACGGGACGTCCGACGGGGACGACTCGCAGGAGGCCGGTGGGCCTTCGAACGGCGGCGGACGGTCCGGTTCGGGAATGCGTGGCGGCTCGGGCGGGCCGGGCGGGGGTGCTTCGCTGAGTGAGCAGCAGCGGGCACTGCTCGACTACGTGCGGACCAACGCCGGTGACCGCGACATCCCGCTGGCCGTGGAAGGCGGGGCGATGTCGGCGACCTCCTACATCATCAACTCCGATGTGACCGTGGTCGGGATGGGTGGATTCACCGGTTCCGATGACGCCCCGTCGGTGGAGCAGCTGACCGAGTGGCAGGACTCGGGGCGGCTCGGTTTCGTGCTGCTCGGCGGGGGAATGGGAGGTGGTCCTCCCGGAGGGAATTCGCAGGGGAACTCGCAGGAGAATTCGCAGGATTCGAGCGGGGGTTCGGGGGCGATGCCCGGAATGGGCGGCAACGCGCGCTCCGAACGCCAGCAGTGGGTGGAGAGCAACTGCACCTCGGTCGATCCGCAGACCTGGGGCGGTTCCTCCGACAGCTCCCAAGAGCTCTACCGCTGTGAGTGAACCGCGTGAGTGGCTCGTGCGAGTGAACGGGGCGGGAGGGCACCTTTCGGGGAGGTGCCCTCCCGCCCCTTCGGAGGGCGACCTCCGAGCCCGAACGGCGTTGTCGGGGAAGGTGAACGGATACTGTGGATGTGACGGAAGTGAACGGTGCGCGGACTCTGGTCGTCGACGACGAGCCGAGCATCCTCGAACTGCTGACCTCCGCCCTGCGACTGAGCGGTTTTGAGGTGCGCGGGGCGGACAGCGGGGAAGCGGCGTTGCGCGCCGCGGAGGAGTTCCGGCCGGACATCGTCGTGCTGGACGTGATGCTGCCCGACATCGACGGGTACGCGGTGGCGACCCGGCTCCGGGAGGGCGGAAATTCCGTTCCCGTGCTGTTCCTGACCGCGCGGGACGCCGTCGAGGACCGGATCGCCGGCCTCACGGCAGGCGGTGACGACTACGTGACCAAGCCGTTCAGCCTGGACGAGGTGGTGCTGCGGCTGCAGGCGATCCTGCGGCGCGTCCAGCCCGCGCAGCAGGACACCTCGGCGAAGCTGCACTACCACGACCTCGAACTCGACGAGGACACCTACGAGGTCCGTCGCGGGGGTCGTCTGGTCAACCTCTCGCCCACCGAGTTCAAGCTGCTGCGCTACCTGTTGATCAACTCCGAGAAGGTGGTCAGCAAGGTGCAGATCCTCGACAGGGTGTGGAACTACGACTTCGGCGGGGACAGCCGCATCGTCGAGTCCTACATCAGCTACCTGCGCCGCAAGATCGACACCGAGCCGCCGCCGTTGATCCACACCATCCGCGGCGTCGGGTACATGCTGCGGTTGTCGCCGGGGTCGCGATGAGAGCGCTGCGCACCGTGCGCGGGCGGCTGACGCTGCTGCTCGTGGTGGTCTCGGTGGTCGGGCTGACCTCGATGGGGTTCGCCAGCGTGTCCCTGCTGGAGCGGTCGCTGACCGAGCGGGTGGATCAACGCCTGGTCGAGATGTCGCGCCCCTGGGAGCAGGGGCGGCGGATGCCGCCGGGGCCGCCGGCCGAGGAGGACGGCGATCACGGCGGAGTGCCCACCGACTTCCGGGTGCTGTTCTTCGACGCCGCGGGCCGCGCCACCGAGATGCTCGGCCGCTCCGGACGGGGGGACGGTGGCCCCGCGCTGCGCAGCCGCCCGTCGGACTCCTCGATCAGGACGGTTCCGGACCGCGCCGACGGCGCGCCGTGGCGGGTGCGCGCGGTCACCCTGCCGGACGGCGAGACCATCGCGCTGGCGCTGTCGCTGTCCGGTGTGCACGCCACGGTGAATCGGCTGGTGGTCATCGAGCTGGTCGTGGGCGGGGTCGTGCTCGTGGTGCTGGCCGTGGCCGCGGCCGTGACGGTGCGGCTGAGCCTGCGCCCGTTGATGCGGATCGAGCGCACCGCCGACGCCATCGCGGGCGGGGAGCTGCAGCGGCGGATCCCCGATCAGGACTCGCGCACCGAGACCGGGCGGCTGGGGCTGGCCTTGAACACCATGCTCGGCAGGCTGGTCGACGCGCTGCGGCAGCGCGAGCGGTCCGAGCAGCGGCTGCGCCGGTTCGTCGCGGACGCCTCGCACGAGTTGCGCACCCCGTTGACCTCGATCCGCGGCTTCGCCGAGCTGTACCGGCGCAGCGATCGGCCCGGCGAGGAGGACGTGCGGGCGATGATGGGGCGCATCGAGTCCGAGGCGGGTCGGATGGGTGGTCTGGTCGAGGACCTGATCCTGCTGGCCCGGTTGGACCAGGAACGTCCCCTCGACCTCGCCGAGGTGGATCTGCTCGCCCTGGTGCGGGACGTCGTCCACGACGCGCGGGTGCGCGCCCCCGACCGGGAGGTCGTGCTGGAGACGCCGGACAGCCCGCTGCGGGTGCTCGGTGACGGGCAGCGCCTGCGGCAGGTGCTGACCAATCTCACCAACAACGCGCTGGTGCACACCACGCCGGGGACCGGGGTCACCGTGACCGTCGCGCACGGCGTCGCGAGCGAGGGGGCGCTGTCCGCCGCCGGGGCCGAGGTGTCGGCGGAGACGCCGTTGGCGGTGGTCTCGGTGGCCGACGGCGGCCCGGGGATCTCCCCCGCGGACGCGGAACACGTCTTCGACCGCTTCTACCGGGGCGAGGAGGAGCGATCCCCCGGCGGAACCGGGCTGGGGCTGGCGATCACAGCGGCGATCGCCGAGGCGCACGACGGTCGGGTGGAGCTGCACGCCAACGAGCGCGGGGGCAGCACGTTCCGGCTGCTGCTGCCGCTGTCCTGAGCCGAGCAGCGGCGGTGCCCGCGTGGAGTCGTCCTGCGGGAGTCGTGGCCGTCCGCTTCAGTGGTGGCGCACTCCGCGGCCGGACAGCACGGCGCGGTATCCCTCCCGGTAGGTGGGGTGGGTGAACTCGAAGCCGGTGGCGAGGAGCAGGTCGTTGCGGAAGCGCTTGTCCGCGGGGCGCCCGGCGGCGGGGGCGTTACTGGCGGGGCCGGGGACGTCGAGTTCGGCGGCCAGGAAGTCCAGCACCTCGGCGCGTTCGGCCGGCCGGTGGTCCACTCCCACGTACACCGGGTCCGGGTGCGCGACCTCGGTGGTCAGGTGGACGATGGCCGCGGCGGCGTCGTCGCGGTGGATGCGGTTGGTGTAGCGCGGCGCGGAGGAGCTCTCGGCCGTGCCCGCGCGCACCCGGTCGACGAGCGAGGTGCGTCCCGGTCCGTAGAGCCCGGCCAGCCGCAGCACGACCGCGTCGGGGCGCCGTTCGTGCAGCATCCGCTCGGTCTCGGCGAGCACCGCGCCGGTCTCCGAGCTCGGGGCGGTCGGGGTGGTCTCGTCGACCCAGCCCTCGGTGGCCCCGTACACGGCGGTGGAGGACACGAACAGGATCCGCGGGGAGATCCCGGCCCGGTCGATCGCGTCGAGCACGTTGCGGGTTCCGTCGGCGTAGGTCCGCCGGTAGCCGTCCGCGTCGCGCCGGTCGGCGGTGAGCACGATGACGACGATCGCGGTGTCGGCGGGCACGGACGGCAGCTCGCGCGTGAGGTCGACGGACTGGCCGGTGATCCCGGGGGGAAGCCGGTGCGTCGACCGTCGCAGCCCGACCACGTCGCGGCCCGCGGCGGCGAAACGCAGTCCCGCCTCCGTGCCGAGGTCGCCGCACCCGGCGAGCAGCACCGTCATCCTCGCTCCTTCGTCGTTGCCGTGCCCGCGGCGTCGCGCGGCACCGAGCGGTGCCGCGGGGACGGGGCGCGGGCCCGTTCCGCTCGGGGAGGAACCGTACCTCCCGCAGCGCCGCGTGCTGCTCGGCCGGTCCCGGACGGGGCTTCGGCGAGTACTGGGCGGCCGTCCCGCCGCGTTCCGGAGAAGCTCCCCGAGGGCGGGTGGAGGAGGAGCGCCCGCCCTCAATCGGTTTGTTGTCACTGTGCTTTCAGTATTAAACGAAATCAATCCTCACGGATCCAGCGCCGCCGGCAACGATCACCACCCCGAAAAAGCACTAGAGTGGTGGCATGAGCTTTCCCGGCTCCACCGACCCGGTGCTGATCGCCGATGGTGGCTTGGCCACCGAACTCGAGGCGCGCGGGCACGACCTCTCGGACGCGCTGTGGTCGGCCCGGCTGCTCGCGGAGGCCCCGGAGGAGGTCGAGGCTGCGCACCTGGCGTTCTTCCGCGCCGGATCCGTGATCGCCACGACGGCGAGCTACCAGGCCTCGTTCGCGGGCTTCGCCGCGCACGGGATCGAACGGGGCGAGGCCGTGGGGCTGCTGCGGCGCGGCGTCGAGGTGGCCCGCAGGGCGCGTGCCGCGGTCTCCGGTGACGGGCGGCAGCGCTGGGTGGCGGCCTCGGTCGGCCCGTACGGGGCGTTCTTGGCCGACGGTTCGGAGTACCGGGGGCGCTACGGGTTGAGCGTGGACGAGCTGCGCCGGTGGCACCGCCCCAGGTTGGACGTGCTGGCCGAGGCCGGTGCGGACCTGCTGGCGCTGGAGACGGTGCCGGACGTGGACGAGGCGCGGGCCCTGGTGTCCCTGCTGGAGGGAACCGGGGTGCCCGCGTGGCTGTCGTACAACGTGGCCGGAGGGCGCACCCGTGCCGGGCAGCCGCTGTCCGAGGCCTTCGCCGTGGCGGCCGGGGTGCCCGAGATCGTGACGGTCGGGGTGAACTGCTGCTGCCCGGACGAGGTGCCTGCCGCCGTGGCCACCGCGCGCCGGGTGACGGGCAAGCCCGTGATCGTCTACCCGAACAGCGGCGAGGGCTGGGACGCGGTGCGCGAGGACTGGACCGGACCGGTCCGCTACTCGGCCGAGCTGGCTCGGCAGTGGGTCGCCGCGGGTGCGGAGGTCGTGGGCGGGTGCTGCCGGGTGGGTCCGGCCGCGATCGCCGAGCTCACCCGAGCGGTGCGGGACGCGCGGTAGCCGTCCCGGACGGCGCGAACGCGGTGCCTGCTCGGACGCGCGGTGCTCACTCGGAGGATCCCGGCTCTCGTGCGGACGAGCGCGCGGCCGGGTAGGTGCGCCCCTTCCAGCTCGTGCCGTGGCCGTACCGGTGTCGGCGGGCCGAGTCGAGCGTCATCAGCAGGTACAGCGCGGCCGTGGCGGGAAGCAGCGGGGCCGCCGCGCGCGGTTGTCCGTAGTAGCCCAGCATCGGGGCGAAGGTGCCCGCCATGATCGCCCAGGCCGCGGCGCCGAGCAGCAGCGCCGCCGGTCCGCCGCCGGTGAGGCCCGCGATGGTGACCGCGGGCGGGCCCAGGAACACCAGCGCGAGCCCGAGCGCGGTCGCGGCCAGCAGCGTCGGCGAGTGGCGCAGCTGGGTGTAGGCGCTGCGGCTGATCATGTGCCACAGGTCCCGCAGCCGGGGGTAGCAGCGCACGCTGCGGACCTTGCCTGCCAGGCCGAGCCAGACGGCGCCGCCGGCCCGCTTGACCAGGCGGGCCAGTGCCACGTCGTCGATCAGTGCCCCGCGGATGGCCGACAGCCCACCCGCCCGTTCCAGCGTGGCGCGCCGCAGCAGCACGCAGCCGCCCGCGGCCGCCGCGGTGCGGTGCGCGGTGCGGTTGACCAGGCGGAACGGGAACAGCATGGCGAAGAAGTACACGAACGCGGGCACGATCAGGCGTTCCCAGCGGGTTCCGGTGCGCAGCACCGCCATCTGCGAGACGAGGTCGTAGCCGCTCTCGCAGGCCCGCACCAGTTCGGTCAGCGAGCCGGGGGCGTGGGCGATGTCGGCGTCGGTGAACAGCAGCCGGTCCACCCGCCCGGCCTCGACCACCCCGTGCGCCAGGGCCCGGGTCTTGCCGGTCCAGCCCGGTGGTGGGGCCCCGGGCGAGGTCACGGTCAGCGGGAGTTCCGCACCGGGCGCGCGGGCCAGCGACTCGGCGAGCTCGCCGGTTCCGTCGTCGCTGTCGTCGTCGACGAGGATCACCCTTGCCCGGCCGGGGTAGTGCTGCGCCAGCACGCTCGGCAGGGTTCGCGGCAGGACGTCGGCCTCGCGGCGGGCGGGGATGACCACGGCCACCGACGGCCAGTGGTCCGGTTCGGTGCCGCCGGGCAGCCGTGGGGCGGTGCTCCAGAAGCGGCCGCGGCAGGTCAGCAGCCACAGCCACACCGTGAGCACCACGCCGCCCGCGATCTCCCAGCCGATCACGCGGACAAGCCTGCCAGAACGCGCGCGGGCGGGCAGCCCGGAGCGCGGGACTACTCGAACAGGGTGGGGTCGCCGGCCCCGTAGCGCACGATCTCGCCCTCGTCGTCGGAGAAGTCGATCACCGTGGTGGGCAGGGTGCCGCAGTCGCCGGAGTCGACGACGGCGTCGACCTCGTGGCCGAGCCGCTGCTTGATGTCCCACCCGCTGGTCATCGGCTCCTCCTGCTCGGGCAGCAGCAGGGTGCTCGACAGCAGCGGTTCGTCCAGGGTGTTCAGCAGCGCCTGCGCGGTGACGTGGTCGGGGATGCGCACGCCGACGGTCTTCTTCTTGGGGTGCAGCAGCCTGCGCGGCACCTCCTTGGTGGCGGGCAGGATGAAGGTGTAGCGGCCCGGGGTGGCGGCCTTGATCGCGCGGAACACCGTGTTGTTCACGTTGACCAGCTGGCCGAGCTCGGCGAAGTTCCGGCACACCAGGGTGAAGTGGTGGTTGCGGTCCAGGTGGCGGATCGCGCGGATCCGTTCGAGACCGTCCTTGTTGCCCACGCGGCAGCCGAGGGCGAAGCAGGAGTCGGTCGGGTAGACCACCAGCCCCTCGGAGCGCAGGATCTCGGCCACCTGGCCGAGCGCGCGGCGTTGCGGGTTCTCCGGGTGCACTTCGAAGTACTGCGCCATGTGCCGAGCCTAGGCCGTTCCCCGGTGCCGGTGTCGACAAGCACAGCCGTTCGGCGTGGTCGTGGGCTCGCCTCAGCCGCGGTCGAGCTCGACGACGGTGAGTCCGCTGCTGGTGGGCACGGGGTCGTTCATCGCCGCCAGCTCCGCCGGGACCCCGTCCAGGCCGATCCTGTTGCCGAGCAGCCGGTGCAGTTCGAGTCCGGAGGAGGCCACCGTCCGCAGCATCTCCGGGTACTCGTGGGCCTGCAGCCCGTGCGTGCCCACGATGCTCAGCTCGCGGGCGATCACCAGGTGCATCGGGATCGGCGGAACGCCCTGCTGCGGGGGCATCAGGCCGAGTTGGACGTGCACACCGTGGGTGCGCAGCGAGGCCACCGAGGCCGCGCAGGTGCTCGGTTGTCCGACGCAGTCCAGCGAGACGTGGGCGCCCCCGCCGGTGATCTCGCGGACCGCCTCGCCCGCGTCGGGGGTTCGGCGTCCGTCGACCGTGGCCACGGCCCCCAGACTGGTGGCCAGGTCCAGCGCCTCGGTGGAGAGGTCCACGGCCACCACCCGGGCTCCGGCCGCGGCCGCGAGCATCACGGCCGAGATGCCCGCGCCTCCGCAGCCGTGCACCGCGACCCACTGGCCTGCCTGCGTGCCGCCGCGCCGCAGCACCGCGCGGAAGGCGGTGGCGAAGCGGCAGCCCAGGGTGGCCGCGGCGGTCGAGTCCAGCTCGTCGGGCAGGGCCACGAGGTTGGTGGTGGCCCGTTCGACGGCGACCTGCTCGGCGAAGGAGCCCCAGTGGGTGGCGCCGGGCTGGAACTGGTGCGCGCAGACGTGCTGGTTGCCCGCCGCGCACTGCGGGCACGTGCCGCAGGCGCACACGAACGGGACGGTGACCCGGTCGCCGAGGTTCCAGCCGCGCACCCGCGAGCCCAGTGCCGCGATGCGTCCGGCCAGCTCGTGTCCGGGCACGTGCGGCAGGGTGACGTCGGGCTCGTGTCCCTGCCAGGCGTGCCAGTCGCTGCGGCACACCCCGGTGGCCTCGACCGCGATCACCGCTCCGTCCGGGGAAGGGGTCGGGTCCGGCACCGTGCGCACCTCGGGCACGGCTCCGAACTCGTCGAACACGACGGCGCGCATCGCGGCGGCTCCTTCCGGTGGCGGAGTGCGTGGGGACCGCCGCCAGCTTAGGCCCTCGGACGGACGGGCCGCGTCCGGCTCCGGATCCGGCTCGGGCGTGGCGAGCCCGCGCGGGAGCTCAGTCGTGCGGAGGTGCGGAACCGGGGCGGTGTGCGGTGCCCAGCGCGTCGACGGCCTCGGGGATCGAGGTGCTGCCCTCGATCAGTTCGAGGGTCAGCCCGCTGCCCCCGGGACGGGTGAGCAGCTCGGCGAGCACGGCGGCCACGTCCCGGCGCGGGACGGAACCGGGGGTCACCGGGGGCGGGGACAGCTGCACCAGTCCCGCCGCTTCCGCGTCGGTCAGCCTGCCGGGGCGGACGATGGTCCAGTCCAGGCTCCTGGAGCGCAGGTCCTGCTCCGCACGGGTCTTGGCGTCGATGTAGGCCTGCCAGATCTCCCCGGCGTCGGGGGCGGGCGGCTGCCCGGCCCCGATGGTCGAGATCTGCACGAAGCGCGGCACCCCGGCCCGCTCGGCCGCCTCGGCCAGCAGCACGGAACCTGCCAGGTCGAGGGAGTACTTGCGGTCCGCTCCGCTGCCGGGGCCCGCGCCTGCGGCGAAGACGACCGCGTCGGTTCCCCGCAGCACCTCGGCCGTGTCCGCGCCGGAGCTGCGCTCCAGATCGAGCGGGACCGGTCGGGACCCGGCGGTTTCCAGGTCGGCCGCCTGGTCGGGTTGCCGGATCAGCCCGAGCACCTCCTCGCCCCGGCGGGCGAGCAGCTCGGTCAACCGCAGGGCGATCTTTCCGTGTCCACCGGCGATGGCGATGCGCATGTCGCTCCTTTGCGCGGAGTCCCTGCCCGAGGAGCCGGGAGGTCCCGGCTCCGGAGCGGTTCGGTGTGGTGTCGCGTACCGCTCGACCGTATCGCCTCAGCGGCCCCGTGCCCGGCGCAGCGGGGCCGGGCTCTCCGAGGCCGTGCGGGTGGGTCGCGTGCTCGGCCGGGCACCGACCCGGTGGCGTGGGCGGGGTGGTGCGGTGCCCGGACGTCGGATCAGGTCAACCGCTCACCGCAGGGTGGACAGGAGCTCGTTGGCCAGCGGTTCGGAGGAGGCCGGGTTCTGTCCGGTGTAGAGGTTGCGGTCGACGACCACGTTGGGCGCCCACGGCTGTCCCTCGGAGAACTCGGCGCCGAGGGCGACCAGCCTGTCCTGCAGCAGCCACGCGGCCTTGTCGGCCAGCCCCGCCTGGCTCTCCTCGGTGTTGGTGAACCCGGTGAGCCGGTACCCGGCGAACGGGCTGGTGCCTCCCCCGCCTTCGGTGGCCAGCAGGGCCGCCGGGGCGTGGCAGACGACGCCCAGCGGTTTGCCGGAGTTCAGCGTGTCGGTCAGCAGCCGGGCGGAGTCGTCGTTGACGGCCAGGTCCTCCATGGGGCCGTGCCCGCCGGGGTAGAACACCGCGTCGTAGTCGGACAGCCGCACGTTCTCCAGCTCCACCGGGTTGGTGAGCTCGGTGGCCGATTCCAGCACCGCCGCGATGCGGTCGGCCTGCTCCTGGCCGCCGTTGGCCTCGGCGGCCAGGCTGGACTGGTCGACCGTGGGGACCACACCGCCGGGGGTGGCCACGGTGATCTCGTGCCCGGCTCCGGTGAACACCTGGTGCGGGGCGGCGAACTCCTCGGCCCAGTAGCCGGTGGGGTGCTTGGTCCCGTCGGCCAGGGTCCAGTGGTCGGCGCCGGTCATCACGAACAGTATCTTCGCCATCTCTTTCGCTCCTCCGTCGTTGCTCCTCGCCCGTGGCGAGGTCGCGGGTTTCCCGGTTGGTCCGTTCGGACGGACGGTTTCGACCGTAGGCCGCATTGCCATTGTTCAGCCAATAGAGTTCTCGTTATGGCCCATAGGAACAATGATGGATCCGGAGGGGGCTCCGGGAGTTCGGGCGGGCCGTTGGAACTCGGGCTGCTGCGCACGTTTCTCGCCGTGTACCGCTGCGGGGCGTTCAGCGCGGCGGCGCGCTCCTCGGGGCTGTCCCAACCCACGGTGACCGGGCAGGTGCGTTCCCTGGAACAGCGGCTGGGGCGGCAGCTGTTCGAGAGGGTGCCGAAGGGAGTGGTGCCCACGAAGGTGGCCGACGAGCTGGCCGCCGAGGTGGCGGGTCCACTGGACACGCTAGCCGCCGTGGCCGAACGCGGCAGCGCGGAAGGCGAGGTCCCGCCCGAGCCGGTGCACCTGGCCGGTCCGGCCGAGTTCCTCAGCGTGCGCGCCCTGCCCGCCTTGGGGGAGCTGGTCGAGCGGGGAGTGCGGCTGCGGGTCACCACGGGGTTGGCCGACGAGCTGCTCGAGGGGCTGCGCGCCGGGCGGTTCGACCTGGTGGTCTCGGCCGTGCGCCCGCGCGGGCGCACGGTCACGGCGGTCCCGCTCATGGACGAGGAGTTCGTGCTGGTGGCCGCGCCGGCCTGGGCCGAGCGCCTCGGTGCCCTCACCCCGGGCGATCCCGGCCCGCTCGAGGAGGTCCCGCTGATCACCTACGCCGAGGACCTGCCCATTCTGCGGCGCTACTGGCGTCACGTCTTCGGGCGCAGGCTGACCGCGCAGGCCGCCGTGGTGGTGCCCGATCTGCGCGGGGTGCGGGCCGCGGTGGTCGCCGGTGCGGGAGTGACCGTCCTGCCCCGTTACCTGTGCCGCGAGGAACTCGGCTCCGGGGCGCTGGTTGCCCTGCTCGACCCCGCCGACCCTCCGCTCAACACGGGATTTCTGGCCCAGCGCACCGGGGCGCCGGAGCGCGAGCACGTGGCGCTGGTGCGCGAGCGGCTGCTGACCGGGATCGGCCCCGGGTGAGCCGGGGCGGCGGTGCTCACTCGGTGTCGGCGACGACGTGCCGCAGGTCCAGCTCGGGTTTGAGGCGCTGCAGCGAGCGCATCGAGATCTCGTCGGTGAACACGGCCAGCGTGGTGCCGTCGGCGCGGTCGAGCACCTCGCTGCTGTGGGTGTGCAGCATGGCGCGCTGACCGGGGTCGCCGACCCGCCGCACCACGGTGTAGGGGAGCTGTTCCAGCTTCAGGGGGGAGCGGAACTCCGACTCCATGCGCTGGGTGACCACGTCGAACTGCATCGGTCCGACCGCGGCGAGCACGGGAGCGCCCTCCCCGCGCGTCTCGGAGTGCAGCAGCTGGATCACGCCCTCCTGGACGAGTTGCTCCAGCCCGCGGCGGAACTGCTTGGACCGCCCGGGATCGGTGGTGCGGGCCACGGCGAAGTGCTCCGGGGTGAACTGGGGCATGCCGGGGAAGCGCACCGCGGGTTTGCCGGTGTAGAGGGTGTCGCCGACCCCGAGTGCGGAGGCGTTGACCAGTCCGATGACGTCTCCGGGGTAGGCCCGCTCGACCGTGTCGCGTTGCTGCCCGAACATCTGCTGGGCGTACTTGGTGGAAAAGGAGCGCTGGGTGCCCGCGTGGGTGGCCACGAGGCCGCGTTCGAACTCGCCCGAGCACACCCGCGCGAAGGCCACCCGGTCCCGGTGGGCCGGGTCCATGCCGGTCTGGACCTTGAACACGAACGCGGAGAACGGCTCGTCGATCCTGCGGGGGTTGCCGTGCTCGTCGGGCCGGGCCGAGGGCGCCGGGGCGTGCTCGAGCAGCACGTCGAGCAGGTGGCGGACGCCGAAGTTCTGCACGGCGGAACCGAACAGCACGGGGCTGGCCTCGGCGCGTGCGAACGCCGCCACGTCCATGTCGTCGCCGGACTCGGTGAGCAGTTCGGACTCCTCGGTGGCGCGCTGCCACTCGTCACCGACCCGCTCGGCGGCCTCGTCCGCCGACATGTGGTGCTCGGGGGCCACGGTGGCCCCGCCCGAGGTGCGTTCGAAGCCGACGAACTCGCCGTCCCTGCGGTCGAGCACTCCGCGGAAGTCCCCGGCGATGCCGACCGGCCAGGTCAGCGGCATGGGGCGCAGCCCGATGCGGTCGCGCAGCTCGTCGCACAGCTCGAGAGCCTCCCGGCCGGGCCGGTCCCACTTGTTGACGAAGGTGATCACCGGGATGCCCCGGTGGCGGCACACGTCGAACAGCTTGACCGTCTGGGGCTCCAGCCCCTTGGCGGAGTCCAGCAGCATCACGGCGCAGTCCACGGCGGAAAGGACCCGGTAGGTGTCCTCGGAGAAGTCCGCGTGGCCCGGGGTGTCCAGCAGGTTGATCACGTGGTCGTGGTACTCGAACTGCAGGGCCGCCGAGGTGATGGAGATCCCGCGGGTGCGCTCCATGGACAGCCAGTCCGAGACCACGCCCCGCCTGCCCGCCTTGCCGTGCACCGCGCCGGCTTCGGAAATCACCCTGGCGTGCAGCGCCAGTGCCTCGGTGAGCGTGGACTTGCCCGCATCGGGGTGGCTGATCACCGCGAACGTGCGCCTGCGCGCGGCCTCCTGGGCCGGATCGGCGGTTCGGTCGGCCTCGGAAAGTTGCCGTGTCTGACTCATCTTCTCTCCCGGTGCGGGAAGCTGGCGGGGTCGGCCCGGGCCGTGGGGTGCTCACGTCCGGCGCGCACGGAGAAATGGTCTCGTGCCACGGGGGACGGACGACGACACGGTGCTCCGGACTGCCGGGACGCCGCGGTTCGGTTTCCCGCGAGGCGCGTTTTCCCACCGGGAAAAGTAACATTCACGTGAGCGTAGACTTCTGGGCAGTCGGCTCGTTCCGTCCCGCTGAGCTGGGACGTCGCCCCGGCGCGCGAGGTTCTCGCGACCGCGGCGGGGCCGCGCCCGACCAGCCGCTCGCGGCCTGCAGTGGTGCGGGCTCACTCGGCCAGCTGGTCCAGCGCGGTTTCGATGGTGCGGTGGAAAGTGGGATAGGCCAGGATCATCCGGCGCAGCTGGGCCAGGTGCGTCTGGGTGTGCACGGCGACCGCCAGCGCCCCGAGGACCTCCCCGCCGAGCGGGGCGACCACGGTGGCCCCGAGGGGGATGTCGCGTTCGGTGTCGGCCACCACTTTGATCACCCCCTCGTTGCCCGCCTTGTGGATCCAGCCGCGGGGTGCGGACGGGATCGCGGCCACGCCCGTGCGCACGGGCAGGCCCTGCTCCCGCGCCCGGGACTCGCTCATCCCCACCGAGGCCACTTCGGGGTCGGTGAAGGTGACCGCGGGCTCGGCGCGGTAGTCGGCGGTTTCCTCCCCGTTGCCGAGAACGTCGGCGGCGGCGATGCGCGCCTGGTAGATCGAGGTGTGGGTGAACGCCCCGTGGCCGGTGACGTCCCCGACGGCCCACACCCCTTCGGCGGCGCGCATGCGTCCGTCGACGTCGATGGTCCCGCCGTCCTCCGGCAGCCCGAGGTTGCCCACGCCCAGCGCGGCCAGGTCCGTGCGGCGTCCCGTGGTGACCAGCAGCTGCTCGGCGGTCAGCGTTTCCCCCGAGTCGAGCTCGAGGGTGAAGTGCTTCCCGTCGTGGTGCACCCGAGTGGCCGAGGTCCCGGTGCGCACGGTGATCCCCTCGCCGGTGAACACCTCGGTGATGCAGGCCGAGGCCTCGGGTTCGCTGCCGGGCAGCAGCCGCGGGGAGGACTCCACCGCTGTGGTGGTGACGCCGAACCGGGCGAAGATCTGGGCGAATTCCATGCCGACCGGCCCGCAGCCGAGCACCACCAGCGAGGAGGGCAGTTCCCGGGCCCGCACGGCTTCGCGGTTGGTCCAGAACGGCGTGCCCGACAGTCCCTCGATCGGGGGGACGGCCGGTTCGGTGCCTGGGTTGAGCACGAGAGCGCGGCGCGCGCGCAGGACCTGCTCGCCGGAGGAGGTGGACACGGTCACCTCGCCCGGGGCGGTGACGCGTCCGAGGCCGCGGAGGAAACGACCGCCGGTGCTCTCGAAGCGCTCCACGGCGGTGCTGTCGTCCCAGTCGGTGGTGGCCTCGTCGCGGATCCGGTCGGCCACCCGGGTCCAGTCCGGGCTGACCCGCGCGTCTCCGGCCAGCCGGGGGACCCGGCGCGCTTCGGCGAGGGAACCGGCCCCGCGCACCATCATCTTGGTGGGGATGCAGGCGTAGTAGGGGCACTCCCCGCCGAGGAGGCGGTTGTCCACGCCGATCACGTTCAGGCCCGCCGTGGCGAGTCGCCCCGCCACGTCCTCGCCGCCCGGGCCCATCCCGACCACCACGGCATCGACTTCTTCGTCGGGCATGCCGACCTCCCGAGGTAGGAAGCAGGGGAAAGCACGCAGGCCCCAGCACAGCACCGCAGCGCGGCAGGCGCACGGCGATGTCGGGACATCGCTCCGGGAACGGGTGGCAAGGCCCCAACCCCTGGTGGGCACGCGAGAATCCTCACCCGCGTGACTCGGTGATCGTCCGGAGTGTCCCGTGGTCGAGACGCCTGCCCGCGAGGTAGGCACGGGGGATGGCTGCGTCGACGCGCCGTGGTTTCCTGGTCCGGCTCGGGGTCGGGATCACGGGCATGATGATGAGTGGGGGAGCCGCCGCGGCGGAGCCGCGGCGGGGTTCGCCCGACGGTCTGGTGCGCGCGAGTCCGGAGGAGCTGGGGGTGGACCCCGGCGGGATTCTGGACTTCGCGGAGGGGTTGGAGAAGGCGGGGTTCGCCGGGCACGGCTTCGTGCTGCTGCGGCACGGCAGGGTCGCGGCGGAAGGCTGGTGGGAGCCCTACACCTCCGACGCCGCGCAGCTGACCTACTCGTTGACGAAGAGCGTGCTGGGCACCGCCGTGGGGTTCGCGGTGCAGGAGGGCAGGATCCGGCTCGAGGACCGGGTCGTGGACGTGTTGCCCGACCTGCTTCCCGCGCGGGTGTCGGCGAACCTCGCCGCGATGCGGTTGCGCCACCTGCTGACCATGACCGCCGGGCACGCCGCGGACCCGATGGAGAGAACGCGGCTGCCCCGTTCGGCGCCGAGCACGGAGTGGGTGCGCGCCCTGCTGAGCAGGCCGGTCGAGCACCCGCCCGGCACGCGGTTCACCTACAGCAACGGTGCCGCGATCCTGGCCACGGTGATGCTGCACCGGGTGGTCGGGCGGAGCGCGCGGGATTACCTCGAACCGAGGCTGTTCGCCCCGCTGGGCATCCGCGTCGGCCGCTGGGAGGAGTTCGCGGACGGCGTCAGCGCGGGCAGCAGCGGGCTGGCCCTGCGCACGGGCGACATCGCCAAGTTCGCTCAGACGTACCTGCGTCGGGGGGTGTGGAACGGCGAGCAGGTCGTACCGCGGTTCTGGGCCGAGCGGGCCACGGGCAAGCGGGTCGACACCCCCGGGCGGGGTCCGGAGGAGTCCGCGGGATACGGGTACTTGTTCTGGCGCGGCAGGCACAACACCTTTCGGGGGCACGGAGCGCTGGACCAGTGCGCGGTGGTCATGCCGGACCAGGACGCCGTGCTCGCGACCACCGCGGAGCGCCACGGAACGGTGCTCGGGCTGGCCTGGCGGACCCTGCTTCCGGCGATGGGGGCCGCGCCCTCGGTGCCGGGGCAGCGGCTGGACGGGAAGCTCGCAGCGCTCCGGCTGCCGGTGGTGCGGGGGGAGAGCTCCCCGAGCTCGGCCGAGCGCTACTGCGGCAGCTACGTGTTCGACGCGAACGAGCTCGGGCTGGAAAGGATCACGCTCGATTTCACCGGGGACCGGTGCTCGGTGGAGCTCGTGGACGGGCGGGGCAGTCATTCCGTGGTGTGCGGACTGCGGCGTTGGATCGAGTCGACCAGCACTCTGTCGGCCTCCGCGGTGCTGCTGCCCGGTTCGGCGGCCGCGAAGCTCTACCAGGCCCCTCCGCGGACCCGCGTCGCCGGCTGCGCGGCCTGGCCCGCGGCCGACACGCTGCGCATGACGTGGCGGTTCCTCGGAACTCCGCACGCCGACACCGTGACCCTCGGGTTCGGGCACGACTCGGTGGAGGTGGAGTTCGCCAGCAGCGTTTCCCGCCGTGGTTCGGGCTCCGACGACAGGCCGGTTCTGGTGGGTTCGCGGCAGCGGTGAGCCCCGACCGTCGTGGCGCCCGGAAAAGGGGGACCATCGGAACTAAACCTTTGGTATAGTTCCGAAGGTAGGATCCTAGAAGGGAGGACGGCGGGATGAGTCAACGACCGGTCGGTCGTGAGCCGATCACGAACCGGCAACTGAAGGAATACGCCACCGGGCTGGTCTGCGGGGTCGCGGTGGTCCAGGTCCAGGTGGCACTGCTCGCCGACAGCAGGCCGAACCTGGTGACCTGGTTGCTGCTGATGGGGGTGGGCATCTGCGCGCTGGCGTTCTGCCTGCGTCACCGGACAGCGCTGCGGCTGCGCGCCTACGGGAACTTCTTCGCGCACGTGCTGACCTACGTCATCGTGAACGGCTTCTTCTGGGGACACGCCGCGGTCCTCGGGCTGTCCGGGCGCGGGGAGGTGCTGACTCCCGGATGGTTCGGCGCGCTCGTCCCGCTGAGCGTGCTCTGGGGCATCGGACTCGTGGTGCACACCTTCGGCGCGTTGACCAGCAGGGGCTACGACGATGTCGCTGTCTGAGGACGCCCGTCACGTCGACCGTCTCTCCGACTACGAACGGCAGGTGCTCTCCTCGTGGTCGGACACGCACAAGAAGAGCACGCTCATGCTGTTCGTGCTCCTGGCGCTCACCCGTGGAGCAGCCTGGTCCGGTGACATCCAGGGGTTTCTCGCCGAGACGTCCGCCGGGCACCTGACGGTCGACGAGCAGAGCCTGCACCGCAACCTGCGCCGGCTCGAAGGGCTCAACCTCATCACCCACACCCGGCGAGCGGCGCCGGGTACCGGTGTGCGGCGCAAGATGTACGAGCTCACCACTTCCGGGGAACGTGTCCTCGCGGCGTATCTCGAAACGACGATGTCCTACCTGGACGATCCGGGTTTTCTGGCGGCGGTGCGCGCCGGACGAGATCCCGGGTCCTGAACGCCTGGGATGGCAGTGGTCCCCTTCCGGGGAGCGCGGCTCGAGGGGATCCCGCGGAGGGATCGCCCCGGGCACCGGCACGTCGGAATGGGTCTCGGTCAGGCGGCTCGGGGCAGCATGGCCACCTCGGAGTGCGACCCGGCCGCGGGCTGCCAGTCCACGCCGAGTCGTTTGGCCCGGTACATGGCCGTGTCGGCCGAGCGCAGGGCGTGGACCAGCCCTGGAGCGGGCTGCCCGTCGGTGCGGAACACCCCGATGGAGGCTCCCACGCGCACCGCGGTCGTCTCGGTGATCCCGACATCGGCCGTGACCACCGCGGCCACGCGGGCCCAGTCGACGCCGGGTCGGACGGCCATGACGATCTCGTCGCCGCCCACTCTGCCCAGAGCGGCGTCGGGTCCCAGCGCTCGCCGCAGCCGTCGGGCGACGATGTTCAGCAGCTGGTCGCCGGCCGCGTGCCCGTGGGTGTCGTTGATGCGTTTGAAGTCGTCGAGGTCGAGCAGGGCGAGTTCGCACGGTGCGCGCAGCCGTGCGGAGATCGTCGGTTCCCACGCGCGTCGGTTCGCGAGTCCCGTGACGGGGTCGGTCAGCGCTTCGGCGATGTCGGAGCGGTGCCGCCGTTCGAGCTCGTCGAGCTCGCGCCGGTGGCGTTCCCGTTGGCCCGCGAGCGCGAGGCGACGACTCCTGCGTTCCCGGGCCAGCGCGCGCTCGTTCCGGACGCGGTCCGCGATCCAGCAGCCGAGCACCACCGCCGTCACCGCCGTCGGGAGGACGTTGCTCACCGCGTCCTCCCGGAAGGCGTCTTCGGCGGCAGCGTCGGCCCGGCGCGGTCGGCGGGGGACCAGGGCGCGAACCGCCCGCGAGCGCGTGGCTCAGGTCGGGACGAGCACCGTGCGGCGTGGCCCGATCCGCTCGATGCCCCGCGTTCTCGGCGCGAGGGGTACGTCCTTCCGTGCGGCATGGTCGGTTCGCACTCCCAGGTGTTGCGCGATCACCGGTGTGGTGAGGTCACCATATCGGGTCGAAATCGTCCTGTGATCAGCATAGTAGGCTGTGCGACCTGTCGTCGTTCCCGCATTCGGATTACAGAGGACTCGGGCGCCCATCCGGGAACGCACGTCCCGCGCTGAGCACGAGGGCGGGCTCGCGCAGCTTCTGGAGATCGACCAGCGGGTCACCGTCGACCACGACCACATCGGCGGCCAGTCCCGGCCGCAGCGCGCCGGTCTCCGCGGCGAGCCCGAGTCCGCGGGCGCTGGCCGTGGTGGCCAGTTCCAGGATCCGCTCGGGCGGAACGCCGATGTGCTCGTAGAGCTCCAGCGTGCTGACCGGATCCCCGTGGTGGGAGACGGGCACCCCCGCGTCGCTGCCGAACAGCAGCGGAACCCCGTGGTCCCGCAACCAGCGCAGTCGTTCGGCGATGCGCTGGGAGCGCTCGGGACCGAGCTTGTCCCACATGGCGCGCCACTGGGAGGGCAGCGCCGGGGAGGCGGCGATGTCGCGCGCGGCCATGGTCGCGGCCACGGAGTCCCGCAGGTCCACCGCGCCGTCGGGGCCCATGAAGGTGCAGTGCTCCACGGTGTCCACCCCGACCTCGACCGCCGCGGCGATGACCTCGGAGGTGTAGGCGTGCACCGCGACCGGAAGTCCCAGGGCGTGTGCCTGCTCCACGATCAGGGACAGCTCGTGCGGGGTGAACTGGGCATCGGTCATGCGCGGCCCGTCGGGACTCGTCTGGCCCCCGTTGGCCATCACCTTGATCACGTCGGCGCCGCGGCGCGCGTTGTCACGCACCCGGGAGCGGATCTGTTCGGCACCGGACACTTCGCCGCCGAGGAAGGAGCAGTGCCCTCCGGGCGGGGTCAGGGGAGCGCAGGCGGCCCGGATCCGCGGGCCGGCGACCTCGCCGCGCTCGACGGAGCGGCGCAGCTCGGTGATCAACCCGTCCCGGTCCCCCAGGTCGCGGATGGTGGTCACCCCGGCCGCCAGGTGCAGGCGGGCCCGCTGCCCCATGGCCGCGAGCAGCTCCTCGTCGGTGGAGGCGCGCAGCGCGGCGGCCGGGTCCGCGCCGGAGTCGAAGCCGAGGTGCACGTGGCCGTTGACCAGACCGGGCAGAATCGTCGCCTGTGGATGGTCCAGCCGGTGTGCGTCGGGAGCGGCCCGCTGCTCGACCTCGGCGACCGTGCCGACCGCGGTGATCCTGTCGTCGTCGATCAGCAGGGCACCGGGGGAGAAGCGTTGTCCGCGCGGTCCGACCAGCAGTTGATGAGCGCTCAATAGTTGCTGCACAACGGCACGATACCGTCGGCGGGAATTCCCGACGACGTGCTTGCGCGGAATGATCACGGCATTAGACTCCGCGCCCGGAGGTTTTATGCTCTCACGAATCGGAAGACCGCGGGAATGGTTGCTCCGGCGGAGGTGCCGAACCCTGTTGCGGGACCTGGACGTTCCCGCACCGCTCGACGTCGGTGATCTCTGCCGCAGGCTGGGGGAGCAGCGTGGCCGCCCCATCGAGCTCTACGAGTACCCGATCAGGGTTCCCGGCCCGTTCGGGCTCTGGTTCCGGCTGCGGGACCGCGACGCCATTTTCTACCAGCGGGAGAGCGTGCGCTGGCACCAGGACCACATCATTCTGCACGAGCTCGGCCACCTGCTCGGGCAGCATCCGAGCGACGCGGGAGTGCTGGACGCGGACACGGAGGTGATCCGCAACGATCCTCCCACCGAGCTGGACTGGCAGGAAGGCGACGAGGGCGATGTGAGCCGGCGCAGGCGCACCTGCTACGACGACCGATACGAACGCGAAGCGGAACTGTGTGCCACGATCATCCAGGAATGGGGTTCGGTGCTCGCGGCGGATTCCGCACCGGCGGATGATCCGGCCGAACAGCGGATCAGCCGGAGTCTGACTCACCACCAGGGATGGCGCTAGTGCTTGTCACCTTCACCCTGCTGTTATGGGCCGGTACCGCGCTCAAGGGGCTCCAACTCCTGCGGGCGCCCGACGACCGGCTGCTGCGCACGGTCGCGAGCGGCCTCGCCACGGCTGCCATCGCCTTCACCGTCGGGCGGCATCCCGTGGAGGGCTGGCTCGACGGTGTGTACCCGGGCATTCCCAGCCTCGTGCGCAACCTCGGGATGACCGCGGCCTTCTACCTCGTGCTCGCGTTCTTCGTCTACAGCGCGCAGCAGCACCGGCGAGCGGTCGGGGAGATGCTGCGCCACCGCGCGATCGTGGGCGGGCTGCTCGCGCTGGCGGTGCTCACGTGGGCGCTGGCTCCCGCGCAGGTGCGCCTCGACCCGCGTGCCGCCTCCTACGAGGGGTTCGGCCACGCCACGGTGTTCCAGGCGCTGGCCGCGCTGGCCACGTTGTACAGCGTCTTCCACGCGCTTCGCCACGGGGTGCGCCGCGTTCGGACGGCGCAGCGCAGGCACCTGCGGATCGGGTTGTCCGTCCTGGTCATCGGGCTGGTGGGGGCGCTGCTGGCGAATCTGCTGTCGGTGGTCATGACGCTGATGGGGATCGTGCTGTCCCCGCAGGCCCCGGCGCTGACGGCCGCCCAGCTGGCCTATGTGGTCGTCATTCTGTTCGGCATCCCCGGGGTGGCCTTCGGGCTGGCCTACCCCATCGTGGCGGGCATGGTCGCGGCCATGCCCGTGTGGTGGCGGCACTGGCGGCAGCACCGTGCGCTGCGTCCGCTGTGGTCAGAGGTGACCCGGGCCTTCCCCGCGCTCACGTTGCGCCGGACCATCGGGGCGGTGCGCCCGTGGAGCATCCACGCCCGCAGGTATCGCCGGGCCTGCGAGATCAGGGACGGTCTGGTGATGCTGGCTCCGTACTACCCCGCCGCGGAGCGGGAGGACGCGGAGGGAACGGCCACCACCGAGCGCTGCGCCGCACGACTGCGCGAGGCGCTGCGGGCCCGCGCCGAGGCCCGTGCGGACGGCAGTGAACCCGTGGGCGGCGAGGTCGCCACCGTGCTCGCGCCCCGGAACGGGGGCGGCGCTGGGATGGATGCCGACATCCGGTGGTTGGTCGAGCTGTCCACCGCGCTGCGCAGGGGTCAGTTCGTGGAGTCGGGCTGACCTCGCCTGGGGGCGTCGTCCTCGAGAACGTCGAGCATCGCCAGGATCTGGCGCCGTGTCAGGGGGCTGGCCTCGCCCGCGCGCAGCGCGATCGCGCGGACGTCCCGGTCGATGAGCCTCGCGCGGAGCGTTTCGTCGTCGGTACTGTGGGATTCGCCGTCGTCGCCTGCCAGGAAGCTCACGGTCACCGGTGCGGTGTCCGGAGCCCTGTGGTCGTTGAAGAAGCCGGCCAGCGCGGTCAGGACGTTCAGACCGGGGTTGGTGTTGCGCCCGTTGCGCAGACCGTCGATGTAGCTGCGGGACAGACCGGTCCGCTCGCCGACGTAGCTGTTCGAGTATCGACGACGCCGCCCGGAATCATCCACATAGGTGACTTCGTCGAAGAGTCTGCGCAGTCGGGACACGAACACGGAGGAGCCGTGCTCGTCGGCATGATGCCTGCGCATGCGGCCTCCCGAATGGTCCGGACCTTGCGGGAGCACTATATCTAGCCCGCGCCGTCGGCGACACCGGCCGCTGCGGCGTCGCGTGCTCACCGCTCGGTGGGCACCACCGTGGCGGCCTCCAGCACGTCGTGCAGGCTGTTCCGGGGGCGGAAGGCCGCGCGTTGCCGGCTCGCGCTCGTTCCGCTGCGCAACAGGCGCGTGACCTGGTCCCGCACCGCTTCGCGGTCGCCGTAGGCCTCCAGCGTCGGATCGAGGTAGTCCAGCAGGCGGTGCACCTGCTCGGCGGCGGGGTGGGCCCGTGCCGTGGCCGGGTCGACCAGCTCGCCGGAGAGGCCGGAGCGGGCCGCGCGCCAGCGGGCGGCGCACTCCAGTTCCGGCGTGGTCCGCGGCAGCGGGCTCCCGTGGCGTTCCTCGGCCACGCAGCGGGCGGTCAGCGCCCGCGCCAGTCCCGCCAGCATCACGGTGTGCTCCGGCCGCGGAACCACGTCGCAGATCCGGAACTCCACGGTGGCGAGGTGCTCGGAGGGGCGGACGTCCCAGTAGAGCATCCCGCGGTCCTGCAGCACCCCGACGTCGACCAGCTGCTGCGTCGTTGCCACGTACTCGGCATAGGACTCGCAGATCCCCGGCATGCCCGAGCTGGGCCACTGCCACCAGATCTGCGCGCGGTAGCTGTCGTAGTTGGTGTCCTCGCCCCGCCAGAACGGCGAGTTCGCCGAGAGCGCCAGCAGCGTCGCCATCCACGGACGTGCCCGGTTCATCACGGCCACGGCGAGATCGGGATCGCTGACCCCCACGTGGATGTGACAGCCGCACACCACCTGTTCGCGGGCGACCACACCGAACCGGGCGAGCATTTCCTCGTAACGCTGCTTCGGGGTGATCACCGAGCGGTGCGAATCGGGGTAGGTGCCGCTGGCCACCAGGCGCTCCCCGCGCCGTCCCGCCGTCTCGACGAGGTCGTTCCGCAGCCGGACCAGCGCCGAGCGCAGCTCGTCCAGCTCGGAGCAGACCGGGGTGGACAGCTCGACCTGGGAGGACAGCAGTTCCGGGTCCACCTGTCCCGATCCGGTGATCCCCGACCGCTCGCGGGCCATCTGCGGCCCCGACTCGGAGGGCTTCCCGGTGGTGGAGTCGACGAGGTGGAACTCCTCTTCCACACCCAGGGTGTGTTTCTCGACCACGGCATCACTCCCGGCGAGAGGGGGTGTTCCCCACCCCCATCCTTGCCGAGGGAGCTCCACAGCGCCAGGCCGATCCCCGTGGGAAGCTGCCGGAGCGGCGGGGAGTGTGGCAACGTGATCGTGTGTTGCTCGGCCGTTGCCGAGCACGTCGAACGCAGCGGGATAAGGAGCCGAACGTGGAATACCGGCAGCTGGGACGTTCCGGACTTCGGGTGTCGGCGTTGACGCTGGGCACCATGACCTTCGGCGGGGAGGGCATCTTCGGCAACCTGGGAGACACCGATCTCACCGGGGCCAGGCGGCAGATCGACGTGTGCCTGGACGCCGGGGTGAACCTCATCGACACGGCCAACATGTACTCCACGGGCACGGCCGAGGAGATCGTCGGGGCGGCGCTCGGGGACAAGCGCGACGACGTGCTGATCTCGACCAAGGTGCGCATGGCGATGGGGGACGGGCCGAACGACGCGGGGCTGTCCCGGCAGCACATCATCCGCCAGGCGGAGGCGAGCCTGCGCAGGCTGGGAACCGATCACATCGACCTGTACCACGTGCACGAGTGGGACGGGCAGACTCCGCTGGAGGAGACGCTCGAGGCGCTGGACACGCTGGTGCGCTCCGGCAAGGTCCGCTACCTGGGGGTGTCGAACTACTCGGGCTGGCAGCTGATGAAGGCGCTGGCCACCGCCGACCGGCACGGGTACCAGCGCTTCGTGGCCAACCAGATCTACTACTCCCTGGAAAGCAGGGACGCCGAGTACGAGCTGGTCCCGGCCTCGGTGGACCAGGGGCTGGGGATCCTGGTGTGGAGCCCGCTGGCCGGTGGGCTGCTGTCCGGCAAGTACCGGCGCGGGCAGCAGAGCTCGGAGGGCAGGCACCTCACCGAGTGGAGCGAGCCGCCCGTGCGGGACGAGAGCAAGCTCTACGACACCATCGAGGAGGTCGTGGAGATCGCGCAGTCGCACGGCGCCTCGCCCGCGCAGATCGCGCTGGCCTACCTGCTGCGCAAGCCGGCCGTGTCCTCGCTGGTCATCGGGGCGCGCAAGGACGAGCAGCTGCGGGACAACCTGGGGGCGGCCGAGGTGCGGCTCTCCGACGAGGAGTTCGCCAGGCTCGACGAGATCAGCGCGCCGTGGTTGATCTACCCCCACTGGCACCAGGCCGCCGTGGCGGCGGATCGCTTCGGTCCGGCCGATCGGGCGCTGCACGGCTGAGCTCCGCGGCACCGCTCTCCGCGGAGAGCGGTGCCGTTGCCCCGCGCCCTCGTCTCCGGAGCGGGCCCTGCCGCGGACGGACCGCGGCAGGGCCTCGCGACAGGGCCCCGCGGCAGCGGCGGAGCGGTTACCAGGGGGTGAGGGTGAGCGTCACCGAGGTGGGAGCGGTGTCCTCGACGTAGGGGGCGAAGCCTGCGACGTCGTCGAACGCGAAGCCGTAGGCCTTGCCGTCGACGGTGTTGGCGTGCATCACCTTCGCGTAGTGGTTGGTGATGTCGGTCCCGTAGAAGTCGCCCGCGCTGCTCGCGGGCTGGTCGGTGACGTTGTGCAGGGCGGAGCGGTTGAAGCCCGCGCCGAGGATGGCGGCGACCGGTCCGCGGGGGGCGGATCCGGCGGCCAGCTCACCGTCGCAGAACAGCACGTCGCGGGTGCTGGGGCGGGCGAACTCCCCGACGTCGCCGTCGAAGACGAACTTGTCGCCGGAGACGCTGCCGGTGTAGACCCCGGTTCCGATGTCGACGCTCATGCTCGTCGAGCGGTACTTCTCCCAGACCCGGTCGATGTAGGAATCGAAGTAGGTCTCGGAGAAGTTGCCGAGGTCGAGCGCGTGCCCCGGGGCGACGACGCGGCGGTCGCCCTGCCGCAGGTTCTCGAAACCGGGGATGGAGCTGATCTCGGAGAAGATCCGCTGCCGTCCGCCCGCGGGGATCGTCCCGGTCGTCTGGTCCCGCGCACCGACCAGGTGGATGGCCGAGGGCACGCTGAACATGTCCACCATGGTGGTGTTGCAGTGCATGCCCCTGTCGTTGAGGGTGAACTCGAAGGTGTCGTGCAGGACCGCGTTGCTCGCGTCGCTGGGAACCCAGCCCGCGGGGTACTGCAGCGCGGGCTCGCCCGTGCCGCTCTCGACGACCTTGAACTTCAGCTCCCCGTCCAGGGCGAAGTAGATCCGGCCGGACATGGGCGGTATCGAGAGGGTGGTTTCCCCGCTGCCGTTGAGCGGGATGCCGTAGTGGGCGTAGCCGTCCGATCCGTTGTCGGACATGGAGACGGGCACCAGCCGGCCGTCCGCGGTGACGTGGCAGTGCTGGTTCGCCGAGTTGACGCCGACGATGTAGAGCGTGATCGACGTGTTGGCGAATTCGCCGGTGTTGTTGACCACCGTCAGCGGCAGCGAGGCGGCCGCGGAGTTCTGGCTGCCGAGGGGCGCGCCGGAACGGGGGGTCGCGGACGCGGCCGCCCCGAGGGCGGGCACGGCCAGCGCGGCGGTCGACATTCCTCCGAGGAAGGCTCTCCTGTTGAACACGGTGTCTCCTTTGGGGGCCGTGTGTCGGGTACGACCCGAAGGGGTCCAGACCAGTCTGGTGGCGGCCTGACCGATCAAGCATTCCGCTGTTCTTCCGCATCCGATGAACCGTTCGGGGTGTTGTTCAGCCGCAGCGGTGCGGACGTCGCGCCCGTTCCGGACGATTCGCCCGAGGGCGGGCGGCTGCTTCGGCTGCCCGGAGGAGTTCACCGCGCTGCCGTGGAACAGCCGTTCCCCGCGGGAAGAACGGGAGAAATCCCGCTCCTTCCCGCGAGAGAGCCGGGGGTTCCCCCGGAGGAGCGGCGCGGTCAGCTGTGGCGTGCTTTCCGGCGCGGTCGGAGGAGGTCACGGTTCGGTCGTGGACCGGGGCGGTCGGTGTGCCGCTTCCCGGGGGCTCGTGCCGAACACGAGACGTTCGGCGAAGCCGAGCGAGTGCTCGAAGATGTCGTCGACCACCGCCGCGGAGGCGCCGAGCCAGACGTGCTCGGTGTCCGGAACCGTCCGCAGTTCGGCTCGCGCCCCGCTGGCCTCCAGGGAGGCGGCCAGCTCCGTGCTGTGCGAGCACGCCACCACGGTGTCCTGCTCGCCGTGCACGAGCAGGAACGGCGGAGCGCCGGCGTGGACGTGCGCGACGGGGCTGGCCGCGCGGGCCCGCTCGGGATCCGCGGCGGGAGCGGAGCCGAGCAGTCGGGCCTCGGGCGTGCGCGGATCGTGCGGGGAGTAGCCCTCGCGGGCCGTGCCCAGGTCGCTGGGCCCGTACCACACGACGGCGCCGGCCAGGGGCGGGTCCGCGTGCGTGAGGGCCAGCAGCGCGGCCAGGTGCCCACCCGCCGACTCGCCCCAGGCCACGGTTCGCGCGGTGTCGACGCCGAGCTGCGCGGAGCGGAGTCCGAGCCACCGCAGCGCGCAGCGCAGGTCGTCCAGCTGGGCGGGGAAGGTGGCTTCGCCGCTGAGCCGGTAGTCCACGCAGGCCACGGCGAAGCCCGCCGCGGCGATGCGGGCGAACGGGCCGGGGGACCAGCGGCGGGTGTGCACCCCCATGTCGTCGCGCCGTCCGCGCTGCCAAGCGCCTCCGTGCAGGAACAGCACCAGCGGCGCCGGCTCGTTCGGGCGGCCGGGCAGCCACAGGTCGAGCTCCGGTGGCCGGGTGCCTTCCGGCTCGGCGTAGGGCACTCCGCGCAGCAGGCGCACCTCCGGAGTCGGGAAGGCGGGCGGTGGCAGGGCGGCCTCGTCCGGGTGCGGGGCGGCGATCGACTCCTGCGGTGTCGGTCCGGTGCCGGTCATGCCGTGTTCCAGCGGTGCTCGGGCAGGAAGCGCACGTCGTGGCGGTGGGCCACCTCGGCGAAGCGCTCCGCAGGGGGAACGACGGGCTCGTGGGGCAGCCCGTGCTGCTCGGTGGGGGCGCCGAGGTTCTCGAAGAACCGCTCGTAGGTTCCCGCCGGGCCCGCCGCGACTCCGACGACCTGGCTGTGGTGGCGCTCCATGCGGTAGGCGTGCGGGCAGTTCTTGGGCACGAAGCCGAAGTCGCCCGGTGTCAGCAGTTTCTCCTGCTGGACGCCTTCGGTGTCCTCGACGAACAGGCGCACGGCTCCCGCGGTGATGTAGAAGACCTCGTAGGTGTCGGGGTGCACGTGTGCCGGGATGATGTCGCCCTTGGGGCCCTCGCAGGTGAAGAAGTTGAAGGTGTTCTCGGTCTGCTCGCCGCCTGCGTAGATGGTGAACATGTCGCCGAACAGGTGCGCCCGGTCGCCTTCGCCCTTCTCCAGGAAGTAGGGCTTGCCCGGTTCGGGCGGGATGCCCGAGGCCTGCCGGTGGCGGGTGGCGTACTCGATGGTCATGATGCTCCTCGGAGAACGAACACCTTTGTCAGGTAGCCTGACACAAGTTGTGGTGACCGGCAAACCCCGGTCGCCGTCGTCGGCTCGTCGGGAGGAACTGATGCACACCACCGGCCGCAACCTCCCCGGACTGCTCGGCGAGGCCCGGCGCTGGTTCGAGGAGGCGCTGTCGCAAGCCCTGGAGCGCAGCGGGGAGGTCCCCGTCTCGCCGCCCCAGATCCAGTTGTTCGCCGTGCTCGACGAGCAGGGCGCCACGGTGTCCGAACTGGCGCAGCGCACGGGGGTGACCAGGCAGACGGTCCACCAGGCGGTGCACGGGCTGGTGGACGCCGGGCTGCTGGAGCAGGGCCCGCACCCGAGCTCGGCCCGCCAGCGGTTGATCCGCCGCACCGCGGAGGGGGAGCGCGTGCACCGCAGGGCGAGCGCGCTCCTGGAGGAGCTGGAGGAGCGGCTCGCCGAGCGGATCGGTCGTGGTGCCGTAGCGGCGTTGCGGGAGGCGCTGGAAGCGCCCTGGGGCGAGCCTCCCGCGGTGGGGCCCGCGCCGGAGTAGGGCACGGGGGCGCTGGTCGGGCGGGGTGGCGGAAGCGCCGAGGTGCGCTGGATCGGCCCGCGGGGCGGGTTGTAATGTCACGGGTGACGTTCCGGGGCAGCGGGTTCTCGCTGCTCGGCCGTCCGTCGCACGACGCCACGCACCGACCGTCCCGCGGGGCGCGGTCCGGGCGGTTTCGTGGTCGCGCGGGCCCTCTGTCGTTCGGGAAAGGTCGTGATGCGGGGACTCGATTTCGTCGCCTTCGACGTGGAGACCGCCAACGCGCGACGCGGTTCCGTCTGCGCTCTCGGCGTGGCCGTGGTGCGCGACGGGCGGCTCGTGGGCACGCACTCCTGGTTGTGCCGGCCGCCCGAACCGCTCGATCACTTCGACCCGCACAACGTCGCCATCCACGGGATCACTCCCGAGCACGTGGCCGGGCAGCCGTCGTTTCAGCACTGCCTGGGCGAGGCGCTCGATGTGATCGGTGACCAGCCCGTGGTGGCGCACAACGCGGCCTTCGACACGGCAGCGGTGCGGGAGGGCTGTGACGCGGAGGGGCTGATGTGGCCCACGCTGCGGTACGGCTGCACCCTCGTGTGGTCGCGGCGCGAGCTGAAGGGCCTGACCAATCACAGGCTGCCCACGGTGGCCGCGGCGCTCGACGTCCCGCTCGACCGGCACCACGAGGCCGCCGCGGACGCCGAGGTGTGCGCCGGGATCCTGGTGGGGCTGGCGGGCAGGCGGGGCAGCCGCACGGTCGAGGACTTCGCCGTCGCGACGGGAACCAGGCTCGGGTTCGTCGGCACCGACACGTGGCAGGGGTGTCGCACGGTCTCCGGCGGCCGCGGCGGCGGTGGTGGTTTCCGCGAGGAGCTGACCGCGCCCGCGGTCAACACCGCCGCCGATCCCGAGCACCCGCTCTGCGGCGGGGTCGTGGTGGTCACCGGTTCCCTGTCCGTGTCCCGGCAGCGGGCCTGGGACCTCGCCGCCGAGTGCGGGGCCACGCCGAACAAGGACGTCACCAAGCGCAGCACGCACCTGGTCGTCGGGGACGGTTTCACCGGTGACCTCTCGTCCGGGTTCACCACGGGCAAGGTGGCCAAGGCGTTGCGCCGCCGCGAGAAGGGGCAACGCCTCGAGATCCTCACCGAGGCGGAGTTCACGGCCCTGGTCACCGGGGAGCGGAGCTCGTCGGTGACCGAGGTCGGTCCGAGCGCGTCGCCGTGACCGCTCTCGTCGCCGGGGAACGTGTCACGCTTCCGGTCGAAGCGCCGGGACGGTTCCGCGAGAGGGCCCGCGCGCTCTGCCGCCGGCGTCGTTGTGGTGTATCCATGCGGGAGCGGGTCGGCGGCGGTGGCCGGGGGTGGCGTGGCCACTGCCGGGGATCCGGTGGGACCGGACGTGGAGAGGAGTCGTGGTGTTCGAGACCCGAGCAGCAGTGGCCCGCCCCGGAGCCGGGGCTTTCACCTGGGAGAGCGTCCGACTGGAGGATCCGCGTCCGGACGAGGTGCTCGTGCGCGTCGTGGGGGCGGGCATCTGCCACACCGATCTGGCCAGCCGGGACGAGCAGCTGCACACCTCGTTGCCCGCCGTGCTCGGACACGAGGGAGCGGGGGTGGTCGAGGCAGTGGGCGAGTCCGTCACCGGAGTCGCCGTCGGCGACACGGTGCTGCTGTCCTTCGACTCCTGCGGAGGTTGTCCCGCCTGTCTGCACGGCCACCCGGCCTACTGCCGGAGCTTCATCCCCCGCAACTTCGACGCGGCTCGTCCCGACGGAACGACACCGATCCGGTCGGTCGACGATTCCCCGATCGGTGGGCGCTTCTTCGGGCAGTCCTCCTTCGCCGAGCACTGCGTGGCTCACGAGCGTGGCGTCGTGCCGGTGAAGGCCGCCGACGAGGACGAGCTGGCGTTGCTCGCCCCGATCGGATGCGGCGTCCAGACCGGTGCGGGCGCCGTGCTCAACGAGCTCTCCGTCCGGCCGGGGGACAGCGTCGCCGTCTTCGGGGCGGGCGCGGTAGGTCTGTCGGCCGTCATGGCCGCGGCGCTCACCACGGCGACCAGGGTCGTGGTCGTCGACATCATCGCCTCCCGACTGGAACTCGCGAAGGAGATGGGCGCCACCGACGTGATCAACGGTGCCGAGGAGGACGTCGCGGCCCGGCTCGGGGAGGTGACCGGTGGCAGGGGAGTCGACCACGCGTTGGAGAGCAGCGGGGTTCCCGCGTTGCTGCGCCAGGCCGTCGACGCCCTGTCGGTGGGGGGAACTGTGGCGGTGGCGGGGGCTCCTCCGGTGGGCACGGATGCCTCCTTCGACGTCAACTTCCTGCTCAACGGCCGTGGCATCCGAGGTGTGACCGAGGGAGACAGTGATCTGACGAGCTTCGTGCCCAGTCTGGTCGAGCTGTACCGGAGGGGGCGGCTGCCCTTCGACCGGATGGTCCGCACCTACTCACCGGAACGGATCGAGGAGGCGGCTGCCGATGCCGGGGCCGGTGAGGTGCTCAAACCGGTGCTGCGTTTTCCCTCCTGAACCGGCCGAGCCGGTTCCGAGCGGGCAGTGCTGCCCAGCGGGCGCCTCCCGCCCGGACGGTTCGCGGGCGGGAGGTCAGGGAACGGCCCGGCGCAGGGTCAGATAGCCCGTCGCGGCGATGACCACCGCCAGCGCCAGCGGGTAGCCACCGAGCAGGGCCGTCGGCGGCTGCTCGACGAAGAAGCGCCCGATCGAGGGCCACCACCCCTGCCAGCTCGCCACGACCGCGAGCGTTCCGGCCAGCAGCCCGATGCCGAACACCAGCGTGTACACCCCGGGCTGGCCCCAGCGCTTGAACACGATGCCCACCCACACGCCGAGGAACGCCAGCAGCAGGAACGGGGCCGTGTAGGTGAGCAGCTGTGCCGGGGCGCTGTCCTGGGGCAGGAAGGGCAGCGTGAAGAACCGCAGCCGCAGGCCCCAGCCCGATGTGGCCCGTTCGAGCAGGCTCAGCAGGTACAGCAGCACCCCGTAGCCGATCGACTGGCCCACCACGACCAGGGCGGTGGCGCCGTAGAAGGTTCGTCGGGTGACGCTGAGCCCGGCCGCGAAGGGGAAGACCTGGGTGATGGTCTGCAGGTGCACGGCCAGCATGACGCAGTAGATCGACATCAGGGCCCCGCTGATCACCTCCCCCTGCGCGGAGGGGGAGCTCAGCACGGTGTAGGAGGCCATGTTGATCAGGAACACGGCTGCCAGCACGAGCAGCGGCATTCCCAGGACCGCGAACTTGTTGACGAGTTGGATGCGGGCGACTGTGAGCAGACGTGTCATCGGTGCGCTCTCCCGTCGTTCGTGGCACCGGGCGCGGTGCGTTCGTCGGCTGCCTGCTGGGTGGTTCGGATGACGAGCTGCTGCAGTGAGACCGGTTCCACGTGCAGCTCGTCCGGGACGTGCTCGGGGGCGGCTCCGCTCAGAGTCACGCGGAGGAACCCGCCGAGCTGCTCGCGGTGCAGTTCGGTGCGCCCGGCCGCGAACTCCTCGACGGACCGGGCCGGGCCGGTGACCGTGACGGCGCGGGAGCGCAGGTTCTCGGTGTCCTCGTCGAGCAGGACCTGTCCGGCGTCGATCAGCGTGACGTGCTCGATCAGGTCACTGACCTCGTCGATGAGGTGCGTGGACAGCACGATGGTGCGCGGGTGCTCGGCGTAGTCGGCCAGCAGCCGGTCGTAGAACCGCTGGCGGGCCACCGCGTCCAGCCCGAGGTAGGGCTCGTCGAAGAAGGTCAGCGGGGCGCGGGAGGCGAGTCCGATGATGACGCCGAGCGCGGACAACTGCCCCCGGGACAACTTCTTGATGCGTCGTTTGAGCGGAAGTTGGAATTCCTCGATCAGCGATTCGGCGAATTCCGGGTCCCAGTTCTCGTAGAGCAGGCTCGCCGCGGTCAGCGCGTGGTGCACCGAGAACGTCTCCGGGTATTTCTGGGACTCCTTGACGAAGCAGACGTGGCTGAGCACGTCGGCGTTCTCGTAGGGGCGCTGCCCGAACACCTCGACGTTTCCCGAGCTCTCGAACTCCTGACCGGTCAGGATGCGCATGATCGTCGTCTTGCCCGCTCCATTGCGCCCGAGCAGCCCGTGGATCCGGTTCTCGGTGAAGTCCAGCGAGACGTCGTCGAGCGCGACCACGTTCCGGTACTTCTTGTTCACTCCGCGCGTGCTGACCGCTGTCATGTTTCGTCGCTCCAGGCGTCGATCATCTTTTTCAGGTCCTCGGCGTTCATTCCCAGTTTGTGCGCCTCGTCGAGCAGCGGGGCGATGAATTTCTCCCCGAAGGTCTGCCTGCGTCGTTCGAGCAGCTGCTCGCGCGCCCCGCTGGCCACGAACATCCCGATTCCTCTCCGCTTGTAGAGCACCCCGTCGGTGACCAGCTTGTTGATGCCGTTGGCCGCTGTGGCCGGGTTGATCCGGTGGAAGGTGGCGAGTTCGTTGGTCGAGGGCGCCCGTGACTCCTCGGGCAGCGAGCCGTCGATGACCGAGCTTTCGACCTGCTCGGCGATCTGGAGGAACAGCGGGCGGCCGTCGTCCGTCACGGCCACCACCGCCGCCCGAGTTGGTTAGTTGGTTCATTAGTCATGTGGGTAACCATGCCAGTGGTGGACCGGGGAGTCAACTCCCGTGACGCGCTGCCGGAGCCGTGCGGGGAGCTCGATACCCGTCTCGGGTGGGCAGCGAGGCAGCGCGGGGCGCTCGGGAGCGCGTGGGCCGGGGCGCGCTCCGATCGAGCGCCGCGGAGGGGAACCGGACGGGTGCGGCTGGTGGGGCAGTGCCGCACCGCCGCCGGGAAGAACGCGGACGAACGCGGGGAGGGTGCCCTCCCCGGCGAGAACGTCGCGCTAGCTCCGCGTCGTGCTCAGGCGGTGCTCGTCGAGCAGCTTTCCGGTGTCGTCGAGCAGCTCCTCGTCGACGTCGGCGGGCACCAGCCCGAAACGCTCGTCGTAGGCGTTGATCACGGCCTGTTCGAGCTCGTCGAGGGCGACGTTCGGCGCCTCCTCGCGCACGGAGCCCACCGACTCCGGGTCGAACGGCAGGTCGAGGTGGCGGTAGACCTCGGCCAGCACCGGTCGCAGCAGCTCGGCGTCGTCGACGACGGCGACCGCGCTGAACAACCAGGCCCCGCGGATCATCCGCTGGGCGGTCCCGACGAGCTTGACCCGGCCGCCCGCGTTCACGCTGTGCTCACCGGGGCAGTACTCGCCGGGCACCGCGCCGACGCGGGCGTCCACGCCCCGCCTGCGCAGCACCTCGGTCCACAGCTCGGCGTAGCCGCGGAAGCGCTCGTCCATGCCGGACAGGAACCCGGGGTCCTGCCCGATGTGGTCGACGACCAGCGAGTTGGCGGTGTAGGCCACGGCGCGTCCTCCCGGGGCGCGCACCACCGGGGTGAAGCCGGCGTCGCGGACGGCGCGCAGCGCGGCGTCGAACCCGGGCCGCAGGGTGTCCCTCCTGCCGAAGGCGACCACGGGGGCGCTCGGCCGGTAGATCCGCACAGCGGGTCCGGCCGCTCCGCGGCCGACGCGACGCACCAGCGCGTGGGCGAGCCCGACTTCCGTGGCTTGGTCGTCGGTCGTCTCGAGCGCTCCACGCAGCAGGTCCACGTTTCCGCATCCTACTGGTGCGGGGACGGGCCCGTGACCGCGGAGCCGTTCGGTTCACCGGGTCTCGTCCGAGTGGGCGGAGTGCGTGGTCGCACTCGGGGCCGGGTGGCCATGCTGGGCGGTGGTCCGGGGGAGCCCGAGCAGCCACACCGCTCCCAGCAGCGCCCAGCCGCCGAGGATGATCCACTCGGCCGGCCAGTCGAGTCCGCTGGGCATGCCGGGCAGGAACAGCACGGCCAGCCCGAGGCTCAGCGTCAGGGCCAGCCCGCCGACGGTTCTTCCGCAGCGAACCCGGAACGGGCGGGGCATGTCCGGCTCGCGGTGCCGCAGCACCAGAAAGCTGCTCGCCACCATCAGGTAGGCGACCACGATGGCGACCCCGCCCGCGTCGATCAGCCAGGTGAGCATCTTCTCGCCGAACAGCGGGGCGATCAGGGACAGTCCGCCGACGAACAGGATCGCGTTGCTCGGCGTGCCGAACCGGGGGTGGATCCTGGCGAACCAGCTCGGCAGCATTCCCGAGCAGGCCATGGCGTGGACCAGTCGGCTCGCGCCGAGCAGGAAGCCGTTCCAGCTGGTGAGGATGCCGGCTATGCCGCCGAGCACGAGCAGGGTGCCCATCGTCGGGCTGTTCCACAGCGCGCTCATGCCATCGCCTGCCGCGAGCTCGGACCGGGCGAGGTCCTCGGCCGGGAGTCCGGAACCGACCGTGAGCACGATCAGCACGTACCAGGCCGTGGCGGTGCAGGTGGCCAGCACGAGCAGTTTGCCGATGCGGCGGAAGGGCAGTCCGATCTCCCCCGCGGACTGGGGGATCACGTCGAAGCCCACGAACAGGAACGGCACGGCCACCAGCACGCTCAGCACGCCTGCCGGGGCGGCGGAGACCAGCGGGCGCATGTTCGCGGGATCACCGCCGAGGAAGGAGCCCAGCAGCAGGGTGGCACCGACCGCGAGCAGGAACAGCACGGCCAGGCTCTGCAGCACGGCGGCCGGGCGCACCCCGACGTAGTTCACCGCGGTCATCACCGCGGCCCCGAGCACGCCCACCCCCGCCCAGGTGGCGAACACGTCCTCACCGGCCACCGACCACAGCTGACCGGCGGGCAGCTCGGGAAAGACGTAGCTCAGGCTCTGCGGCAGCGCCACGGCCTCGAAGGCGACTACCGAGACGTAGCCCAGCACCAGCATCCACGAGGTGGTGAAGGCGGGGCGCGTGCCGAGCGCGCGCAGCACGTAGTTGTGTTCGCCACCGGCGTGCGGCATGGCCGAGACCAGCTCGGCGTAGGTCAGCCCGACGAGACCGACGACGACACCGCCGAGCAGGAAGGCCGCGGCGGCCCCCAGAGTTCCCGCTCGGGTGATGAACTCCCCGGTGCGGACGATCCAGCCGAAACCGATCATGGCTCCGAAGGCGATCGCGAGCACTTCCCACCGGCCGAGCACGCGCGCGAAGGAGCGCTGTCCGTCGTCGATCATGGTCTCTCCCGCCGGGAACCGTGTTCGGGTTTTCCGGGCACGGGGACATCCTGATCCCGCGGGTGCGGGCGGAACCAGCACCGAAACGGATGACAGCAGCGGGCAGCGCTCGGACGGGGCGAGAGGTGTGCTCGCGGGCTCCGGCCTCGTGCGGCGGGGAGTCGGGGCCCGCCGGTTTCGGTCACCGGGGTTGGCCGCCCGGAATGATTCGGTCCCGGAATTGGGAGGAGGCCGCGCGAAGGCCCGCGGGCGCCGTCGCGTCGAGCGCGGCCGGGCAGAACCGGGCAGAAGAGTCTCGTTCTCGGGAAAGGCGGAAACATCGCGGTTCCGCAGAAGTGGAAACATCGCGCCGCGAGGCGCGGTGCGGGCGCGCCGCCGCTCGTCCAGCGGGGTGGGAGAAGTGCTTTTCGGTGCGTGCTCCGGGGTGACCGAGCAGACGGTGGGGCGTCTGCTCGGTTTACCTGCTGCCGCGTGCGGAATGCGCGTGGGTCGTCAGGCTGACTCCACGGAGACCCGTCGTGGGTGCTCCTCGGAGTGCTCCGCGGTGTGGGCGCGAATGCTCAACGTTCCATTGCTCATGCTCGCGGTGACGCTGTCGGCGTCCACTCCGGGAGGCAGGCTCACCTCACGGTGGAAAACCCGTCCTGCGCTGATGCCCGAAACGGTCATCAGGACCCGCCGCCGCAGGCCCACGTCCACTTCGCTCGCCGTGACACCGGGCAGGGAGACGTCGATGTTGACGTTTCCCGCCGGGTTCACCGACGTGCTCGCCGTCGGTTCCCAGGAGTTCTCCGGGGAGGCCTCGGAGGGAAGGTCCCGTCCCATGAGCCACTGCTGCTTCTGGCGCAGCGGCTTGGAACGAGTCTGCCGGAGTTCCGCACTGTTCCGGGCTTCCCACTGCTCCGGGATGACGGAGCTGGGGGCTTCGGCCAGTGATTGCTGTTCGTGTTGCGAATGATCGACCGTCGTTCTGCCGCGCTTCATGTCGCGCAGCAGCAACGCCAGGGAAGCGACCAACGGCCGGATCGGATTGCTCAATCCCACCATCTCCCAGGACCCGCGTGGCGAGTTGTTCGAGGACAACCCATTTATCATGAACCAATGTAGCTATACAGGCCTGTACAGCAAAGGGCGTTCCGGACAACACGTGCGGCGGTGCGCAGAGCCCTCCGCAGGCCACTTCGGAGTGAGCCGGAGGGCACTCACATTGCCGGAAGTGGAGCCGCAGCCCCACGACTGTTGAGCCGTTCGGGTGATCTTGAATCGGGGCTCCCGTTCTGAACGCGCTCACGATTCCACAGGCTCGCGCACGAGGCAGACGGGTTTGTCCCATTCAGCGGATTCCGCTGCCCGTATTTCATCACGCCTCCGGAACGGATCGTGTAGCAGGGGGGTGTAGTCGACGCCGCGTCCGCAAGCGGGGTGCCTGAAGGGTGAACTCCCGGGCTGAGCTGGGCGTCGTCCCCGGACACGTGGGTGACGGTGCGCGGTCGCGCTCCCCGGGTGAGTAGCGGATTCCTCCGGTTCGGCGCCCCGGCCGCGACCGGGCCGACCCACGTGGGTTCGGCCCGGTCGGATCCGCGCCGGCGCCGCGCCGTTGCCGGTCGTTGTTTTTTCGCCGAACGGTTGTTTTTCGGTGGCGCGGGCGCCGGCGGCGAATTTTTTCCTCGGGGGTGTTCCTGAATCGGGCAAGATTCGTGGTGATGGGGCGGGCCCCTTCCCGCGGGGTGCGTTCACAGCGGTCGTTGCCGTTGGGAGTGCTGCACGCTGACCCAGTGGTCGGTGGTGAACTCCTCGATCGCCCACTCGCCGCCGAACCGGCCGATTCCGGAGGCCTTCTCCCCGCCGAAGGCGGTGTTCGGCTCGTCGTTGATCGTGGTGTCGTTGATGTGGGTCATCCCCGCCTGCACCCGCAGGGCGAAGCGCAGCCCGCGCTCTTCGTTGCGGGTGAAGACACCGCTGGACAGCCCGTATTCCGTGCTGTTGGCCAGCTGCAGGGCGTGCTCCTCGTCCTCGGCGCGCACGACCGTGGCCACGGGGCCGAACACCTCCTCGGCGGCCGTGGGGGTCTCGTTGTTGCCGGTGAGCACGTGCGGCGGCAGCACCTGCCCGGTCGGGCCCTGCGGCTGCCCGGAGCACAGCGTGCGCGCGCCGTCGGAACTCGCCCGGGAGAGCTTGTCCAGCACGGAATCGAGCTGGCCGGAGTTGATGATCGGGCCGATGCTGGTCCCGGGATCGGCGGGGTCGCCGCAGCGCAGCTGCTCGGCCCGGGCCCTCATGCGTTCGGCCACCTCGTTGTGCACGTCCCGGTGCGCGATCACCCGGTTGGTGGCCATGCAGACCTGTCCCTGGTGGAAGAAGGAGCCGAACATCGCCGCGTCCACGGCCTGCTCGAGATCGGCGTCGTCGAGCACGACCAGCGGGCCGTTGCCGCCGAGTTCGAGACCGAGCTTCTTGAGCGGCGCCTTCCGGCCGAGGTCGCGTCCCACCTCGGTGGAGCCGGTGAACGAGACCACCGGAGAGCGGGGATCGGTGACCAGCGGGTCCCCGATCTCGCCGCTTTTGCCGATGAGCACGTTGAGCACTCCCTCGGGGAGGCCGGCCTCCTGGTAGATCGCGGCCAGGAGCAGGCCCCCGGTCACCGGTGTGTCCCCCGCCGGTTTGAGGACCACCGCGTTGCCGACGGCCAGCGCGGGCGCCACCGAGCGGTTGGACAGCTGCATCGGGAAGTTCCACGGGCTGATCACGGCCACGGTGCCGACCGGCTGCCGATACACCCGGTTCTCCTTGCCCTCGATGAGGGCGGCGGGCAGGAGTCTGCCCTCCACGTGGGCGGGATAGGAGGCCGCTTCGAGCATGACGGCGCGCACCGCCATCCACTCCCACTCCGCTCGGGCGCGGACGGCGCCTGCCTCGGCGACCAGCCAGTCGATGATCTCCTGCTTGCGGCGCGACATGATCTCGGCGGCCCGGACGAACACCTCGACCCGTTCCGCGGCCGTCGTGGAGGCCCAGTCTCCCCGGGCCCGTTCGGCCGCCCGGTAGGCGGCGTCCACATCGGTGGTGTCCGCGTGGGGGATCTCGGTGAGCTGCCTGCCGGTGTAGGGATTGACGTCGGTGTTGACCGAGCTCGCCTTCCCGGAGCGCCACCGCCCGTCGACGGGCATCCGGTCGAAACCGCCGTAGGCGTGAGGGGGTGACTGCGCGTCGGTGCTCATGAACGCTCCTTCCGGGCAGTGGGGTTCGGTACCCCTCGGGTACCCGCTGCGGCGTTCGCGGTCACGTCGGTCCGGAGTGTTTTTGCTTCTCGGGCGGGGTGCGTTCAGTGCTGCTGCCGGAGGCCGGTGTCGCCGTGGGGGGTGGGATCGGAGTTCTCGGAGGAGCGGGACCTGGTGCGCAGCAGGGTCCGCAGGCCGAAGGTGCCCGCCAGTCCGAGCAGCGAGACGAGGATCAGGAAGACCAGTCCCGCGTGCGTGGATCCGGTCAGGTCCACCAGCGCGGCGATTCCCATGGGGCCGAAGCCGCCGCCGAGGTTGCCGATTCCGTTGATCGCGCCGATTCCGGCCGCTGCCGCCGCGCCGCTCAGGAAGCGCGGCACGAGCCCCCACATGATCGGCTGGGCCGCGAAGCCGCCCACGGAGGCCAGGCAGAGTCCGAACATCTGCATCCAGGCGGGCTCGGAGGCGACGGTGATCGTGAATCCGAGCGCGGCCAGCGCCAGCATGCCCGCTATCCAGTCGAGCGGTCGGCCGCCGCGCGCGGCGAGCCGGGGGACCAGCAGCAGGCCGGCCATCACGCACAGGTAGGGGGTGGCCGAGATCAGCCCGATGGCCGTTCCGGAGAGTCCGCCGAATCCGTCGATGATGGTGGGCAGCCAGAACGAGAGCCCGTACGTGGCCAGTGGGAAGCACAGGAAGAACGCGGCCAGTGCCAGCACGCGGGGGTCGGCCAGCGCCCGCAGCGGGTTGTGCGGCTGTTGGCCCGTCCGCGACTCCTCGGCGGCGAGGACGGTGCGGATGCGCTCCTTCTCGCCCGTGGTCAGCCACCTCGCCTGCTCCGGGGAGGAGGGCAGCAGCCAGAGGACGAGCGGGGTCGTCAGCACGGCCGGGATTCCGGTGCACAGGAAGATCCACTGCCAGCCTTCGAGTCCCCAGACGCCGTGCAGGTCGCTCAGCGCGCCCATGGCGGGGTTGCCGATGATGAAGGAGACGGGGCCTGCCAGCATGAACAGTCCGACCGCCGCCTCGCGGCGGGCGGCCGGGTACCAGCGCGTGAGGTAGTAGATCACGCCGGGGAAGAAGCCCGCTTCGGCGGCGCCGAGCAAGAACCGCGCCAGGTAGAAGTGCCACGGCTGGGAGACCAGGGCCGTGGCCATGGTGATCAGTCCCCAGGTGAGCATGATCCGCGCTATCCACCGGTTGGCCCCGAACCGGTGCAGCGCCAGGTTGCTGGGCACTTCCAGCAGCGCGTAGGCGACGAAGAAGAAGACCTGGCCCAGGGTGAAGGCCGTGGCCGACATGCCCAGCTCGTCCTGCAGCGTCAGCTTGGCGAAGCCGAGGTTGGAGCGGTCGACGTAGGCAATCACGTACAGCAGACCCAGCAGGGGGAGCAGACGCAGGGTGACCTTGCGGAACAGCGAGCGGTCGGTGTTCGGCGTGTCGGGCACGTTGCTCACCGCGGTGTGCGGCCCCATGAAAACTCCAGTGTTCGTAATTTCGGACACTGTTCAATTTTTCGTGACGGGGACGTTAAGCAGGGCGTGGCACGCTGTCAACGGTTCGTTTCATCGAGCCGGAAGTGCCCATCCGGTGAGCGGAAATGTCCACGGGCCTCGTGGGCGGGGCCACCCACGGAGCCCGCGAAGGTGGCGTGAACACGAGCGGGTGCCGGCCGGGGCGTTTCCGTGTCGTGGACGCCCTTCGGGGCGTGAGCCTCCACTGTGCTCGGCCGGGCCAGGTGCCGCCGGGAGAACCAGTCGTGGGGAACCGACCGGCGGAGTCCGGCCGACGGGGCAGCCGACCGTCGGTGGTGGGCGCGCACCGGCCGCGCGGGCAGTGCCGTGACGTCCGTTCCGGGCAGCGCGCCGCTCGGAAGGGGATTACCCGGAGTGGGCCTGGTCGAGGGGGCGCTGCGCGGTGCCGGGCTCGGCGGCGTGCTCGGTGCGCTCGCGCGGGTGAAGCAGCGAGCCGAGCACGCAGATGCCGAGGTTGAGCACGAGGCCGAGCATCCCGCCGTGCACTCCGTAGAGGGCGTCGACCCCGGCGACGGCCATCCCGCCTGCCAGGAGCACCCCGGCCAGCATTCCCCAGAAGACGGGCCCCGCCGCGAGGCGCTTCCAGTACAGTCCCACCACGAAGGCCGGGGCCAGCTGGATCAGCAGCTCGATCTTGAGCGTGAATATCTCCACCAGGGTGCTCGGTGGGTTCCAGGCGAGCAGCAGGATGCCGAACACGGCGACCACGCCCACGGCCTTGCCCACCCGAACCTGGTGCTGCGGGGTGGCGTCCGGCCGGATGTAACGGGCGTAGACGTTGGTGGAGACGATCGAGGAAAAGCTCAGCAACGCCGAGTCGGCCGTGGACACGACCGCGGCCACGACACCGCCGAACAACAGGATCATCATGACGTAGAAGAAGACGTTCAGCCCGGCGACCTCGTTGGCGATCATGCCCACGAGTCGCTCGGAGTCCTGAGCGGACAGATCGGGGAAGAGCTCCAGCCCGAGCAGCCCGATCGCGAACACCGCACCGGCGGTGAGCAGCGGCATCCACACCATGGGCAGCAGGGAGCGCTTCAGGGTGCGTGCGCTGCGTGCCGCGTAGACGCGCTGTATCGCGTGCGGGTACATCGCGATCCCGATGCCGACCATGAGGATCATCGACACCCAGTTGACCGAGTCGATCGTGGACGGAACGGCCATGGCCTCCGGGTGGTGGCTCAGCACGGTGGGGCCGTTGCCCGCGGGCAGGTCGTTGACGAGGACGACGGCTCCCGCCAGCAGGGTTCCGACGCCCAGCAGCAGCGCGACCCCCTGCATGATGTCGGTCATGGCGACCGCGCGCATCCCACCGCTCCACGAGTAGGCGAGCATGACGAGCACGAACGCGGTCACGCCCACCTGGTAGGGGATCGTGCTGCCGGTCAGGCCGGTGATCGCCTGGCCCATGGCGATGAGCTGCTCCAGCAGGTAGTTCGCCAGCGCCCACAGCATCAGCAGCGCGGCGAGCACGGTGAGCGGGGTGGAACCGAAGCGGTGACTCACCCAGTCGGTGGGGGTCACGAAGGAGTGCTTCTTCGCGATCGCGTGCATGCGGGGGGCGAACAGCATGTAGCCCGCCACGATCATGCTGAAGAAGGTCACCGACTGCCACCAGGCGAATCCCTCGCGGAAGGCCTGCGGGGCGTAGCCGATCACCGTGTTCCCGCTGTACTGCGTGGCGTACAGCGTGAAGAACAGGGTGACCACCCCGAGGTTGCCGCCCGCGAGGTAGTGGCCCTTCGGGCTGTGCTTCGCCCCGGAGCCGCCGCGCCCGGCGAAGAAACCGATGATCAGCATCAGCGCGGCGTAGGAGGCCAGGACGAGCACGCCCGATCGGCCGCTGAAGTTCAGCGTGTCCATGTCACACCGCTCCGCCGTGTCCGCTCGTGTCCTCGTTGGTCTCGCGCCGCGTTCCCCGCGGTGGTTCCTGCGGGGAATCCGCGTGCTGTTCGGGGGTTTCCCAGCGGGACAGCAGCATCCAGGACAGGTATCCGCACAGCGCCAGGGACGAGAGAACCGCGATCAGTGTCCACAGGGGAAAACCGAGCAGCACCGGCCCGATCGTTCCCGCGGGCAGGTACCACGGGACGCCGACCAGGACCAGAAGCAGCAACCCCGCCCAGGCCAGGGGAGCGCGTATCGGTTCACGCGGCTCGGGGCCACCCTCCTGCGGCATGTCCACTCCGTTCCCGTCGAAGCTCGCCCGTCCGGGGGATGATCGAACCAGTGGCAACGCGCGGGTGGCAACACCTTCCCGATCGGTGGAACGAGGAATGCCCCGAACGGAGGCTTGTGTCGTGCGGAGTCGATCGGAGAGAACGGTTGAGGGGAGTTTTTTCCCGGATCGTGAGAGGTGTGCCGATGGGACAGTGGTTCAACGGGCCCGGCGAGGACTTGGCCACCGTCGCCCGCGCGACGGGATATCCGGTCGTCGAGGTTCCCGGCTGGAGGGGACGCGGGCACGGTCCGCTCGACGACTACGTCGGCGTGGTCGTGTGCCACCACACCGCGGGTCCGGAGCCGGAGGAGACCGCGGAGAACTTTCCCTCACTGGCGCTGGTCCGGGACGGTCGGCAAGATCTTGCCGGGCCGCTGGCGCACTACGGCATCGGCTACGACGGGACCGTCTACGTCGTCGCGGCCGGTCTCGCCTATCACGCCGGGGCGGGGAGCTGGGCCGGGCTGTCGGGGAACTCGGTGGCGCTGGGGATCGAGGCCGAGGACTCCGGTGACGGGGACTGGACCGGGCAGCAGCGGGACGTCTACCCGAGGCTGGTGGCCCGGCTGTGCCTGTTCCTGGGAATCGAGTCCTCGCGGGTGTGCGCGCACCGCGAGTGGGCCCCCGAGCGCAAGGAGGACCCGGCCGGTATCGACATGCGGCGGTTGCGCGCGCGGGTTGCCCACTACCTGCGCTCCCCGGACGAGATTCCCCGCGGGGCGGCCTCGACCTTCGAGGATCACGGTTGACGACCGCGCGGGCGGGACGCCCGGTTCACTCCACCGGGTCCGCCTGCGGGGTGGAGGCGTTCAACCGCGACCTGCGCATCCCGTAGGAGAAGTAGAGCACCAGTCCGGCCGTCATCCAGCCGAGGAAGACCAGCCAGGTGTCCGCGCCGAGGCCGGCCATCATGTACAGGCAGAATCCGGCTCCGAGCAGCGGGGTCACCGGGGACAGCGGCACCCGGAAACCGCGGGGCAGCTCGGGGCGGATCCGGCGCAGCACGAGCACGGCCACGTTGACGAGCCCGAAGGCGAACAGGGTGCCGATGCTGGTCGCGTCCGCGAGGGAACCCAGCGGGACCGCGGCGGAGAGCACGGCCACGGCCAGCGAGACGATCACGACGTTCTTGCGCGGGGTTCCGGTCCGCTCGTCGACGCGGGAGAACACGCGGGGGATCAGCCCGTCGCGGGACATGGAGAACAGGATCCTGGTCTGCCCGTACAGCACGGCGAGCACCACGCTGGAGATCGCCACGAGCGCGCCCACCGACAGCAGCACCGACCAGAGCACGCCCGCCCCCGTGGCCTGCGTCAGCACCTGGCTGAGCACCGCCTCGGCGTCGGCGAAGCGGCTCCAGGGCATGGCCCCGACCGCGGCCAGCGCCACCAGGCAGTACAGGGCGGTGACCACGAGCAGCGACAGCACGATCGCCCGGGGGAGGTCCTTCCTGGCGTCGCGGGCCTCCTCGCCCGCGGTGGAGGCGGCGTCGAAGCCGATGTAGGAGAAGAACAGCGTCGCCCCCGCCGCGCTGACTCCGGCCATGCCGAGCGGCATGAAGGGGGTGAAGTTGCCGTCGCGCACGGCGGTGAAGGCCACCGCGCAGAACACCAGCAGCGTGGCGACCTTGATCACCACCATCACCGCGTTGGCCCGTGCGCTTTCCCTGGCCCCGCCGAGCAGCAGGAACATGGCCAGCAGCACCACGACCACGGCCGGGATGTTGATCAGGCCTCCCTCGCCCGGTGGCTGGCTGAAGAGCTGGGGAATGGTCACGCCGATGGTCAGGTGCAGCAGCTCGTTCAGGTACTGGCCCCAGCCGACCGCCACCGCGGCCACGGACACCCCGTACTCCAGGATCAGACACCAGCCGCACACCCAGGCGACCAGTTCGCCCAGCGTGGCGTAGGTGTAGGAGTACGAGGACCCGGAGGCCGGGATCATGCCTGCCAGCTCGGCGTAGGACAGCGCGGAGAACAGCGCGGTGAGCCCCGCGAGCACGAAGGACAGCACCACGGCCGGACCAGCCTTGGGGACGGCTTCGCCGAGGACGACGAAGATGCCGGTTCCCAGCGTCGCCCCGATGCTGATCATGGTGAGTTGGGCCAGCCCGAGCGAGCGGCGCAGCTGTCCGGTCTCAGCGGTCAGCTGCTCGACCGGTTTGCGGCGGACGAGTCGGGAAGCCACCCCCGCCGCTGCCGACCGGCCGGGGGAGGTCGGTGCGTTGCGGGGCGTTTCCGGGGTGCGTCGGTCTTCCACGGGACGTCTCCTCGGCGGCCTTCCGGTCGTGGGCGCAAGGCCGCGCTGTCAACAGGTTGTGAACGAGGTTGTGGGGTGGTGGGCAACACTAGGAGGTGTGCTGTTGCGCACGAACCCGGATGCTGTTGTGCGAATCAGCGGCTCCGTTTTCGATCCTTGTGTCCGGCACGCCGATGTGCGCAGGCCCCGGCCCGCGCCGAGGCGTGGTGCTCACCGGGATCGGTGCTGTCGGGGCGTGAAAGGAGTGCGCGGCCGCTCGAGTCGAGCGGCCGCGCGGAACGGGTCGGGATGAGCACGTTGTTGTCCGAGTCGTTCGAGTCGTCGTTGGTGGTTTCCGCTTTCCGAGGTTAGGACAGTGCTGCGCCGAACGGAGCAACAGGTTGCTCCGGCCGCGGTCGAGGCCGGGGCTCGGATGTCGAGGCTCAGGAGGACGCGGGGGCGCTCTCCGAGGGCGCGGTGGACTCCCCCGAACCGGTGGCCTCGCCGGGGGCGCGCCTGCCGGGCAGGAAGGCCGCGATCACCAGGGCGGCCAGGGAGGCGAACACGGCTATGCCCATGATCACGCGGAATCCGGTCTGCGAGGGGACGGTGACGGGCCCGATCGTGACGGTCAGCTGCGCGAGGACCACACCGGCGACCGCGCTGGAGATCGAGGTGCCGATGGAGCGCATGAGGGTGTTGAGGCTGTTGGCCGCTCCGGTCTCGGACACGGGGACGGCGGCCGTGATGAGCGCGGGCATGGCTCCGTAGGCCAGGCCGATCCCGGCCCCGATCACGCCCGAGACCAGGACGAGTTGCCAGATCTGCGACATCAGCACCGTGTTGAGCCCGTAGCCGGCCGCGACGACCACTGCGCCGACCATCAGGGTCACCTTGGGGCCGCCGAGCTTCGAGATGCGTGCCGAGACCGGGGCCATGGCCATCATCACCAGGCCCGAGGGGGCCATCACCATGCCCACGACCAGCATGCTGCGCCCCATCCCGTAGTCGAGGGACTCGGGCAGTTGCAGCAGCTGCGGCAGGATCAGCGACATCGCGAACATCGCGAAGCCGAACACCGTCGAGGCGAGGTTGGTGAGCAGGACCTGGCGGTGTGCGCTGACGCGCAGGTCCACCAGCGGGCGGGGAGTGCGCAGCTCCCACCGGCCCCACAGCACCAGCACGAGCACCGCGGCACCGAGCAGACCGAGGGTGGTGCCGCTGGTCCAGCCCCAGTCGCCGCCCTTGGAGATCGCCAGCAGCAGGCAGACCAGCCCGATCGACAGCCCGATCGCTCCCGGCAGGTCGAATCGTCCTCCGGTGCGCACCGCGGACTCCGGGACGACCGCGAGCACGAGCGCGGTGGCGCAGGCCCCCAGCGCGGCGGAGGCCCAGAACAGTACGTGCCAGTCGGTGTACTCGGCCAGGAAGGCGGCCGCGGGCAGCCCGAGCGCTCCGCCCACTCCCAGCGAGGCGCTCATCATCGCGATCGCCGAGCCGAGGCGCTCGGCGGGGAGCTCGTCGCGCATGATGCTGATGCCCAGTGGGATGACACCGGCGGCCAGTCCCTGCAGGGCGCGTCCGACGATCATGGGCACGAGCGAGTTGCTCAGCCCGCCCGTGATCGAGCCGAGCACCATCAGCGCCAGGCTGAGCACGAGCATGCGCCGCTTGCCGTACATGTCTCCCAGGCGGCCCGCCGCCGGGGTCGCGACCGCTCCGGCGAGCAGGGTCGCGGTGACCACCCAGGCCGTGCCCGTGGCGGAGGCGTGGAGCAGTTCGGGCAGGTCGGGAACCAGCGGAATCACCAGGCTCTGCATCAACGAGACCACGATTCCGGCCATGGCCAGCACCACGACGACGGCCGACGTCCGGGGTGGGCCGGTCTCGCCGGGTGGGGTGGCGTTGTCGTGTGACACGGGGTCCTCCGTTTCGGTGTGTCGGGTCTTCACGTCGAAGACCATTCAATCAGTCGATTGACTTAACGCGGTGAACCGGGTTGACTGGGGGTGCACTGAAGATCGGCTCGGAGGAGGTCGCGGTGGAGCGTGACGACGGTGAGCAGCTGCTGGACTACCCGTTCTCGGTGCGGGGCGCTCTGGACCCGCCGGAGGAGTGGCAGCGGTTGCGGCAGCAGTGCCCGGTTGCCGGGGTGCGGCTGCCGAGCGGGGACGAGGCGTCGCTGGTGACCAGGCACGAGGACGTCAAACAGGTGCTGTCCGATCCGCGCTTCACCAGGGACCTCGGGGCGCGGGGAGCGGCCAGGATCTCGGCCGACGAGTCGGGCGGGGTGTTCAACACCTCCATGGCCTCCGCGCTTCCGCAGAGCGGGGAGGCGCACCAGCGTTGGCGGCGCATGGTCAGCAAGTGGTTCACGGCCAAGCGCATGGCCGCGATGCGTCCCGGGATCGAGTCCACGGCCGAGCGGCTGCTCGACGAGATGGTCGAGAAGGGCAGCCCCGCCGACCTCAAGGCGGCCCTGGGGTTTCCACTGCCGGTGTGGGTGATCTGCGACATGCTCGGCGTGCCCGAAGCGGACCGGGACAGGTTCGCCCACTGGTCCGACACCCTGCTCAACCTGACCCGCTACGGGCAGGAGGAGATCGACGCGGCCCAGCGCGAGTTCGCCGCCTACATGGCCGGTCACGTCGAGGCCAAGCGGGCCGAGCCCGGCGACGACCTGCTCAGCGCGTTGACCACCGAGACCGACTCGGCCGGTGAGCGGTTGTCGGACGCGACCCTGGTGGCCACCGGGCAGGGGCTGCTGGTGGCCGGGCACGAGACGACGGCGAACATGATCGGCAAGATGGTGGCCATGCTGCTGTCCGACAGGCGGCGCTGGCAGCAGCTGCTGGAGGACGGTTCCCTGGTGCGCACCGCCGTCGAGGAAGCACTGCGCTACGACGCCAACCCCGGCTTCGGCATGCCGCGCTACATCGGTGAGCAGGCCCACCTCGCCGACGCGACCCTGCCGGAGGGAACCACCGTGGTGTGCAGCATGGCCGCGGCCAACCGGGACAAGAGCGTGTTCGACAATGCGGAGGACATGACCCTGGGGCGCAGTCCGAACCCCCACCTGGCGTTCGGTGTCGGTGCGCACTCGTGCCTGGGCCAGGCGCTGGCCCGCACCGAGCTGCAGACCGTGCTCGAAGTGCTGCTGCGGCGGCTGCCTTCCCTGGAACTCGCCGTGCCCGTGGACGAGCTGCGGCGGGTCGACGGGCTCGTGGTGGGAGGGCTGCGCGAAGTACCGGTTCGGTGGTGACCATGACCGAGAGAACTGTCCGGAGTGAGCAGATCCGCACCACGCGGGAGAGCATTCTGACCACCGCGGAGCGCCTGTTCGCCGAGCACGGGGTGTTCGCCGTGTCCAACCGCCAGATCAGCGAGGCGGCGGGGCTGGGCAACAACACCGCGGTCAGCTACCACTTCGGCGCCAAGGCCGATCTGGTGCGGGCCATAGTGCGCGAGCACTCCGGGCGGATCGAGCAGCTGCGCAGGCAGCTGCTGGCGGATGTCGGGGAGGAGCCCAGCGTTCGGGACTGGGTGGGCTGCCTGGTACGCCCGAGCGCCGAGCACCTGGCCACGCTCGGGTGTCCCACCTGGTACGCCCGCTTCGCGGCGCAGGTGATGACGGAGCCCGCGTTGCACGGGATCATGGTCGAGGAGTCGCTGACCTCGCCGGACCTGCACCGGATCATCGACGGGTTCGACCGCTCGCTGCCCGACTTGCCGCCGCAAGTGCGCTCCGAGCGCTTCGCCATGAGCCGACAGCTGATGGCGCACATGTACGCCGAACGCGAGCGTGCCCTGGCCGAGGGCGTTGCCACGCCCAGGGCGAGTTGGCACGACGCAGCGACCGGCTTGGTCGACGCGGTGACCGGGCTGTGGCTGGCTCCGGTCACCGGTTGAACGGGTCGGAAACGGAACGCGAGGAAGTACTCAGCGACGGAAGGACGAGATCCGATGCAGGTCAGTGTCGACGAGGACAAGTGCTGCGGGGCGGGACAGTGCGTGATGACCGCTCCCGAGGTGTTCGACCAGCGCGACGAGGACGGGATCGTGGTGCTGCTGGACTCCCGGCCCTCCGAGCAGCTGCACGAGGCGGTGCGCGAGGCCGCCGACATGTGCCCGGCCGCGGCCATCGAGGTGAACGAGTGAGCGACCCGCTAGGACGGAGAGCGCGGCACGACGTTCCGTGGAGGAGTTGATGAGCAGTACGGTGGATTCCGCCGACGGCGGCGTGGCCGACGTCCCGGAATACCCGATGACCAGGGCGGCCGGGTGTCCTTTCGACCCGCCGCCCGAGCTGCGGGAGAAGCAGCGCCAAGCCCCGCTTGCCCGGGTCAGGCTGTGGGACGGCAGCACGCCGTGGCTGGTGACCCGGCACGCGGAGCAGCGGAAGTTGTTGGCCGACCCGCGGGTCAGCGCCGATCCGACCAACCCCGGCTACCCGAGTCCGGCGCCGGTTTCCTCCGCGGAGCGCGCGAGCGGTTCGCCGCTGAGCTTCATCCTGATGGACGATCCGGAGCACGCCCGTCTTCGGCGCATGGTGACCGGCCCCTTCTCCGTCAAACGGGTGGAGGCGCTGCGACCGAAGGTGCAGCGGATCGTCGACGAGGCGATCGAGGCCATGCTGGCCGGGCCGAATCCGGTGGATCTGGTGGAGTCCTTCGCGCTGCCGGTTCCCTCGCTGGTGATCTGCGAGCTGCTCGGGGTGCCCTATTCCGATCACGACTTCTTCCAGCGCAACAGCAGGGTCATCGTCAACCGGAACTCGAGTCAGGAGGACCGTTCGGCCGCGACCGGCAGGCTGACCGAGTACTTGGACGGTCTGGTCGGGGACAAGCTGGTCGACCGGGGCGAGGACCTGCTGTCCGATCTGGCGGAGCGGGTCGAGGCCGGGGAGCTGCCTCGGGACGAGGCGGCCAGGATGGGGGTGCTGCTGCTGATCGCCGGGCACGAGACCACGGCGAACATGATCGCGCTCGGCACGCTGGCCCTGCTCGAGCACCCCGATCAGTTGGAGGCGCTGCGCGAGACCGACGATCCCGAGCTGGTCTCCTCGGCGGTGGAGGAGCTGTTGCGCTACCTCCACATCACCCACAACGGGCGGCGCCGGGTGGCTCTGGACGACATCGACATCGCCGGCGAGACCATCCGCGCCGGCGAGGGGCTGATCGTGGCCAACGACATCGGCAATCGCGATCCCGAGGTCTTCGACGAGCCCGACAGCCTCGACATCCGGCGCGGTAATCGTCGTCACATGGCCTTCGGCTTCGGAGTGCACCAGTGCTTGGGGCAACCGCTGGCCAGGCTGGAGCTGCAGGTCGTCTACGGCACGCTCTACCGGCGCGTGCCCACCCTGCGGTTGGCCGTCGATCCGGAGGAGATCCCGTTCAAGCACGACGGGTCCGTGTACGGCGTCTACGAGTTGCCGGTGACCTGGTGACCGCTTTCGGAGCGGAAGCGAGTGCGGCGGTGGTGCCTCCGCGCAGGCCGCCCGTGCGGAAACACCACCGCCTCCCCGATCACGCGCTCGTCGGCGGGCTTTCCACGAGCTGGCTCAGGTAGAGCTGCGTGCCCAGGGTCTCGATCAGTTCGAGCTGGGTCTCGAGGTAGTCGATGTGGTGCTCCTCGTCGCGGAGGATGCCCTCGAAGAGGTTCGCCGTGGTGATGTCGTTCTTCTCGCGGCACAGCGCGATGCCCGGTTTGAGCCGGTCGAGGACCTCGCGTTCGATCGCGAGGTCGGACTCGAACTGTTCCTTGAGCGTCTGACCGATCCGCAGGGTGAACAATCGCTGGTAGTTCGGAAGGGCCTCGAGGAAGAGGATGCGGTCGCTGAGCCATTCGGCGTGCCGCATTTCCTCGAACGACTCGGTGCGGGTGTGTTCGGCCAGCCTGGTCAGGCCCCAGTTGGCCTGCATCTTCGAGTGCAGGAAGTATTGGTTGATGGCGGTCAGCTCGCTGGTGAGCTGTTCGTTGAGCAGTGAGATGACCTCTGAGTCGCCTTGCATGAGTCCTCCGCCGGTAGCCGTGGGTCGAACCGCACGTCGGACACGTTACGAGCAGCGCGGCATCGTGTGCGCAACCGCGACGGGCGTGTCCGGCAACCGGTGGAGGCACCGGCGGCCACGGTCAGACGCCGCTGGACAGCGGGCAGGAGGGGGTCGTGCTCGCCGCTCGGTTCTCCTCCAGGAGCTCCTCGAGTCGTTCCACGCACGTGCCGCAGCCGGTTCCGGCCAGGCAGCGGTCGCCGATCTCCTCGACGTTGTCGGCTCCGGCGTGGATGCACGCCCGCACTTCCGGTTCGGTCACGCCGGCGCAGATGCACGTGTACATGGGACGGGGCTCCACAACTCCACGACGCTCATTAGGTAAGGCTGAGCTAACTTTCGCTTAGCCTTGCCTAAGTAAACTAGTGTGGGTGGGATGCGCGCAACCCCCGGTAACCGAGTTCACACGGTCGTCGGGGCTCCGCTGCGATGGTGGGAGAGGAACGGCGAGAACACGAGGGTCGGCGTGTACGAAGAACTCCTCGGCCTGGGGTGAGCCCCGCTGCGCGCGGCCGGCACCTCGAGCTCGTCCCATTCGCAGGGCGTGCTCGCCCGCGACGGGGGCCGCGAGAGCGGTGCCCCCGCCTCGGCGGGACACTGTTGCTCTCGTGGTGCGGGTCGCCCTAACGTTCACACCCGTGATGAACACGAGAACCACTGCGGAGCCCTACACGTTCGCCCCCGAGTGGCACGCCGAGCGGGAACGGCTCGGTTCCCTGGAGGGGCTCTGGGACCCGTCCTCCTGGCGGGCCCTGTGCAAGATCGGGGTCAGCGCGGGCAGTTCCTGCCTGGACGTCGGTGCCGGAGGGGGTTCGGTCAGCCGGATGCTGGCCGACCTCGTAGGCCCGCGAGGACGTGTCGTGGCCCTCGACAGCGACACCGGATTCCTGGAACGGGCCGAGCTGCCCGAGCAGGTCGAGATCCGCACTCACGACCTGCTGTCCGACGAACCCCTCTCCGAGACCTTCGACCTGGTGCACGCGCGGATGACGCTGTCGCACCTGCCGCAGCGGGAGGAGGTGCTGGACCAGCTCGTGCAGCTGTGCGCCCCGGGAGGCCGGGTGCTGCTGTCCGAGTTCGACGCCGAGGGGGCGTCCCTGGCCGAGCCGGGACCCGCCCGGGACGACGCGGAGCGGTTCCAGCGCGTGCACGACGCGGTGGTGGCGGCACTGGCCCGCAACGGGTGCGACTCGCGTTTCGCGCACCGGATGCCCGCGGAGCTCGCCGCGCGCGGGCTCACCGAGATCGACGCCTCGCCGGACGGTGAACTGGTGCGCGGCGGCAGCGCGGCCGCCGAGTTCTACCGGCACACCTTCCTGCGCCTGCGTGAGCCGATCCTGGAGCACACCCCGGTGGACGCGGAGACCTTCGACCGGGTGCGGGAACGGCTCAAGGACCCGGAGTTCGTCGTTCTGTCCGCTCCGCTGGTGTCGGTGTGGGGGAAGCGAGACGAGAGCTCCGACGCCGTTGATCGGTCCGCTCGGCGGCGACCCGGGCGTTCTGCCGGGTGAGCAGCAGCACGCGCTGCAGCAGGTCGACTCCTGCTCCGCCGCTTCCCCGCGGATACAGCCGAACCTCCTCCTGGTAGGCCTGCCTGGCGATCCGGTAGTGCCGACCGCGGAAGGTGACGATCGTGCCCAGCACACCGGCCAGGGCGTTGGCCCCGTCCCGTAATCGGTGGCCTGCGCGGTCGTGGCCTCCCACCGCGTCGAAGGCCTCGACGAGCCTGGTCACGACCGAGGGGCGGCCGCGCCAGCCCGCGTGCAGCTCGCGCCAGCGCGGCAGTCCGTAGGGCACGGAGTCGAGCAGGAAGTTCTCGTACTCGGCCACACCCCGGTCGGACAGCCACAGGACCTCGTCGACGAGCCACAGCGGTACCTGCGCGGCGGCCGGACCGAGGTAAGTCCGCCCCCGCAGGGTTATCTCCTCGAAGTAGGGGCGCAGCGTGCGGGCGAAGAACACCGGGCTGACCTCGGCCATCACCGCGTTGATGGACTCGAGCATGGCCCCGACGCACTCGTCGAGCTCCCGCGCGAGCGCGGCGAAGCGCTCCGCGGCCGGGTCGGTGCGGGTGAGTTCGTCGCAGATCCGCAGCCCGGTGTTCAGCCGGGGGAAGGCGTGGCGCACGGAGTCCTGCAGGATCCGCTCCTGCGGATCACCGGTGTACATCCGACGGCGCGGGCCCTCCGGGTTCCACACGCAGTAGTGCAGCACCGTGTCCCGCGGGACCATGTCGGTGCGGCGGCCCAGTTCGGTCAGCACGGGCAGGGATTCGGGCACCGCCTCGGCGGGTTCGGTTCCGTGGCGCTTGATCGAGCCCAGAAACATCCCCAGGTCGCGCATCGCCGCGAGGCACTCGTCTGTCGACAGTTGCCCAATCTGGCCGGGATCGGGCAGCAGGGCGCGCAGCGACTCGGCCAGGGCCGCCACATCGGCGTCGTCGTTCATGCCTCTGAGACGTGCGCAGAGCTCGTCCGCGCGCAGTGGATCGGCCGAGCGGACCGCTTCGAGCTGTGCGGGGCAACCGTATTCGAGGCCTTCGAGTGTGCTCAACTTGCCTCCCACGGGGCGAGGGCACGGTGGCGGGGTTCGGAAAGCGCTGGCTCCGCAGCGCTCGGCCGAGCCGGCTCACCGCGGATGAGTCCGGACGTGCCGCGCGGACGGGAGTGGCGGACGGGGGTGGGCCGTGTCCGGCGTCGGGGGCGGAGAACGACCCCGGCGCGCGGGTGCGCTGCGGGTGGCACGGTGGTCGGTTCGTGGGCAGACGTGCGCGAAAGCCGCAGCGCCCCTCCTCCGCGTCGCCCGCCGCGGGGCGTGGTGGCGTTCTCGTGCATCCGACGGTGATCCTAAACGCGGACAACCGGAATGTACGAGTGTGATCGTGACTATAATTCGCGTTTTATCGACGGATTTACCCGCCCGAAAACAGCAATACGAATTTCGTTTGCTGGTTTTGTGGCGAATTGATCAACGCCGGGCTCCGTGCGGGGGATTGACCGCGCTCTCCTGGTCCGAAGTCGACGGGGTGAGCGGATTTCCCGATTCGGAACGTGACGGGCCGATCACCCGTGCGGATTCCGGGTGCGCGGATTCCCGTCCGGGCGAGGTGTCCTCCGGCCGCAGCCACGAGGAGGAGGCCAGTTCGCTTTCGATCTCGGAGAGCCGCTCGCTGACACACGCGGGGGAGGGAGTGGCGTTCTCGGAGGTCTCACACCGCAACCACCGGGCCAGCGACCGCATGTTCGACACGATCAGCTGGGCGCGCTGCAGACTGATCCCGGTGTTGCCGCCTTCGATGCGGATCGCGCGCTCGGTGGCTCCGTCGACGAGTCGTTCGAGCACGACGATCGACGGCCACCACTGCTCGGCCGTCCTGCTCGCCGAGCTCGGCTCCACGAGCCGCTGGCGCAGCGTGGTGCGCAGCTCGGCGAGCTCCCGGTAGCTGCGTCGCCGCAGGGCGGGCCGTTCCCGTGCCATTCCCGTCAGGGACAGCGCGACGTACTCGGAGACGGTCAGCACCGCGTTGGCGAAGCTCCGTTCCAGCGGGGGGCGGCGGTGCAGCGGGGAGAGCACGTAGCCGATGACCAGGACGACGGCGCAACCGATGAGCGAGTCGACCAGCCGCACCGCGGGAAGCGCGGGGATGGACTCCACCTGGTTCATCTTCAGCAGCACCAGGCACGTCACCACGCCGGTGAACAGACCGTAGTGCCGGCTCAACGTGTCGGGAACCAGGGCGGCCAGCAGCACCGTGAAGGGCAGCATCCACCAGCCGTGGGCGATCCCGGCCAGCAGCGCGCTCGCCACGATCACCCCCAGCACGCTTCCCAGCCCGCGCAGCACGGTGCGCGCGAACAACGAGCCCGAGTTCGGCTTGAGCACCAGCGCCACGGTCAGCGCGACCCAGTAGGGCTGTTCCAGCGGAAGCAGCAGCCCGACCGTTTCCGCCACGGCCAGGCACAGCGCCATGCGGGCCGCCAGCAGCCACCCGGTCCTGCCGACCGCGAGTCCCTCGCGCCAGACCCGGAAGCGTGCGCGGCGGTCGCGTCCGGCGTCGAACTCGCCCGGATCGGCGAGTTTCGCCGTGCGCAGCGAGGCGACCAGCCTGCCGAGGGCGTCGTCCAGGGCGCGCAGGGGCGTCGGGTCGGTGGAGGTGGTGGTCGGTGCGTGCTGCGGGGGCAGGGCTCCGGAGCGCAGGCAGCGGGCCAGCGCGCGCATCGCCTCCACCAGCGGTTCGGGCACCCTCGTGCCTGCGTGGGCGAGTGCGACCGAGGCCTCCACCATCGGCGTGGCCTGGGAGAGCGCCACGTAGAGCCTGTCGTGGACGCGACTGCGTGCCGTGGAGCCCGCCGCCACGCTGATCAGCACGTCGTGGGCCTCGTTCAGCGCCCTGGTCAGGTGCTGCCTGACTTGGGTGCGCGCTTCCCCGCACTCGGTGCTGAGCATGCGTGCGGTGGTCTCGAAGACCCGTGCCACGGCGTGCCTGGCCGGGGCGGTGCGCCGGAAGGGCCAGGTGGCCGCGATCAGCGTGAAGGCGAGCAGTTCCCCGCCGAGGAACCACGCGAGTTGTTGTCCACTGTGCATGGTTTCCACGGGGTGCCCGGTGGCCACGATGCAGAAAGTCAGCATCTGGGTGCCGGCCGCGCCCCACAGGTCGCCCATTCTGCTGGCCAGAACCGACAGCACGGAAATGATCACGACCACGCACGCGCCCGTCCACGGTGACGGCGCGGCTATTCCGAGGCCGAATCCGACGGTTCCCAGCAGTACGGTCAGTCCGACGCGACGCAATCGGTACCGGTAGGAACTGACCGGATCCGAGAAAGCGATGCACAAAGCCCCGAGGGAGATCAGGATCGCTTCCCCGATCCTTCCCGTGGCGAGTCCCGCCGCGGGGGTGAGGCCGACGGCCAGCGCCGCCACCACGATCCGGCTCCAGTCCACGGGGATGGGGGCCGGGCGCAGCATCCGGCGGAGCCAGGCGGGAAAGGCCGTGCGCAGCAGCCGTGACAGTGCTGTCGACCACGTGTGTCGAACGGAAAACGTGTCGACGGGAAACACCCGACCTCCCGGTGATCTTTCGCCGTGCGCGGTCTGTCGCAGCGTGCCGCGGCGCGCCGCGGCGTGCTGATTCGTCCTGCCCCGACCCGTTTTCCATTATTACGCGGCGATGCGGGCAGGAGTCCCGCGGACAACACAGATCACACCTTGTCGTGTGTCACCTTTCAGGGGGCCATGAATGCCGGATTAAAATGCGGTGTAGAGATTTTCGTCATGTTTCCGGTGTTTTTCCGAAACACCGGATGAAGATCTTCCGCGTTTTTCCCGTGGGGGAGGTCACTTTCTCGGCGCGGCCGCTCCTGCCGCGCTCAACCGCACCTCGTGGGCGGTGACTCGTGGCCGAGCTCCGCGCGGGTGGCGCGGGCGGCCGTCGCGCGCGGCGCCGCCGCGCGCGACGTCGAGCCCGTTCCCAGCGGAGGAGAACCGGCGGACGGCGCCTCGTCGATTCCTCCTTCAGCTCGCGCGGGCGCAGTCTCCCCGGTCGACGGCCACGGGCCCGTCGGCACCGGGACGGATGTCGAAGTCGAAGATCTCGGTGGGCAGGTACAGCGAGCAGCAGGCGTTGGGGATGTCGACGATGCCGCTGATCCGCCCCTCCACCGGTGCCGCGCACAGGATCAGGTACGCCTGCCTGCCGGTGTAGCCGAACTGCTCGAGGTGGGCGATGGCCTGCAGGCAGGCGCGGCGGTAGGCGACCGTGGCGTTCATGTAGTGCTGATCGCCCGACTCGTCGATCGAGATGCCGACGAAGGAGACGAACTCGGTGTAGCGCGGCTCCTGCCGTCCCGGGCGGAAGATCGGCGTGGTCGCGTTGTACGCGCGCATCCCGCCCTTGATGAGGTCGACCCCGATGTCGACGTGTCCGCCCATCTCCACAGCGCCGCAGAAGCTGATCTCACCGTCGCCCTGGGCGAAGTGCAGGTCCCCGATGGAGAACTTGGCTCCGGGCACGTAGACCGGGTAGTAGACGCGCGATCCGATGCCGAGGTTCTTGATGTCGACGTTGCCGCCGTGCTCGCGCGGCGGGACCGTGCGAGCCCCTTCCCGGGCCGCGCGGTCGCGTTCCGCGCCGGTGAGCGAACCGAGCAGGCTGTTCGTCTCCAGCGGTGGCAGCGCCAGCGGGGGAACCCGGTGCGGGTCGGTGTCGATCAGCGCCTGCTCCCGGCGGTTCCACGTGGCCAGCAGCTCCGCCGACGGTGCGCACCCGGCCAGCCCCGGGTGGATGTTGGAGGCGATGCGCTCGGGCAGTGATCGCGAACGGCCCGACCGGGGAGGCCGCCGGCGGGCTCCCGGCCGGGAACCCGCAGGCGGTGTGATCGCGCGGGAGGTCAGCACACGTTGCGCGGGGTGTTGTTCAACGTGTTGTTCGCGATGGTGATGTTCTCCCCGCAGGGACTTTCCACGATTTCCGAATCGGTGACCGTCAGATTGTGCAGGGTCACGTCCCTGGTCACGGGGAAGTCCGAACGGGCCGCGATCCGCACCGTTCCCGGTCCGGTCACCTGGCCTCCCTCGGAGGCGATTTCCACGTTGTAGCAGTTCTCCACGAGGATGGCGTTGCTGCCGGTGTTGGCGATGTCCACGTTGTCGATCACGGCGCCGCCGCTTTCCGAGACGCAGAAGACTCCGCGGCCACCGCCGCGTGCGATCACCTCACCGACGTGGACGTTGGTCGGGTAGGCGCCGTCGACGCGGCCGTTCCTGTTCGCCATTCGGAAGGCCGCGTATCCGGTTCCCGAGCCCGCGTTCTCGGCGTCGACCGTTCCCACGGTGGCGTTGGTGGTGTCGTTGAGCAGCAGCCCGGAGTAGGCGACGTCGCGTGCCACCACGGTGCCGATCGTCAGCCCGTCCACGCCGTAGGTCTCCACCCCGTGGTGGCTGGTGCCGGACACGTAGACGTCGTCGATTCGCACGTCGGTGGTGGGCTCGTCGCGGTTGGCGTGGTTGTCGATGCGAACTCCCAGCCCGCCGGACAGCCGCAGGTCGATCTGGCCGAGGTGGATGTCGCTGCCGCTGCGGAAGAAGACCCCGTAGGAGGGGGATCCGGTCACGTTGAGGTGCTGTATCTCCACGCCGGTCACGTGCCGTCCGTGCACCACCGCGTTGTTGCCGGTGCTGTCCGTGCCGGTCACGTCGATGGTGCCGCACACGTCCAGCGCGGTGTGGCTGGGCATCTCCAGCGAGTTGTCGGCGCTCATGCTCCCGGAGCCGCGGACGACGACCCGTTCCTTGCTCTGCCTGCCCGCGGTGAGGCTGTCCATGGCGGCCTGTATCGCCGCGCGCATGTTCGGTCCGGTGTGCACGGTCTCGCTCCCGTTGCGGGCCGTCCAGGTCCCGCCGTCGACGACGACCTCGGCGTCGAACGAGCCGCTCCCGCACTCCTGCGCGGTTCGGCTCGCTGCGCTCGGCTCGCCGGAGCTTCGCGCGGTGGGGGTGTCGGTGTTGTCCGCGCCGTGGGCGAGCGGGGTCAGTGCCAGCGTCGTCAGCACGGCCGTGGACAGCATGGTGAGCGACTTTCGAAAGCTCCCGGCGGGAAATAATCGGGTTTCCATGTTTTCCCTTCGTGTCGCGAAATGGGGGACGGTGCTGCGTCCCCTTTCTCGGCGCGGTGGAGCGCCGGGCGCACCACCGGTTCGTTATTGCTCCGTGAATGGGCGAACAATGCTTGGTAAGCGCTTACCAAGTGGAAATGAAGTGTGACTCGCGCCCTGTGGCGCTGTCAAGGGATTCTGCGCGAATTCGGATTGGGAATTCGTTTTCGAGAATTCGGCGGAAATGATTCCCCCGGCCGGTCCATTCGCTGCTCGACGTCGTGCGCCCGCGGGTGCGTCGAGGGCTCGCCGGCGGGGAGGTCCGAAAAGCGCGGAGCGCGCCCGCCCGGAGGAGGCGGGCGGGCGCGAAGCATCGGGACGCGATGTCTGCCGGTTACTGCTGCTCCGGCTGGTTGTTCCGGTACAGGGCGGCGTAGCGGGCCTCCTGCGCGGCCAGCAGCTCCGCGTTGGCCTCGGCCCGTTTCGCCTTGCCCGTGCCGACCGGGTAGCCGTGCTTGGCGAGGCGGTGCTCGCAGGTTTCCACCATCGCCGAAACGGAGTACCACACCGCCATGATCACTCCGCCGAGCAGGGACATGGCGCTGATCCAGAGCGGGCCCGGCAGCAGCAACAGCAGCAGGCCGGGCGAGACCTGGACGAGCGCGCGGGCGACGTGCCGCAGCGCCCAGGTGCGACACGTGATGTCGTGCAGTACCCACTCCCGGCACCGCGCGGGCAGGCGGCCGCCGTAGGCGTACCACAGCCACTGCAGGGGGTTGGGGCGTTCTCGGCTCATGCGGGCAGGCTCCGTTCCGTCCGGCGTCCAGCTGCGCCCGAGTGGAAAAGATACTGCCCGCGGTGCGGGCGCGGGGAGTCCCCCCGGAGGGGTCGGTCCTCTGGACGTGATTCGCCGGGCCGGTCCCGGCGGCCTCGCGTCTCCGGGACCGGGCGAGAGCGGATCACCCCGAGGTGGTGGCCGCGTCGTGGTCACGGGGGCGGTGGCCGTGCACCCGGGCTTCGACCGCGTTCCACTCGCGCGCCGCCCCGGTGGGGTCGAAGCGCCGCAGGGGCTGGGTCTCGGCCACGAGCTCCCGCGCCGCGGCCCGGTCCCCGGCCGCGCCGTGGGCGCGGGCCTGGACCAGCACGTTGCCCAGGACCGTGGCCTCGGCCGGTCCCGCGATCACGGGGAGTCCGCAGGCATCGGCCGTCAGCCTGCACAGCAGCTCGTTGCGGCTGCCCCCGCCGACCATGTGCACCACCTCGACCTCGTGGTCGGCCAGCCGCGCGGCGTCGCGCACGGTGATCCGGTGCGCCAGGGCCAGGCTCTCGAGCACGCAGCGCACGGTCTGCTCCGGGGTCTCCGGGACCGGCTCGCCCGCGTTCGCGCAGGCAGCGGCTATGGCCGCGGGCATGTCCTGGGAGGCGATGAAGGCCGGATCGTCGGTGTCGAGCACGCTGCGGAAGGCGGGCAGGCGGGCGGCCCCGTCGAGCAGCTCGCCCAGTTCGCGGCGCATCCCCTGCTCCCGCCAGCAGCGCAGGCACTCCTGCAGCAGCCACAGCCCCATCGTGTTGCGCAGGTAGCGGGTGGTGCCCTCGACACCGCGTTCGTTGGTGAAGTTCGCCGCGCGTGATCGCTCGGTGAGCACCGGCGAGTCGAGTTCGAGGCCGACCAGCGACCAGGTTCCGCAGGAGATGTAGGCGAAGCGCTCGGTCCTGGCGGGCACCGCCACGACGGCGGAGGCCGTGTCGTGCGAGGCCACGGAGGTGACCGGGAGCCCGGCGGCGAGCCCGGTCCGGGTGCCCACCTCCGCGAGCAGCGTTCCCGCGCGCAGTCCGGGGGCGTGGGGGCGGGGGAACAGGTGGGTCGGCAGCCCCAGGCGGCGGATGAGGTCGTGCGCCCAGTCCTCGCCCAGCACGTCGAACAGCTGCGTGGTCGAGGCGTTGGTGATCTCGGCGCCGATCTCACCGGTGAGCCAGTAGTTCAGCAGGTCGGGCAGCAGCAGCATGGTCCGCGCCGCCGCGAGCTGTTCGCTCTCCTGGGAGGCGAGAAGCTGGTACAGGGTGTTGATGGGCAACCGCTGCAGCCCGGTGGTGCGGTAGAGCTCCTCGTCGGAGACCAGCTCGCGCACCCGCTCCATCATGCCTGCGGTCCTGGTGTCGCGGTGGTGGTACGGGTCGGCGAGCAGGTTTCCCGCCTCGTCCAGTAGACCGTGGTCCACGGCCCAGCTGTCGATGCCCACCGAGGCCGGGGAGTAGGCGGCCGCGGCCTCGAGCCCGGTGAGGATCTCCCGGTGGAGTCGGGAGACGTCCCAGCGCAGTCCCGCTCGCGTGTGCGAGGGGCTGTTCGGGAACCGGTGCAGTTCGGTCAGCTCGAGCTTGTCGGCAGCCACCTCACCCGCCACCACGCGCCCGCTCGAGGCGCCCAGGTCGACAGCCGCGCAGGTGAAATCCGTCCTCGTCATGGCAACCTTGTCCGTGAGTGTGTCGGCCCACCGGGTCGGGGACCGGATCGCACGGCCGGCCCGGTGGGAAGGGACTCGTCGACGGTGGTGGCAGCACCGTCCGCCACCCGGGGCCGGCCGGATGTCGCGATCCGGCCGGCCCGTGCGGGTGGATCGGCACCTCCGCGGAGGCGTCAGCGCAGGAAGGCGGCCGGGACACCGCTGTCGACGGGCACGTGCGTTCCCGTCGTGTGCGTCAGGTCGCCACCGACCAGGGCGAACACCGCGGCGGCCACGTTCTCGGGAAGCACTTCCCGCTTGAGCAGGGTGCGCTGGGCGTAGAACTCGCCGAGCTCGCTTTCCCTGACCCCGTAGTGGGCCGCGCGCTGGGCGCCCCAGCCTCCCGCGAAGATGCCGGAGCCGCGCACCACCCCGTCGGGGTTGACGCCGTTGACCCGGATGCCGTGCTCACCGAGCTCGGCGGCCAGCAGCCGCACCTGGTGCGCCTGGTCGGCCTTGGCGGAGCCGTAGGCCACGTTGTTCTGCCCGGCGAACACGGAGTTCTTGCTGGCGACGTAGACGATGTCGCCTCCGCGCCCCTCGAAGGTCATCACCCGGGCGGCCTCCCTGGACACGAGGAAGGAGCCGCGGGCCATCACGTCGTGCTGGGTGTCCCAGTCGGCGGTGCTGGTCTCCAGCAGCGGTTTGGAGACGGACAGCCCGGCGTTGTTGACCACCAGGTCGACCCCGCCGAAGGAGAGCGCGGCCGTGCGGAACGCGGCCGATACCTCGTCCTCGTCGGTGAGGTCGGCGGCGACCGCCACGGCCCTGTCCGAGCCGCCCAGCTCGTCGACGATCTGCCGGGCGGACTCGACGTCGCGGTCGACCACCACGACGCAGGCCCCCTCGGCGCAGAGCCGGTGCGCGGTGGCCCTGCCGATTCCCGAGGCACCGCCCGTGACGAGGGCGACGCGCGTGGCCAGCGGCTTCGGCGCGGGCATGCGGGCGAGCTTGGCCTCCTCGAGGCTCCAGTACTCGATCCGGAACTTCTCGGATTCCTCGATCGGCTGGTAACGGGAGACGGACTCCGCGCCGTGCATCACGTTGATCGCGTTGACGTAGAACTCGCCCGCCACGCGGGCGGTCTGCTTGTCCTTGCCGAAGGAGAACATCCCCACCCCGGGCACGAGCACGATCGTCGGGTCGGCTCCGCGCATGGCGGGGGAGTTCTCGTCCGCGTGGCGCTGGTAGTACTCGCGGTAGCGCTGCCGGTAGGCCGAGTGCAGCTCCCGCAGCCGTTCGACGGCCTCCTCCAGCGGTGCGGTGGGGGGAAGGTCCAGCACCAGGGGGCGCACCTTGGTGCGCAGGAAGTGATCGGGGCACGAGGTGCCCAGGTCGGTCAGCTGCGGGTGGTTCTCGCCGGCGAGGAACTCCAGCACCGCGTCCCGGTCGTCGTAGTGGCCCACCTGGGGGTTGTCGGTCGAGACCAGCCCGCGGATCACCGGGGCGAGCGCGGCGGCGCGCTCGTGCCGCTGCTCCGCGGGCAGCGCCGCGTTCGCGCTCACCGGAGGGCCGAAGGGCTCGGGACGGCCGCGTTCGCGCAGGAACTGCTCGGCGGTGCGGATGATCCACAGCGAGTTCTCCTGGCACTGCGCGCTCGTCTCGCCCCAGGCGGTGATCCCGTGCCCGCCGAGGACCACTCCGACCGCGTTCGGGTTCTCCCGGCGCACGGCGGCGATGTCCAGCCCCAGCTGGAATCCCGGCCGCCGCCACGGGACCCACACCACCTTGTCGCCGAAGCACTCCCGGGTCAACTGCGGCCCGTCCGCGGCCGTGGCCAGGGCGATTCCCGCGTCGGGGTGCAGGTGGTCGACGTGCTCGGCTTCGACGAGCCCGTGCATGGCGGTGTCGATCGAGGGCGCGGCCCCGCCCTTGCCGTACAGGCAGTGGTCGAGGGCCTCGACCATCTCGTCCTCGCGCTCGACTCCCGGGTACACCTCGGTCAGCGAGCGCATGCGGTCCAGGCGCAGCACGGCCAGCCCGGACTCCTTGAGCGTGCCGAGATCCCCGCCGGAGCCCTTGACCCACATCAGACGTTCCGGTCGCGCGGTGACCGGATCGGTTCCGGTGGCCTTGGCGGAGGCGTTGCCGCCCGCGTAGTTGGTGTTGCGCGGGTCGGACCCGAGCTGGTGCGCGCGGTCCAGCAGCTCGGATACCGCCTGCTCGGGGGTTGGTTCGTTCATGGGGATGCCTTTCGGTTCCGGGCCGTCTTGTGCTGGGGCTTCGCTGTCGGTTCTGTGAGCGAGGGGTGCTCGTCGGTGCTGTTGCGCTCCCCGGACGGAGAACTCCGGGTCACGTGTTCCGCGCCGCTCGCGCTGCGCGCGAGCACGCGGTGGCGGGCCTCGCCGGTGTCCGGGGGACCGGCGAGGCCGCCTGCGGTGGGGTCATGGGGGCGTGCTCCCGCGTGTTGCGCGCCGAGCGGAGCACGGCCGGGTTCCCGGTTTCGGTGTCGTGGTGCCGGTCGCGCACGAACGCGGCTCCGAAGTCCTGACCGATGCCGCCTCCCCGGGACGAGGGACTGCTGGGGATCGCCTGGACGGCGTCTTCGTTCGGCATTGCCTGGGGCTCCGTTGCGGGGCGTGCGCGCTGTCGGACACGACGGCCACCGGCTTGCAGGGGACCGGCGAGTCGTTGAAACGTTTTATTTCCCGGAAGGATAAGATGGGGGTGTATCCGAGTCAAGGGAGGCGTGGTGCCAGCCGGGGGAAGCAGTCGCAACGCGGGAGAGGTCAGCATCAAGGACGTCGCCCACCGGGCCGGCGTGTCGATCGGGACCGTCTCCAACGCGCTGAACCGTCCCGATCGGGTCTCGGCCGACACCCGATCCCGGGTTCGCGCGGTCATCGACGAACTCGGTTACGTGCGCAGCGAGTCGGCCAGACAACTTCGCTCGGGCAACAGCCGCATGGTCGCGCTGCTGGTGCTCGACATGGGCAATCCGTTCTTCGTGGACCTGTCCCGCGGGGCCGAGCGCGCCGCGCGCAACCACGGGCTCGGGGTGATGCTGTGCCACAGCGCTCAGGATCCCGAGGCCGAATCGCTGTATCTGTCCATGTTCGCCGAACAGCGAGTGCACGGGGTGCTGGTCACTCCCGCGGAGACCTCGGGCGAGAACCTGCTGTCCTTCCGGCGGCACGGGATCCCGTACGTGTTCGTCGACCGGGTGGTCGACAGCGACGACGCCTGTTCCGTGTCGGTGGACGACGTGGCCGGCGGTGAGCTGGCGATGCGGCACCTGCTGGAGAACGGCCACGAGCACGTGGCCCACGTCAGCGGTCCTCCCGAGCTGGCGCAGTGCGCGGACAGGCTCGTCGGGGCGCGGCGGGCCGTCGCGGAGGCGGGGCTTCCCCCCGAGGCGATGACGGTGCTGGACACGGGGCGGTTGGACGTCCAGGCCGGACGGGACGCGGGAGCGCGGTTGCTGGGACTGCGTCCGCGCCCCACCGCGGTGTTCTGCGCCAACGACCTGCTGGCGCTGGGGCTGCTGCAGGCCACGTTCGACGCCGGGGTCCGGGTGCCCGAGGACCTGGCCCTGATCGGGTACGACGACATCGAGTTCGCCGAGGCCGCGGCCGTCCCGCTGACCTCGGTGCGGCAGCCCGCGGCGCGAATGGGTGCCACCGCCACCGAGCTGTTGCTGCGCGAGACGGAGGGCGAACCGGGGCACGAGCACGAGAGCGTGGTCTACAGCCCGGAGCTCATCGTTCGGCGGTCCACACTGCACCGACGGGACTGAGTTCTCCGCCGCTGCCGCGCGGGTTCGCCCCGCGACCCCCTTCCTCCGGGTGTGTCGTCCTCCGGGGGCGGCCCGGTGGAGGGGAGCTCCGGGTCGCGGTGGCGGAACCCGTCTGAGGGGGCGTTATCGGTGGCGGCGCTTCCGGTGTCGCTCCGCCGCCGGGAGGTGGGGCGGGCGGGTGCTCTTCGCGCGTTGTGGCCGCGGGTGTTGACTGGGCCACACTTCGGATCTACGGTCTCGTTTCATAAAACGTTTCATTGAATCGGTTTCACGAAGGCCGTGACGGTTCTTCGCGCCGATTTCTCCCCCGTGCTCGTTCGGTCGGGGGAAAACGGGATCGGAGAGGGCGCAGCATGACGTCGTCCGAGTCGCAGGTGACGAAGCGTTCGCGAGCAGCCGTTTCCGGGCGCTTCCGCGGGGAAGCGCCCGGCACTTCCCTCCTCGGCAGCGCGGCCGCGGGCTCTCGCGTGGTGGGGCCGGTGGGGCCGACTCCGCGGGAATTCGGCCGCGGGCGGCGTTGCCCACGTGATCGGGGCGTTCGGGACGGTGCCGGCTGCGTTCCCGGGCCTGCGGTCGCGCGGACGGCCGGTCCCGGAATTTTCGAACGCATTCTGCCCGAAGAACCAGCGGACTCCGCGTGCGGAGCGGAAGTGCTTTCCCCGCCCGGGTGTATCCGGTTGCCGGTTTCGGCGGGTCTTCCGCCCGTTCCGAACCGCAGAACCGGAAATGAGCACGTCCGGCTGGAAAAAGCCGCGACGGTATTCGACGAGTCACTGTCCGGAGGCCACCCATGCCCTTGAATCCATCGTTCGGTCGTCGTGGTTTTCTGGCCGGGGCCAGTGCCGCGGCAGCGGTCACTTTCCTCGGCAACGAAGTCGCCGCGGCAGCCCCGGCCGCGGGGGAGACCGCGAAACCGGAGAGGACGGAACTGCACTGGCTGGAGGGGACTCCGGCCGCCCCGGCCGCTGCCACGTGGGGGGTGCCGTGGCCGCGGGGAGCGGTTTCCGCGGACACCTCGTTCGCCCTGGCCGGCAAGGACGGTGCGGCGGTTCCCCTGCAGTCCTGGCCGCTGGCCTACTGGCCGGACGGGACGCTGAAGTGGAGCGGTCACGCGATGGCAGCCGGCGCCCCGGCGGATTCCTATCACCTGACCGAGGGAAAACCGGCCGAGCCGGAGAACGCGGTCGGCGTTTCCGAGGAGTCCGGCCGGATCAGGCTGAGCAACGGGATCGTGGACGTCGCCCTGGCCCGGGGCGGTACCGAGGTGATCGGTTCGGTCGGGCGCGACGGTCGCGCGACCGCGAGCACGGGAAGACTGGTGCTGCTGACCCAGGACCAGCCGGACGGGGAGGACGCCGAACCCCGGCGGTTCGAGTGGTCGGGGGTGGTGGAAAGCGCCGAGGTCGAGCAGCGCGGCCCGGTGCGGGCCGTGGTCAAGCTCTCCGGGCGGTACAAGCAGGACCACGGCAAGCGGCGCGGCGCGGGCGGCAGGGGGATCCTGCCCTGGACGCTGCGGGTGTACCTGTCCGCGGGGGACGAGTCCGTGGGTCTGGTGCACAACTTCGTCTGGGACGCCGACGTCGACAAGGACCACGTGCGCGGGCTGGGACTGCGCCTGTCGGTGCCCATGGCCGACGAGGCCCACAACCGCCACGTGCGCTTCGGCACCGATTCCGGGGGCGTGTGGTCGGAACCGGTTCGGGTGCTGACCGGCCTCCGGCGAGATCCGGGTGAGGAGGTCCGCAACGCGCAGTACGCGGGAACGCGCACTCCCGATCCGCAGGAGTGGTCCGCGGAGGTGCGCGAGGGCTACCAGGAGTTGGCACTGTGGAACGACTTCGTGCTGTTCCAGGAGTCCTCCGAGCACTTCTCGGTCCGCAAGCGCACTTCCTCCGCGGCGAGCTGGCTCAAGAACGCAGGCCGGGGCTCCCGGGCCGCCGGGTTCGGCTACCTCGGCGGTGTCAGCGGAGGACTCGGCGTGGGGCTGCAGGACTTCTGGCGGCGCTTCCCGCGGTCGCTCGACATCAGCGGTGCCGCGACCGATTCCGCGACGGTGACGCTGTGGTCGTACTCCCCGCACGCCGAGGCCATGGATCTGCGGCACTACGACACCGAGGCGCACGGGCTCGGCCTGGCCTACGAGGACGTGCAGGAGGGGTTCAGCACCCCGGAGGGCATCGCGCGGTCCACCGAGATGCGGTTGTGGGCGTTGCCCGCCACGCCGACGCGGAAGCGCGTGGCCGAGCTGTCCGCGGAGGTGGACGCGCCCGCGCAGCTGGTCGCGCAGCCCTCCCGGTACCACGGCGCGGGGGTGTTCGGCAGGTGGAGCCTGCCGGATCGCAGCACGTCGGGGCGGGCCGAACTGGAGCGCTCCATCGAACAGGACATCGAGTTCTACAAGGGACAGATCGACCAGCGGGAGTGGTACGGCTTCTGGGACTACGGCGACGTCATGCACACCTACGACTCGGACCGCCACGAGTGGCGCTACGACGTGGGTGGCTACGCCTGGGACAACGGTGAGCTCGGCACCGACGCGATGCTCTGGTACGTCTTCCTGCGCTCCGGGGACCCGACCGCCTTCCGGATGGCGCGGGCGATGACGCAGCACCTCAGCGAGGTCGACACCCACCACAGCGGGCGCTTCGCCGGTCTGGGGGCCCGGCACAACGTCTCGCACTGGGGAGGCGGGGCCAAGGAGGCGCGCGTCTCCGAGTCGTTCACCAAGCGCTTCTGCTACTACCTCACCGCCGACGAGACCCTCGGCGACCTGATGCGCTCCTCGCTGAAGGCCGACGAGACCATGGTGCGGGTGCCGCCGCTGCGCAACGCGCTGCCCCCGCAGGACGAGGTTCCCACCAGGTTGCGCATCGGCCCCGACTGGTACGCGCTGGTCAGCAACTGGCTGACCGAGTGGGAACGCACGGGCGACACGCGCTGGCGGGACCGGATCGTCACGGGGATGCGCGACATCGCCGGTTTCCCGGCCGGGTTGTTCACCGGGGAGGCCGGTGGCGCGGTCGGTTTCGACCCGGACAGCGCCCATCTGACCAATCTCGACAAGGGCGACTACGAGGGCGGCTACAACCTGTCGATGGCCTTCTGCGGGGAGCAGATCCTCTGGGAGACGCTCGAGCTGGTCGACGTGCCCGAGTTCCGCCGGACCTTCCTGGACTTCGCGCGGTACGCGCAGGCCCCGTCGCAGGAGAAGATCGACCGGTTCGGCTTCGACTTCGACCCGGGGCTGTTCGGCACCATCTACTCGCGAGTGACCGCCTGGGCGGGTGAGCAGCTCGACGATCCCGGGTTGCGGCGGCGCGGTTGGGAGAAGTTCACTTCGGACCCCAACGGTCGTCCGTGGCCGGACCCGGTTCGGGTCGACGGCGCGGCGGTAGCCACTCCGGTGGACGAGATCCCCGTGGACCGCTCCAGCAACCAGTCCGGTGACTTCGTCACCTGCGGGACCAACGATGCCGCGCAGCGCACGCTGGCCATCGTGTCGCTGCTGGCGATAGCCCCGGACGAGGCTCCCTGACGGTCTGCCGCCGACCGAGGAGACCTGCGAGGCGCGGTCCGGCGACGAGAGGGCGGGCGGGGACGGTCGGTCCCCGCCCGCCCTCTGCTCGGGTCCGGATCGGTCGTCGGACTCGGATCAGTCGCGCCTCCGGGGATCAGTCGCGCCTCCGGTGGGCCAGGTGCTCGGCGAGGCTCTGCCGGACGCACTCGGTGGTGTTGGAAAAGGACTCGGCCCTGCCGAACTCCGCCGACAGGTCCCGGACCTCGATCCGCCCGCTCGCCGCGGGGTCCGCCGTTCCCACCACGGCGAGCACGTCCACGCCGCGCTCTTCGGCCGCGCGGGTGACCCCGCCGACCACCTTGCCGGTGAAGGACTCCGGGTCGAGCTTGCCCTCCCCGGTGACCACCAGATCGGCGGAGTCCAGGGCGGTGCCCAGCCCGAGCTCCTCGGCGATGGTCCCGAAACCGGACACCGGACGGGCGCCCAGCGCGGCGAGTCCACCGGCCAGTCCACCGGCCGCCCCGCTGCCGGCGAGGCCGGTCACGTCGACGCCGAAGCGGTCCCGGTAGTGCGCGGCGAGCCGCTCCAGCCGTTCGGTCAGCCGGGCACGCTGGAGCGCGTTCGCACCCTTCTGGGGGCCGAACACCGCGGCGGCCTCGGTGAAAACGGTGTCCACATCGCAGCACAGGAGCACTTCGGGGTGGCCCGCTCGTCCGTCGAGCGGGGCGAAGTCCTCCAGCGCCTCGACGGCGCCGAGCCCCCCGTCCGTGGTGGCGGAACCACCCAGGCCGACCAGGACCCGGCCGGCCCCGGCCCGCAGGGCCGTGGCGATCAGCTCGCCCGTTCCCCGGGTGGTGGCCTCCTCCGGAGCGTTGTGCTCGGGGCCTCCGGCCAGCGCCAGCCCCGAGGCGGTGGCCATCTCGACCACGGCGCGACCGTCGGTGGTCAACCGCCATCCCGCCGCCACGTTCCCGTGGAGCGGTCCGGTGACCGTGGTTCGGCGGTTCGCCCCGCCGAACGCCTCCAGCGTGCCCTCCCCGCCGTCGGCCATCGGCAGCTCGACGCACTCCGCGCCGCGCGCGGTGGCCGCGCTCGCGACAGCGGCGGCGACATCACGGGCACTCGCCGAGCCGCGGAACTTGTCCGGGGCGGCCACTACGCGCATCCGTGCTTCCCTCCCGGGAGTGTCGGGGTTACCGGGGATGTACCAAGCGGCGGTACCTGTCGACGGTCGTTTCCACGACCTCGCGGGCCGGTCGCGACCACACGTCCTCGTTGAAGATCTCGACCTCCACGTCTCCGGAGTATCCGGTCCGGCGGACGGCGGTGTCGATCGGGGCGAAGTCGATGTGCCCGTCGCCCATCATGCCCCTGCCGAGCAGGACGTCGGCGGGCAGCGGGGTCAGCCAGTCGCACACCTGGTAGGAGGCGATGCGCGACCCGGCCCGTTCGATCTGCTCGAACAGGCGCGGGTCCCACCAGACGTGGAAGGTGTCGACCACGACTCCGACCTGTTCCACGGGGAACGGTTCGGCCAGCTCGAGGGCCTGGTCGAGGGTGGACAGCACGGCCCGGTCGGCGCAGTACATGGGGTGCAGCGGTTCGAGGGCCAGGCGCACGCCGTAGTGCTCGGCGAGGGGGGCCAGTTCCGCCAGCGCCTCGGCGACCCCGCGGCGTGCCGCCGCCAGGTCCTTCGAGCCCTCGGGGAGGCCGCCCACGACCAGCACCAGGCACGGGGCCTCGAGCTCGGCCGCCTCCTCGAGGGCCCGCCGGTTCTCCGCGATCGCCTCGCGGCGGCGCTCGGGGGTGTCGGCGGTGAGGAACCCGCCCCGGCACAGCGAGGAGACCCGCAACCCCGCCGATTTCACCAGGCGGGCTGCTTCGCGCACGCCGACTTCGTGGACGGGCTCGCGCCAGAGCCCCACGGCGGGCACGCCCGCTGTCAGGCACTCGTCGACGACCTCGGGCAGCGAGCTGTTGTTCAGCGTCTTCTGGTTGAGGGAGAGGTCGGCGGGTGTGGTGTTTCCGTCGGTCAACGAGGTACCCCCGCAACGTCGAGCAGTTGCCGCATTCGCGTCGCGGCCAGTTCCGGGTCGGGGAACAGGCCGGCCCGGTCGGCCAGCCGGAAGGTCTCGGCGAGGTGGGGGATGCTGCGTCCGCTCTGCAGCCCACCGACCATGGTGAAGCCGGGCTGGTGCCCGCTGAGCCACGACAGGAAGGCGATTCCGGTCTTGTAGTAGTAGGTGGGCGTGGAGAACAGGTGCCTGGCCAGCGGCACCGTCGGGGCCAGCACCTCGTCGAAGGTGGTCTCGTCCCCGTTGTCCAGCGCGCGCAGCGCGGCGGAGGCCGCGGGGGCGATCGCGGCGAACACCCCGAGCAGCGCGTCGCTGTGGCTCCCGCCCTCGCCCTTGATCAGGCGCGGGTAGTTGAAGTCGTCGCCGGTGTACAGGCGCACTCCCTCGGGAAGCCGGGAACGCAGCTGGATCTCGTGCTCGAGGTCCAGCAGCGAGACCTTGACCCCCTCGATCCGGTGGGCGTGCGCGTGCAGGATCTCCAGCAGCGTCTCGGTGGCCGCGGCGATGTCGGTCGAGCCCCAGTAGCCCTCCAGCGCGGGGTCGAAGGCCGGTCCGAGCCAGTGCAGGATCGCCGGGTGCTGCACCTCGGACAGCAGGCGGTCGTAGACCTTGTGGTAATCGGCGGCGTCGCGAGCCCCGGCGGCGAGCTGCCTGCTCGCCATCAGGATCACCCGCGCGCCTGCCTGCTGGGTGACCTCGAGCTGCTCGGCGTAACCCGCGGTGATCTCGTCCGGATCGGTGACATCGGCGGGCAGGTGGTCCGTTCCGACGCCTGCCGCGACGCGTCCGCCGACCTCGGCGGCTTCGGCGGCGCTGCGGTGGATCAGCTCGCGGGTGGCGGCCCAGTCCAGTCCCATGCCGCGTTGTGCGGTGTCCATGGCCTCGGCGACTCCGAGGCCGTGGCTCCAGAGGTGCCTGCGGAAGGCCATCGTGGACTCCCAGTCGACCTCGGCGGGGGATCCCGGCGCGTTGGTGCCGCAGGGGTCGCCGACGACGTGGGCGGCCGCGTAGGCGACGCGGCTCTCGGGTGGGGTGGACTCGGTCAGGCGGGGGATCGGTTCGCTCATGCGGTGGGTGTTGAGCGAACCGTCCGCATCGGGCAGTTGGATGGTGTGCGACACGGAAACCTCGAAAACGTCGGAAAGCGTTTTCCGGAGCTTAGGTGGCAGGGTAGCGTGAACGCAAGAAAACAGCGGGAGCTTTCCCGGAGAGGTTCCCGCCGAGCAGGTAGCATCGGAGCGCTTCGAGTTGAGACGTCCAACAGGAATCCGTTCGGCTCGGGGCTGTGCGTCCCCCGAGCGGGGCGCGTGACTCCGGTGCTGGGGGCGGACGCCTTGCGGGCGTCGCTCCCACGGGCCGGGTAACCGGCCATCCGGACGGAGTTCTGCTACGAGTCCCCAGGGAGGACTGATGCCGCGCGGTTCCGGCAAGGTGAATCTGGTCGACGTGGCGCGCCAGGCCGGTGTGTCGTTGGCGACCGCGTCGCGGGTTCTCAACGGAAGTACCCGCAGCGTCGGGACCGACCTGCGGGAACGCGTCCGGCAGGCCGCGGCCAGACTGGACTACTCGCCGAGTGCGCCCGCACAGGCCATGGCCCGGGGCGGAACGGACGTCGTGGGTCTGGTGGTTCCCGACATCGCCGATCCGTACTTCTCGACGATCGCCGCCAGCATCGTCCGCACCGCCGAACCCCACGGTCTGATCATCAACCTGTCCACGACCGAGCGTCGCTTCGAGCGCGAGGCCGAGTACGTGGCCTCGCTGCGCAGGCAGCAGGCGCGCGGCATCGTCCTCGTCGGCAGCAGAACCACCAACCACGAGGACCTGGAGTCGTTGCGCGCGGAGGTCGAGGCCTACACGGCCGCGGGCGGGCGGGCCGCCGCCATCGGACAGCACAAGCTGCCCGCCGACACGGTGGTGGTGGAGAACCGCGCCGGGGCGAGCGCGCTGGCCGAGAAGCTCGTGGAGCTGGGCTATCGCGAGTTCGCGGTCCTGGCCGGCCCCACCGACCTGATCACGGCGCGGGACAGGCTGGCCGGATTCCGGCAGGGGCTGCGCGATAGGGGGATCGAGCTGCCGCGCCGGAACGTGCTCAACGGTGCTTTCACCCGGGACGGGGGCCACGCGGCGGCCCAGGAGCTGCTCGACCGGGGCGGCGGTGTGGAGTGCGTGTTCGCGGTCAACGACGTCATGGCGGTGGGCGCCCTGTCCGCGTTCCGCGAGCGGGGGGTGCGCCTGCCCGAGGAGCTGGCCGTGGCCGGTTTCGACGACATCGCCAGTCTGCGGGACGTGTGGCCCTCGTTGACGACGGTGCGCATTCCGCTGGAACGCCTCGGGGAGGAGGCGCTCGGTTTCCTGCTCGACGAGCCCGCCGACCGGGCGAGGGTGCGTCGTTTCCGGGGAGAGGTGGTCGTGCGGGCCAGCACGCCGGGGATCGGCTGAGCGCCGGGCCGTCTCGGCGCGGCGCGCGCAGGACCGCCGTGGAGCGGGGCTGCCGTCCGGTGGGCGTCGTCTCGGCTTCCGGGCCGCAGCCCCTCCGCGGTGCCGTCGGGATCAGCTCACCAGCCTTTCTCCGCTTCCGGCGTCGAACAGGTGGATCTCGTCGAGATCGCGCACGGCCACGTTCACGGTCTCGCCCGGTGTGGGCGGCTTGCGGCCGTCCCCGCGGATGATCAGCGGGTCCTTGTGCGCACCCGAGACCGTCCGACCGTGTATCAGGCAGTCAGCCCCCAGCTCCTCGACGAGTTCCACCTGCAGCGGCAGGCTGTTCTCCGCGGAGGAGACCAGGTGCAGCGACTCGGGGCGGATGCCGATGGTGATCTCGGAGTCGTCGGACGGTCCGGAGGTCGCCGAGCGGGGAACCGGGATGGAGACCTCGTCCAGTTCCGCTCCTTCCGGGGTCAGCGGCACCGTGCGGAGGTTCATCGCGGGCGAGCCGATGAACCCGGCCACGAAGGAGTTGGCCGGGCGTTCGTAGAGCTCCCGCGGGGTTTCGCACTGCTGCAGGACCCCGTCGGCGAGGACGGCGACCCGGTGTCCCATGGTCATGGCTTCCACCTGGTCGTGGGTGACGTAGATGGTCGTGGTGCCGAGCCGACGTTGCAGCGAGGCGATGTTGGCCCGGGTCTCCACCCGCAGTTTGGCGTCCAGGTTGGACAGGGGCTCGTCCATGAGGAACACCGACGGTTCGCGGACGATGGCGCGCCCCATGGCCACGCGTTGGCGCTGTCCCCCGGACAGCGCTTTCGGCTTGCGGTCGAGGTAGCCGGTCAGGTCCAGCAGTTCGGCCGCCTCCTCCACCCGGCGCCGCACCTCCTGCTTGGGAATGCGGCGCAGTTTCAGGGCGAAGCCCATGTTCTCGGCCACGGTCATGTGGGGGTACAGCGCGTAGGACTGGAACACCATCGCGATGTCCCTGGACTTCGGCGGCATCGTGGTCACGTCCACGTCACCGATCCGCACGCCGCCCTCGTCGATCTCCTCCAGACCGGCGAGCATGCGCAGCGCGGTCGACTTGCCCGAGCCGGAGGGGCCGACCAGAACCAGGAACTCCCCGTCCTCGACCGTCAGGTCCAGACCGTCGACCGCGCGGACGGGTGGGGTCCCGCCGAAAACCCGCGCGGCCTTGTTGTACGCGACCTGTGCCATCGTTCCTCCTTCTGAGGTTTTTGCCGTTCGTTCAGTTGTTCGAGGTCGGTCTCCTGCTGCGCTGCCGGCCTCGAGCGGCCCCCGGGCGGGTGGTGCTCGCCCGGGGGCCGCCGAGTGATCCCCCTGGCGATCGGGTCAACGAGCGCCGGTCACCTGTCGATGCGTTCCAGCGGGATCCGCTGTCCACTCGCGGAGGAACGCAGCCCGGCTTCGGCGAGCTGGATCCCCCTGGCTCCGGCGAAGAAGTCGTAGCGGTGCTTCGTCCCGCCGACCACGTCCCGCAGGAACTGCTCCCACTGGGCCTTGAACCCGTTGTCGAACTCCGCGTTGTCGGGAACCTCGGACCACTGGTCGCGGAAGGGCTCGGTGACGGGCTGATCCGGGTTCCACACCGGTTTCGGGGTCATGGTGCGGTGCTGCAACCTGCACCCGCGCAATCCGGCCACCGCGCTTCCCTCGGTGCCGTCGACCTGGAACTCGACCAGTTCGTCGCGGTTGACCCGCACCGCCCACGAGGAGTTGATCTGGGCTATCGCCCCGTCTTCGAGCTCGAAGATTCCGTAGGCCGCGTCATCGGCGGTGGCCTCGTAGGGCCGGCCCTGCTCGTCCCAGCGCCGGGGGACGTGCGTGGTGGCCTTGGCCGTGACCGAATCGACCCGCCCGAACAGGTTCTCCAGCACGTAGTGCCAGTGGCAGAACATGTCGGACACGATCCCGCCGCCGTCCTCGGAGCGGTAGTTCCAGCTGGGGCGTTGGGCGGACTGCCAGTCCCCTTCGAAGACCCAGTATCCGAACTCGCCTCGCACGGACAGCACGCGACCGAAGAACCCGCCTTCCAGCAGGCGGTGCAGCTTCAGCAGACCGGGCAGGAACAGCTTGTCGTGCACCACGCCGTGGCACACTCCGGCGCCCTCGGCCAGCCGGGCCAGTTCGAGGGCCTGTTCCGCGGTTTCCGAGACCGGTTTTTCGGAGTAGACGTGCTTGCCCGCTTCCACGGCCGAGCGAATCGCCTTCTGCCGGGCCGCGGTGATCTGGGAGTCGAAGTACACGTCCACGGAATCGTCGGAGAGCACGGTGTCCGGTTCCGTGCTCCACTCGGAGATGTCGTGCCGGCGCGCTATTTCCGCGAGCTTCTCGGGCCTGCGGCCGATCAGCACGGGTTCCACGGTCACCCGGTCGCCCCCGGCGGTTTCGACGCCTCCCTGATCCCGGATGGCCAGCACGGACCTGAGCAGGTGCTGGCGGTACCCCATTCGTCCCGTGACTCCGTTGAGCGCGATGCGCAGCGTTTTCGTGGTCATGCGAACAGTGCCTCGATTTCGACAGTGCTGTTTCTCGGTCGGGACTCCCGCGCGGCGAAGCGCGTTCGCACGCAGGGGAGTCCGGCGTGCTTTTCGGTTTTTCCGCGCCCGGTTCACCCGGAGCGGGAACTCGTGCTGCGGCTCAACCCGGTGAGCTCTCCGAGCCACGGCGGGGTCTGCGCTCCTCGACGGCCGCGGCGGCCAGGCTGAGCGGGCCCAGGATCAGCACTGCCAGCACGGGCAGCATCCACACGCACAGGGCGGACACGGCCACGGCCCCGAACAGCAGCAGGCTGCCGACGGGGTCGGTGGCGGTGGTGCGGGAGGCCGTGGTCAGCGCCGCGCGCCAGTCGTGCTCGGACTCGGGCAGGGCCACGGCGCGCAGTCCGATCGGAACCAGTGCCAACGCCACGAGCAGGAGAATCACCGTGACGAATTCCTGCCCGGGGAAACCGTTGCTCGTGCGCGTCAGCAACAGGTCGAGCGCCAGCAGTGCTCCCGTGCTCAGCGCGAGCACTCCCGCGGTGAGGTCGGGCAGGGCTCGTTCGCCGCGCAGTCTCCGGAGGAACTGGCGCGCGTACCCGAGCCCTCCGGGGCCACGCCCTCCCCGGGACCGCTCCCGCAGTTGCCCGCAGGCCGTGGAGACCGCGGCGGGGGCGGTGACCACGGGCAGCGAGGCCAGCGTGGTGGCCACCCCGATGCCCAGCATGTCGGCGAACAGTTCGAAGCTCGGTCCGAACGGGCCGCGGTGTTCCTTCGGCTGTGATGTGGCGGTCATCGAAAGAGCTCACCCCTTCACGCCGGAACTGGCCATGCCCTGGACGAGGAATCGTTGGAAGGCCATGAAGAACAGCACGATGGGCAGCAGGGCGATCACCGACATGGCGAACATCGGACCGTAGGCCGACTGGCTGGATGTGTCCACGAAGGACCGCAGTGCCAGGGTGATGGTGAACTTCTCCGGCTCGAACAGGTAGATCAGCTGCAGGAAGAAGTCGTTCCACGTCCAGATGAAGGTGAAGATGGCCGTGGTGATCAGCGCGGGCCTGCTCAGCGGCAGGATGATCCGGAAGAACGTGCGGAAGGGGCCGCACCCGTCGAGCGTGGCGGCCTCGTCGAGCTCCTTGGGGATCCCGCGCATGAACTGGACGGTCAGGAAGACGAAGAACGCGTCGGTGGCGAGGAACTTCGGCAGGACCAGTGGCCAGAAGGTGTTCACCAGCCCGAGCTGGTTGAACACGATGTACTGGGGGATCAGTATCGCGTGCTGCGGGAGCATGATCGTGGCCAGCATCAGCGCGAACAGCGGTCCCCGCAGCGTGAAGCGCAGGCGGGCGAACGCGTAGGCGGCCAGGGAGCAGCTGAGCACGTTGCCCAGCACGGAACCGACGGAGATGATCAGCGAGTTGCCGATCAGCCTGAGGACGCTGACCCCGCCGACGCCCTCCAGGGCCGTGGCGTAGTTGCCCAGCTCGAGCCTGCTCGGCAGCAGGCGCAGGCTCGAGATCACCTCGTCGGCGGGTTTGAACGAGGTCGCGATCAGCCAGGCCAGCGGGTAGAGCATGACCAGCAGGACGGCCAGGCAGCCGACGTGCAGTCCGATGCGGCCCCAGTCGGGTCCGCGACCGGTGATAGATCCTCTGACGGCTACCATCGTCACCCCTTATCGTTGTAGAAGACCCAGGAGCGTGAACTGCGGAAGAGCAGCGCGGTCACGATGCCGATGACCACGAGCAGCACCCAGGCCATCGCCGAGGCGTATCCCATGTGCGATGCGGTGAATCCCCGGTCGTACAGGTAGAGCGTGTAGAACAGCGTCGAGTCCGCGGGGCCACCGCGGCCCCCGCTGACGGTGAAGGCGGGCGTGAAGACCTGGAAGGCCTGGATGGTCTGCAGCACCAGGTTGAAGAACAGCACCGGCGAGAGCATCGGCAGGGTCACCGCGCGGAAGCGCCGCAACCGTCCGGCACCGTCCACTTCGGCCGCTTCGTACAGCTCGCCCGGGATCTGCTGCAGCCCCGCGAGGAAGATGACCATGGGGGCGCCGAACTGCCAGATCGTCAGCAGGGCCACCACCAGCAGGGCCCAGCCCGGCTGGTTGACCCAGCCGCCCATGTTCACCCCGAACGAGGACAGCAGGTCGTCCACGGTGCCGCCGTCGTTGAACAGGGCGCGCCAGACCAGCGCGATGCTCATGCTCGCGCCGAGCAGCGAGGGGGCGTAGAAGGCCGAGCGGTAGAAGCCCTTGCCGCGTCCGATGGAGTTCAGCGCCAGGGCCGCGGCCAACGCGGCCGCGAGTTGCAGTGGCACGGCCACCACCACGTACACCAGGGTGTTCACCGCCGACCGCCAGTAGCGGGGATCCTCGGTGAACATGCGCACGTAGTTGTCCAGGCCCACCCACTCCGGGGCGGTGAACAGGTCGTACTTGGTGAACGACAGGTACAGCGAGGCCAGCATCGGGGTCAGCGTCAGCACCGCGGCCCCGAGCAGCCACGGTGAGAGGAAGACCCAGGCGGCGCCCTCGCGGTTTCGCTTCCGCCGCGTTGCCTGCTCTTCTCGGGGCGCACCCGCTGGTTGTTCGATCCCCCGGGGCATGCTCGGCTTCTTCTGGTCAGGGGCTTCGACGTTCATTGCTGCAACTCCGATCTCACGCTGGTGAGGAACTGCTCGGCCATCCGCCGCGGCGATCGGAGTTCGAAGCCCACGTGGTCGTAGTCGCGTTGGAAGGTCGTCTGCAGCGCGAGGTCACCGGCGGGGGGAGCGCTCGGCGGGTCGAGCAGTTTGCCCTCGAGACGCTGCTGGAAGTCGGCGATCCGCTTGTCCAGGCCGCTCAGGGAGGGGGTGATGTCGGCACGGATGTCCTGGTTGACCGGCATTCCGCGGCTCACCCCGAGAACGTCGCCCGCGGCCGGATCGTTGATCAGGAAGTCCACGAGCTGGGAGGCTTCCTCCGGGTGGGGGCTGTTGGCGGAGACGCCGACGAGCATCGAGGGCTTGAAGTACTGCCCCGGTGTGCCGTCCGGACCGGAGGGCAACGGGGCGAGCCGCAGGCTGTCACCGATCAGGGCCTGGAAGCCGCCGACGGCGGAGTCCCAGGTGATGCCGGAGGCGGCGTTGCCGCGGCCGAACGGCATGTTCGCCGCCGAGCCGTCTATCTGCGTCGTCTGGCGAGCCGGGCTGACCGCGCCCTGCTGGCTGAGCCCGTTGGTGAAGCTCCAGAACTTGGCGAGATCGTTCTCGGTGAAGCCGAGCTCGCCGCTGTCGGTGTAGAGGCTCTTGCCCCTGCCGCGCAGCCACACCTCGAACCAGTCCTCGCTCCATCCCGGATCGGTGGAGCCGGCCTGGTCGGTGTTCTCGTTGAGCTTGCGCATGGCCGCGCTCCAGTCCTGCCACGTCCAGTCGAAACGCGGTTCGGACACGCCGGCGCGCTGCCACGCGGCGGAGTCGTAGACCAGCACCTGCGAGGTGCGTCCCATCGGGATCGCGTACTGCGTTCCGCGGACCTGTCCGGTGCGCAGCATGCCCGAGTCCACCTCCTCGGTGCTCACCTCGGGGCGGTCCCCGAGCGGGAGCAGCAGCCCGGAGGAGGCGTACTGGCTGATCTGCCGGTAGTCCAGCTGCATCACGTCGGGGGCGTTGCCCCCGGCGGCCTGGGTGGCCAGCTTCTGGATGTAGGAGTTGTAGCTGGAGAACGAGGTCTGCACCTCGATGTTCGGGTGGCGCTGCTCGAAGAGGTCGACGGCCTCGTTGGTGGCGGCGGCCCTGTCGGCGTTGCCCCACCAGCTGAACTGCAACTCGACCTTGCCGCCGGTGGATCCGCTCGTCCCCGCGCCGCAGCCCGCCAGCAGGCCGCACAGCGTCAGCACCGCGAAGGTCAGCGCCGAGACCTTGATCCCGGTGCGGGGCGGAGTCGGTGACTTCTGGGGCTTGTCCGGCATCACTCGCCTCCGTAGGGAAGGGTCGCACCGGGGATCTCGTACTCGTCGCGCAGCCCGCACACGCCGTACCCGTCCCGTCGGGACGGGTGGGCCAGGCAGACCTCGGAGCTCTCCAGGTCGGCGGGATCGCCTTCGGCCAGGCGGTCCAGGCGGGCACCGGTGTGCTCGGCGGCGGCCAGCGCGCCGTGCCGCCACAGCTTCCTCCAGTGGTCCACCTTGGGCGCCACCAGTCGCGCGGCCGCCCGGTGGAACTCGCGCAGCGGCCCGGCATCGTCCGCGCGCAGCGCCTCGCGCAGGGTCAGGTACCCGGACACGGCCAGGTCCCTGCGTCGCTGAGCGGCGGCTCGTTTCTCCTGCTCGTCGGCCTGGCGCGGGATGCTCGCGGCGGCGGCGTAGGAGTCCGGCTCGGCGAGCACCTCGGGCGGGAAGGTGAACACCGCGTCGCCTGCCTCGGGCAGGCCGCTGTTCTGCATCAGCACCGTGACCCGCAGGTCCTCGTGCTGCACCATCCGGTGCACCGTGCCGGGGGCGAACCAGGCCACGGCACCGGGCTCGAGCTCGTGCTCGCGGTATCCATCCGTGCTCAGCGTCTGCACCGCACCGCGGCCGTGGGTGACCACGTAGGCCTCGGTGCAGGCCAGGTGCACGTGCGGGCTACCACCGGCGAGTCCGTCCTCGGTCGGCCAGTCGTAGGAACGCACGTGTGAGAGCCCGATCGATCCCGGGAGGGAAAGGCCGGGGGATTCGGTCATGACGGTCTCCTACCAGGGATGTTCGTCGAGAGTCCTGTCGATTCGTTCGTGGTCCAGCGCGCCGTCGGCGATCAGGATTCGGTAGGTGTACTCGAAGCTCTCCCCGGCGGGGAGTTCGAATTCCTCGAAGAAGGCCCAGGAGATCGCCACGGCCGGTGTGGGGTCCGAACGCACGAACCAGTGCGATTCGTGCACGGACTCGGAGTTGCTCGGGCCGTGCTCGAACACGACGGTGGAGTGGCCGTCGACTTCGTCGTGCTCGCCCGTGAAGGCCAGCCAGCGCCCCTGGGCACCCATCATCGCGTCGGCCCCGGTGGCGCCGGGCCCGCGCACCGTGCCGCCGGTGAACTCCCGCGGGCCGCGCCAGTGCAGCCCCGTGTAGCCGGCCATCTCGCGGCCCTCGGTCGTGGGGCTGCCGAAGCGCAGCGGCTCGGCGCAGGTGTTGGTCAGCCGGATGGACCAGTCCAGCGCCCAGGTGCCGTTGGCCGGGTTCACGGAGTGCGCGCGCAGCCCGCGCCGCTCGAAGGCCCACGGGTCGCCGCCGTTGTTCAGCCAGCGCAGGTTCTCGACGAAGCGCAGTTCGTCCGGGTCCACGTCGAAGGCCTCGAAACCCTCGTGGCGCATGGAGCCGACCCGCTCGGGCAGAGCGAGGTAGCCCTCACCGCGCACGTAGGTGTTCCCGCCCCAGAAGTTCTGCCCGGACACGTGGCTGGCGGTCATCTGCAGCCCCTTGTGCCAGCGGTGGTCGTTGGGCCGGTAGCCGGTCACCGCGTTGCCGGCGAGGGTGCGCAGGGGGTGCAGGTAGGGTTTCCTGGACTCGAACTCGACCGGATCCGGTTTGTACACGTAGGTCATGAGCTCGGTGTGCTCGGATTCGACGGTGATGCTCTCGCCGTGCCGGTGCGTCACCGTGATGGGATGACTCATGTGGTGCTCGCCTTTCCCCGTCGAGTCAGTTTCTCCGGGTGTCCGCCGTGGATCACCGTGTAGTGGGGGTCGTCCGGGTCGATCTCCGTGGCGGAGACCGCGCGGCCGGTGGCCGCCGACTTGTAGAGCGCGGTGAGCAGTTCGAGCACGCGGCGTCCGTCCCGCCCGCTGCAGGGGGGTCGCTTTCCCGCGCGCATCGCGGTGACCAGCTCGCGCAGCATCCAGCGGTGCGAGCTCGGTTCGTCGCGTTCGGGGGTGCGCCAGCGGGCGATCCGCTCCTGGTCGGTGACGTGCGGGGCCGGGGTGTAGTGCCAGTTCTCGTTGCCGTGCCCGTAGAGGTGGATCAGGTCGAGCGTGGCCTCCGAGCAGTCCAGGCGGATCCGGCTGGACTCGTCCGGGGAGAGCACGCTGTTGACGATGGTGGCCAGCGCCCCGGAGGAGAACCGCACCAGCGCGGTGGAGACGTCCTCGGTGTCGATGTCGTGCTGCAGGCGTCCGGTCATGGCCTGCACTTCCGTCCACGGCCCGAGCAGGTGCAGCAGCAGGTCGATCTGGTGGATGCCGTGTCCCATCGCCGGGCCACCGCCTTCGGTCTCCCACTTGCCGCGCCAGGGCACGGAGAAGTACCGGGAGTCGCGGTACCAGGTGGTCTGGCAGTGCGCGACCAGCGGAGTGCCGAGTTCACCGCTGGACAGCAGCGTGCTCGCGTGCTCGGCTCCCGAGCCGAAGCGCTGTTGGAAGACGAAGGAGGCGTAGGGCCCGTTCGTGCCTTCCGCGTCGACCATCTCGTCGTAGCCGGCCAGGGAGAGGCAGGGAGGTTTCTCGCACCACACCCAGGCGCCGGCCCGCAACGCCTGCTTGACCTGTTCCACGTGGAGGGCGGGCGGGGTGCACACGGACACGAGATCCGGTTTCTCGGTGTTGAGCATCTCGTGCAGGTCGGTGTAGCCCCGCATCGTCGGGTTCCCCGCGCGGAAGGTCTCCAGGCGCGCCGGGTCGACGTCGACCGCGGCGACGAGGTCGATCTCGTCGTGTTCGGACAGTGCGGACAGGTGGTGTGTCGCCACGGCGCCGGTTCCGATGACGGCGGCGCGGAGGCGAGTGTTCGCGGGGGACGTGGCTTTCTCCTCTCGTGTGCGTCGAGACGCCCTTCGCCTCGAACGAAACGTTGGAAAGCGCTTTCTCGTGCGGGAGACATTAACCCGCTTGTAACGCTCGCCACAAGAGGAGTTCGCGGGTTGCTTCGCGCTCGGGAGCAAGTGCTCGGCAGCGCTTCGGGGTCGTGCTGGTGAGCGGGTCGGTGGGCAGCGGTGGCCCGCTCCGGTGCCGCGCCGGTGTTTCCACCCGGATAAGGCGCGGTTGCGGTGGGGTTTCCCGGAGAGAACGCGGGATGCGGAGATCGTTCGCCGCGGAGGGGGAGGTTATTCCTCCGGGGTGGCAGCGGCGTAGTAACCCCTGATGTGGGCGGCCACGCGCTCACCGGCAAGGTCCGCGGTGCCGTCGCGCACGGCGGCGGCGATCGCCCTGTGCTCGGCGCGCAGCCGGTTCGCGGTGTCCTCCCAGGAGTCCAGCGCGGCCGCGATCCGCCCGGTGTAGGTTTCGATCGAGTCCCGCAGTCCGCTCATCATCGCGGTCACCACCTGGTTGCCCGCCGCTCGCGTCAGCGCGAGGTGGAACTGCGCGTCGAGCACGAGGAACTCCTGCCGGGACAGCTCGGGGGCGTCCATCGCGTCGAGCAGTCCGTCGACCTCGGACAGGTCCACCGGTTCGGTCCGGGCGGCCAGTTCGGACACCGAGGAGGTCTCCAGGATCACCCTGGTGCGGACCACGTCCGGAACCGGGAAACCCCGCCCGGCCACCTGCAGACGCATCAGGGCGCTCATCCCACCGGTCGGGCGGGTGAGGATGATCGCTCCCGCCTCCGGGCCGGACCCGGTCTGCGCGCGCAGCACTCCCAGCGCCTCCAGCACGCGCATCGCCTCGCGCACCGAGGAGCGCCCGACGTTGAGCTCGCCCGCCAGGGCGCGTTCGCCGGGGATCCGCTGTCCGGGGGTGAGCCTGCCGTCGAGCAGGTCGGACTCGATGCGTGCGAGCACTCGTTCCCAAGCGCGCGGAGCGGCGGTGGCCATGCGGCCGAGTCTAGCGGTGTCGCCGCGCGGTCTCCCGCTGCTCGCGCCCGTTCGAGCGAGCACACTCGGAAGTCGGGTAATCGATCTCCGAAAGGGGACTTCACGGCCGGGTGACGGTGACCTAGTGTGGTCAGACCACAGAGGGAAGGAAGGAAATGCGCGTCGCACTGTTCGCCACGTGTCTGGGCGATACCCTGTTCCCGGACGCGGTCAAGGCCACGGCGGTCCTGCTCACCAGGCTCGGGCAGGAAGTGGTGTTCCCGCCCGGTCAGACCTGCTGTGGGCAGATGCACGTCAACACCGGCTACCAGGCCGACGCGTTGCCGCTGGTGCGCAACTACACCGCGGACTTCGCCGACGAGTCGGTCGACGCCGTGGTCGCCCCCTCCGGTTCCTGCGTGGGGTCGATCCGCCACCAGCACGAGATCGTGGCCGAGCGCTACGGGGACCCGTCCCTGCGCGAGCGGGTGGAGCGGGCCTGCGCCAAGACCTACGAGCTGTCCGAGTTCCTCGTCGACGTGCTGGGAGTCACCGATGTCGGAGCGCGTTTCCCCCACCGGGTGACCTACCACCCGACGTGCCACTCGCTGCGGATGCTGCGGGTCGGGGACAAGCCGCTGCGGCTGCTCGAGCAGGTGCGCGAGATCGAGCTGGTCGAACTGCCCCGGGCCGAGGAGTGCTGCGGTTTCGGCGGGACCTTCGCGCTCAAGAACTCCGAGACCTCCACGGCGATGCTCTCGGACAAGATGCGCGCGGTGACCACCACCGGCGCGGAGTTCTGCAGCGCGGGCGATGCGTCCTGCCTGATGCACATCGACGGTGGGCTCTCCCGGCTGCGCACCGGGATCGGCACGGTGCACCTGGCCGAGATCCTGGCGTCCACCGAGCAGCGGGATCGTTCGCGAGAGGAGGTTTCGGTATGAGCAGCGCGTTCCTCGGGGTTCCCACCCCGCCGCCCCGGGCCCCGCACGCCACCGGGCACCTGCGCGGTGACCAGTCCTTCCCGGAGGCGGCACACACCGCGCTGGACGACACGCAGCAGCGGCGCAACCTCGGCAAGGCCACCACGACGATCCGGGGCAAGCGCAACCAGATGGTCGACGAGCTGCCCGACTGGGAGGAGCTGCGTTCGGCCGGCTCGGCGCTCAAGGCCGATGTGCTGGCCCGGCTCCCCGAGCTGCTCGAGCGGTTCGAGCGCGAGGTGACCGAGCGCGGGGGAGTGGTGCACTGGGCCCGCGACGCCGACGAGGCCAACGAGATCGTCACCCGGCTGGTCGTGGACAAGGGGTCGGACGAGGTCCTGAAGGTGAAGTCGATGGCCACCCAGGAGATCGGACTCAACGAGCACCTCGAGTCGACGGGGATAGCGCCCGTGGAGACCGACCTGGCCGAGTTGATCGTCCAGCTGGGCGCCGACCGGCCCTCGCACATCCTGGTGCCGGCCATTCACCGCAACCGCGCGGAGATCCGCGACATCTTCCTGCGCGAGATGCCGGGGGTGGACCCGAACCTGGACGACGACCCGGAGCGGTTGGCCGAGGAGGCCCGCAAGTACCTGCGCTCGAAGTTCATGAGCACGCGGGTGGCGATCTCGGGGGCGAACTTCGGGGTGGCCGACACGGGCACGCTGAGCGTGGTCGAGTCCGAGGGCAACGGCCGGATGTGCCTGACCATGCCGGAAACGCTCATCACGGTGATGGGCATCGAGAAGCTCGTGCCGAGCTTCACCGACCTCGAGGTGTTCCTCCAGCTGCTGCCGCGCTCGTCCACGGGGGAGCGGATGAACCCCTACACCTCGATGTGGACCGGGGTGACCGAGGGGGACGGCCCGGAGGAGTTCCACCTGGTGCTGCTGGACAACGGGCGCAGCGCCACCCTGGCCGACGGGGTGGGGCGCGAGGCGTTGCAGTGCATCCGGTGCTCGGCCTGCCTGAACGTGTGCCCTGTGTACGAGCGCACCGGTGGCAAGGCCTACGGCTCGACCTATCCGGGGCCGATCGGCGCGGTGCTCACTCCGCAGTTGGCGGGGATGCACGAGTCGCGGGACGATCCGAACGCCTCCCTGCCGTACGCGTCGAGCCTGTGCGGGGCGTGCTACGACGTGTGCCCGGTCAAGATCGACATTCCCTCGTTGCTGGTGGAGCTGCGCCACCAGCACGTGGAGCAGAGCCGCTACAGCGCCGAGGCCGCGATGATGCGGGCGTCCTCGCTGGCCATGTCCTCGGCCAAGCGGTTCACCAAGGCCCAGCGCGCCTCCCGGCTGGGGCGGGTGCTCGGGGGGTCGGACGGGCGGATCAGCGCGCTGCCGCCGCCGTTGAACGCCTGGACCTCGGCGCGTGATCTGCCCGCGCCCCCGAAGCGGACGTTCCGCGAGTGGTGGAATTCGGAGGACGGCCGGGAAGCGGTCCGAGCCGCCCGTCGTGAGGCCGAGCGAGGTGAGTCGTGAACGCGCGTGACGTCGTGTTGGGCCGGGTGCGGGACGCGCTGGCCGCCGCTCCCCCGGAGCCGGTCACCGTTCCCCGCGAGTACCGGGGGCGGCGTGAGTTGCCCGACGAGCAGCGGTTGGAGCTGCTCGTGGACCGGCTCGGCGAGTACCGGGCCGATGTGTACCGGTGTTCGGTGGCCGAGACCGCGACCACGGTCGCCGAGGCGCTCGGGGACGCGCGGCTGGTCGCGGTGCCCGGTGGGTTGGACGGTTCCTGGCTGGAGGAGTTCACCGGCCGGGTGGAGGTCGACTCGGGGGAGTCGCCGGTCCGGTGGCTGGAGGACGTGGACGGGGTGGTGACCTCCTCGGCGGTGACGTGCGCCGAGACCGGCACCGTCTTCCTGGACGCGTCGGCCGCTCAGGGCAGGCGGGCGCTGACCCTGGTGCCGGATCTGCACGTGTGCGTGGTGGACCTGTCCTCCGTGGTCGTCGGTGTCCCCGAGGCGGTGGGCAGGCTCGACCCCGTGCGGCCGACGACCATGATCAGCGGCCCTTCGGCGACCTCGGACATCGAGCTGGACCGGGTCGAGGGGGTGCACGGTCCGCGCACGCTGCGCGTGGTGGTGCGGGTGGACGGCTGAACCGGGAGGGGCGAAGACTGCGCGGCCCGGCGGCCTCACTCCCGTGGTGGTTCGCCGGGGCCGCTGCTCGCGGGAAGCCCGCTGGCGAGCTCGTCCACCCGCGCGCGCATCCGGCTCGCCCGCGGGTGGGCGGACAGGCGGTACAGCCGCTCGGCCTCCCTCCAGTGCCGCAGGGCCGTGGTGATCTCGCCGCGCCGGGTCGCGAGCTCGCCGAGCTCGCCGAGGACATCGGCCTGGTAGGCGGGTGAGCCGGACTCGCGCATCACCGTCAGCGCCTCGGTCAGGCACGTCTCGGCAGCGGCGAGCTCCCCGCGGCGGATGTGGAGGTCGCCCCGGTCGGTGAGGGCTCTGGCGCGTCCACGGTGGTCGGAGAGCTCGGTCAGCAGCGCGAGCGCCCGGTCCAGGTTGATCGCTGCTTCGCCGTGGTTGCCCGTTTCCGCGAGCAGGGTGCCGATACGTCGGCAGCGCAGGGCGATGCCGCGCCGGTTGCCGGTGTTCTCGTCCAGCCGCAGGGCGCGGCGGAAGTAGCGCAGGGAGAGCTCGTGGTCACCGCGGCCCCGGGCCGCCTTCGCGAGCTGGGACAGCGCCGTGGAGATGCCGGAGCGGTCGAGGCAGGTCTCGGCCAGGCGCAGCGCCGGGGTGCACAGTTCGAGCACCGCGTCGAACTGCTCCAGGTCGAGGTGGGCGAAGCCGAGCTGGCAGCGCAGGCGCGCCTCGGCGCGGTGGTGGCCGAGTCGGGCGGCCGCCCGGATGCCGAGGTGGTGCGAGTCGATCCAGTCGCGGTAGTGCTTGCGGTGCAGGAAGAAGCCCCACATGGCCTCGCACAGCTGCCAGACCACCTCGTGGTGGCCGGTCCGGTGGGCCTCGGTGAGCACGGCCGCGAGGTTGGCGCGTTCGCGGTCGAACCAGTCGAGGGCCTCGGTCGCGCCGGACCAGGTGGTGCGGTGCGCGGCCTGCCGCGCGTGGTGCGCGGCGATTCGGTGGCGCTGCGGCGTGATGACCAGGTCGGCGGCGACCGCGCGGGCGAGGTACCAGTGCAGCGCCCGCCGCAGGGTCTGGGCCCGCGACGCTGGGGTGTCGAGGTGCTCGCCGGTCGTGCGCGCGTGGGCGCGGACGAGGTCGGGGAAGCGGTGGCGCCGGTCGGTTCCCCGGAGCAGCCGGGCTCGGCGCAGTTCTGCCAGGGCGGTCGCGTGATCGCCCTCGCCGTCCTCGCCTGCCTCGTCGGTCTCGGCCAGGTGTCGTGCCAGTTCGCGGGGCAGGTCGGGGCCCGGGTGCTGGGCCAGGCGCCGGTAGAGCGTCGCGGCCCGGGCGGACAGGCCGCGGTAGCAGGAGTCGATGACGGCCGACACCGCCGGTTCCGCGGTGGTGGGGGCGGTGCCTCGGCCTCGCTGGTCGCGCAGCCACGTGGCCGCGTGCTGCAGTGTCCACTGCGGGCGCTCTGCCAGGTGTGCCGAGCACAGCTCCAGTGCCAGGGGAGCTGTGCCGCACAGCTCGGCCAGCTCCCGCGCGCTGTCGGGTTCGGCCGCGGTGCGCTCGCTGCCGAGGAGTCCGGACAGCGCGCGCAGAGCGCTCCGCTCGTCGAGCGGGGCGACGTCCAGCAAGCGCGCCCCGTCCAGGGCCAGGCCTGCCGGTCGCATCCGGCTGGTGACCAGCAGGGCGCCGGTGGCGGAGTTCGGCAGCAGCGGGCGCACCTGCGCGGCGGAGACGGCGTCGTCGACGAGGACGACCAGGGATTTTCCCGAGGTCAGCGAGCGGTATCGACTCAGTCGCCCGCCTACGCCCAGCGGGACCTCCTCGGCGGGCACGCCCAGGGAGCGCAGCAGGTGGCCGAGGAGGTCGGCCGCCGAGCGCGGGGTGTCCACGTCGGGGGAGCTGCCCTCGACGAAGAGCTGCCCGTCGGGGAAGCGGGCGTGCTGCCGGTGCAGCCAGTGCAGCGCCAGGGCGGTCTTGCCGATGCCCGCGGGGCCGCTGATGGAGATGAGCGCGGATTGCTCGGTGGGGTCCCGCAGCAGTGCGTCCAGTTCGGCCTGTTCCGCGTCCCGGCCCACGAGCGGGTGGGGCGGTGGGGGAAGTTGCCGGGGCGTGGGCGACGTGCCGAGGCAGTGCTCGGGCAGGTGCGGTCCGTGGTGGACGGTCTCTGGCCGGAGCGCGTTGTCCGGCACCGGCCCGGCGGGTTCGTCGTCCGTGGTGGACGGGCCGGGGTCTGCGGTGTGGTTGGTGCGGTGAGCCGGTGTGCTCTCGCCTGGCACTGCTGCTGTCCCCTGAGTTCGCGGCACTACCGACTCCCGCCATGCGATCAGTGAAACGTTCCCGACGGATTCGCCGTTCGCCCCGTTCGTGGGTAGTACTGCTCGCGCGAGCGGACAAGCACTTCGTCCGGCGCGTCCGGAATCGGGGCGGCCGTCGTGGGACTCGCGGCGGTCGCGGTGACCGGTCCTGCTGCGCGGGCCGGTCCAATCGGCTGCTCCTTTCGGCGGCAGAGTCTTGTTGTGCGTCGCCCCGGAGTGTTGGAATGCGCTTTCCACAGTCCGATCAGAGCAGAGGGAAGCCATGGCGCGAGCGCGGAATCCACGAAGCACCAGAGGGCACCGGTTGTCGGTCCTCCGGGTGGGCGGGCGCATCGAACGATCGGAGGCGGACCTCGCGGGAGCCTTCCCGTCGTGGCGGCGATCGCGGGGCACGTCCCGGTTCTCCCGTCCACTTCGCGCGGTGTTCGGCCTGGGCGCGGCGCTGGCTCTCGCGCTGCCGCTGTTTCCCGGCGCGGCGGCAGCGGATCAGGAGCACCACCACGGGCACAATCCGGCCTGGACGGCGAGCTGGGCGGCCAGCCCGGTGCGCGGCAGCGAGGTCCCCGGATTCGACTGCCCGGCGGGGCAGGGACTGCGGGGACAGACCGTGCGCAACGTCGTCTTCCTCAGCTCGGGCGGTCCCGAGGTGCGGATCCGCCTGACCAACGCCTTCGGTGCGGAACCTCTGCGGGTGGGCCGGTCCACGGTGGCCGTGCAGGACTCGCAGGCCCAGGCGGTCGGGGAGACGATGCGTGCGCTGACCTTCGACGGGCGCGAGCACGTCACCATCCCCGCGGGCGAGGAGGTGTTCAGCGACCCGGTCGACCTCGACGTCGAGGCGTTGTCCACGCTGCTGGTCAGCGTCTTCTACCCCGGATCGACCGGTCCGTTGACCCAGCACCCGTTCACCGCGCAGACCAACTACGTCGCCCAGGGCAACCGCAGCCACAGGCCCTCGGGCGAGGGCTACGGCACCACCACCTGCTGGATGGGCGTCAGCGGGGTCGACGTCGCTGCGCAACCGCGGTCGACTGGATCGGTGGTCGCCTTCGGCGACTCCATCACCGACGGGGTCGACACCACCGTCGACGCGAACCACCGCTGGCCCGACCACCTCTCCCGGAGGCTGCGCTCCGCCGAGGGAAGCGCGGAGCTGTCGGTGGTCAACGCTGGGATCAGCGGCAACCGGCTGCTGGCCGAACGCCCCGGCAAGCCCTACTCCGGCATCGCCGGGCTCGACCGGCTCGAGCGGGACGCGTTCGGACAGAGCGCGGCGGAGACGATGATCCTGCTGGAGGGGATCAACGACATCTCCGACGACGCCACGGCCGACCAGCTCATCGAGGGCTACGAGCAGCTGGTGCGGCGAGCCCACCGCGCGGGGATGCGGGTGCTCGGCGGCACGCTCACCCAGTTCAAGGGCTCGGTGGTGTGGACGCCCGAGCGGGAGAGCACCCGGCAGCGGGTCAACACCTGGATCCGCAGCACCGAGCTCTTCGACGGTGTGGTGGACTTCGCCGCAGCCACCGCCGATCCCGAGCACCCGCTGCGGCTGCGCCCCGAGTACGACAGCGGTGACGGCCTGCACCCCAACGACGCGGGAGCCAGGGCCATGGCCGAGGCGGTGGACCTGTCCGCGCTGCACCGGCGGCACTGAAGCAACCGCGCGCAGGCCGGGCGGTGACCGCACCGGACGCGCCGGTGCGCACGGAAGGAGCGCGTGGGCCCTTTCCGTGCGCACCGGCGTCGTATCGGTCGGGAGCAACCACGGTTGTCGGGCAGAGCTCGCTGTCGCGGGCGGGGCCCACCGGCCCGGGCAGTGCGGAACCACTCGCCGCGGAGAGCGGTGAGCCGGCCGGCGCTGCCGCGCCGAGCACGATCCCGACAGCGCTCCACAACCCTCGTCTTGCATTCGGGGCATCGTGATCGCGCCCGCAGGCCGTCAACCGGACGCGGTGATCGTTTTCCCGGCGAGTCACATCGCGGGGACTCGCGCACCGGGCTGCTCCGCGGGGACGTGTCGACTGGGCCGTGCGGCGTGAAAACCGCGGACTGAATCGATTCCCCTCTTGATCGGTCAACCGGTCGCGGAGCACAGTATCGATTCACCGGGGGGATGTCCGTTGGACCCCAGGAGAGGAAAGACCATGCCCGTGCGATCGAAGGCGGCGGCCACCGCGGCTGCGCTGGCCCTGGCCGCGTTGATGTCCTCGTCCGCGGTGGCCGCTCCACAGCAGGACACCGCGGCGGACACCCAGGTCTTCTTCGACGACTTCTCCGGAAGCTCGCTGGACCGGTCGAAGTGGAACGTCGAGGTGACCGGGCAGAACTTCGGTACGGTCAACAACGAGCAGCAGGCCTATGTGGACTCGCCGGAGACGATCTACATCGACCAGGCTGCGGCGGGCGCCAACAACGGCGCCCTGGCGCTGCACCCGCGCTACCGGCCGGGCTACCAGGCGCCCGACGGCAGGACCTACGACTTCGTGTCCGGCCGGGTCAACACCCAGGACAAGTTCGAGTTCACCTACGGCAGCTACGCGGCGCGCGTGAAACTGCCCGCGGGTGGCAACGCCTCCGGGCTGTGGCCGGCCTGGTGGTCGCTCGGCGCGAAGATCGACGAGGGGGAGCCGTGGCCGAACAACGGTGAGGTCGACGTGATGGAGCACGTCGGTGAACCGTGGACCAGCAGCGCCCTGCACGGGCCGGAGTACCATGGGGACACGCCGGTCACCGCCGACCAGCACTTCGAGGGCACGGATCCGGGCGGCTGGCACGTCTACCGCGCCGACTGGACCCCCGAGGGGATCAGCTTCTACGTCGACGACCAGCGGATCTACCGGATCACCAAGCAGGAGATCCAGAACAACGGCTGGACCTGGGTCTACGACGATCCGCAGTTCATGATCCTCAACTTCGCCCTCGGCGGGAGCTATCCGCAGGGCGTCAACGGGGTCACCGAGCCCTACCCGGGACTGCCTCAGTCCACTGTGGACAAGGTGGCCGCGGACTCGGCCCGCTACCTGATCGACTGGGTGCGCGTCCGGCAGTGATGCCGCACCGCAACACCGCGTTCGGTTGAGCGAGCGCGCACCGATCCGCCCGGTGGGGACGTTCCCGCCGGGCGGATCCGTGCGGGAATCGGTGCCGCCGCGGCACTGACGGCGCACCCCATCGCCGACTAGGCTGCCGGGCGGGAGAGATCACGGGCTCTCGCGTGCTCCGGGTGTTCGGAACGGAAGGGACGAGCATGACGCGCTACGGCGACTACCAGACCGAGATCTACGCGGGCGGGCTCGCCGGGCACTTACCGGCCCAGCCGGTGGACTTCGCCTCCCTCGAGCGCAAGGCCGCCGAGGTCCTGCCCTCGTGGATCCACTCCTACGTCGCGGGCGGTGCCGGCGACGAGCACACCCAGCGCGTCAACGTCACCGAGTTCCAGCGCTGGGGACTGGTTCCGCGCATGCTCAACGGCGCTCACGAGCGCGACCTGTCGGTCGAGCTGTTCGGCCTGAACCTGCCGCACCCGCTGTTCCTCGCGCCGATCGGGGTGCTCGGCCTCTGCGCCCAGGACTTCCACGGTGACCTGGCCACGGCCCGCGCCTGCGCCCGCACCGGCGTGCCGATGACCGTCTCCACCCTCACGCAGGACCCGCTGGAGGACGTCGCCGCCGAGCTCGGTGACACGCCGGGCTTCTTCCAGCTCTACACCCCGCAGGACCGCGATCTGGCGCTGAGCCTGATCCGCCGCGCCGAGAACGCGGGGTACCGCGCGTTGATCGTCACCGTCGACACCTGGGTGACCGGCTGGCGCCCGCGGGACCTGAACACGGCCAACTTCCCGCAGCTGCGCGGCTACTGCCTGGCCAACTACACCAGCGACGCGGCCTTCCTCCGCCGGTTGCCCGCCGACCCCGCCGAGAACCCCTCGGCCGTGGTCGGCGAGTGGGTCAACGTCTTCGGCAAGTCCCTGGGCTGGCAGGACCTCGAGTGGATACGCGAAGCCACCGACCTGCCGATCCTGCTCAAGGGCATCCAGCACCCCGACGACGTGCGTCGCGCGAAGGACCACGGTGTCGACGGGATCCACTGCTCCAATCACGGCGGGCGGCAGGCCAACGGTGGGGTCCCCGCGCTGCGGATGCTGCCCGAGGTCGTCGACGCGGCCGGGGAGCTGCCCGTGCTGTTCGACTCCGGCATCCGCAGTGGAACGGACGCGGTCAAGGCGCTGGCCCTCGGGGCCACCGCCGTCGGTATCGGCAGGCCCTACGCCTACGCCCTGGCCGCGGGTGGTGAGCACGCCGTGGTGCACCAGCTGCGTTCCCTGCTGGCCGAGGCCGACCTGCTCATGGCCGTGGACGGTTACCCGGATCTCGCCGCGCTGCGGCGGGCGGATCTGCGGCAGCTCTGAGCGCTCGACCGGACTCGCCCGCCCCGCGCTCGGGTCCACAGTGCCCGCCCGGGGGCGGGGCAGGCACTGTGGACCGACCGTCCGGCACCGCGGCCGGGCAGGATCACGGTGACGGAACGCGGGCGGGTTCGCCCGAGCGTTTCGACGGCCGCGTGGTGGTCTCCCCTCGCTGCCGAGTGGCCGTTCAGCGCGGGTGTCCGACGTCCGAGCCGGGCTCACCGGTTCCGAAGTGGTTGCCCGAGGCCCACACGTGCATCCACTTCTCGTTCTCCTGCCGGTAGGCGTTGCCCTGCTTGTTGACCTCGGCGGGCTTGGAGTCGTGGTAGAACCAGTTGTTGTCGATGTCGCACCGGTCGGCGGGCACGCCGCGGATCGCGATGGCCTCCTGGGCCCGGTTGTCGGGGTGGACGTCGTGGGTGAAGCGGAAGGTGTTGTGGTGGATGTTGATGGTTCCACCCGCGACCTCGCCGGAACCGTTGTTCTGGTTCACCCCGTGCATGTCGAAGGCGTGGCTGATCGGGTGCTCCCCGACGAGGTTGTAGCGGGCCGTGTAGCCGTTCTCCGCGTAGCCGAATCCGGCGATCGAGTGCCTGTTGTAGTCGAAGTAGTTCCACTCGATCACCGATTCCCCGTTGTAGAGGTTCACCCCGTAACCGAAGTGCTCCATGGGGTTGTTGTGGATGCTGGAGTGGTCCACGCGCGCGGAGACGGGATAGCCCTTGGCGCCGACGGAGATGGCGGCGTGGGTGAAGCCGTACAGCTGGCAGTTGTCCACTCGGCAGTCGTTGCCGAGGAAGTGGATTCCACCGATCAGGTAGTTCTGGTATTCCTGGTGGTCGGAGGGGTCTCCCTGGTTGCCCTCGGGGTCCCAGTAGTTCGCGAGTCTGGGGCCCTGGATGCGCAGTCCGGTGAACCGCACCCGGTCACCGCGGGTCTTGAACATGGGCAGGGGAGTGTCGGCGACCGGGTTGTTGTCCCGGGTGGTGTACAGCAACCCGCCCAGGCTGCCGTTGTTGCCGCGTCCGCCGGAAAGGATCACCCCGGAGGCGATGGACAGGGTGTTCTCCTGGCCGGTCAGGTCGATCTGCGCGTCGTCGCCGACCCGGATGATGTCGCCGTCGCCGGCCTGCTCCAACGCGTTCTTCAAGCCGTCGAAGTCGTTGACGTGGAACGAGGGCTCATCGCCCGGGCTGGAGTGGTAGGTTTTTCCGCCGCCCTGATCCAGGTCCACCGGTGCCGGGTCGGGCAGCGTGCTCACCGCGAGCGGAGCGGCGCCTTGCCGCCGGAGCGGGGCGGGAGCTGAGCGGCCCGCGGCCGCACCGGTCGACATCCCGGCCAGTGCGAGCCCGGCCGCACCCGCCGTGCCGAGCTTCAGGAAATTCCTCCGGGCGAGGGAGCCCTCATCGGGTCTTTCGGAATCGTTCCGCGCGCCGAATCGCATGGATCACCTTTCCGCGTCGATCTCCGCCTCTTCTCTCGCGGATTCCGCGGGGATCCTGTTGCAGAACGGGACAACGCGTCAACAGCGCGACGAAAAGGAGAAGTCGTTTTCGCTCCGGCGTGCGATTCGCTCCGGGTGGAGACGTGGTCGACTGCTCTTTTCGGTGGATTCTCGTTTTCGTGGAGTGCTTTTTGTGAAATTTCCTCCGAAGAAGATTCTCGGTGTGGCCGGAGGTGCTCCTCGGCGGGTGAGGGGATCGGTGCGCTCGGACTGCGGGTGGCCGCGGCGGCCGCTCGTGCGGAGTTCGGGGAGTGGGGAAGCGGCTGGCGGTTTGCTGGCGGTCGTTCGGTAACGATTCGAAAACACTGGGGGCGCGTGGGCGTGCCGCTTCCGGAGTGGCGGGCTGTTCGACCGGGCGAAGCGGGCCGAGCTCGGGGACACTGGCTCGCGCCAGGGGAACCGGGGGAAGGGGGAGCTTCTGAAGGGGCTTCTTTTACTGGTCGCCGTCGCGTTGCTGGTGTGGTGGGTCGCCGACTCGCCGCAGGAGGCCGCGGCGGCCGCACAGCAGGGTCTGACGATGTTGCGTCAGGCGGCCGAGTCGTTGAAGACGTTCCTCGACACGGTCTCCTGAGCGGAGGGGCCGCGGGCTTGCGCGCGGCCGGCGTCGGAAGCACCGCGCCGGCAGGCGGCACGCTCGCGACGGGCATCGTCAGGCGCGGTTCGCCCGGCGGTGGCTCGTGCGCTCTCGGCGCGACGAGGCCGCCGGACGGGGACGCGACGAGCGTCGGGAAGCGGCGGGAGGTGCGAACCCGGATCAGAGGTCGAGCTGGATGCGTCCACCGGCCGCGCTCAGCATGGCCAGTGCCGCCTCCGCGAGATCGAACTCGTGACCGTGGTTCTCGGCGTGCGCGCGGCGCAGGTTGACCGCGTGGCGCTCCGCGTCGTGCCACTCGGGCCAGTGCTGCCGGGCACGCTGCTGCAGCGTGTCGTACTCGGGCTCGGCGATCGCGGTGACGTCGAGCAGCCAGCGCAGGTACGCGACCTGCCGGTCGAGCACGGCCTCGGTCGCGGTGGTGATCGGGCCGTGCCCGGGGACGAACGTGCTCGCCCCGAAGCTTTTCACCCAGTCGAGCGCGTCGAGCCAGCCGGCTATGCTGCCGTGCAACGCCAGCGGAGTGACTCCGGAGAACAGCAGGTCGCCGGTGAACAGCACGCCCTCGGCCGGGTGGTGGACGACCAGGTCCCCACCGGTGTGCGCCCGGTTGGGCACGGGGTGCAGCTCGATGCGGGTCCGGCCCAGGTCCACTTCGGCAGGCTCCGGAACGGGAGTGATCCGCTCGGGCGGGGAGATCTCTCCCCAGGGGACCTGTCCGAAGATCTCGGGGTGGGTGTGCGGTCCCCCGCGGACCTCCTCGGCCGCGGTGGGGGTGGCGTGCACGGTTCCACCGGCCCGCTCCACGTGTCCGGCCCCGTTGGCGTGGTCCCCGTGGGCGTGCGTGAGCACCGCGCTGAGCGGGAGGTCCCGGTCGGTGCTGCGTGCTTGCTCGATCAGGTGACGGCTGCGCTGTGCGGTGGCGCAGGTGTCCACCAGCACCAGCCGTTCGGTGCCACCGATCCAGCCCGCGTTGTTGAGAAACCACCCGCCGGGTGGTTGCAGGTAGGCGGTGGTGCGCGGGCCGAGCGATCGGATCTCGACGGACGACATCGTTGCGGGGCTCCTCGTGGGACGGCTTGCTCGGGGCTCGGGCGGCGAATCCCGGCGCGGGGCACTCGCACGGGGTGGTGCGCGATCTCCCGCGGCGACCGCCCCGCGCCGGGCGCGGGGCGGTCGAGACCGGTCAGCCGGTGCTGACCCGCAGCGTCTGTCCGCCCACCGATACCTCGTCGCCGGGAACGAGCTGGCGCCCCCTGCGGGTCTCGACCTCCTGGTTGACCCGCACCTCGCCCGCCTGGACGAGGCTCTTGGCCTCGGCGCCGTGCTCGACCACGCCCGCCAGCTTGAGCAGTTGACCGAGCCGGATGGTCTCGTCCCGGATCTCCACGTCCTCCATGAGCACCATTCTCCCCGTGGGGTGCCCGGGCGGTTCGCGGGTGTGCCACCGGTGGGCGAGCTGGAGCTGCCCGCCCGAGGGGCGGGCCGAGGGGCGTGACGGGTCCCCGAACAGCGGTTGAGAGCTTTTCATTTTTGATCGTTCCTTCTTTCGAGGAAACGGGTCGCCCGGTTTCGTGGTTTCCGTTCGGGGTGTTCACTGTCGATAACTTCCCGGCAATGTGCTGCTCACCCGTCGGAATGAGATTGTTCGAAAATCTCGCAGAAGGTGGCTCATAAACTTCGGGTCACGATACGGTCACGAGTGTGGATCAGTTCGGCTCGACCGTGCGTCATTTCGGGAAATGACTTTCCGACGGAACCGACGCGTCGCCGTCCCGCGTGGCACGCGTGCCCGACTCGGAGGCGGCCGTTGCTCCGAACTTCCCCCCAAGCTGATCGTTTTCGAAGGAGAGGTGCCACCATGGCCGACTCCAATCCGTCCCCGGGAACCCCGTCCGCGGGAAACGGCGACGCGAAACACGCCCACGGTGCTGCCGCGGAGGGCTCGGAGGGTTTCACCGGGCGCTACGTCGTGGTGCTCAGTGACGACGTCTTCGCCCGGGAGGCCGACGGGATCGAAACACTGCGCTCGTTGAGCGGGGCGAGCAACGTCGCCAGCACGAGCGACTTCGAGTTCGGCGCCCTGGACGTCGACCAGGCGGCGAGTGCCGACGCGACGATGTTCGGCGACCTGGGGCTGGGCGTGTTCCACGCTGATCCGGACAGGGCCGAGGCGATCGCCGAGGCGGCCGCGCAGGATTCCCGGATCGTGTCCGTGGAGCCCGAGCAGGTCATGTACGCGCTGGGCGACTCCGGGCGCGCCTCCGAAGTGGACGGTGGGACCGCCGAGCGGCTCTCCGCCGCTCCCAGCTGGTCGGCGGCCGGCCCCGCCGCGCAGTTCGCCGACACGGCCCGGGCCACCTGGGGACTGCAGGCCACGGAGACGACGAACTCGCCGCTGACCGGCGCGGGGATCAGCGTGGCCGTGCTGGACACCGGGTTCGAGACCGAGCACCCGGACTTCGAGGGACGTGAGCTGAGCACCCGCTCGTTCGTGTCCGGTCAGTCCGCCCGGGACGGCAATGGTCACGGCACGCACTGCGTGGGCACGTCCTGCGGGCCGCAGAACCCGCCGGACCCGCCGGGCAGCCGTCGGTACGGCATCGCGGCGGAGGCCGAGATCCTGGTGGGCAAAGTCCTCGGGGACCAGGGGTCGGGTTCGGACACCGAGATCCTCGCCGCGATCAACTGGGCCGTCAAGAACGACTGCCGCGTGATCTCCATGTCGCTGGGTGCCAACAGCCGCCAGGTCTCGAAGCGCTACGAGACCGTCGGGCAGCGCGCGTTGAACCGCGGGTCGCTGATCATCGCCGCGGCGGGCAACAACGCGAAGCGCAGTGCGGGGGATCCCGGTTTCGTCGGCGTGCCCGCCAACAGCCCCTCGATCATGGCGGTCGCCGCGCTGGACTCCCAGCTCGGCATCGCCGACTTCTCGGCGCGCAGCAGTTCCGTGGAGGGCGGACAGGTCGACATCGCCGCACCGGGCGTGGACGTCTACTCGAGCTGGCTCATGGAGCAGCGGTACAACACGATCTCGGGCACGAGCATGGCCACCCCGCACGTGTCGGGCATCGCCGCGCTGTGGGCCGAGCGCAGCGGCGCGCGCGGGGAGGCGCTGTGGTCGACACTGGTGCGTGCGGCGCAGCGTCTGGAACTGCCCGCGGCCGATGTGGGGGCCGGTCTGGTCAAGGCCCCGTTGTGACGGTGGACGTGCGGGCCTTCCCGCACCGGGCCACGGTTTCCCAGGAGGCGGTGGGATGTCCGAGAGAGTGGTGGTCACCCTCGGTGAGGAGTGGCTGAACGATCCCGAGACCGCCGCGGAGGAGCTGCGGCGGTCAGGGATGCGCGTGGAGCAGGTGCTCGACCAGCTCGGCGTGGTCCTCGGGTCGTTGTCGGAGGCCGACGCCGAGCAGGTGCGCGGCCTGCCCGGGGTGGTCGCGGTGGAGGCCGAGGGGAGCTTCGGAATTCCGTAGTGCTCGCGGCGGAGCTCCCCGCGGCCTGCGGTCCGGTTGCTGCTGCACGTGGTGTGCTTCGGCGCCGTCGCGGAAGCGGGGCGAAGCGGACTCGGAAGGGCCTTCGGCGCGGTTCTGCGGAAAGCCGCTCACCGCGGGGGCCGGGCACCGGTGCAACCGGATCGCCTCCGGCCGGGGCCGGGGTCAGCGGCGAGGTCCCTGCCCCGGGTACCACCAGTCAGCGGGAGGTTCCGCCCCGGGAGGGGCGCCCGTTTCTCCGGGCGCGCCGCTCCGCGTGTGCGGTCTCGCCATTCTGTCGGTGACGATCCTGTTGAGCTCCGTGCCGAGCACCATCCCCACGGGGCGTTCGTCGTCGAGGACGAGGATCGAACTGCTGCCGGGCGACCGGAGCCGCAGGAGTACGCCCGTCAGGGGTTCGTCCGCGGTGGCGGACTCGAACTCGGAAACGGGCCGGGCGAGTTGACGTACCGTCGTGCGCTCCTGGTCCGGAATCGGGACCGCACGTAGCTGTTCGGGGGTGACCACCCCTTCCGCACGTCCGTCCGCGTCCGTGACGGCCAGGGCGGAGTTGCCGTGCATCCCGGAGACGGTCAGCGCGGTGCGCACCGGAGACTCCGCCGCGATCGGTGCCAGAGCGACTCCGATGACGTCGGCGATCCGCACCCCTTCGAGCGCGGCGCTCACCTGGGCCTGCTTGTTCTCCGCGCCGGCGGACTGGATGACGAACAGCCCGATCAGCACGGCCCAGACCCCCTCGTAACCCCGGGTGGCCAGGTTGTAGAAGCCGTAGGCGATGAGCAGCGCTCCCAGCGCGGTCCCGGTGCGCGTGGCCCACACGGCGGCTTTGAAGCGGTCCCCGGTGCGGGACCAGATCGCGGCGCGCAGGATCCGTCCCCCGTCCAGCGGGGCGGCCGGCAGCAGGTTGAACACGGCCACGACCAGGTTCAGCGCGCTCAGGTAGCTCGCCACGGCCACGCTCAGCTGTCCCGCCTGCAGCGCGGCCAGAGCCCAGGCGAGCCCGGCGAACACCCCGGCGAGCAGCCCGCTGGCCAGCGGTCCGACCACGGCTATGAGCAGGTCGACCCGCGGGTTGGGGGCCTCACCGCGCAGCCGGGAGACCCCGCCCAGCAGCCACAGGGTGATCCCGTCGACCGGCACACCGCGGCGGACGGCCACGAGCGCGTGAGCCAGCTCGTGCACCAGCACCGAGGTGATCAGCAGCAGCGCGGCCACGGCCCCGGACAGCCAGTAGAAGAAGGCGGAGTGGCCGGGGAAGACGTTCGGCAGCCAGTAGGAGCCGAGCACGAACACGATCAGCCCGACGATGCCGGCCACGCTCCAGTGCAGCCCGAGGCGAATCCCCGCCACACGGCCCAGGGGAAGCGTGCCTGTCATCGCCGATCCGCCAACCTGCTCGGAGGTCTCGTCGCGGAAGGTCCGGTCTGCTCCGTTCGAGCCTTCCACGACCAGCGTCACAGCGTTTCCTCCCGCGGGCAAGCACCAGGTGCGGTTCCGGGGCGGTGGCGGTTCGGGTGGTCGGTGTTGTTCAACCGGTCAGCACGTAGAGCGTGCCCAGCCCGGCCACCAGGGTCGCCAGCAGCGTGATCCCGGCCGGGAGCGTCCCGTCGCGCAGCGGGCGCGGTTCGTGGTCCTGGTTCTCGGCGTGGTGCCGGTGCACGGCCAGGGCGCTGACCAGTCCCGCCACCGGCAGCAGCACGCAGGCCGCCCCGACCGCGAGTCGTGGGCGGGTGTGCGCGACGAGTTTGAGCAGCACCAACGCGCCGACGAGGAAAGTCAGGGCGGTGCGCAGCCAGGCCAGCGTGGTGCGCTCGGTCTGCAACCCGGGTGGGGGTTCGGGAGGTTGCCCGGGGTGGCCCATCTCGATCAGCTCCGTTCGCTTGCGGTTCCGTCCGGGGCGGAGCACCTCGCGGGGCTTCCGCGGGCGTGGGCGGCTCGGTGGACTCGCTGTGGCGCGGGAACGGGGTCAGAAGGCCAGCAGCACCAGCAGCACCGCCACGGCCACCCCGATGGCCGCGAGCCCGTAACCGAGAAAAGCCCCCATCCGCGGGGGAGGAAGCGGTCTGCCGGTGCGCAGCGCCTTCTCCGTGGTGGCCCAGCGGGTGAACGAGACCGCGCTGATGAGCACGCCGCCGAGCAGCAGCAGCACGGCGAGCCCGGTGACCAGCGGGGCGTGCAGCATGGCCGTGGTGGTGTTGACCGCTTCGATGCCCACTCCCGCGGCCATCAGCGCCATCGCGGTGCGCAGCCACGCCAGGAAGGTCCGCTCGTTGGCCAGGGTGAAGCGGGGGTCGGGGTCGGTACCTTCTTGGTAGACCCGGTGCGGTCGGCGGGTTTCGTGGGGTGGCGCGGACATGACGCCATCCTAACGGGGGAGTGCACTGGCTGATTGCGCGGAACTCGGCGGAGGGGTTTCGGGCGCCCGGGGTGGTGGGCAGTCCGTGGTGGAACGAACTCTCGGGTTCTCGGAGGTCCGACCATGGCGCTGGGTCCCCGCACGGTGCACTTGATACATCGCTCGGGCGCGGCCGTTATCGGACTCGCCCTGCTCGTGTTCGCGATCACGGGACTGGTCCGGGGGCTGTCCTGGTTCAGGACGGAGGGGCAGTGGGTCTACGGGCTGTCCAGCAACGGTGCGTTGGCCATCATCTCCGTGGTGGCCGGTGCGCTCCTGGTGGGGGCGGCCCTGTGGGGGCCGAGGGTCTCGTCCACGACGAGCGTCGTGTTCGCGGTGCTGTTCCTGCTGTCGGGGATCGTGCACCTGGCGATTCTGCACACGACGTTCAACGTCCTGGCGTTCCGCTTGCCGAACGTGTTCTTCAGCCTGGTCGTGGGGATCTTCCTGCTGGTGCTCGGTTTCTACGGCCGGGTCTCGGGAGGGCTGCCGCCCGACAACCCCTACCGGCGCGCGCATCCGATGCGTTCCCGCCGTCCGGATCCGGAGGAGCAACTGCGCGCGGAGGAACCCGACGAGCAGGAGCGGCGCCTGCTGGAGGCCGAAGTCGCCATGGGCGAGGGCAAGGCGACCGCCGAGCAGGTCCTGTCCGTGCGGCGGGATCACGCGCGGCGGAGGGCCTCGGAGCGTGCCAGGGCCTGGCGCCAGGCCGCGCGTCGTGGCTCCTCGGACGGGGGTTGAGCGGAGTCTCGCGCCGGCAGTCCGGCCGGGACCAACTGCCCGGCCGAGGGCCGTCCGGTCAGCGCTGTTTGTCGAACAGCGCGTCCCGCACCCGGTCGACGAGCCCCATCCCGGGGTTCAAGAGCATGTTGGCCGGGGAGTGGTCCGGGGCCGCCGGGTGCGGCCGCGTCGGGGCCACGGAGCGCACCATCGTGATCTTGCTGCCCAGGGCCAGCAGCTGGCGGGCGCTGCAGGCGGAGTGCAGGCGTGGGAGCAGTTCCCGCTCCTCGCCGCGCGTGTGCTGGCGGAAGTCTTGGAACAGCGCGCGGGCGCGCCGGTCGAACTCCTCCTGGTCGGAAGGAGTCATCTCCAGGGCTTTCAGCTCCCGCTCGAACCGCGCGTGCTCGGACAGCTCCCGTTCCGCGGCGGCCTGGAGCTCGGGCAGCTTCTCCTGCACCGCCGGGTAGAGGTATTCCTCCTCGGCCACCATGTGGCGGATCATCTCGGCGGTGATGTATTCGACCAGTCCACGCCGGTCCCACGAGTCGCCGGAGTCGTTCTCGTACTCCGCGAAAGCCCGTTCCAGAGTGCGGTGATCGTTGTCCACGATGTCGATCAGATCGCCCTCGTTGGTGACCAGTTCCCGCAGCATGGTGCTCCCCTGCGGCGTCGATGCGCACGTGTTCGAATGTTCGGGCTGCGCCCGGGTGGTGCCCGGTTCGTTCCGGGGACGCACTCCCTCGGGGGTTTCCGGGGGGACCCGGGGTGAAACCTCCCGGGTACGTGCGGCCCCGCCCGGGGGTTTGGCTCCGGGGGAGTCGTGGAAGTTTTTCGGGGGAACTCGCGTGGGAACACGGGCGCCGGATTCCGGGAAGGGGCGACTCGTTGAGCACGGACTCGGAGGGTGCGGGGGCCGTACCGACTGTCACGGTGGGGTTGCTGTCCGATCCGGGCAGGCCGACCGACATCGCTCGCAAGTTGAGCACGGAGTTGCCCGAGGTGCTGGCGGACCGGGTCAACAGCGAGGTCGTCTGGCGGGCGCGCGTCCGCTCCGAGCAGATTCCGCTGGACGAGAAGGGGCGCATTCCCCTGGACGAGGCGGCGGAGAAGCTGCCCGAGGAGCAGTGGGATCTGATGGTCTGCATCACCGAGTTGCCCCGCAGCGACGGGAGTCGGCCCGTGGTGGCCGACGTCGACGTGGCCCGCGGGGTCGGACTGGCCTCGCTGCCCGCGATCGGCTGGCTGCGCCCGCGCGCCCACGCGCGCAACACCGTGGCGCACGTGCTCGGCATGCTCAGCAAGGAGAAGCTGGGGTCCAGCGGCAGTCGTGCGGTCAGCCGCAGCCACCACCACATACGCAGGCGCCCCACCGAGCTCGCCTCGCCGGTGCGGCAGGTCCCCTCCGAGCAGGAGAACATCGACCTGCACCTGGCGCTGACCGGCACGCGGGGCAGGCTGCGGTTGTTGTTCGGGATGGTGCGGGACAACCGCCCGTGGAGGCTGGTGCCCAGTTTGTCCAGGGCGATCGCCGCTTCGGCCGCCGCGGCCGCGTTCGGGATCTTCTACCCGTCGATCTGGGGCATGGCCGATGCGCTGAGCCCGCTGCGGCTGTTGGGGATCTCCTGCTTCGCCGTGGCGATGATGGCCGTCTGGATCATCGTGCACAACAGCCTGTGGGAGCGCCCCGCGCGGCACGGGGACGCGAAACGGGCCGCGATGTACAACGCCGCCACCCTGCTGACCCTGCTGATCGGCGTGGTGTGCATGTACGTGCTGCTGTTCGCCGTGACGTTGCTGGCCGCGGTGGCGGTCATCTCCGCCTCCTACATGGAGGTCCAGCTCGGGCACTCGGTGGGGCTGTCCGAGTACGCGAGTCTGGTGTGGTTGGCCAGTTCGATGGGCACCATCGCGGGTGCTCTGGGGTCCAGCCTGGAGAGCGAGGCCGCGGTGCGCCGGGCCACCTACAGCAAGCGGGAGCAGGAACGCCGAGCGCGCAGGCGCAGGAGGGAACGCACCGGGCAGGAGCACGAGGACGCGGACTGATCGGCCGTTCGCTGCCGGTGTGGAGGTTGTGCACCCGAGCGTGCTGGGTATTCCCCTGCTGAGGGACAGCGTTGATCGAGGGACGGCGTTGATTGGGGAAAGACCATGCAACACGACACGTTCATCGGCCAGGTGCAGGCCCGTGCCAAGCTGCCGAGCCGCGGAGCGGCCGAGGCGGTCACGCGGGCGACGCTGGAGACGCTCGGTGAGCGGATCCCGGAGCAGCTCGCCGAGCACGTGGCCGCCCAGCTCCCGAGGGAGATCGGCGAGCACCTGCGGCGCACCGAGGTGTTCAGCGGCGCGGGCAGCGGGGAGCGCTTCGACCTGAAGGAGTTCCTCGAACGGGTGAGCTCTCGTGGCGGGTTGGACGAGTCCGGGGCCGCGTACGCCAGCCGGGTGGTCATGGAGATGCTGCGCGAAGCCACCCAGGGCGGTCAGATGGACAAGGTGCGGGACGCCTTGCCGGAGCAGCTCCGGCAGCTCCTCGACTCCGGAAGCACCGGCGAGATGCACACGACCTGAGCAGGCGTTTATCGGCGCAGGCTCACTCGGCGGAACCTCGGACGACGCCCGGATCCGGGAGTCCCTGACACCGGGTAGCGGTCCAGCTGGTGCGGGGCCGTCCTCGCCGGGCGCTCGACCGGGAGCTCGCGACGGTGCGAGTTGCCCGGGTGGATTCTTCGATGCCGCGCCGAGAAGCGCCACGTCAGTAGCCGACGCGGCAGGAACGCGCTGGTGAGCTCGTGAACGCGGCCCTCGCGCACGCGAGGCGGAGGAGTTCGGCGCAGAGCGCGCAAGTGCCCCTAGGAGACGGGAGGTCTCCCGGATGCGGACCGTTCCCGCAGCGCCGCTCGCGGACGGTGAGTACGAGCGAGTGGATGCCTTCTGGCGAGCCGCGAACTACCTGGCCGTCGGTCAGCTCTACCTGACGGCGAACCCGCTGCTGCGTGAGTCGTTGCGTGCCGAGCACGTCAAATCGAGGTTGCTCGGTCACTGGGGCACGGTGCCCGGACTCACGCTCGTGTACTCCCATCTCAACAGGTTGATCCGTCTCCGCGATCTCGACGTGCTGTACGTGACCGGACCGGGGCACGGTGGCCCGGCCCTGCAGGCGGCCACCTGGCTGGAGGGCTCCTACAGCGAGATGTATCCGGCCGTGAGCAGGGACGAGGACGGCATGGCCGCACTGTTCGGGAACTTCTCGTCCCCGGGGGGCATGCCCAGTCACACCGGTCCCGAAGTCCCCGGTTCGATCAACGAGGGCGGGGAGCTGGGCTATTCCCTGGCGCACGCCTACGGAGCGGTGTTCGACGCCCCGGAGCGCATCGCGGTCTGCGTGATCGGGGACGGTGAGGCGGAGACGGGGCCGTTGGCCACGGCCTGGCACGGCAACAAGTTCCTCGATCCCGTCCACGACGGTGCGGTGCTTCCGGTGCTGCACCTGAACGGGTACAAGATCGCCAATCCGACCCTGCTGGACCGCATCGGTGACGAGGAGCTCTCCGCGTTGCTGAGCGGGTACGGGCACGCCCCCTACTGGGTCGAGGGGGATGCCCCGGAGCAGGTGCACCGGGACCTCGCGGGAGCGCTGGACCGCGCGGTCGACGACATTCGGGAGATCCACCGGGCCGCACGGGAGCGCGGTGCGAGAAGCAGGCCGCGGTGGCCGATGATCGTGCTGCGTACCCCGAAGGGGTGGACGGGACCCGGCGAGCTGGGCGGTGATCCCGTGGAGGGAACCTGGCGGGCCCACCAGATCCCGCTGGACGCCCCCGCGGAGGATCCGGAGCGGCTCGAGCTGCTGGAGCGGTGGATGCGCGAGTACGCCCCGGAGGAGTTGTTCGACGGGCGGGGCCGGCCCCGCCCGGTGGTCACCGAGGCGATTCCGGAGGGGAACAGGAGGATGGGCGCCGGTCCGGCCGCCAACGGGGGAGCGGCTGCCGCGCTGAGGCTTCCGGACGTCCGTGAGTACGCGGTGGAGCTCCCCCGACGCGGTGGCGGGGTCGGATCGCCCATGGCCGCGCTCGGGGAGTACCTGCGTGACGTGTTCTCCGCGAACGAGCGGCGGCGCGACTTCCGGATCTTCTGCCCCGACGAGCTGGACTCCAACAAACTGGGCGCCGTCCACGCCGCGACCTCGCGGGCCTGGCAGGCGGGGACGGACTCGGTGGAGGCCGAGCTGGCTCCCGGAGGCAGGGTCATGGAGATGCTCAGCGAGCACACCCTCCAGGGGTGGCTGGAGGGATACCTGCTGACGGGCAGGCACGGTCTTTTCGTCAGCTACGAGGCGTTCGTGCACATAGTCGACTCGATGTTCAACCAGTTCGCCAAGTGGCTGAAGGTCAGTGGTGAACTGTCGTGGCGGGGGGCGGTTCCCTCGTTGACCTACCTGCTGAGCTCGCACGTCTGGCAGCAGGACCACAACGGTTTCTCGCACCAGGACCCCGGTTTCCTCGACCACGTCACGCACAAGAAGCCGGAGCTGGTTCGGGTGCATCTGCCTCCTGACGCGAACACGCTGCTCTGCGTCGTCGACAGCTGTCTGCGTGGTGAGAACGTAATCAACGTTGTCGTGTCCGGCAAGCAGTCCCAGCCGAACTGGTTGGCGATGGACGAGGCGCGGCGCCACGTCGTGCGGGGTATCGGGATGTGGGACTGGGCGGGCACTGCCGCGGGGGAGCCGGACGTGGTGCTCGCCTGCGCGGGTGACGTGCCCACCAGGGAGACCCTCGCCGCCGTGGACCTGCTGCGGCACCGGCTTCCGCGGGTGGGGGTGCGAGTGGTCAACGTGATCGACCTGCTGCGTCTGCAGGGCGGGCGGGAGAACCCGCGCGGAATCCCCGACGCCGAGTTCGAGTCCCTGTTCACGACCGACAAGCCGGTGGTGTTCGTCTACCACGGCTATCCGTGGTTGATCCATCGGCTCACGCACGGGAGGCCGAACCGGAACCTGCACGTGCGCGGCTACCGCGAGGAGGGGGCCACCACCACGCCCTTCGACATGGCTGTGCGCAACGGGATAGACCGCTACGCGCTGGTCGTCGACGTGATCGACCACGTCGCGGGGTTGGGGGAGGTGGCCGCGGAGACGCGGCAGGCGATGATCGACAAGCGCACCGAGCACGATCTCCACACCCGCGAGCACGGGCGGGATCTTCCCGAGGTCGCGGAGTGGACCTGGCAGGGCCCCGGTTCCGGGGAACGTTCCCGATGAGGGGCGGTGAGCGGATGACGAGCGCGGGATCGGAGGGTGACGTGGGTACCGGTGTTCTGACGGTGAATCCGGGCTCGAACAGCCTGCGGCTCGATGCGGTCGAGGTCGCTGCGGATTCCCCGCCTCGGCTGGTGGACTCCCAGCACACGGGTGAGTCCCCCACCTCGGGGGAGTCGCTGCGCGCTTTCGACGAGTTCCTCGAGAGGTGCCGGAGCACGGTGCGGGGAGTGGCCCACCGGCTGGTGCACGGGGGGCGACGTTTTCCCCGCCCGGAGCTGTTCGGGCAGGACACCGTCGACGCGTTGCACGAGTTGGAGCCGTTGGCACCGAAGCACGTTCCCTCCACCGTCCAGTTGCTCCAGCGCGCCGGGCACGCTGCTCCCGAACTGCCGCAGGCGGTGTGCCCCGACACCGCTTTCCACGAGACCCTCCCCGAGGCGGCGCGTGTCGAACCGGTGCCTGAACGCTGGAGGGAAGCCACGCGCCGTTTCGGGTTCCACGGGATCTCCTACGCGTGGGCGCTGCGCCGTGCGGGCGAGCTGCTGCGAGCTCGTCGGGAGGACATCGACGTGCTGGTGGCCCACCTGGGGGGCGGGAGCTCGGTCTGCGCGGTGCGTTCCGGTGCCAGCGTGGCGACGAGCATGGGGCTGACCCCCTTGAGCGGGGTCGTGATGGCTCGGCGCAGCGGGGACGTGGATCCCGGCGCTCTGCTGTGGTTGCTGCGACACGAGGAGGTGGGGCTCGACGAGTTGAGCGATTCCCTGCACGGGGAGTCCGGGCTGTACGGCTTGTCCGGGGGGTATTCCGACGACACCAGGGAGCTCGTCGCCGAGGCGAACCGTGGTGGGGCAGCGGCCGGACTGGCGATCGAGGTGTTCTGCAGGCGGGCTGCCGAGGGGTTGGCGGCGATGGCCACGCACCTGCGTCGCGTCGATGCCGTGGTGTTCACGGGCGAGATCGGCTGGAATCAGCCCGAAGTGCGTGAAGGCGTCTGTGAGCGGCTTGCGCTGCTGGGGGTGCCTGCCGGGCTGTCCGGGAACCGTGCCGAGGACGGTGTGGTCAGTCGCTCCGGGGCGAGCCCACCGGTGCTCGTCGTGGAACCGCGCGAGGAGCTGCAGCTCGCTTCGGAGGCCGCGCCGCTGTTCGAGGACACCGCGCGGTAGCGGCGCCCGGCCGTGGGGCGGGTCAACCGCTCAACGCGACCGGCCCCGGACGGCGGCTTGCGCGTTGCTGACCGCGTGCTCGGCCGAGTCCTCGCGCACGAACCTGTCGCCGACCTCCAGCAGCTCCAGCAGCCTGGTCACGGACGGCCCGGGCACCAGCACCAGCTCGACCCCGCGCGCTTGCGCTCGCGTGGCGGTCTCGAGCAGGGTGATGATCCCGTCGGTGTCGATGAACTCGATGTGGGCCAGGTCGAGCACCAGCCCGGAGGCGGTGCATTCCAGCCGGTGCCGCACCAGCTCCGCGAAGTCGGCGGTGGTGGCCGTGTCCAGTGTTCCGCCCGCGGACAGCACGAGCACTCCCGTGCCGGGGCGGTGGACCTGCACGCGCAGCGGATGGTCCGGTCCCGCTCCGGGGCGGAAGACCGGTTCGGAGGAGGACTCCTCCGGACTGCGGGAGCTCTGCTCGGGTATGTCGAATTCGGGCATGTTGTCCCCACGATTCGGAGGGTTCGCCGACCGGGGCACGTTCGTGAGAAACCGGTCCACTCGTCCGGCCACGGCCTCGTCAACGCAGCGGCGACTCGATCTCGACGGAGCGTGCGGATCGGCCGCCCCGAAGGAGATGCCCCCGGGCTCGGCGACATTCCTCGGGCCCGGGGCGTTGGCGTGCTTGCTCCGGCGAGAGGTTGTGTTTCGTGCGAAAAGCCGTGCTACCAGGATGCACCTGACAGGCCGGCGCGCAATCCGGAGGTGCTGCTGCGCAGCACTGGCCGCGAACGGTGTTTCATCCGCCCCGTCGGGGGGAAGTCGAGTGGCGGACCGAATCGCGAGCCGTGCGTGGCCGGGAGGATGCGGTGGTCGAGAAACCGGAGAGCGTGCCGGGGCAGCAGCAGGAGTATCCGGGTCGTACCGACGCGATGCGCCCGCTTCCGCGGGACGAGATGCGGCTGTACGAGGGCAAGGGACTGCTGGAGGGCAAGCGGGCCCTGGTGGCCGGTGGCGATTCGGGCATCGGCCGTGCGGTGTCGGTGGCCTTCGCCAAGGAGGGGGCCGATGTCGCCGTGGTCTACTACGGGGACGCGGAGGACGACGATGCCGAGCGCACGGCCACCCTGGTGCGTGCTCAGCAGCGTCGTTGCGAGCTGTACAAGGGCGATCTGGCGGAGGAGTCCTTCTGCACGAGCCTGCCGGGCAGGGTCGCGCAGGACCTGGGTGGGCTGGACGTGCTGGTCAATCACGCCGGAACCCAGGCTTACCAGGAGGACTTCACCGCCATCGACACCGAGCAGTTCGATCGCACCTTCCGGGTCAACGTCTACGGGCCGTTCTGGTTGACCCGCGCCGCGCTGCCGTACCTGCCGGAGGGCGGATCAGTGATCAACACCGGTTCCGTCAACGGGCTGCGCGGGAACAAGGCGCTGATGGACTACTCCGCGAGCAAGGCCGCCGTGCACATCCTGACCAAGTCGCTGGCCCAGTCCCTGGCCGCCAGCGGGATCCGGGTGAACTGCGTGGCTCCGGGGCCGGTGTGGACGCCGCTGATTCCCGCGACGCTCCCGGAGGACAAGGTCGAGGGGTTCGGGGAGCAGACCCCGATGGGGCGGAAGGCCCAGCCGGACGAGATCGCGCCCTCGTACGTCTTCTTCGCCTCCGAGCTGCTGTCCAGCTACTACACGGGTGAGGTGCTCGCGCCGATCGGCGGGGAGACCCATCCGGGAACCTGACGTCCCGCCCGGGCGGAGCTCGGGGCCGGACGTCCCGCGACCGGGGACCGCGGAGGCTCTCGTCATTGTCTGCTTCCGACCCCGGTCGCGATCTCGTGCGCGCGCCCACCCGCGACCCGCGGTTCCAGGGGAGGTGTGGGAGCGCCCGCAGCCCGGCGCATCCCCGCGATCACCTCGGACAGCGCCTCGGTGGCGTCGTGGCGTGGTGACCAGCCGAGTTCGTCGCGGGCGCGTGTGGTGTCCATCCGGGGCAGTCGCAGCACCGCGTCGAACAGCTCGGGGGAGGCGGGGACGGCGTGCAGCTTCCACAGCGCTGCCAGCACCGACCGCGCGGCCCGGGCGGGGACTCGCAGCCGGCGAGCTCCGAAGAGCTCGGCCAGGACGGACCCGTCGATCGGGGGCTCGGCGGCCACGTTGAACGCCCCGGTGGCGGGGGTGTGGATCGCCAGGCGGTAGGCCTCGGCGACGTCGTCGGTGTGCGTGGCCTGCAGCACCAGCCCCGCTGGGGTGGGCAGCAGGGGCAGCGCTTCGGGGCGCACGAGCCACCGGGGGAGCAGTGGCCCCGCGAACAGCCTGCGCTGTTGGGAGGCCGACTCGCGTTTGAACAGGAATCCCGGGCGGAGCCGCACCACTCGCGTGCCGGGGTGCTGGACTTCGAAACGGTCGAGGCAGCGCTCCAGGTAGGCCTTCTCCCGGGTGTAGGCCGCGCCGGGCCACCCGTGGGTGGGCCAGGACTCGTCCACGGGGCTGTCCCCCGTGGCCGGTGAGTAGGCTCCTATGGAGGAGGCGTGGATCAGGGCGCCGACTCCGGCCTCGGCGACGGCGTCGAACACCCGCAGGCTCCCGAGCACGTTGTTGCGCCAGGTGGTGACCGGGTCCCGGGTGGGTTGGAATATCCATCCGAGGTGGATGACGGCGTCCTTGCCCCGGAAGTGGTCGACCAGTTCGTCGGTGCGGACGTCGGCGGACAGCCAGTGAACTCCGGGCGGGGCGAATCTCGGCAGGCGGCGGACGAGACCGGTGATCGAGGCGATCCCCGGGTCCGCGCTCAGCGCGTCGAGCAGGCTGGTTCCCACGTTGCCCGTGGCTCCGATGACGACCACGTGTGCGCCGTCGTTGGTGTCCCCGTGCGGGCGCATCGTCTCATCTCCTCGCCCGGAACCGGCGAGTCCGGCCGGGCTCTGGGGTGCTCCTGCCCGCGTTCGAGTACCCGCGCGGGGACGGTGGCAAACGGTGCCGACCGCTGATGCCGCGCCGGGATCGGGCGCGGACAAGTCCTGCGGCCGACGTGAGTGTTTTTGCGACAACGAGCGGGAACGCTTCCGGTGCGCGAGGATCGGTTTCGCGTTCCTGTGGTTGGAGGTGATCGTGCGCGAGTCCGCTGACGTGCCGTTCCGCGAGTCGTGCGCTGCCGCTGCACGCGCCCTTCCCGGTGCGGGGAGCGTGGCGTGATGGGGGGTTTCGGTGCGGCGCTGGTGCTGCTCGGGGTGGGGGTGCTGCTTCTCGGTGCGGTGTACGGCCTGGCGTGGGCGCTGGCCGTGAGGCCGTCGGGTGCGGCGGTCGACCAGTTCCTCTCCGGACACGAGCCCGTCGAGCACGCCTTCTGCCGGTTCCACGTGCGCTGGTACGCGCTGGCGATGGTTTATCTGGCCTTCGAGATGGAAATGCTGTTCATGTATCCGTGGACCTTGGTCGTTTCCGCGGTCGGGACGAAGGCGGTCGTGGAGATGTTCGTCTTCCTCGGCGTTCTGCTCGTCGGCGTGGTCTACGCGTGGCGCGAGGGAGCGTTGCGATGGGACTGAGCCGGGTTCTGCTGCGTTTCGCCGCCTCCACCCCGCACGCGATGGTGGTGGAGGGGCCCGCGGGAACGGCGGCGCGGCTGGCCGTCGAGGACGAGCTGCGCGGGCGCGGCTGGGGGAACGCCGCCTCCCCCGCGGACACCGATGTGCTGATCAGCACCGGGCGTCCGGGGGCGGAGTCGTGGAACGCGGTGTGCTCCCTGTGGGCGCGGGTCCCGGAGCCCCGCGTGTTCGTGCACGTCGCGGCCCCGGAGGGGGTGGCCGAGCTGCTCGACGGGGTCGTCGGTGGACTGTCCGAGCGGGGTGGTCAGCTGCGCGGAGCCGGACTCGAGCGGGGAGGTGGTCACGAGGGACCCCGCCCCTCCGCGGAGCACGCCGGTTCCGCGGACCACGGAGACCACGGCGGTCACGGCGATCACAGCGGTCACGGGGAGCACGGCAATCACGGTGGCCAGGAGGAGCACGGTGACCACGGTGGTCACGGCGGCCACGGCGGCCATGGTGGTCACGGCGGCCACGGCGGGAACCCGGCGGGGTTGGCCATGGCCGAGCGCGGTCCCGATCGGGACGGGCTCGCGCTGGACCGGTTGCACGTCCCGCTCGGCCCCGCGCTGCCGCATTGGCCGCCGGGACTGATCGTGCGCACGACCCTGCAGGGCGACGTGGTCCAAGAGGCCGAGGTGGAGCTGCTCGACGACACCGGTGAGCACGAGGACTTCTGGACCGAACCGTGGCGTCGCGCCGCGGCCGGGCAGCGCGTCGAGCACGGCGTCGGGGCCCGGCGCGTCGTGGCGGCGCACTTGGACGGTCTGGTCCGCTTCCTCGCGGTGGCCGGGTGGCCGGACCCGGCGGCGCGGGCCGCGCGGCTCCGGGGGGAGGTGCTCGCCGGAACACCGGGGGAACGGGTGCGCGGCCGGCTCGTGCGCCTGATCGGGCGACTGCGCGCCAGCCGGACGCTGCGCTGGCTCACCACCGATCTGGGGGTGCTGTCCCGGGAAGCGGCCGAGCGCGCCGGTTTCGGGGCGAGCGTGGTGCGGGCGAGTCGTTCCGGTGGTGACGTCGCCGCGCGGTGGCGGGAATGGCTCGTCGAGATCGAGGACGGGCTGGCCCGGTTGGACGGAACCTCCGAGCTGTCCGGGCAGGACTCCCCGCCCGGCCCGGCGCGGGCCCGCGCCGGGCCGGTGCTGGAGGTGCTGCCCCGGTTGCTGCGGGGAGTGGAGCTGTCCGGGGCGCGGTTGATCGTCGCCAGCCTGGATCCGCAGGTGGCCGGGTTGGGCTCCGCGCGTCCGGTGGAGGTGTCCGGTGGCTGACACCCCGTTGTGGTGGGCGGTGGTCCTGCCCGCGGCGCTGGGGACCGCCACCTTCGCCGCGGCAGCGTTCGACTCCCTGCTCGCCGCCCGCGCGGCCGGCGCGCCCGCCGTGGGTGGGCTCGCCGCGCCGCTGCGCGGGACGGCCCGCTTGCTGGTGACCCAGCGGCGCACGACTCGTGCGGCCGATCCGGTGCTGTGGCGCGCGGGGGTCGCGCTCGTTCCGCTGGCGGCGCTGTCGGCGGCGCTGGTGCTGCCGCTGGGTGGACGCTCGGTGGCCGATCCGGCCGTGGGGGTCGTGTGGTTCAACGCGATGGAGATCCTGGCCTGGGCCGCGGTCTGGATGGCCGGTTGGGGGCCGAACTCGGTCTTCTCCCTGGTCGGCGGGTACCGGTTCGTGGCCCAGGGGCTGGCTTACGAGCTGCCGCACATGTTCGCGCTGATCACGGTGGCCACGGCCGCGGGAAGCCTCCGGGTCGGGGACGTGGTCGAGGCCCAGTCCGGGCTCTGGTTCGCGGTGTGGATGCCGGTGGCGTTCGCGGTGTACCTGGTCAGCGCCGCGGCGATGGCTTTCCGGGGGCCGTTCGACGCGCCGCTCGGCGGTGACCTGGCCGGTGGGGCGGCCGCCGAGCTGTCCGGTGTGGACCGGCTGGTGCTGCTCGGCGGGCGGTGGGCGCTGTTCGTGGTCGCGGTCGCGCTGTCCGTTCCGCTGTTCCTGGGCGGTGGGCAGGGGCCGGTGCTGCCGCCGTGGCTGTGGACCCTGGTCAAGACGGCGGTGGTCGTGCTGGCGCTGGTCTGGCTGGCTCGCCGGTTCCCGCGGGTGCGGATGGACAGGTTCGCCGAGTTCTCCTGGATGGTGCTGATCCCGGTGGCGCTGGTGCAGGCGCTGCTGGTCTCCGTTCTCGTGCTGGTTCGGTGAGGGAAGCATGGAAGCTGTGCTGTGCTGGGTTTTCGGCGTCGCCGCCGTGGTGTTCGGGTTCCTGGTGTTCCGGCTGGACTCGATGGCCCGGGTGACGTTCGCCCTGCTCGCCTCGTTCCTGTTCGTCGCCTTCGAGGTGATGCTGCTGGGGCTGAACTACCTCGGTGCCGTGCTCGTGCTGATGATGGTCATGGAAATGGTGATCATGGCGGTGTTCATGATCATGTACATGATGAACCCCGCCGGGCTGATGCCCATGGCGATGTATCACAACAAGGCCGCGGCGATGTCGGTCTCGGTGGGCACCTTCGTCGTGCTCGCGGCGGGGATCCTGCTCGTGGACTGGCCCGAACGCGCGGGACGTCCCGCGGCCGATCCGACCGCTGCGCTCGGGCACGAGCTGATGGGCGCGCAGATGCCGACGATGATGACGCTCGGTCTCGTGCTGTTCGCCACGATCCTGGCGACGGTGACGCTGTCCACGCGGCGGGGACGTTACGACCGGTTCGGCCCCGGGCTGCGCGGTCGTCCCGCCGACCCGGTGCCTGGCGGGGTCGGCGCAGCGGGCACGGACTCGTCGAGCACGGGCAGGGGAGGTCGCCGATGAGTTTGGAGGTGTTCCTGCTGTTCGGGGCCGCTCTCGTGGCCGTGGGGCTCTACGGGGCGCTGTCGCAGCAGTCGATCGTGATGCTGATGATGGGGCTGGAGCTGATGATCGGCGGGATCGTGCTGGCCGCGGCGGCGTTCCAGCACTTCGCGGCACCGTCCGGCACCGGCGGGCAGGTGCTGATCCTGGTGGCCATCACGGCCATGGCCGTGGAGATGGCGCTCGGTTTCGCGGTGGTCACGGCGATTTTCCGCGCCAGGGATGTGGACATGACCGACATGGCCGCCGACCTCCGGGAGTAGCACGTGGCTGGTCTGCTCTGGACGATGCTGGCGGTTCCCGGCGTTGCCGGGGCCGTGCTGTCCTGCGCGGGGCGCCGCGGAGAGCGGTTCGCCTTCCCGGTCGGCCTCGCGGTGGCCGCGGTGACCCTGGGGCTGGCCCTCGCGGTCGCGGTCGTGCGCCCCTCGGCCGAGGTGCCGCTGCTGCTCGGGATCGCGGCCGGGTTTTCCGTGGACGGGTTGTCGGCGCTGCTGGTTGTCACGGTGGCGGTGGTCGTGCCCGCGGTGCTGTGGTTCTGCCGGGGCGCTGTCGGACCGCGGGAGTCCCAGGCGCGGTTCACCGGGCTGATGCTGCTGTTCTCCGGTTCCATGCTGGGCGCGGTCACCGCCTCCGGACTGGCCCCGCTGCTGATCTCCTGGGAGGTCATGGGGGCCACCAGCTGGGCGCTGATCGGGTTCCGGTGGTGCGACTCCCGGAGGGTGCGCGCGGCGGGCACGGCGTTCGTGACCACGCGAGCTGCCGACCTGGGGATGTATCTCGCGGCGGGGGCGGCCGTGGCCGGGGGCGCGGGGTCGCTCGCCTTTCGCGAACTGCCCGGGCTCGGACAACCGTGGATCACGCTCGTGACGGCGGGAATGGTGACGGCGGCCCTGGGCAAGTCCGCGCAGCTGCCGTTCCACTTCTGGCTGTCCCGGGCGATGGAGGGGCCCAGCGGGGTCTCGGCGCTGCTGCACTCGGCGACGATGGTCGCGGCCGGGGGCTACCTGCTGCTGCGCCTCCGCCCCCTGCTCGCGGAGACCTCCTGGGCCGAGGAGGTGGTGACCTGGAGCGGTGCGCTGACCGCGCTGGTGCTCGGGCTGGTGGCCGTGGCCCAGCGCGATCTCAAACAACTGCTGGCCGCCTCCACCGCGGCACAGCTCGGGTTCGTCGTGCTCGCCTCCGGAATCGGGAGCGTGGTGGGCGGTGCGACGCATCTCGTGGCGCACGCGGCGACCAAGTCGGCGCTGTTCCTGGCGGCAGGGGCGTGGCTGACCGCGCTGGGAACCAAGCGGTTGAGTGCGCTGCGGGGCGCGGCGCGCGAGTACCCCTCCGTGGGGGTCGCCTTCACGGTGGCCGCGGCGGCGCTGGCGGGCGTTCCCCCGCTGTCGCTGTGGGCCACCGAGAACGAGATCTCGGCGGTGGCCCTGGAGCACGGCCCGGCCCTTTACGCCGTCGTGACGGTCGCCTCCCTGCTCGCCACCGGCTACGCCGTCAGGGCCGTGAGGGTGGTCTGGTCGCCTGCACGGCCCGATTCCGCCCGCGAGCGGGACGAGGAGGCGCGCGGCACGCGCACCGCGCCCGCCGCAGGCGCGTTGCCCGCGCTGGTACTGCTGGTCGGGCTGTCGGCGGTGCTCGGCGTGCTCGCACTGCCGCCGGCGGTGGAGCAGCTGGCCGGGCTGATCGGGGTCTCGGCAGTGGGCACGCCCGCAGCGCCGGAAACGGTGCTGTCCGGGGTGCTGGCGGTCGGGGTGGCGGCTCTCGCCTGGTGGTGGGGCGAGCGTCCCGTGCCCGTGCCGCGAGCGCTGCGCGGGCTGTTCGCGGAGTGGGTGCGGTTCGAGTCGCTGGCCCGGTTGCTGCTGGTGCGGCCGGTCACCGCGCTGGCCGGGGGGCTGGCCTCGTTCGACGAGCGCGTGCTCGACCGGGGAGTGCGGGCCGTTCCGGCGGCGGGACTGTGGTCGGCGCGAACGGTCGAGCGCGGCGTCGAGCTCCCGCTCGAGGCGCTGGTGCGCCTGGTGGCCGGAACCGCGCGTCGGCTCGGAGCGCTCGCGCGGCGTGTCCAGACGGGACAGCTGCACCAGTACTACGCCCAGACCGCGGTGGTGCTGGCCGTGCTCGCCCTGCTCGTGGTGTTGGTGAGGTAGTCGGTTGCTGAGTCTGATCGTGTTCCTGCCGCTGGCGGTCGCCGCCCTGCTGGCCGTGGTCCCCGCCTCCGCCGGTTCCCGGGTGTTCACGGTCGGCTGGGTGTGCGCCGCCGCGGCCGATGCCGTTCTGGTGCTGGCCGCCTGGATCGGCTACGAGGCGGGCACGGGGATGGCGCTCGAACAGCGCGTGCCGTGGATCCCCGGGGCCGGGGTGAGCTATCACGTCGGGGTGGACGGGCTCTCCCTGCCGCTGCTGGGGCTCACGGCGGGGTTGTTCTTGGCCTGCGCGGTGTACTCGCTGCGCGGAACGAGCAGGCCCAAGGGGTTCGTGCTGCTGTTCCTGCTCCTGCAGACGGTCTCCCTGGGGGTGTTCACCGCACTGGACCTGATACTGTTCTTCGTCTACTTCGACCTGTCCATCGTGGGGATGTACTTCGTGATCTCCGGGTGGGGGCTCGGCGGGTCCAGGGCTGCGGCGCTGAAGTTCTTCCTGTACACCTTCCTCGGGTCGTTGGCCCTGCTGCTCGGGTTCATCGGGCTGTACCTGGCCGTCGAACCGCACACCTTCGACATGGTCGACATCGCCGCGGCGGCTCCGCTGTCCGGGAAGGGCGCGCTCGGTGCTCCGGTGCTGGCGGCGATCGGGCTCGGGCTGCTGATCAAGACCCCCGCCTTCCCCTTCCACACCTGGATGCCGCCCGCGCACACGGACGCTCCCGCCGCCGGTTCGGTGATCCTCGCGGGGGTGCTGCTGAAGATGGGCACCTACGGGTTCGTGCGGGTCGCGATGCCGCTGCTGCCCGAAGCGTGGAGCCGCTACGCCTGGGTGTTCGTGGTGCTCGGGGTGGTCTCGGTGCTGTACGGGGCCCTGGTCGCCCTCGCGCAGGAGGACTTCAAGCGCATGGTCGCCTACACCTCGGTCAACCACATGGGTTACGTGGTGCTGGCGGTGGGTGCCGCCGGGCTGGTCGCGGGCGGGCAGGAGCAGGCGCGTTCGCTCGCGGTGACCGGGGCGGTCACCCAGATGGTCAGCCACGGGCTGCTCACCGGGGCGCTGTTCCTGCTCGCGGGGGCGCTCCACAGTCGGGCGGGCAGTCACCGCACGGGGGATTATTCCGGGCTGGCGGCTGCCGCCCCGGTCTTCGCCGGCACCGTGGCGGTGACCGTCTTCGCCTCGTTGGGCATTCCCGGTTTCTCCGGGTTCATCGCCGAGTTCCAGATATTCACCGGGGGGCTGGCCACGGCCACCGTCGCGACCGCGCTGGCCCTGCCGGGGATCCTGATCACGGCGGCGTTGCTGCTGCGCGCGCTGCACCGCCTCTGTCTCGGACAGCTCCGGGTGCCGGACCCGCCGGGCGGCGCGCGCGGTTTCCCGGACCTGCGTGCGCACGAGTGCCTCGCGATACTTCCCCTGCTGGGGGCGGCGCTCCTGCTCGGGATCCTGCCGCGCCTGGTGCTCGGCGTGATCGAACCTGCCGCGGTCGAGCTCGTCGGGGTGCTCGGCTGATGGGGGCGGGGCCGCTCGTGCTGCTTCCCGAACTCGCACCCGCCGCGGGGGCCGTGGTGGGGCTGCTGCTGGGGTCCTGGTTGCCGCGCGGTCGCCAGTGGCTGGTGCGCCTGGTCGGTGTGGCGGCGTGCCTGATCGGCGCGGCAGCCGTGCTGGCCTCGTGGGACGGTGTGCCCCATCGGGCCTTCGAGGGCAGCTACGCGGTGGACACCGCCACCCAGGCCGGCAGGCTGATCGTGCTGGGCGGCACGTTGCTGGTGCTGCTGCTGTCCGCGGACGCGGTGCGCTCGCACCCCCGCGAGACCGAGTTCTGCGTGCTCGTGCTGCTCGGCGGTGCGGGCACGATGGTGCTGACCGGGGCGACGGACCTGCTGCTGCTGGTGGCGGGGTACCTGCTCGCCTCCGTGCCGCTGTACGCCCTGGCCGGGTTCTTCGCGGACGCCCCGGGCGCGGAGGCCGCGCTGAAGTACTACCTGCTGGGGGCGCTGCTGGGGATCACCATGATCGCCGGGGTGACGATGCTCTACGGGGCGGGCCGTGCCACCGAGTACGCGGCGCTGTCCCGGAACCTGCCCGCGGCCCCGTCCGCGCTGGTCGCCGTGGGCGGGGTCACCGTGCTGGCCGGCCTCCTGTTCAAGATCGGCGCGGTTCCCGCGCACTTCTGGGTTCCGGACGTCGCCGAGGGGGCCTCCGCGCCCGTGGCGGCCTTCGTGACCACCGTGCCGAAGGTCGGTGGTCTGATCGCCACGTTCCGGCTGGCCGAGGGGGTGCTTCCCGCGGGGACGGCGCGCTGGCCGCTGCTGTTCGCGGTGCTGGCCACCGCGTCGATGACCCTCGGCAATCTCGCGGCGCTGTTCCAGGAGGAGGTGCGCCGCCTGCTGGCCTACTCCACGATCAGCCAGGTCGGCTACCTGCTGCTGACCGTGGTCGTCGCCGCCCGCAGCGAGCTGGCCGAACCCGCTCTGCTGTTCTACCTGCTGGCCTACGCCGTGACCAATCTCGGCGCGTTCGCCGTGGTGGCCGGGTTCCCGCGGGCGCGGCGGGTGGCGGACCACCGCGGTCTGGCGCGGCGCCGTCCCGCCGCGGCGGCGGTGCTGGTGGTGTGCCTGCTGGGGCTGGTCGGAACTCCGCCGACGGCGGTTTTCCTGGGCAAGCTGGAAGTGTTCAGCGCGGCCGTCGACGGGGGCCAGGCCTGGTTGGCCGCGGTGGCCGTGGGCAACACGGTGGTCAGCCTGTTCTACTACCTGCGCTGGCTCGTCCCCGTCCTCGCCCCGGCCGCCGCGGAGGGCGGGGAACCGCGCCCCGGCGGGCGTTGGGCGCTCCCCGTCGCCGCGTTCGCCGCGCTGCTGTCCCTGCTCGTGGGGATCGGCGGTGGTGTGCTCCTGCCGCTGCTGGACGGGCCGCTGCTGCCCTGAGTTCCTCGATGGGTGGGCGGTTCGCCGTGGCATTCCGGGTGTTTTCAGGGTTGGAGCAGCACCTTGAAGGCACCGTCGCTCTTGCGCTGGAAGATGTCGTATCCGTGCGGTGCTTGCCGCAGCGGCAGGGTGTGGGTGGCGAAGTTCTCCACGCCCAGGGGATCGGAGCTTTCCGCGACCAGCGGCATGATGGCCTCGATCCAGTGCTTGACGTTGGCCTGGCCCATCCTGAGCTGGACCTGCTTGTCGAACAGGGTCAGCATCGGGAGCGGATCGGCCTGGCCCCCGTACACGCCGCTCAGGGACAGCGTGCCACCGCGGCGGACGCAGTCGATCGCGGTGTACAGGGCACCCAGGCGATCGAGACCGGCCCGGTTCATCACGGTCCTGGCCACCCCGGTGGGCAGCAGGGTCGCCATGTGCTGGGCGAGCTTTCCGACGCTGCTGAGCGTGGAGCCGTGGGCCTCCATCCCCACGGCGTCGATGACGGCGTCCGACCCCCGGCCGTGCGTTTCCTGGCGGATCGCCGCGGGGACGTCGTCGGTTTCGCGGAGGTCGAACGGTTCCACCCCGTCCCGGCGCGCCCGTTCGAGGCGCTCGGGAACCAGGTCCACGCCGAACACCCGCTCCGCGCCGCGCTGCTTGGCGATCCGGCAGGCCATCGTCCCGATGGGGCCGAGTCCGAGGACGGTCACGCTGCCCCCGGCGGGGACGTTCGCGTACTCGACGGCCTGCCAGGCCGTGGGCAGCACGTCGGAGAGGTAGACGAAGCGTTCGTCCGGCCCGTCCTCGGGAACGGGGATGTGGGTGAAACGGGCTTGCGGAACTCGCAGGTACTCGGCCTGCCCTCCGGGCAGCTGACCGTAGAGCTTCGTGTAGCCGAACAGGGCAGCTCCCATGTTCCGCTCGCGCACCTGGGTGGTCTCGCACTGGCTGTGGAGACCGAGCTCGCAGAGATGGCAGTGTCCGCACGCGGTCTGGAAGGGGATCACCACGCGCTGCCCCTTCCGGAGGTTGTCGACCCCGCTGCCGACTTCCTCGACGACTCCCATCGGTTCGTGGCCGAGGACGTCCCCCGGCTCCATGTAGGGAGTCAGCACCTCGTAGAGGTGCAGGTCCGAGCCGCATATCCCGCTGCTGGTGACCCGGATGATCGCGTCCTCGGGCTCCCGCAGCCGGGGGTCGGGCACGTTCTCCACCCGCACGTCCCGTTTGCCCTGCCAGGTCAGTGCTCGCATCGTCGTCTCCACCGGCCGGGTCCGCACTGCTTCGCCTCATTCGGGTAACCGGGAGCAGCGATCGTCTAACCGGGCAGGAGTGCCGGGGCTCCTGCTGTCCGGTCGCTGCTGCCGGCATCGATCGGCGCCCTGGCGGGTAGCCCCGTGGTGCGAACCGGCATCGTCGAAGCGATCGGGAGGCGAGGCCGTGACCGAAACCCAGCAAAATCCCCCGGTTTCCGAGCGCTCGACCACCGAGCTGATTCGTGGTCTCGGTGACCAGCTCGGCGACCTGGTCGGCAGCGAGATCCGGCTGGCCCGGCACGAGTTGGAGCGCAAGGGCAAGCAGGCGGGCAAGGGGGCCGCGCTGTTCGGCGTGGCCGGTGGACTCGCCCTGTTCGGGCTCGCCGGACTGCTCACCAGCGCGGTCCTGGCCCTGGCGATCGTGTTGCCCGCGTGGCTCGCGGCGCTGGCCGTGGGCGGTTGTCTGCTGCTGATCGCGGGCCCGGTGGCGCTCGTGGGCTCCGCACGGTTGAAGGGATCCACACCGCTGACCCCGGGGGAGACCCTCGACGGGGTGCGGTGGGACGTCCGCTTTCTCAGGGAGGCGACGCGGAAATGACCATCCGTGGCGAGCGGCGGCCGTGGACGCACACGACCGCCGCCGACGAGGACGAACGACTGCGCGCCCGCCGTGACCTGGCCAGGCAGGAGATCGGGGAGACGGTCGAGGCGCTGACCCGCAAGGCCGACCTGAGCTCGCGCGTGCGGCAAACGGCGCACGGACTTCTGACCAGGACGCAGGCCAACGCCGCGGAGGTGGCCGGGCATGCGCGGGCGGACCGGGACTCCCGGATCGCGGTGGGGGTGGCCCTCCTCGCGGTGGCGGGCGTGGCGACCGTCTCCTACATCGCTCTGTCCAGGACGCGGCGCGCCGCCCGACCCCCGCTGTTCCGGCCATGAGGGGCGAGCAGCGCAGCGACCGCGTGACCGTGGTGATCGCGACGCGCAACCGCAGGGAGGAGCTGTCGCGCACGCTGCGGCACATGACCTCCCTGGAGGACGCCGCTCCCGTGATCGTGGTCGACAACGGTTCCACGGATGGTACGGCCGAGGCGGTGACCGCCCGGTTCCCCGAGGTGTGCCTGCTGCGCAGCGAAAGCAACCTGGGGGCCGTGGCGCGCGACGTCGCCGTCGAGTACGCCGGGACGCCACTGGTCGCCTTCTGCGACGACGACATGCGGTGGCAGTCCGGATCCCTGACGCGCGCGGCGACGTTGCTGGAGCGGTGCCCGCCGCTCGGTGCTGTCGTGGCTCGGTGCGTGGTGGAGCCGGATCTGGTCGACGATCCGTTGACACCGGAGTTGCGGGATTCCCCGGTGCCGGCCCCGCCCTGGTTGCCCGGACCCGCCGTGCTGGGCGGGCTCGCGGGGACGATGGTGGTGCGCGTCGAGGCGTTCCGCGCGGTGGGGGGCTTCTCGGAGCGCCTGTGGTTCGGGGGCGAGGAGGAGCTCCTGCTGATCGACATGGCCGCGCGGGGCTGGTGGGCGTGCTACGCCGAGGACGCCGTGGTCCGGCACCGCCCTTCCGCGGTGCGCGAGCCCGCGGAACGCCGCCGGATCGGGCTGCGCAACACCTTGTGGACCACGTGGTTGCGCAGGTCGGTCGGCGGTGCCCTGCGCCGCAGCGGAGCCGTGCTCGCCTCCGCGCCGAAGGACCGGGTGACGGCTTCGGCGGTGCTCGGAGCACTGGGTGGGCTGCCCTGGCTCCTCCGGGAGCGGGAGGCCGTTCCCGCCGGGGTCGAGCAGGCGTTGACGCGGTTGGAAGCCCCGCAGCGGCGGTCCGCGGCGCGCGACTACGTCGGGTGAGCTCCTGCGGCGCTCGTCAGCCGGTCGTCGAACCGACGGCCTCGTTCCGCTCGGAACGCGTGGACCGGGGGTGCTCGTCGAGCTCGGCCTCCTCGAGGTGGGTGGCCTCGCCGTGCTCCGGAGCGCGCTGCTCGGCGGGAGGCTCCGTCGCGGAGGGCGCGGTTTCGAGCTGTGCGGTGGGGCTGAGGTGGATCCACCTGTGCTCGGGGCTCATCGAGCGCCGCTCCGGCATCCGGGCGAGGTGGATCCAGGCGGCCACGGTGGCCACCGTGGTCACCAGCCCGGCCAGTTCCAGCGCGTGCCCGGGGGTGAAGCTCTCGGAGAGCCAGCCGAGCACGGGGCCGCCGAAGGCGCCTGCGCTCGCCGTGACCATGCCCTTGGCGGACAGGACCCGTCCGCGCATCTCCTCGTGGGAGTCGAGCTGGATCCGCGTGGTCAGCGTCGTGTCGATGACCACGGCCCCGAGGGCGATCGGGAACAGCACGACCGCGAAGAGCAGCAACGTGGGCGCCAGACCGCTGAAGAACTGCAGCACGCTGGTGGCCAGCGCCATGATCAGCAGGATGCGCAGGGTGAGTTCCCTGCGGGAGGCGGCGAGGAACCCTCCGGCGATGGTTCCCACGGCGAACACCACCGACAGCACGCTGTAGCCCGCGGCCCCGGTTCCCAGCGGGCCTTCGCTCATCGCGGCCATGGTGACCTGGTAGTTGCGGCCGAGGCTGGACAGGGCGAAGCTCAACGCGAACACCGCGATCATCGGCTTGTTGCCGAGCACGTAGCGGAGCCCGAACAGCGCCCCGGAGTTCTCCGGTTCGCTCGTCGCCAGGGGATACATCGCCTCCGAGCGGATTCTCCAGATGGCGTACAGCACGGCGGCGAAGCTCAGCGCGTTGATGAGGAACAGCCACCCCTCGCCGGTGAGGCTGACCACCGCACCGGCGAGCGACATCCCGAGGATCCTGCCTCCCGAGCTGAGGACCGAGCCGATGCTGAGCGCGTTTCCGAGGTCGTCCCGGCTGACCAGCTGCGAGCCGAAACGTCCCAGGGTGGGCCCGTCGAACACGCTGACCACCCCGGACAGCACCGCTATGGCGTAGATCCCCGCGACCGGTGCGTGCGTCCAGGCGATGAACGCCAGGACCAGCGCCAGCACCGCGTGCAGGGTCTGGGTGATGAACAGCACGCGTCGTGCGGGCCAGCGGTCGGCCACCGCACCGGCCCAGGAGCCGAGCACCACTCGGGGCAGCGCCTGGAACAGGAAGGACAGCCCGAGCAGTCCGGCCGAGCCGGTCATGGTCAGCACCAGCCAGCTGAGACCGAGGTTCTGCATCCACGCGCCGGTGACGGAGACGAAGTCGGCCGTGGCCCAACGTCGGTAGTTCCGGTGCCTGAAGGCCCGGAAGGTGGTTGTCAGGGAAGCGGGAAGGATCGTGCGTCTCCAGGGTCGGTGTGGTGTTTCGACTCGCCCGGGTCGCGGTGCGTCCTCGGATCCTTTCGGTCCTGAACCACGCGCGGCGGCTCGGCGAGGAGTTGCTCGACACGTCCACCCTGGTGTTTGCTATATCGATTCCGAAACCATATGTGCTCACGCTCTCATGAACAACGCGATTCGAGGCGAATTTTTAATCCTTTCGTGCAAGGACTGGTTACTCGGGGTGAGTGAGAAAAGATCGGGAATGATTCGGCAAGGAGGAGTGGATTTTGTTTTTCGTTCGATCGTGAACTCGGGTTTCGGGGTGTTTCGCGCGGGGAAGGGACGGGGAGCACCGGCGTGGTCGCCGTTTCCGCCGCATCCCGCGGAAGGCGGTGCGTCCGGTTTGTCGAACCAGTGACCGATGCGGTGATCAGTTCAGGAGGAGCCCGTGTCCCAGGCGACCAAGTACAGCGACATGATCGGAATGCTGATCGAGGACCACAGGAACGTGGAGCAGGCCTTCCAGGAGTTCGAGGGCGGAATCGCCGACGCCTCGCGGCGCCGGAACCTCGTGGATCACATCATCACCGAGCTGGTGCGGCACTCGGTGGCCGAGGAGCAGTACCTGTACCCGGCGGCCAGGCAGACGCTGGAGAACGGGGACGAGATCGCCGATCACGAGATCTCCGAGCACGCCGAGGCCGAGCAGTTGATGAAGAGGCTGGAAGAGCTCGATTCCGAGGACGGGCAGTTCGACGAGACCACCAGGCAGTTGATCTCGTCGATTCGGCACCACGTCGAGGACGAGGAGAACGATCTCTTCCCCAAGCTGCGCCGGTCGTGCAGCGAGGAACAGCTCCAGGACCTGGGCAACAAGATCCGTCACGCCAAGGAGACGGCCCCGACGCGGCCCCACCCGTCGGCCCCGGACACGCCGCCTGCGAACAAGATCATGGATCCGGGCGCCGGTCTGGTCGACAAGGTCAGGGACGCGCTCAGCGGGCGCGAGCGCTGAGCGGGAGTCGAGGGAGTCCCCGCGTCGCGTCCTCGGGTCCGGCAGGTCAGCCGGGCTCGAGGGCGGGGCGAGCTCGGCGGGCCCGCTTCAGGGCCGCCACGAGAGGTCGTGCTCGTCGACGGCGTCGAGTGCCCGCGGGGTGCGGGTGTAGCAGCTCACCGTGACCGTGCTCGTTCGGCCCGGGGCCGGGGCGGTCAGCGGGACGATGAGAAAGCCGTGCACGTGCTCCTCGCGGGCCCCGCGGACGAAGGACGGCCAGTGCGTGCGCACCTCGGTGATCTCGGCCCGTACCGCTCGCCCCGAGCGGACGGCCTCGACGAGGGGGCCGTCACCGCGGTTGTGCTGCTCCCCGTCGAGGCGGTGCACGCACCGGTCGGTGGCGGCGAGCGTCCGCCCGTGTCCGCCGCAGGAGCGGGACAGCCCGGCCAGGTCGACCCCGGGCAGCACGGTCACGAGGCGGTCGAGCGCGTGACGCACTTCCGCGGGGGCGAGCGCTTCGCCGGTCGACGCGTCCGAGTTTCGCAGCGCCCAGTCGAGCAGGGCCGCCGCAGGCCGCACGGGGGTGCGCCCGGTCATCCCACCACCTCCCGCGAGGTGTGCGCCCCGTCGTGGGGTCCTGTTTCAGTCGGCGAGCTGGTCGGCGGTGCGCAGCCGGTCGACCAGCTCGGTCAGCAGCGGTTCTGCGGAGTCCGCGCGTTCGGCGGCGCGCTCGTGTGCCAGCCGGCGCGCCTCCGGGGAGGTGCACCACCGCCACCAGTGCTCGAGGGCCCGTGCCGGCTCCCCGCCGGGGAGGCGTGCTTCGGCGGGGCCGAGCAGGGCGGGCCAGTCCCAGGCCCACGCCTGGGCCGAGACCTTGCCCCCGCCGGTGACCGGGTCCACGGCCAACACCGGCACGCCGTTGCTCAGCCCGAACACGAGCCCGTGCAGCCTGGTGGTCAGCACCAGGTCCGTCCTGCCGACGAGCGAGGCGAACTGCTCGGGTGTGCGGCATCGTCGCCACTCGTCGGTGGCCAGTCTGCTGTCGAGCTCCAGCGGAGCGCAGTCGACCCGGGAGATCCATCGGCACAGCGCGCGGTGCACCTCGGAGTGCTCCCTCCGGTCGCCGTACTCGGGTTGCTGCGGGGCCAGCACGACCCCGACGACGGGGACGGGGTCCGTTCCTTGTCGGGCGGCCAGGTCGGTGGTGGGGGAGCGGCCGGGGCCGTCGCGGGCGAGGACGCGGTGGAACCCGGTCACGGCCGGATCGGTCCCGTCGATCACGGAGACGCCGACCGCGGTGCGGCGGCAGCGCGCGTAACGCCGGTGCAGTTCGAGTACCTGGTCGCCGTGGGCCGGGCCGCAGACGAAGACGAGATCGGTGTAGTGCTCGGCCGGAGCGGCTTCGAGCCCGGTCTGCCCGGGCAGGAATCCCGGGCTCCACGCGGTGTCGCAGTCGATGCCCGAACGTCTCAGCCGATCCGCGACGTGGCGCATGGCCGCCACGTCGCCGGCCGTGGCCTCCCCGTGCAGGAAGCTCGGCCATCCCACCACCAGTGCGCGCACGGTTTCCGCTCCTGCCGTCGGACTGCTGTTCCCCGCGTCCAGTTACCCGGATCTCGGCGGGACCATTCCCGCTTGCCCGGTGCGAGCGCCGGGGCAACACTGCCCCGGTGACACGAGGAACACGGCAAGGGGAGGGGCGAGCTCGCGGCGGGTTCGCCCGGGCGGTCGTCAGCGGGGGAGCCGGTTTCCTGGGGACGCGGTTGTGCGAGCGGCTCGTGGCGCTGGGCACGGAGGTGGTCTGCCTGGACAACTTCGTCACGGCGCGTCCGGACAGCCTCGTCGAGTTGGGCAAGGATCCGCTCTTCCGGGCGGTGGACCGCGACGTCACCACGGCGTGGGAGGTGAGCGGCGAGGTCGACCTCGTGGTGCACCTGGCCTCGGCGGCCTCGCCGCGGGACTACGCGAGGATGCCCCTCGAGACCATGTGGGTCGGTGCGCAGGGAACTCGACTCGGCCTGGAGCTGGCCACCGAGCGCGGTGCGCGTTTCCTGCTGGCTTCCACCAGCGAGGTCTACGGGGATCCGCTGCAGCATCCCCAGGGGGAGGACTACCGGGGCAACGTCAGTCCGACAGGGCCCCGGTCGGTCTACGACGAGGCCAAGCGGTACGCGGAGGCGTTGACCACGGCCTACCGGAAGCAGCGGGGCACCGACGCGGTGATCGCGCGTATTTTCAACACCTACGGTCCCGGGATGCGCGCCGACGACGGTCGCCTGGTCCCCACGCTGGTCGACCAGGCGCTCGGGGGCAGGCCCCTGACCGTCACGGGCACGGGAACGCAGACCAGATCGCTGTGCTACGTCGACGACACCGTGCGGGGGCTGCTGACCTTGGCCGCCTCCGACTGCTCGGAACCGGTCAACATCGGAAATCCGTGGGAGTGCTCGGTCGACTGGGTGGCGAGACTGGTCAGGGAATTGTGCGGATCCAGCTCTCCGATCGAGTACGTCCCCGCTTTCGCGGACGATCCGCGCAGGAGGTGCCCGGATATATCCAGGGCCGTGGAAAAGATCGGGTGGAACCCCGGGATTTCGCTCCGCGAGGGAATGTCGCGCACTGTCGCCTGGTTCGCAGGATTCCACCGCGCCGACGCGCACGGTGAGTGACTGGAGATCCGGGAGCGTTGATTTCGGCGAATTTCCGCACGCGGGGTTTGCGCGCCGATTCATAGGGTAGCGATATGGGCGAGTTGATTTGAGCGGTCGGTAATTCGATTCGTCGCGATTCGCGTTTTGGGGGCTCTTGTGCGCGTCCTTGGAATCAACGCGGTGTTCCACGATCCGGCGGCGGCGCTGGTCGTCGACGGGGAAGTGGTGGCTGCCGCGGAGGAGGAGCGCTTTTCCCGTCGCAAGCACGGCAAGAGCCCCGTTCCGTTCGCGGCGTGGGAGCTGCCGGAACGCGCCGCCGCCTGGTGCCTGGAGGAGGCCGGGATCACAGCGGCCGACCTGGACGTCGTCGCCTATTCGTACGACCCGACGCTGGTGGACCACTCCCGCGGGGGAACCGATCCGGAGTGGGAGCGGTTGCGGAGCACTTACGCCTCCAGGGTCCCGCTGTTCCTGCGCAGCGCGCTGCCCGGGCTCGATCCCGAGGTGGTGTGCTTCGTCCCGCACCACGTCGCGCACGCGGCCTCGGCGGGGTTGGCCGCGCCGTCCGGGGACTGCGCCGTGCTCACCGTGGACGGACGGGGTGAGCGCACGTCGATGCTGGCGGGTGAGTACCGGAACGGCTGGTTGACCGTGCACGCTGAGCAGGAGCTGCCGCACTCCCTCGGGCTGCTGTACGAGGAGCTGACCGAGTACCTGGGATTTCGGCGTTCCAGCGACGAGTACAAGGTCATGGCCCTTTCCTCCTACGCCAAGCCGCGCTTTCGCGCCGACTTCGCGGAGCTGGTCCGGGTTCGCCCGGGCGGGTTCGAGATCGACGACATCGACTGGCGGAACTGGGCTCCGCCCCGCGAGCCCGGTGGGGAGGTGCTCGACGAGCACGCCGAACTCGCCGCGAGCGTGCAAACCCGGTTGGAGGAGGTGCTCGTCGAGCTCACGGCGTGGCTGCGGCAGCACACCGGGAAGGACCGGCTGGCGCTGGCGGGGGGCGTCGCGCTCAACTGCGTGGCCAACACCCGGATGGCCTCCGAGAGCGGTTTCGACGAGGTCTGGGTGCAACCGGCCGCCGGGGACGCGGGGACCGCGCTCGGGGCGGCGCTGCAGGTCGGTGCCGAGCGCGGAGATCCACCGGTGCCGATGCCAGGAGCGGATCTGGGCCGGGGGTTCGACACCGAACACCTGCGTGCGGTGCTGCGTTCGGCCGCTGTGGACTTCGAGCGGCCCGCGGATGTGGCCGAGGAGGCGGCAGCGGCGCTGGCCAGGGACGAAACGGTCGGCTGGTTCGAGGGACGTGCCGAGTTCGGGCCCAGGGCCCTGGGGCACAGATCGCTGCTGGCGCACCCGGGGCACGCGCACAACGTCGAGCGGCTCAACGAGGTCAAGGGGCGGGAGCAGTTCCGCCCGGTGGCTCCGATGGTCTCGGCCGAGCGTGCCGCGGAGATCTTCTCCGGTGGCCCGCTGCCCAGTCCCTACATGCTCTTCGTCCACGACGTGCGCGAGCACTGGCGCGAGCGGGTGCCCGCGGTGGTGCACGTCGACGGCACGGCGCGCATCCAAACCGTCGACCGCGGCGACGAGCCGGTGCTGGCGCGGTTGCTCGACGCGTTCGAGAGCAGAACCGGTCTTCCGCTGGTGGTCAACACCAGCTTCAACACCGCGGGCGGGCCCATGGTCGATTCGCCCGTGGACGCGCTGGAGTGCTTCGGGGCTTTCCCGATCGACGTGCTCGTGCTCGGTCCGTTCCTGGTTCGTCGCGGGAGGCAGCGGTCATGAGTGCGCGGGAGAGGCTCCACCACACCGTCGTGGTTCCGACCACGGGGCGGGCGAGTCTGCACACCCTGCTCGACGCCCTGAGGACCGCGCGCTCTCCGCTGGTCGAGGAGATCCTGCTGGTCGACGACAGGCCGGGGGAACCGGGTGCGGAGCCGCTCGCGGTCGAACCGGGGCTGCCGGTACGGGTGGTGCGCTCGGCGGGGGTCGGCCCGGCGGCGGCGCGCAACATCGGCTGGCACCACGCCCGTTCACCGTGGGTGGTGTTCCTCGACGACGACGTGGTGCCCGCATCCGACTGGGGGCGGTGGCTCGAGGAGGACCTGGCCTCCGCTCCGGCGGAGGTGGCCGCGTGCCAGGGTGTGCTCAGCGTCCCGCTGCCCGGGGAGCGCGCACCCACCGACCTGGAGCGGGACACCGCGGGGTTGGCTTCGGCGTGGTGGATCACCGCCGACATCGCCTATCGCCGCGAGGTGCTGGCTCGGTTGGGCGGGTTCGACGAGCGCTTCCCCCGGGCATTCCGGGAGGACGCGGACCTGGCGCTGCGCGCCCGCGCGCGGGGCTACCGGCTCGTCGCGGGCGAGCGCCGGAGCCTCCATCCGGTCCGCAGGGCGGGCGTGCTGGCCAGCGTGCGCGCCCAGGCGGGCAACGCCGACAACGCGGTGATGCGCGCGAAGCACGGGAGACGGTGGCGGCGCCTGGCAGGTGAGGGACCCGGCAGGACCAGAGAGCACGTGGCCACGACCGCGTTGCTCCTGACCGCGCTGGCCGCGGCCACGCGGCTGCGCGATCCACTGTGGAGGAAGGTTTCAGGTGCGGCCGCGCTGGGGTGGGCAATCGCCACCGCGGAGTTCGCCCTGCGGCGGATTCTGCCGGGCCCGCGGACTCCCGCGGAGATCGCCACGATGCTGCTTACCAGCGTGCTCATCCCTCCCGCTGCCTGCTGGCACCGGTCACGCGGACAGCTGAAAGCGCTTCGTGTCTCTCGGCGGTGGAGCTGCCCACCGCCGCGCGCGGTGTTGTTCGATCGGGACGACACGTTGGTCCACGACGTGCCGTACAACGGCGATCCGCGGCAGGTGCGCCCGCTGCCGGGGGTTTCCGAGGCCCTTCGGTCGCTCCGGGACGGTGGAGTGCTCGTGGGCGTGGTGACCAACCAGTCGGGGGTCTCGCGTGGACTGCTCGACCGCGACCAGGTGGACAGCGTCAACACCGCGGTCGAGAACCAGCTCGGCCCGTTCGCGACGTGGCAGGTCTGTCCGCACGGGGACGGCGACGGGTGCCGGTGTCGCAAACCGGAACCGGGGCTGATCGAACGCGCCGCGGCGGAACTGCACCTCCTGCCGAGCGAGTGCGTGGTCATCGGGGACACCGGCGCCGACCTCGAGGCGGCTTCCCGGGCGGGAGCGCGCGCGATCCTGGTCCCCACCACGCGGACCCGCCCCGAGGAAGTGCGCCGGGCACGTGCCGCGGCCGAGGTGACCCGCAGCGTCACCGAAGCGGTCGAGCGTCTGCTGGAAGGAGCCGGCCGATGACCGCGACGACCCTGGTGTGCAGGTTGGACAACGCCGGCGACGTGCTGCTGGCCGGACCGGCCGTGCGTGCGGTGGCCGCCGGTTCGGACGAGGTCGTGCTGCTGGCGGGACCGCGGGGACGCGCGGCGGCGGAGCTGCTCCCCGGGGTGGACGAGGTCCTGGAGTGGTGCGCTCCCTGGATAGATCCCGAACCTCCCCCGGTGCACCGGGCCGAGATGACGGAGTTCGTGGAGCGGATCGGCGCCTTCGCCCCCGAACGAGCGGTCGTGTTCACCTCGTTCCACCAGTCGGCGCTGCCGCTGGCCCTGCTGCTGCGCATGGCAGGGGTGGGATGGATCGGTGCCATCAGCGTGGACTACCCGGGCTCGCTGCTCGACCTCAGGCACCGGGTCGACGAGGACCAGCCCGAACCGGAGCGGGCCCTCGGGCTCGCCCGCGCCTGCGGCTTCGAACTCCCGCGCGCCGACGACGGAAGACTGGCCGTGCGCGGCCCGCTTCCCGAGGTCTCGGCCTTGACCGGCCCCGCCGGGTACGTCGCGGTCCATCCCGGAGCCTCGGTCCCGGCGCGGGAGTGGACCCCGGCGCGCTACGCCGCCGCGGTGCGGGAGCTGGCCCTGACCGGTCACCGCGTGGTGGTGACCGGCCAGCCGCACGAGAAGGAGCTGACCGAGTTCGTGGCCGGGGACTCCGCCGTCGACCTGGGCGGTCGTACGACGCTGCCCGAACTCGCCGCGGTGCTGGAGCGGGCTTCGGCGGTGGTCGCGCCGAACACGGGGCCCGCCCATCTGGCCGCGGCCGTGGGAACCCCCGTGGTCTCCCTGTTCGCACCCGTGGTGCCCGCGGTCCGCTGGGCCCCCTACGGGGTTCCTGCGGTGCTGCTCGGCGATCAGCGGGCACCGTGCAGGGACACCCGCGCGCGGAGCTGTCCCGTCCCGGGGCACCCGTGCCTGTCCAGGGTGAGCCCGGTGGACGTGGTGGAGGCGGTCGCGGAAGTGGGGGAGGTGGTGCCGTGAGAGTCCTGGTGTGGCACGTCCACGGCGCGTGGACGACCTCGTTCGTCCACACGGGGCACACCTGCCTGGTCCCGCGCACCCCCCTGCGCGACGCGGACGGGCGCGGCCGAGCCCGGACCTACTCGTGGCCGGACAACGCCGTCGAGGTCACCCCCGAGCAACTGCGCGAGGAGGACGTCGACGTGGTGGTCCTGCAGCGTCCGCACGAGCTCGAGCTGAGCGAGAAGTGGCTCGGGCGTCGCCCCGGTGAGGACGTGGCGGCGGTCTACGTCGAGCACGACGCGCCGCGCGGCGACGTTCCGGCCACCCGGCACCCGATGGCCGAGCGCGCGGACGTCCCCGTCGTGCACGTCACCCACTTCAACGACGTGTACTGGGACTGCGGGCGCGCTCCGACGACCGTGATCGAGCACGGCGTCGTCGATCCGGGACATCGCTACACCGGCGAGTCTCCCCGGGCCGGCGTCGTGATCAACGAGCCGGTGCGCAGGAGCAGGATCAGCGGTGCCGATCTGCTGCCGAGGTTCGCCGCGGCCGCCCCGCTCGACCTGTTCGGGATGGGGGTGAGCGACTCCCTCGGTGCGCTCGGGCTGCGGCGGGACCGGGTGCGACCGCACGAGGACCTCCCCCAGGAGGAGATGCACCGGGCTCTGGCCGGCAACAGGGTGTACGTGCACCCGTACCGGTGGACCTCGCTCGGGCTGTCGCTGCTGGAGGCGATGCACCTGGGGATGCCGGTGGTGGCCGTGGCCGCCACCGAAGCGGTCGAGGCGGTTCCGCGGGAGGCGGGAGCGGTCTCGACCAGGATCGACGAGCTCACCCGGACCGTGCGGGAGCTGCTGTCCGATCCGGACCGGGCTCGGGAAGCGGGGCGCGCCGCGCGTGCGGTCGCGCTGCGGCACTACTCGCTGGAGCGATTCTCCGCCGAGTGGGACGAGCTGTTGCAGGAGGTGACGCGATGAGAATCGACCTGGTCTCCGAACACGCGAGTCCGCTCGCCGCGCTGGGAGGAGCCGATTCGGGTGGTCAGAACGTGCACGTCGCCGAGCTGGCTCGCGGGATGGCGCGCACGGGGCACGAGGTCGTGGTGCACACCAGACGCGACTCACCGGAGCTGCCCAGCCGGGTCGAGGCGGTTCCTGGAGTCACCGTCGAGCACGTGCGCGCCGGGCCGCCGCGGGCGGTGCCCAAGGACGAGCTGCTGCCCCACATGCCGGAGTTCGGCAGCGGACTGGCCGAGCGCTGGGCAGCGGAACCGCCGGACATCGTGCACGCGCATTTCTGGATGAGCGGTCTGGCGGCGCGCAGGGGATTGTCGGGACTGTCCGTGCCGCTGGTGCAGACCTTCCACGCCCTGGGCAGGGTCAAGAGGCGCCATCAGGGCGCCAAGGACCCGAGCCCCGCCGAGCGGGAGCAGCTCGAGAGCGAGCTCGCCCGCGCGGTGGATCTGGTGGTGGCCACCTGCTCCGACGAGGTGAACGAGCTCGGCGGGATGGGCGTCCCTCCGGAGAGGACGGCCGTGGTTCCGTGCGGCATCGACCTGGCGAAGTTCGTCCCCCGGGGAGTGCCCCGTCCGCGCGGGGACAGGTACCGGGTGCTGAGCATCGGGAGAATCGTCGAGCGCAAGGGCGTCGACACGGTGATCGAGGCGCTCGCCGGGGTTCCGGACGCCGAGCTGCTGGTCGCGGGCGGGCCGGATCGCACCCGGTGGAGCACCGATCCGGAGATCGAGCGGCTGTCGAGGTGCGCGGAGGACGCGGGGGTGTCCGACCGGGTCCGGTTCCTCGGGCCGGTCGCCCACGACGAGGCCCCCGCGTTGTACCGCTCGGCGGACGTGGTGGTCAGCGCCCCGTGGTACGAGCCCTTCGGAACCGTTCCGCTCGAGGCGATGGCCTGCGGGACCCCGGTGATCGTGACTTCCGTCGGCGGGCACCGCGACACGGTGCTCGACGGGGAGACGGGCGTGCTGGTGCCGCCGCGCGACAGCGCGGAGCTCGCTCGGGAGATGCGTGATCTTCTCCGGGATCCTCGGCGGCGCGCGGCCATGGGAGCGGCGGGCGCGCGGCGGGTCCGCGCCCGGTACGGCTGGGACCGCCTGGTCCGGGAGACCGAGTCGGTCTATCACCGGGTCCGGGAACGGCACGGTGCACTGGCCACCCCGACGGGAGGTGAACCGTGATCGAACAACACTTCACCACGCTGGCGGAGCAGGCTCGGCGCATCAGCGCGGCCGCTCCCGTGATCGAGTCGTGGGCGCGACGGTTGGCGGAGGTGCTCGAGGGCGGCGGTCGACTGCTGGCGTGCGGCAACGGTGGCAGCGCCGCCGAGGCCGAGCACCTGACCGGCGAGTTCGTCGGGCGCTTCATCCGGGACAGGAAACCGTACTCGGCCGTCGCGCTGCACGCCGACACCGCGGCGCTCACCGCGGCGTTGAACGACTACGGCGAGCAGGAGGTGTTCGCCCGCGGCGTGCGGGCCCACGGCCGTGCGGGGGACGTCCTCGTCGCGCTGTCGACCAGCGGGCGCAGCCAGGACGTCGTGGCCGCGGCGAAAACCGCCCAGGAGCTGGGGGTGACCGTGTGGGCGCTGACCGGGCCCGCCCCGAACACCCTCGCCGCGACGTGCGACGACGCGGTGGCCGTTGACGCGGCGAGCGTGGCGACCGTCCAGGAGCTGCACCTGTGCCTGATCCACGCGCTGTGCGCGGCCTTCGACGAGGCCACCGGTGTCGGTTCCCCGGGGGCGGAGGAGGTGGTCGGGTGAGTCCGCGTCCTGTTCTCGTGGTCGGCGACGCACTGCTCGACGTCGACGTGGAGGGCACGACGGAGCGGTCGTGCCCGGACGCCCCCGCCCCGGTCGTCGACGTGACGGGGCGCTCCGTGCGCCCGGGGGGTGCGGGGCTCTCGGCGCGGTTGGCCGCGCAGGAGGGCGGGGAGGTCGTCGTGGTGACCGGACTCGGTCGCGACGCGGCGGGGGAACAGCTCGGCGCGCTGCTGGAGCACGCGGCCACGCTGCTGCCGCTTCCGTTCGAGGGGGAAACCCCCTGCAAAACCAGGATCCGGGTCTCCGGGCGGTCACTGGCCCGCGTGGACACCGGAGACGGCGGCGTGCCCGACCGCCCTCCCGACGAACGGGTGCTGGACGCGCTCAACCACGCCGGTGCGGTGCTGGTGGCCGACTACGGCCGGGGGACGACGCGCAACGCTCGCCTCAGGCGGGCTCTGGAACGGTTGCCCTCGGACGTCCCCCTGGTGTGGGACCCGCATCCCCGCGGGGGCGAACCGGTGGCCCGCAGCGATCTCGTGGTGCCCAACCTGTCCGAGGCCCGGCTGTTCGCGCGGGCGGAGCAGGACCCGGCGGTTCTGGGCCGCACGCTGCGCGCGCGGTGGGGCTGTCGCGCGGTCGCGGTGACCACGGGGTCCGAGGGGGCGGTGCTGGTTCCTCCCCGGCAGGGACGCGCCAGCATTCCCGCGAGCCCGGCCGCTGCCGGCGATGTGTGCGGCGCGGGGGACAGCTTCGCCACGAGCACGGCGCTGGCGCTGGCGGCAGGATCCGACTTCTCCGCGGCCGTCGACACCGCGGTCGAGCGCGCGGGCCGCTTCGTGAGCGGGGGCGGGGCGGGCAGCGTCGCCGTGCGGGACGGGAACGAGCACCGGAGGCGCGCGTCCGCGGGGGCGACGGTTTCCGACGCGGTGGCGCGGGTGCGTGCCGCGGGAGGGACTCTCGTGGCGGCCGGGGGGTGTTTCGACCTGCTGCACCCGGGACACGTCCGGCTGCTCGAACGGGCCAGGTCCTTCGGGGACGCGCTGGTGGTTTGCGTGAACTCGGACGCCTCCGTGCGCCGGATCAAGGGCCCGGAGCGGCCGATCCTCGGGCAGGAGGACCGGGTGCGTCTGCTGCGCGCGCTCGAGGTGGTCGACGCCGTGGTGCTGTTCGACGAGAGCTCGCCGGCCCGGTTGCTCGGCGAGCTGCGTCCGGACGTGTGGGTCAAGGGCCAGGACCACGAGGGCGGGGCCGTTCCCGAGGCCGAGGTGGTGGCCGAGTACGGCGGCAGAACCGCGTTCGTCCCGATCACGGAGGGCCATTCGACGACTCGGCTGCTGACGACGCTGCGCACGGCTGGTTGAACGTCCGACAAGTCCGACAAGGAGGGGCGGCATGAAATCACTCGGCAACATCCTGATCACCGGTGGTGCTTCCGGACTGGGGGCCGCGACCGTCGAAGCGGTCTCCCGGTACGGCGGCACTCCGCTGGTGCTCGACAAGGCGGCTCCCGAGGCGGACGTCGCGCACGCCCGAGCGGACCTGGCCGATCGGGCCTCCGCGGAGGACGCCGTCCGCGAACTGGTCGAAGGGGCTGGTGGGCGGTTGGACGCCGTGTTCACCGCGGCCGGGGTGGATTCCTGCGGGGCGCTGGATTCGGTCTCCGCCGCGGACTGGGAGCGCGTCGTCGGCGTCAACCTGCTGGGAACGGTGGCCGTGGTCCGCCGCGCGCTGCCGTACCTGCTCGCCAGCGAGGGAACGGTGGTGACCTGCTCGTCGACGCTGGGGTTGAAGGCCGTTCCCGACGCCACGGCCTACTGCGCCTCGAAGGCGGGCGTGCTCGGTTTCAGCCGTTCCCTGGCCGCCGAGACGGCCGGTCGCGTCGCCGTGACGACCCTGGTTCCGGGCGGGATGCACACCTCGTTCTTCGAGGGGCGCGACGAGCAGTACAAGCCGCCGGCCGACGCGAAGCTCAACCGGCCGGAGGACGTGGCCGAAACGGTCGTGTTCGCGCTGCGTCAGCCACCGGGGTGCGAGGTTCGGGAGATGGTGGTCTGCTCCTCGGAGGAGTCCTCGTGGCCGTGAGCTCCCCGGACAGCGTGTTCGTGCTGCGCGCCCTGGGGATAGGGGACCTGTTGACCGGGGTTCCCGCGCTGCGGGGGCTGCGGCGGGCGTGGCCGGACAGCAGGCTGGTGCTGGCCGCCCCCCGCCAGTTGGCGGAGCTGGTCGCGCTGACGGGCGCGGTCGACGTGCTGTGGCACGCCACCGGTCCCGAGGACTTCGAGGCACCGGTTCCCCCACCCGGGGTGGCGGTCAACCTGCACGGGTCCGGCCCGGAGAGCGTGCGGGCCCTGTGCCGTCTCGGAGCCGAGCACGTGCTTTCCCACGCGCATCCGGTGCGGCCGGAGCTGGACGGGCCCGCCTGGGAACCGGATCAGCACGAGACACGTCGGTGGTGCCGCATGCTGGAGCACTTCGGGATCGGAAGCGATTCCGCGGACCTGGGGATCGCCCGTCCCGGGACCGCGGGGCCCGCGCCGGGGGCCGTGGTCGTGCACCCCGGTGCCAGCCACGCGGCTCGTCGCTGGCCCGCGGAGCGCTACGCCGCGCTGGCGGACGGACTGGCCGGGGCCGGTCGTGACGTGGTCGTCTCGGGAAGCGGTGCGGAGAGAGCGCTGGCCGAGCGCGTGGCGAGCAGCGCGGGGCTGCCCGCCGATTCCGTGCTCGCGGGCGATCACGGTTTGACCGAGCTCGCCGCTCTCGTGGCCAACGCGGAGCTGCTGGTTTGCGGCGACACCGGGGTGGCTCATCTGGCCACGGCGTACGACACCCCGTCCGTGGTCCTGTTCGGGCCGGTTTCCCCGGAGCACTGGGGTCCGCCCTCCGGAGGGGCGCACATCGCGCTGTGGACCGGTCATCACGGCGACACCTTCGCCGATCGGCCCGACAGCGGGCTGTTGGAGATCACCGTCGACAGGGTCGCTGAAGCGGCCACGAGCCTGCTGAGCAGCTACGCGGATAGCGCGGCCTCGTGAGGGGAGACCACCATGCCCACCGTCCGAGAACGCCCCGGCATCGCGGTGGTCGGGGACACCGAGCTGGTTCCGTCCGTGCTCACCGGGCTCGTCGGACTGGGGCACGAGGTGGTGCTCACCGGCCGGGACGCGGGCGAGGCGCGAGCGCGCGGCCGCGCGCTGCCCGAAGCGGCGGGGGCGGGCGAGCCCGACTTCGTCTTCGTGTGCGGTGCCGGGGACTCTTCCGAGGTGGTCGCCGCGGTCCGGGCGAGGCTCCGCGGGGGTGGGGTGGTGGTCAACACCTGCGCGCCCCCCTGGGAGTCGACGCACCGGCTGGGCCGGTGGATCGGCAGGGACGACCTCGCCCTGGTGAGCCAGCCCCGCGTCGAGGGGTGGCCCGCCACGGCCGAGGAGTTCGCGCGGCCGGAGTGCCTGGTGATCGGATCCGCGAGTCGGTGGGCCGGAGAGGCCGTGGCCGCGCTGTACCGCTCGGTGGCGGCGCCGGTGCTGCACACCGATGTGAACAGCGCGGATCTGCTGCCGCACGCCGTGAACGGGTACGCGGCCGTCAAGCAGTCCTTCGTCAACTCGTTGGCCGAGCTGTGCGACAGGGTGGGAGCCGATGTCTCGCGGGTGGTCGAGGCCCTGAGCTACGACACCAGGTTCGGCGCTTTCCCGACGGGATCCGCCCCGTTGAGCGCGGGGCAGCACCGGAGCCTGCACGAGCTGCTCCGGTGGTCGGATTCCGGGGAGCGGTTGTTGTCGACGGCGCTCGACGAGCCCGGTTCGTGACGGGGTGGGAGCGATGTCGCGTCGGGTCGTCGTCATCGGAGCCGGCTACGTGGGACTGACCACCGCCGCCTGCCTGAGCATGCTGGGGCACCGGGTGGTTTGCTGCGAGGTCGACCGGGGGAAGGTGGGCAGGCTCGCCCGCGGCGAGGTGCGCACCCGCGAGCCGGACCTGCGGGAGCTGGTGCACTCCGGGCTGCGGGAGGGGACTCTCGAGTTCACCGCGGAGAGCGGTCCGGCCGTGTCCGAGGCGGATGCGGTGTTCCTGTGCCTGCCGACGCCGATGGGCGAGGACGGCGCGGCCGATCTGAGCGCGCTGGAGTCCGTGGTGGGGCAGATCGGCGGCTCGCTGCGGAGCGGGTGCGTGCTCGTCGCGAAGTCCACGGTTCCAGTGGGCACTTCGGCGTGGATCGCGAGTTCGGTCGCGCGCTCGGACGTGGCCGTGGTCAGCAACCCCGAGTTCCTCAGGGAGGGCTCGGCCGTGCACGACTTCCTGTATCCGGAGCGGATCGTGGTCGGGGCGGAGCGGACTGAGGCCGCCGAGGAGGTCGTGGCGCTGTACGAGCGGCTTCACGCCCCGGTCGTGCGCACCGACCGGGAGAGCGCGGAGATGGTCAAGTACGCGGCCAACTGCCTGCTGGCGACCAAGCTCTCCTACGTGAACGCGGTGGCCGGGCTGTGCGAGGGCGCCGGTGCCGACGTGGCGAAGGTGACGGAGGGGATGCGGCACGATCCCCGCGTGGGGGACGCCTGCCTCGCGGTCGGGCCTGGGTGGGGAGGTTCCTGCCTGCCCAAGGACGCCAGGGCGTTGCTGCGTGCGGGGGAGACCGTGGGGTTCGAGTTCGCGCTGCTGCGGGCCTCGGTCGAGGCGAACGAACGGCAGCGCGCGAGGATGGTTTCCCGGGTCGCCGAGGTGTGCGGTTCCGGCCCCGAGCGTTGCCTGGAGGGGGTGCGCCTGGGGCTGCTCGGTCTGGTCTTCAAGGCGGGCACCGATGATCTGCGTGACTCACCGGCCCTGGCGGTGGCGCGCGGGTTGAGCCGCTTGGGGGCGGAGCTGACCGCGGTGGACCCCGGCTTGCGTGGTGACGAGGCGGAACTGGCCGGTATCACCCTGGTCGACAACGCCTACCAGGCGGCGAAAGGCACGGGTGGGCTCGTGCTGCTGACGGAGTGGTCCGGTTTTCGGGAGCTGGATTGGCGGCGTCTGGGTGCGCTCCTGGAACGGCCGGTGGTGGTGGACACCCGCAACCACTTGGATCCGGAGGTGGTGCGGCGTGCGGGACTGCGCTGGTGCGGTGTCGGACGTCCGGGCTGACCCGGCGCCGCTGGTCGGCGGGGCGGGTGAGTCCGTGGCAGGTGGTTTGTCCGCCCCGGGGATCGGGTATCCCGATGGTGCGAAGCGGCACGGCCGCTCACCGGCGGCCCCGCCCGTGGTGACGGGGACGACTCGGTAGCGCGGGTGAGCGCGGACGGGTGAACGGTGGAATTCTCTTCGCAGAGTACGAAAGGGGGCGATCATGTACTCCAACGGGACGACGATCCTGCTGATCGGGAGTTCAGCCGAGTTGGAGAAGTTCCGGGAATGGGCGCACAGGTCCGGTTTCCGACTCGTCGAAGAAGTGGATCCGGAAGTGCGGTACGTGATCGCCGACGAGGACGTGCTCGACGGCAGCTGCACCCCTGAGCAGGGCCGTGCGCTGGCACGGGCCCGGGAGGCGGGGGTGGAATGCCTCTCGCCCGCCACCGGGCAGTCCTGCCTGCGGATGCTCCTCGAGGGACGCGCTCCCGAGGGCGTCCGGAGCGCAACGGTGCTCACCGGAGGTCGGTAGCACCCGATCCGTCGGTGGCACCCGTTCTCGAACCGGGACGGGCTCGACGGTGCCCCCGGGCTCACCAGCCGAAGGGCAGCAGGCCGATTCCCATGGCGACGAAAAAGCCGGCCAGCAGCAGGGCGACCACCCCGGTGACGGTGATCCACGTCCACGTGGCCGGGCGAGCGGTGGCGGGTTGCGGGTGCGACAGGGCGCGACTGGCCGAGGACGCCTCGGGAGGGGTCTCGCCCGCGGGCACGGATCCTCCGGCATCCAGGCCGGGGGTGCGTTCCGGATCCGGCCCGGGGGTTTCCTCGGGGCGGTCACCGCGCCCCCGGTTCTCGGGCGGTTGTTGTCGTTGCATGGCGGATGCCCCAAAAGCGGTTGGACGGCGGCGGGCGGGACCGCTGGGCCGAGCTCGCCCCCAGCGTTCTTCAGCGTTCTCTCCCGCACCCCGAGGGGGAATTCCCGGGCGGAAGCGGGCCCAAAACGACGAGCGGGGGATCCGTGGGCGCGGGCTTTCTCCCCGGCCTCCCCGGCGGGGTCACTGGCCACCCTTTTGCACGTAGGAGCGGACGAACTGCTCGGCGTCCTCCTCGAGGACGTCGTCTATCTCTTCGAGAGTGGAATCGGTGTCGTCGGCGAGTTGTTCGCGCCGTTGACTTCCTTCGGGCTCTCGCGTCTCGGCGTTCTCCGCCGCGGGGTCCCGCTTCTCGTTCCGTGATGGTCTTTCCTGCTGCATCGGATCTCTCCCGGGATGGGGGACGGTGTGCCCGCCCTTCGGGGGAAAGGGCGGGCCGTCGGGAGCACCGGAGAACCGGCCGGGATTCGCGCGGCGCTCGGGTCTGCCCCGAAACAGTCACTGCTCGCCCTGCAGGCGTTTTTGCAGGAGTTGTTTGCCCTGTTCGCCGGCCTTCTGATTGTTCTCCTTGATGGCGCGCAACCACCTGGCGAGTTCCTCGTCTCCCTGGTTTTCGGCGTCCTGGATGTATTTGTCCACGACCCAGACGTTTTCCAGGGACTGCTGAAGCACCGTGATCAGGTTGTAGTTCTTGTCCTTGAGCGGGCTTTCCTGTTCTTGAGCCATGAGATCCCCTTTCTTCCTTCGGGGGTTTTCACCGTGCTCGCTGGAGGACGAGATTCGAGCGAGGGTTGTGCTGACGCGTGTTCTGCTGGTGCCGGACAGCGCCTGTCCGAGCGCTCGGAGGGTCCTCGTCGGACACGTCGAATCCTCAGTTGTATCCGAGCGTGATGACGGTGTCGTCCTCCGCGTCCTGCGTTTCGGTTTCCCTCCGGGAGATCTCGGAGGGTGGAGGAGCGGGAATCCGCGTTTCCCGGAGTTCCTTCTCCGGGGGATGTTGTTCAGCGTCCTGCGCCGAGTGATGCATTCCGATCACTCCAGTGGCCCGTTGTGGTTGAGGGGATTTCCGTTCCCGGGTTCCCAGACCCCGCCCCGGGGCAAACCTCGTTCGGACCGGGTGGGGACGGTTTTCGCGCCTCGGGACTGGATCACCTGCCGTGGCCGCGGCTCGTGCCCGTCGCCGTCTCCGGTGGGAGCTGCCGGCCGGGCGAGTCGCTCCGCAACGGGGGGCATCCGCGAGCGGTGATGTTCTCCGCGGCGGGCGCGGTGGAGCAGCGGGCCACTTCGATGGTGGTGTGATCGATGCCGAACTCCTCGCCGAGCAACTGGGTCAGCTGTCTGCGGACGTCGTCGGGATCGCTGTGGTCCTGCACGACCACGTGGGCGGACAGGGCGGGGAATCCGGAGGTGACCTCCCAGACGTGCAGGTCACCGATCTCGGTGACTCTCGGCTCGGAGAGCAACGCGGCACGGATCCGCTCCGGGTCCAGTCCGCGGGGTGCCGCCTGCAGCAGCACCCTGGTGGACTCGCCGATCAGTCCGAGACCGGCCTTGAGCATGAGGGCGGCGACGAGGAGGGCGGCCAGCCCGTCGGCGCGCATGAACCCCGTGGTCAGCACGAGAAGCCCGGACACGGTGGTGCCGATGAAGGCGTAGAGGTCGTTGAGGACGTGCTGGAAGGCCCCCTCCACGTTGAGACTGTCGCGGTTGGCCTTGGCCAGGGTCCAGGTGGCCAGCAGGTTGACCACGATTCCCGTGCAGCCCACGATCAGCACGGTGGCTCCACCGACCTCGGGCGGGTCGATCAGCCGGTGGATGCCCTCGTAGCCGAGGTAGCCGCCCAGTCCGGTCAGGGTCAGCCCGTTGATCGAGGCCGCGAGCGTTCCCGAGCGTTTGAGCCCGAAGGTGTAGGAGCCGAAGCTGCTCCACGTGCTCAGCACCATGGCGATCAGCGCGAAGGCGATCGAGGCGGTGTCGGTGAGCATGTGCGCGGCGTCCGACAGCAGTGCCAGCGAGTTGGCCAGCACCGCCGCGACGGTTTCACCGATCATGAAGCCGCCGAGCAGGACCAGGGCGAGGGCCAGCTTCTTCTTGTCCGCGTTCGGCTTCACTTCGTGGCCGTGGCCGTGGCCGTGGCCGTGGCCGTGGCCGTGGCCGTGAGCTCCGTGGAGCTCCGCGTGCCGGGAGTCGGCCTCTTGCTCGTGCACTGCCCGCTCTCCAATGCATCAATACTTGCGCATCTGCTTAGAGGTAAATCTATAAACAGTTGCGCATTCGTGCAACTAGTAGGCTGTCCGGGCAGCGTCTCGGAATCGGGAGGAGGTAGCCGGTGCGTCCGACCGATCGTCCGGCTCAGTCGTCGAAACCCGCGTTTCGGCTGAGGCATCCGGACCGCGTGTCCCAGGCGAGCGCCGCCATGCCGGACGAGGCCACCGTCTTCCGGGTGACGCGTGCCCTGCACCTGCTCGGCGAGGCGGCTCGGTTGCGCATCGTCATCGCGTTGCTGGCCGCGACGGAGCTGTCGGTCAACGACCTGGCCGCGACCATCGGCCTGTCCGAGGCGGCCACCTCGCAGCACCTGCGGCTGCTGCGCTCCGAGTCCATGGTCCGGACGCGCCGCGAGGGGCGCGCGATCTACTACGCGCTCGACGACGACCACGTGCGCGAGCTCGTCGAGCTGGTGCTGGCCCACGACGACCACCGGGAGTGATGACCCCCGCGCGGGGAGGCGTTCGCTCCGGTGGTCGAGGCGTGCTGAGGCGGGGTTCCGCGAGGCGGGGCGAACTGCGTCACCCCTGTCCGAAGGACACCCCCTGGGGGTGTCGGACGAGGTTCGTCCCTCTTGTCGCGTCTTCCGGGGTTACGGGTAGGGGGTAGTCTGGAGGCGGCCGGTCAAGTAGGCGATGGGAGTGTGCTGTGCGCGGATACACGCAGGACAAGGAGGAGTACCTCAAGCGGCTGCGGCGCATCGAGGGGCAGATCCGGGGGCTGGCCCGCATGGTCGAGAACGACGAGTACTGCATCGACGTGTTGACGCAGATCTCGGCCGCGACGAAGGGGCTGCAGTCGGTTTCGCTCGGGCTGCTCGACGAGCACCTCAAGCACTGCGTCGCCGAGGCGCTGAACGAGGGTGGCGAGGCGGCCGACGAGAAGGTTCGCGAGGCCAGCGACGCGATCGCGCGGTTGGTGCGCTCGTGAGCCGCGCCCTGCGGCTCTGTTCGGGAGGGTGATGTCCCGGCCCGCGCTGCGGGGCTGCTGCCCGGCCGCGGGTCGAGCACGAGCGAAGGTGTGCGCCGGAGCCCCCGGGGGTGCGGTGCCCCGGAGGGCGCGGCCGAGGTGGTTCGGCTGTTCGCGGTTCCGTGACGCACCCTTCGGTGACGGAAGCCGGGGCCGTGGCGGTCCTTCCCGCTCGGCGGGCGGGGCGGCCCGGTGAGTTCCCGCGTTCTTGATTCCTGTTCGCCGGGGTGATCCGCCCGGTGTCCGGTGCTGGTCGCGGATGATCGCGCCGCCTGGTGGTTGCCGCTGTTTCCCGCGACGGTGTCGGTCGAGCGGTGGTGCAACTGTTTGACACGGTACCCCCGTACCGTATAATTTCGGATCACGCGGTGGGGACGAGCCCCACTCGGCGATGCCGAGCGGAAGGCCCGGCAGTGTCGGCGCGGCTGATGCCGGGTGCCGGCGCCCGTGCGAGAGGCGTTTCGCTCTCGTGGCTTCCGTGACGCGGGGTGCTGCTCGCCCGTGGACGGAATCCGGCAGGAAGGGGTGGCAAGGATGAGCACCGACCAGCAGGAGGCGCGCCCGTCCGCGGCGACGGAGATCGAACTGTCCATAGGCGGAATGACCTGCGCCTCGTGCGCCTCGCGGGTCGAGCGCAAGCTCAACAAGCTCGACGGAGTGGCGGCGACGGTCAACTACGCCACCGAGAAGGCCAAGGTGCAGTCCTCCTCCGGGGTGGGCACGGACGATCTGGTCAGGACCGTGGAGGCGGCGGGATACAGCGCCACGTTGCCGCAGAGCCCGCGCGAGCGGGACTCCGCTTCCGAGGAGGGCGAGCCCGCCGACGACGCCGAGCTGCAGCTGCTGCGTCAGCGGCTGGTCGTGTCCGCGCTGCTTTCCGCGCCGGTCATCGCGATGGCCATGGTCCCGCTGCTCCAGTTCACCTACTGGCAGTGGATCTCGCTGACCCTGGCCGCTCCGGTGCTGGTGTGGGGAGCCCTGCCGTTCCACCGGGCCGCCTGGACCAACCTGCGTCACGGGGCGGCCACGATGGACACCTTGATCTCGATGGGCACTCTGGCCGCGTTCGGCTGGTCGCTGTACGCGCTGCTGTTCGGCGACGCCGGAGTCCCCGGGATGACCCACGCCTTCGAGCTGACCGTGGAGCGAACGGACGGGAGCAGCTCGATATACCTGGAGGTGGCCGCAGGGGTCACCACGTTCATCCTGGCCGGCAGGTACTTCGAGTCCCGGTCCAAGCGCCGCTCGGGGGACGCGCTGCGGGCGCTGCTGCAGCTGGGGGCCAAGGACGTGGCCGTCCTGCGCGAGGGACGGGAGCAGCGCGTTCCCACCGAGCAGCTGCGCGTGGACGATCTCTTCGTCGTCCGGCCGGGGGAGAAGATCGCCACCGACGGTGTCGTCACCGAGGGGACCTCGGCCGTGGACGCGAGCATGCTGACGGGCGAGTCCGTTCCGGTCGAGGTCGGCCCCGGGGACTCGGTGGTGGGAGCGACCGTCAACGCGGGGGGCAGGCTGGTCGTGCGCGCCACCAGGGTCGGTTCCGACACCCAGCTCTCCCAGATGGCCAAGCTGGTCGAGGAGGCCCAGACGGGCAAGGCCCGGGTCCAGCGGCTCGCCGACCGGGTGTCCGGGGTCTTCGTGCCGATCGTGATCGTTCTCGCCCTCGGCACGCTCGGGTTCTGGCTGTGGAGCGGAAGCGGCGTCTCGGTGGCCTTCACGGCGGCCGTGGCAGTGCTGATCATCGCCTGCCCCTGCGCGCTCGGCCTGGCCACGCCGACGGCCCTGCTCGTGGGGACCGGCCGCGGTGCCCGGATGGGGATCCTGATCAAGGGGCCCGAGGTGCTGGAGTCCACCAAGAGGGTGGACACGGTCGTGCTGGACAAGACCGGAACCATCACCACGGGCAGGATGGAGCTCGTCGACGTCCGAACGGCCGAGGGCGAGTCCGCCGACGAGGCCCTCGCGCTGGCCGGGGCGTTGGAGAGCGGATCGGAGCACCCTATCGCGCGGGCCGTGGCCGAGCGGGCGGAGCAGCGGACCGGATCGCTGCCCGCGATCGAGGAGTTCACCAACGTGGAGGGCCTCGGTGTGCGGGGCACCGTCGCCGGGAAAGCGGTGCTGGTCGGGCGGGCCGAGCTGCTCGAGGAGTGGGGCGTCTCGCTCGGTGACCAGCTCGGGCGGGCCAAGCTGGCCGCTGAGCGGGACGGGAGCACGGCCGTCGTCGTGGCCTGGGACGGTCGCGCCCGCGCCGTGCTGGTGATCGCCGACACCGTCAAGCCCACGGCCGCCGAGGCGGTCCGCGAGATGCGCGAGCTCGGGCTCAAGCCCGTGCTGCTCACCGGGGACAACGAGGCCGTGGCCCGGACGATCGCCTCCCGGGTGGGCATCGACGAGGTCGTCGCCGAGGTCCTGCCGCAGGAGAAGGTGGACGTCGTCGCCCGCTTGCGCTCGGACGGCGGGGTGGTCGCCATGGTCGGTGACGGGATCAACGACGCCGCTGCCCTGGCCGGGGCCGACCTCGGCCTGGCGATGGGCACCGGTACCGACGTCGCCATCGAGGCCAGCGACATCACCCTGGTGCGGGGGGATCCGCGGGCCGCGGTGGACGCGATCCGGCTTTCCAGGAAGACCCTCGGCACCATCAAGGGCAACCTGTTCTGGGCCTTCGCCTACAACGTCGCCGCGCTTCCCCTGGCCGCGGCGGGGATGCTCAATCCCATGATCGCCGGTGCGGCCATGGCGTTCAGCTCGGTGTTCGTGGTCAGCAACAGCCTGCGGTTGCGTGGTTTCCGCAGCACGGCACGGGCGACGAAGCTGGACAGCGTTCCCGCTCGGAGCTCCGCGGGCGAAGCCGAGCGGGTGGTGGGGTGAGCTCTCTCCCGCGCAGCGCGGCACCGCGCGGGAGAGAGCTGTCCCGCCCGCTTCGGGCGCTCGTTTCTCCCGGCGGGTACGCCCCACCGGGAGAGCGCCTGTCGAGGCCGGGAACCGGGTGGGCATCAGCGGATTCGCCCATCCGGTCCCGGCCGGTGTCCCCTCGACGGTGCTCAGAGCCGACCCGTGGGGACCGGCCCCGCGGAGTCGTCGACCCTGCCGAACAGGGACTCCGAGCGCAGGGCGGCATAGCCCGGCTTGATCACCTCGTTGATGAGGGCCAATCGCTGGTTGAAGGGCAGGAAGGCCGACTTCATGGCATTGACCGTGAACCACTGCAGGTCGTCCAGGGTGTAGCCGAAGTGGTCGACGAGCTCGGTGAACTCCCGACTCGTGCTCGTCTGGCTGATCAGCCTGTTGTCGGTGTTGACGGTCACTCGGAAGTGTAGTTGCCGCAGCAGGGCGATCGGGTGCTCGGCCAGGGAGTTCACCGTCGAGGTGTGCACGTTGGAACGCGGACACATCTCCAGCGGGATGCGCCGGTCCCGCACGAACGAGGCCAGACGTCCGAGTCGTGCCTGGCCGTTGGCGTCGAAGGTGATGTCGTCGAGGATGCGCACCCCGTGCCCCAGGCGGGCGGCACCGCAGTACTGGATGGCCTCCCAGATGGAGGGGAGGCCGAATCCCTCGCCCGCGTGGATGGTGAAGTGGAAGTTCTCCCTGCGCAGGTATTCGAAGGCCTCCAGCGACTGGGTCGGCGGGTGACCTGCTTCGGGGCCTGCGATGTCGAATCCGACGACTCCCGAGTCCCGGTAGCGCACGGCCAGCCGCGCGATCTCGGAGGAACGGGACTCCTGCCGCATCGCGCACAGCAGCAGCCCCACCCGGATGCGGTTGCCCGCCGCGGCGGCCCGGTCGGTGCCCTGCCGGAACCCCTCCAGGATCGCCTCGACCACCTCGTCGAGCTCCATGCCGCCCTGGGTGCTCAGCTCGGGCGCGTAGCGGACCTCGGCGTAGACCACCCCGTCGGCGGCCAGGTCCTCGGCGCACTCGGCGGCCACCCTGGTCAGCGCCTCCGGGGTCTGCAGCACGCCGACCGTGTGCGCGAACCGCTCCAGGTACTCCTCGAGGGAGTTCGCCTCGGTGGCCCCGGCGAACCACTTCGCGAGCTCGGTCGGGTCGGTCGCGGGCAGCTGCCGGTAACCGGTCCGTTCGGCGAGTTCCACGACGGTGCGCGGGCGGAGTCCGCCGTCGAGGTGGTCGTGGAGCAGTACTTTCGGGGCCTGTTCGATCTGTTCCTTCGTCGGTGCTGTCGCCATCAAGGGCGGTACCTCCTTGCAGGACTGTGCTGTCCCGCGGTGTCCCGGTTCGCGGGTGGACTCTTCCGCGGGGTGGGCGCCGGGCAACGCGTGCCCTGCTCGAGTGGGTGCGGCGAGGCGCCGGGGAGTCCTCGCGCGTCGTCGGCACGGCAAGACCCCGCGGTCTACTCCGCTCCGTCCGGGAGCGCGTGTTCCGGGACGGACGAGAGAGGGGATGCTGTCAGACAAGTTGGGTTTGGGTGAAGTATCTACACAACGCGTTTTCCGTTCGTCAAGCGACACGCCCGACCTGCTTCAATCATATACCACTCCGCTCGGGTGCGGAGCGGTTTGACGGCGCGGTCCACCGTGGATAACTTGTCTGACAACGAGTGCGAGCGAGGTGCGGGGTGCCGGAGAACCGAACGCGACGCAGACCGTCGGTGGATCTCTACGAGCGCATCGTCGAGGGCATCCGGTCCGGGCAGTACCCACCCGGATCGACGCTGCCCTCCGAACCCGTGCTCGCCGCCGAGCTGGGGGTGGGGCGCCCCGCGCTGCGGGAGGCGCTGATCCTGCTGCAGGAGGACGGGGTCATCACGGTGCGCCGCGGAGTCGGCCGGACGGTGAGCACCGGCACCCCCCGCAGGGGGTTCGAACGCCTGCTCCCGGTGGAGGACCTGTTCCCGGGGCGGACGCGGGTGCGGGCGCTCACCCGCTCCCGCGAGGAACCGACCGATTTCGTGCTGCAGCACCTGCCCGTGCCCGCCAACAGCGAGGTCGGGTTCTGGGAGAGCGTCGTCGACGTGGACGACTGGCCGGGATGCCTGGTTCAGGAGTGGGCCCTGCCGGACGAGCCCCTCACTCGCGTCCACGCGGAGCTGCCGGCGGCGTTGGCAACGGCCGCCGGACGCGGGCGGACCATGCTGGCAGTGCTGAGCGAACGCGGGTACGACCTGTCGCTGCGCGGTTCGAGCGGGATGACGGCCACCGTGCTCGGAAAGCAGCGCGGGGAGGTCTTCGAACGTCCGGCGGACACTCCGGTGGTGCTGGTCACCCAGCTGGTCAGCGCGGAGAGCACCCCGCTGCTCGTCGGCAAGTACGTGTTCCCGAGCGGTGCTCCGGCGGTGCCGTTGCTGCAGTCCCGCTGAGCGCGGGACGCGGGTGCCGGACCTTCCAGCAGGACGTGCTCCTTCGTCGGGGGCATACTCGGCGTATGGATTCCACGCGGGACAGCAGCAGTGGGAACACGCGGGACAGCGGGGACGCGGTCGAGGTGTGCGACCTGTGCGGCCTGTCGGTGGACCGGGACAACGCCCGTTACGAACGGGTGGGGGGTTCTGCGGAGTCCGCTCCGGGGGACGTGCTCACCGCATGCAGCGAGGACCACATGCGTCAGCTGCGGGAGAGGCAGTGAACGGGCACGTTTTCGCCGCTTCGCCGCTCGGGTGAGCCTCTCCGGTGAGACACCCTCGGCGGGCAGTGCTCGAAGGCGTTCGCGGGGACGACGCGGGGTGCGTCGTCGTCACGCACCACGGAAGGGGGTCCGGCCATGGTGGCGCGCTACCAGGAGTTCGTGGACGAGGTGATGGCTCGTGGGGAGCTGGATACCGCGGAGGAGGCGCGCGGGCACCGTCCACGTCGTCGAGGCCGTGGCCGAGCGCGTGGACGACCGGGAGCGCGAGCTGCTGGCCGAACGACTTTCCGGCAAGATCCGGGAATCGGTGCGCTGGGGGGAGCGGGACGGCACCGGGGAGGCGGACACCTTCCTCGAGGACGTCGCAGCACGGACCGGACGTCCGGTCGAGCACGCGCGCTACCTGGTCATGGCGGTTCTTTCCGAACTGACCAGGCAGGACTCCGAACTGGGCGAGTCGCTGAGCGACCAGCTGCCCGCTGAGATCACGGCGTTGTTCGCCGCTCCAGGAGGGGGGCCTCCACCGCAGCGGGGGACGGCCGCTGCCGAGGACCGTCCCAGACCGCTCGATTCGGACGAGCTGGAGCGGGCGCTGGCGCAGTTGGACGACTGGTCGGGGGACACCGGGCGAATCACGCGCACGGTCGTGCTTCCCAGCGACAGGTGGCCGCCGCTGCTGCGCCGCGTGGAAACCGTTCAACAGGAGTTGAGCTACCACGCCAAGGTGGATCGGGGGAGCAACGACGATCTGACCTTCTCGGTGCGCACACGCTCGGTCGACGCGGTGACCGAACTGGACCTGGAACTGGCTCGTCGCATCGATGAGGCGGTCGCACAGGTCTCGTCCGGAGGCTGACACCGCGGTGTCGATCGGCAGGCGAAGGTCGGGAGTAAGTGCCAAGGTGTGCTGACGAGGCATTCACACGGATGCCCGGCAGTGCTTCGCCGTCCGGTTCGGGTGTGCTCCAGCGGGATCTCTCACCCGGTGGTCCTTCCGCGGGCCCCGGCGGAGGGCTGCCACGACTCGTTCCGGAAGGGAAGGGCATGATCACCACTGATTTCGTCGTCGGTTCCCCGTGCTGGATCGACATCGCCGCCGCGGACGTGTCAGCGGCCGTCGAGTTCTACCGCTCGGTGTTCGACTGGGAGTACGAACAGTTGGATGACCAGGGGGAGTACGGTTACTTCCGGCTCGGGGGCAGGAAGGTCGCCGGGATCGGCAGCCTCACCGAGGAGGACGCCCGTTCGGCGTGGATGATCTACTTCAGGACCGACGACGTCGACGAGACGAGCCAAACCGTCCGCCAGCTGGGTGGGACCGTGCGTCGTGAACCGTTCGAGGACGATCAGGCCCGGATGGCCCAGTTCAGCGATCCGCTGGGGGCCCAGTTCGCCGTGTGGCAGCCGAAGGGGTTCCAGGGAGTGGAGAAGACGGACGAGCCCGGAGCGTTGAACTGGATCGAGCTCTACACGACCCACGTGGCCGCGGCCAAGGAGTTCTACGTCAACCTGTTCGGCTGGCAGATGGAGGACATGCCCCTGCCCAGCGGGTCGAGCACCTATTCGCTGATCACCCCGAGCGGGGGCTCCCAGGAGCGCATGATCGGGGGGATGATGCAGCTCGCTCCGGAGCATCTCACGCTGACCAGTGGGCTGCCCTACTGGCACCCGGTGTTCGCGGTGCAGGACTGCGACGCGACCATGTCGCGGGTCGTCTCGAGCGGGGGCAGTGTGCAGATGGGGCCGGAGAACGCGGCGGGCGTGGGGCGGATGGCCGTCTGCCTGGATCTCACCCGGAGCGATTTCGTCGTGCTGGAGTCTGCGGCCGAGTGACCTCCTCGGTGGCGCGGGGCGGTCGTCCCCGTGGGACTCGGTCCTCCGAACAGGGGTACCGAGTCCACTCGTTTTGGTGAGTAGTGCTCCGATGTCCGGCGTCAACGATCAGCAACGCGTTGAACTTCGGTAACTTCACTTCTACCTTTCTCTTTCGAAGCATTTCGAACCTCTTTCGAAATGTCGAACATCTTGTTCGGCGGTGGGCCGGTACGGGGGCTCACCGTGCTTTCCGATTTCGGTGGAGGTGTTGTTCCATGCGTGGACGTCCGGCTCGAACGCTGGGAGTGCTCGGAGCCGTGCTGATGTCGATGAGTTGGGCGGTTCCGGCCGCCAGCGCCGCCGACTACCCGATGCCGGGGCGTGTGACGGGAGATCTGGCCGCGCACGATCCCTCCATGGTGAGCAGGGGATCCGACTACCTGCTCACCTCCACGCACGGGGGGATCGAGACGCGCACCTCGACCGACCGAGTCCACTTCGAACGGAACGGTTCCGCCTTCGACACCGTTCCCGACTGGGTGTACGACTACAATTCCTCCGGGGACGTCTGGGCGCCGGACGTCTCCCACCACGCGGGCAGATACTGGATGTACTACTCGGCGTCCTCGTTCGGTTCGAACCACTCCGCGATCGGGCTGGCCACCAGCCCCTCCGGTGATCCGGGCACCTGGCAGGACCAGGGGATCGTGTACTCCACCGACAGCGGGGACGACCACAACGCCATCGATCCCAGCCTGCTGGTCGACGATTCGGGACGGTGGTGGCTGTCGTTCGGCTCCTTCTGGAGCGGGATCCGCATGATCAGGCTGGACCCCGACACCGGTAAGCTCCGCGGTTCGGACGATACGCTGCACCACCTGGCCAACGGACCCGCCGGATCGCACGCCGTCGAGGCCCCGGAGATCGTCCGGCACGGCGACTACTACTACCTGTTCGTCTCCTTCGGCCAGTGCTGCGAGGGGACCGACAGCACGTACCGGGTGATGGTGGGGCGGGCCACCAGCCCGACGGGCCCGTACACGGACCGCTCGGGTACGCCGATGCTGAGCAACGGTGGTACCGAGATCCTGGGCAGTCACGACAACGTGATCGGTCCGGGCGGGCAGAGCGTGCTCGAGGACGGTTCCGACGACCTGCTCGTCTACCACTACTACGACGCCAACCAGCAGGGAGCCACCAGGCTGGGCATCAACGCTCTGGAGTGGGACGCGCAGGGCTGGCCCAGCGTGGTGTGACGCACTCGCTCTCCGGGGCGTCTCCGGGCCGTTGTCCGCGGGCAACGGCCCGGAGCGTCGTCCGGGAGCGGGGACGGCGCGGATCATCGGTCCGAGGGCTTCTGCCTCCCGGTGCTCGACTCTCCCCGCTCGTCCTCCTGGGCGCGCTGGCGGACCGAGTGCCGGACCGTGGCCTCCCGCAGTCCCACCAGCGGGCTGGGTTCCTCGGGGCGGGCCACCATGGGCCGTTCATCGCTGAGCCCCTTGCTCAGCCCGATGCACATCAGCAGCAGCACGACGCAGAACGGCAGCCCCGCCACGATCGAGGCGGTCTGCAACGCGCTCAACGCGTCCGTGCCACTGACCGCGCCGGCCGCGAGCAGCACCGCGGCGATCACGCCTTCCAGGACGGCCCAGAACAGCCGTTGCTGCCACCGCGGGTGGGGATCGCCACCGTTGGTGAGTATGTCGACCACCAGCGAGCCGGAGTCCGAGGACGTGGCGAAGAACAGCACCACCACTATGATCGCCACCACTGAGGCGATCGTGGTGATGATCCCGAGCACGGGAAGCTGCTCGAACAGCACGAACATCGCCGTGTCGGAGCTGGCCTCGGCGAGCGGGTTGGCCGGGTTGGCCCGGAGCCGCTGCAGCGCTGCGTCGCCGAAGACGGTCAGCCACACGATGGAGGCGCCGACGGGGGCGAACAGCGCTCCTCCGATGAACTGCCGGATGGTGCGGCCGTAGGAGATCCGGGCGAGGAACATGCCGACGAACGGGGACCAGGAGATCCACCAGCCCCAGTAGAACAGGGTCCAGCCGCTCTGCCACTCCCGCGCGTCCGGGTCGTTGGGGTAGGTCTCGAAGCTCGTCAGCGGCAGGTTCTGCAGGTAGGTCCCGATGTTCGTGGCCAGCGCGTTGACGATGTCCCGCGAGGACGCGGCCACGAAGACGAACACCATCAGGGCGAAGGCGAGCCAGAGGTTGATCAGGGACAGGTTGCGGATCCCCTTGTCGATGCCCAGCAGCACCGAGACCACGGCGATCGCCGTGATGGCCAGGATCAGGATCACCTGCAGCCCGGCCGTGTTGTCGATCCCGAACAGGGTCTGCAGGCCCGCCCCGACCTGCTGACCGCCGATGCCCAGCGAGGTGCCCAGCCCGAACAGGGTGCCGAACACCGCGAGGATGTCGACCGCGTGGCCGATCCAACCGTATATGCGGTTGCCGATCAACGGGTAGAACGCGGCGGCCGGACGCAGCGGCAGTCCCTTGCGGAACGCGAAGTATCCGAGCGAGAGTCCGAGCACGATGTAGATCGCCCACGGGTGAAGTCCCCAGTGGAAGAGCGTGAGATTCATCGCCTCGGGAACGGCTTCCGCGGTACCTCCCGGCCCGGTGGGGGGTTCGAGGTAGTGCGAAATCGGTTCGCTCACTGCGAAGAAGACCAGGCCGATGCCCATTCCGGCGGTGAACAGCATGGCGAACCAGGCCAGCTTGCCGTACTCGGGCCTCGAATCGGGCGGCCCCATGCGGAGTACGCCGAAGCGACTCAGCATGATCACCACGACGAAGATGAGGAAGAAGGTGGCCGACAGGATGTAGAACCAGCCGAAGTTCGTGGTGATGAAGCTGTTGACGGCCCCGGCCACCCTCGCGACATTGGACGGAGCCAGCACCCCCCACAGAACGAAGGCCACCGCTATGATCCCCGAGATGACGAACACCGGGGGATTTGTGTGCGTCCTGATGTAGTCTCGAATCACTGTGGATCACCATCCCCGAGCGTCGCGGGGCACGCTTGTGGCGAAGAATCCGAGGGTACTCGGCATCCGGAGCACCATCTTCCTGCATCGCGCCGTTCTACGCAGGACAGCGGGCAGTGCGGGGGCTGCTATGTCCCCCGACGGTGTGCTGTATCGGTTGGGTTGCGGGTGGGACCTGTGCGGGTTCCGGGGCGGTTGCCCGCGTCGCCCCCGGTGGTCTTCGCCCGCGTCGTGAGCAGCGGTTAGCGTGCTGGGCAGTTGCGATCGGCGAGGAAGGTGCGACATGGTGGAACCGACCGCGAGCGCGCGGACCGAACTGGCGGTCTCGAGCGAGGAGGCCTACCGGGCAGTAACTGATCTCGACACGCTCGCCGCCGTCTCGGAGGAGCTGGAAAGCTGCGTCTGGCTGGACGAGAGTCCGGTGGCCCCCGGGGTCAGGTTCCGGGGTCACAACCGGAACGGTGCCCGGTCGTGGTCGACGGTGGCCACGGTGCGCTCGGCGGAGCGGGGAAAGTGCTTCGCCTTCGACGTCGACGACGGTGAGGTCCCCGTCTCGCACTGGCAGTACGAGATGCACCCCACCGATTCCGGTTGTGTCGTGATCGAGAGCACCTGGGACCGGCGTCCGCAGTGGTACACCCCGGTCAGCGTGGAAACCACGGGGGAGAGCGACCGCGGCGCGGCGAATCAGCGCAACATCGAGCGGACGCTGCGGTCGCTGCGCGAGCTCGTCGAACAGGGGTGAGCGGCGCGTGGGTCGTCGGCCCGTCGGAGGTGGAACTCGGCGGGCGGCGACTCCCGTGAAGGCTGTTCAACCACGGGTGCGTGGAAAGATTCCCTCTTTCGGCGGAATCTCGTGAAGTACCGCTTCGTCCTCCTCGTCGGTTCGTCGATCCGAAAGTGGGGAAAGGCGGGGAAACGGACCCCCGGTCGGATTCCGCGCCGGGACACCTCCCCGTGCGCACCGTAGTAGGCGTGCGGAACCGTTCGTCGTCGGGCACCGCGCGGCCCTCCTCCGCGGAGTGCGTACGATCTTGCCCGCGACCACCTCGCCGAACCGAAGTCGTGCCGGGCGAGTCCACCGTGGACCTCGGGTCGCGGGACGGGTGCGGACTCCGGACGGCGGTGTCGCCTTCGTGGTTGCCATGGCGCATGGTGCCTCCCGCACGTTCGTTCACGAGGGACGCATGACAAAACAACACTCAATGAATTCGAGTCTCCGTTCCGGTCCCGCTCTGGTGATCCGTTCGGCCGGAATGGCGGGTTTGACCGCTCTGGCGGTCGTCGGAGCGGCCACCGTGGTGCGGCAGCGGAACCGGATCGCCGAGCTGACCAAACAGCTCGGTGAGTACGAGGCCGAACTCGAACATCTGCGCACCAAGCGTTTACCAGCACTCGCCGAATCCCTGAACGGGGGGACGCACACCGAGGTTCCCGGCCCGCTCGGCGACGAGAGCGAACACGGCGCCGCCGAATCGGTGGAATCGCTGGTGGACGGTATCGAGGAGGTCGTGCGGCTCACGCGTGAGCACGTCGAGCAGGCTTCGCGCCGGACGCTGACCGGGGTGCTGGACACGGTGCGCGGGCTGGCCGCCGAGCAGCACATGGCGATCTCGGAGATGCAGCACCGGCACGACGACGCGAACGTGCTCGCCGACCTCTACACGATCGATCACGCAGGCTCCCAGCTCAGCAGGAGGCTGCGCGGGTTCGCCGTGCTGTTCGGTGCGTGGATCGGGCAGCAGCGCTCGGCCACCCCGATCCAGGAGATCCTGCGCGGGGCGCAGTCGCAGATCAGGGATTACCAGCGGATCACGGTGAACCCGCACTACCCGGAGGCGGCGGCAGGCTCCGCGGAGGAGCTCGGGGTGATCACCCGTGTGGTGGAGCCCCTGGTGCTGGTGATCGCCGAACTGCTGGACAACGCCGCCCGGTACTCGCCGCCCTACGCCCAGGTGGCCGTGGGCGTGCAGCCCGCGCACAACGGCGTGGCCATCACCATCGACGACGCCGGTGTCGGCATGCCGCTCGAGGAGCAGCGCCGCGCCGAGCGGCTGCTGTCCAACGAGCACGTCGCGCTGGACGAGATCGGAGATCCTCCCCGCGTCGGCTTCGCCGTGGTCGGTTTGCTGGCCGCGCGCTACGGGCTGCGGGTTTCGGTGGACGCGCCCCCGAGGTTCGGGGGAGTCCGCGCGGTCGTGTTCGTGCCCAACGAGTCGTTGACCCACGTCGAGCGGGAGCAGCGGACCGAGGAGCCCGCCGTCGCCACCGGCGAGGTCGAGGAGAGCACGACCTCGAGCGGACTGCCGAAGCGCAGTCGGCGGAACCGCGAAACCACGGCCAAGCAGGCGCCCGCGGCCGCTCCGGAGAGCTCCGACAGCGCGACGGGACTGGCCGCCTGGCAGCAGGCCACCCAGGCCACCGGCGCCGCGGCCGCGGACGAGAACGAGGGGGAGGACAGCCACGCATGAACACGAACACCGTTCGACGGCCCGAGCTGCGCTGGATGCTCGACGACGTGCTGCTGCCCGAGGTGCGCAGCGCCGTGGTGCTGGCCAGGGACGGACTGGTCATCACGGCCACCGGCGACATCGACGAGTCCGATGCGGACCGGTTCGCGGCCTGCCTGGCCTCGTTGCGGGGCGCTTCGGCGGCTTCGGCCGAGTTCTGCTCCGAGAGATCGGCCGAGGAGCCGACCTGGAATCAGACCCTGATCGAGCTCAACACCGGCTACATCTTCCTCATCGCGGCCGGTGCCCACGCCTACATGGGGGTTTCCACGACGAAGAAGGTCGACATGGGGCCTGCCACGCAGCGTTTTCACGCCGTGGTGCAGAAACTGGGGGCCGAACTGGGCACGTTGCCCCGTTCCGGGGACAGTGACCGATCATGAGCCCACCCCGGCGACGGGACCGGGAAGCCTTGGTGCGGCCCTACTTGATCACCGGAGGACGAGCCCATCCGAGCGGGCGGGATCTCGATCTCACCGCGCTGGTGCGTGCGGAACGGGACATCGACCACGCGGAACTGGGGCCGGAGCACGGGCGCGTCGTCCAGCTGTGCTCCGGAGGGGCGCTGTCGATAGCCGAGATCGCTGCTCACCTCGAACTTCCGGCCAGCGTGACCAGAGTGATCGTGTCCGATCTGGTCGAACGGGGTTGTTTGTCCACGATGTCCACCGAGTGGGATCGGCACGGCCCCGATCGGGAAATACTGCAGGAGGTGCTTGATGGGCTCAGAGCCCTCCGGTGAGGTGTACCTGCCCGACAGCGTCAGCACCGCCGTCAAGGTTCTGGTGCTCGGGCCTTTCGCGGTGGGGAAGAGCACCTTCGTCGGTACGTTGTCGGAAATTCCTCCGCTGCACACGGAGGAGACCATGACGCGAACCGGCGCGGTGGCCGACGACCCGCGCGGGAACACGGAGAAGACGACCACGACGGTGGCCCTGGACTTCGGCCGGCGCACCCTCAGCGACCGGGTCGTGCTCTACATGTTCGGCACACCGGGCCAGCGCCGTTTCCTCTCGCTGTGGGAGGACCTCGCGCACGGTGCGCTGGGGGCGCTCGTGCTGGCCGACGTCGCCCGGATCGAGGAGTCGTTCGACGTCATGAGCGTGCTCGAGGACCGCGGGCTGCCCTACGCCGTCGCGATCAACGATTTCAGCAACGTCGAGATGCCGCCGCACGAGGAGCTGCGCGAGGCTTTCGACCTCCTGCCGGGAGTGCCGCTGGTGCGCTGTGACGCTCGCGACCGGCAGTCCACGGCACAAGCGATGATCTCGCTGGTGGAGTACCTGCTCACCCCGTCCCTCGGACAGTCCCAGGAGTCCGCATGACCGAAACCGAAGACCGCGCCGCCGCGGCCGGATGCCCCGCAGGCCAGGCCACCCCGCTCCACGACCGCGCCTTCGCGGACGACCCGGACGGGGTGTACGCGCGACTGCGCGAGCAGGGACCGCTGGCCACGGTCGAGTTGGCGCCCGGGGTGCCCGCCACCCTCGTGCTGGATCACGAGACCGCGCTGTCCGTGCTGCGCGACCCGGAGACCTTCCCCAAGGACTCCCGCCACTGGCAGCAGCACGCCCCGGCGGACAGCCCGGTGCTGCCCATGATGATGTACCGGGACAACGTGCTGTTCCAGGACGGTCCCGAGCACCACCGACTGCGCGGGGCCATCACGGACAGCCTCGAAAGGGTCGATGCCTTCACGCTGCGTCGCTACGTCACCGAGAGCGCGGAGGAACTCATCCGCGGTTTCGCGCCGAGCGGCCGCGCCGACCTGCTCAACGACTACGCGCGGACGCTGCCGCTTCTGGTGCTGACCAGGCTCTTCGGCAGTCCGCCTGAGACCACCACGCGGATGGTCGCGGCCATCACGGCGTTGTGGGACGGTGTCGACGTCGAGCAGGCCAACGCGGACCTGGGCAGCTGCATCTCCGAGGTCATCGCGCTGCGCCGGGATCACCCCGCCTCGGACGTGACCACGCGGCTGCTCGAGCACGAGGCGGATCTCGGGCACGAGGAGATGATCCAGCAGCTCGTCGTGCTCATGGGGGCCGGGGCGGAGCCGATGCAGAACCTCATCGCCAACGCCCTGCGGCTGTGGTTGTCGGACGACCGCTTCGCCGGGGACCTGTCGGGGGGACGACTGCCGGTCGAGGACGCCATCGAGGAGGTGCTGTGGAAACAGCCCCCGCTGGCCAACTACGCCATAACCTACCCGGTGCGGGAGGTCGAGTTGGCGGGGAGAGTCCTGCCGGCGCACCAGCCCGTGGTCATCGGTATCGCCGCGGCCAACACCGATCCCGCGCTGAACACCTCCCGGCGGGACGGGAACCGGGCGCACCTGGCCTGGAGCGCGGGCGCGCACACCTGCCCGGCGCGGGGAACGGCTCACTTGATCGCCTCTGTCGCGATCGAGACCATTTTGGATAGGTTGCCCGATATGGACCTGGCTGTGCCCGTGGAGCAGCTGCAGTGGAGGGCCGGACCGTTCCACCGCGCTCTGACCGCGCTTCCCGTGCACTTCCCGCCGGTCCCCGAACTCGACCGCGACGAGGCGGAGTCTGGAGGCGGCGACCAGTGGAGCACCCGTCCTGCCCGTACACGATGGACCCGACAGGTAGCGACGTCCACGCCGAGGCGGAGCACCTCCGCCGGAAGGGGCCTGCGACGCGGGTTGAGTTACCTGGGGGAGTGGTTGCGTGGTCGGTGACCGGCCACCGGCGATTACGCGAGTTGCTCGCCGACAGCCGAGTCTCCAAGGACCCGCGGCAGCACTGGCCCAGCTGGATCAACGGCGACGTCCCGGAGGACTGGGCGCTGGCCAGCTGGGTCTCGGTGCGCAACATGTTCACCGCCTACGGTGAGCGGCACCGCAGGCTGCGTTCGCTGATCTCGGCCGCGTTCACCCCGCGTCGGGTGGCCGGCCTGTACCCCGACGTAGCCGAGATCACCGACGAACTGCTCGACGAGCTGGGGTCCACGCCGGAGGGAAGCAGCGTGGACCTGCGGGAGCGCTTCGCCTATCCGCTTCCCATATCCGTGATCTGCCGTCTCTTCGGAGTGCCCGCCGAGGCCCGCCCGAGGCTGCGGCGCATCGTCGACGGTGTTTTCGACACCTCCGCCACCGCGGAGCAGGTGCGGACCACCCAGCGGGAGCTGTACGAGCTGCTCGACGAGCTGGTGGCGCACAAGCGCGCGGATCCGGGGGACGACCTGACCAGCGTGCTGCTGAACGCCAGGGACGAGCAGGACGGCAAGCTGGACGAGCGGGAGCTGGTGGACACGCTGATCCTGCTCATCGGGGCCGGGCACGAGACCACGGTGAATCTGCTCGATCAGGCCGTGGCGGCCTTGCTCACCCACAGGGACCAGTTGGCGCTCGTGCGCGAGGGGACGTGCTCGTGGGGACAGGTGGTCACCGAGTCGCTGCGGTGGCAGGCTCCGCTGGCCAACGTGCCGCTGCGCTACGCCACGACCGACATCGAGCTCGAGGACGGGGTCGTCATCGGCGAGGGCGAGCCGATCCTGGCGGGCTACGCGGGCGCCTGCCGGGACCCGCAGCGCTACGAGCGCCCCGATTCGTTCGACATCACCCGCACCGACAACGGTGATCACCTGGCGTTCGGGCACGGTGCGCACTACTGCCTCGGGGCTCCGCTGGCGCGTTTGGAGGCCGAGACGGCGCTGCCCGCGCTGTTCGAGCGCTTCCCGGACATGCGGCTGGCCGTTTCCGCCGAGGAGCTCGTCCCCGGAAGCGGATTCATCGCAAACGGGCACAGCAGCCTGCCGGTGTTGCTGCGGGGCGGCTGAGCCGGGGACGCGCGTGGCCGCATCCCCGGCCGGTTCGCGAAGCCGGTCGGGGACGCGGGGGCCGGTCGTGGTCGGTGGAGGCGGGACGAACGAGAGCCTTTCGCGTCGTTACCCAACGCGGATTAGTATCCGGCGGACCGTATCGACAGTGATGGGAGTTTCCATGCCCGTACCCGCCGGCCGTGCGATCGCCTCCGAGGTGACCGGACTCGGCCGGGAACGTCCCGGTCCGATGGCGGCCGTCGAGATCGCGCGCAAGATCACCGAGAACCTGCGGGAAGGGGTCACCGGACCGAGTGCCCAGGCGGCGGTGCGCGGGATCCGCAGGTTGCTCGGGGCCGAGGCGGTGGCCCTGGCCGATCTGACCGGAACTCTGGAACGAACCGGCAGGCTGGGGGAGGGGGACGAGGCCACGGGCCTGGTCGGTGAGGTGCTGCGCACCGAGGCCCGTCGTGGTCGTCCTCCGCTGATCGCGCTTCCCCTCCGCGCGCAGGACGAGCTGGCCGGGGTGCTGCTGGTGCGCGGTCGGGTGCGGATCTCGGAGGTTCGCCAGGCGGCGAGCTGGGTCGAGGACTCCCTGGAGCGCGCCCGCCTGGAGTCCTCGGCGGAGCAGGCGGCGAGGTCCGAGCTGCGCGCCCTCCGCGCCGAGATCTCGCCGCACTTCGTGTACAACGCGCTGACCGTGATCGGCTCGCTGGTCCGTTCCGACCCGGATCGCTCGCACGAGCTCATGCTCGACTTCGCCGAGTTCATCCGCTACGGACTGGCCCGTCACCGGGAGTACACCACCGTCTCCGACGAGTTCCACGCGGTGGAGACCTACCTGGCCCTGCAACGCGCCGTGCTGGGGGACCGGCTGCGCGTGCGGATCCGGGTCGCCCCCGACGTGCTGGCGGTGACCCTGCCGTACCTGGTGCTGCAGCCCCTGGTGGAGAACGCGGTGCGGCACGGTGTGGAGCCGGGGGTCGGTGGTGATGCGCGGAGCACCGGTCTCGTGCAGGTCTCCGGGGAGGCCTCCTCCGAGGGGGACCTGGTGATCAGCGTGGAGGACGACGGAGCGGGGATGGATCCGAGCCGGGCCGAGGAGATCCTGGCCGGGAAGGGAACCGGGGACAGCGTCGGCTTGAGCAATGTGGACCGCAGGCTGCGTGCGGTCTACGGCGCCTGGTACGGCCTGGTCGTCGAGACGGCTCCGGGGGCGGGCACGCGGGTCCTCGTCCGGATTCCCATGTTCCAGCCGGGGGTGGTGTCGCGATGACCGGGACGCTGCGGGTGCTGGCCGTGGACGACGTGCGCCCCGCTCTCGACGAGCTGCGCCGACTGCTGAACGAGGCCTCCGAAGTGGACGAGGTGGTCGGGGTGGAAGATCCCCGGGAGGCGTTGAGGTTGCTCCGCGGCGAGCGCTTCGACGCCGTGTTCCTCGACATCTCGATGCCGGGGCTGGGCGGGGTCGAGCTCGGTTCCTCGCTGGCCGGGCTCGATGCGCCCCCGGTGGTGGTTTTCGTGACGGCCTACGACGGCTACGCCGTCACCGCCTACGACATCGGGGCGGTCGACTACCTGCTCAAACCGGTTCGCGCGGAGCGCCTCGCCGCGGCCCTGGGCAAGGTGACCAAGATGGTCGCGGCCAGCGCGCTGCCCACGAGCGCGGGCACGGCGGGGAACTCGTCCGGGGCGATGGCCGTCGTGCCGGTGGAGGAGGCGGGCCGGACCAGGTACGTGCGGCGCAGCGAGGTGCGGTTCGTCTCGGCCGACGGGGACTACGTGCGGCTGCACGCCCCCTCCGGCGCCCACGTGGTCCGCATGCCCATCTCCCGGCTGGAGGAGCACTGGCAGGGGCACGGTTTCGTGCGGGTGCACCGCAGCTTTCTCGTGGCGCTGCACGCGGTGCGCGAGCTGCGCAGCGACTCGACGGGAGGGCTCGTGGCGCACACCGAGCTCGGCGACGTCCCGGTCAGCAGGCGACACGCGCGTGAGCTGCGCGAGTCGTTGCTGCGGTACGCGCGCAGCACGGAGCCGGAGCAGGTGAGGTGGGGACTCCGATGAGCGGCGGCAGGCGAACAGTGGTGATGAGCCCGCAGACGCGGCAGGCCCGTCACCGGGGCGGACCGCGCAGACCGCGCAGGATGCCGCGACTGGAGACCGCCGAGCTGGAGCGGGCCCGTGCGCTGCGTCGTGCGCAGCTCACGCGCGGGCTGCCCACGCTGGGGGCGCTGTTCGCGCTCGTGTTCGGGATGCCGCTCGCGTTGAACGCGCTGCCCGTGCTGGACGAGATCCGCGTGGTGGGGGTTCCGCTTTCCTGGGTGATGCTGGTGCTGGTTCCCTTCCCCGTGATGAGCCTGCTGGCGCTGCGGCAGCTGAGACGGGCGGAGACGCTGGAGAGGAGCCGATGACGGCGTTTCTCGCCGTGACCCCCGTGGTGCTGCTGACCCTGTTCATCGGGCTGCGCGGGATGGCCACGATGCGCACCACCTCCGACTTCCTCGTGGCCTCGCGCGGGATGTCGCCGCTGGTGAACTCGGCCGCGGTCTCCGGGGAGTACCTCTCGGCGGCCTCGTTCCTCGGGGTCGCCGGGATGATGGTCAAGGACGGCGTGGGGGCCCTGTGGTACCCGGTGGGGTTCACGGCCGGGTACGTGGCGATGCTGGTGCTGGTGGCCGCTCCGCTGCGTCGCTCGGGGGCGCTGACGGTTCCCGACTTCGCCGAGGCGCGGTTGGGTTCGCCCGCGCTGCGCAGGTTGACGGCGGTCGTGGTGCTGATCATCGCGGTGCTGTACCTGGTTCCCCAGTTCCGCACCGCGGGGCTGGTGCTCAGCGTCGTCGGCGGCACCCGCTACTGGGTGGGGGTGGTGATCGCCGGGGCGGTGATCAGCATCGCTCTCGCTCTGGGCGGGATGCGCGCCGCCACCTACGTGCAGGCCTTCCAGTTCTGCCTGAAGCTGGTCCTGTTCGCCGTTCCCGCCGTCTGGCTGCTCGTGAGCGCCGGAGCGCAGCTGCGGGAGGAGGCGGTGCACCCCGTGGAGTTCACCCACTTCGAGGAGCGGACTCGGGTGGAGTTCCGGATCGGGGTGACGCTGCGGATCGAGGAACCGGTCCGGGTGCGGGCGCGGGACGGCCACGCGGAACTGCTGCGTCCCGGTGAGCACCGCATGGAGGCGGGCCGGAGCCTGGCCTTTCCCGCGGGGGCGGCCGTCCCCCGGGTGGTGGGCGTCTCCCCGCCGGCGGGGCAGCAGTGGCAGCGGCCGCTGCTGGACGTCGCCGACGCGGGCCACCCGCTGTTCGGGACCTGGGCGGTGTTGATCGCGACCGTGTGCGGAACGATGGGACTGCCGCACGTGCTGGTCCGCTTCCACACCAATCCGGACGGTGCGGCGGCGCGTCGGACGGCGGCGCTGACGGTGGGGCTGCTGAGCCTGTTCTACCTGTTCCCGGGCATCTACGGGGCGCTGGGCAAGGTGCTGCTGCCCGAGCTGTACCTGTCCGGCACCGCGGACACCGCGGTGGTCGAGCTCCCGGCGCGGGTGGACGGTGGTTGGGTCGGCACGCTGTTCACCGTGCTGCTGACCTCGGGAGCGTTCGCGGCGTTCCTGGCCACCTCGCTGGGATTGCTGCTGGTGGTGTCGGGCGCCATTTCGCACGATCTCGCGGCCGGGGGGCTGAACAGGTTGCGGGGGACGGCGCTGCTCGCCGCGGCAGCGGTGATCCTCCTGTCGGTGCCCGCCGTGTTCCTGGAGGCGAACATCCTGGTCACGTGGGCGTTCACGGTCGCGGCCGCGACGTTCTGCCCGCTGCTGGTGCTGGGGATCTGGTGGTCGCGCCTGACTGTCGAGGGGGCGGTGAGCGGTGTCCTGGTGGGACTGCTCGGCTCCTCGGCGGGGATCGCGGTCACCCTGTTCGGCCCACCGCTGGACGGTTGGCCCGCCGTGCTGACGGCGCAACCGGCTCCGTGGTCGGTGCCGCTGGCCTTCGGCACGATGCTGCTGGTCTCGCTGCGCACCCGTGCTCCCTCGTGGGCGAGCACCGAGATGCTGCGGTTGCACCTGGACGAGGAGCAGCCCGCGCGGCGGGTGCGGCAGCGTTGACAGGACGGTCGGGTTCGCCGCGGCAGCCGTGCGCGCCGCCCGGCGCGGTGGAGCCGCTTTCACGCGAGGACTCCACCGCGACCCCGGTGCGTCACCGCGATCCGGACTCCGGCAACCCCTCGGGCGGGGGTGTGGCCGCGGGGTCGATGCCGAGCACCACGGTGCCCCGCACGGTTTCCCGCGGGTACCACGGCGGTGTCCTGCCCAGCTCGAGCTGGGTCATCGGCCCCTCATCGTCCGTGGTGTAGAGCAGGTCCTGCTCGTTGGTGGTGCGGGGAATGGTGTTGTCCGAGTAGGGGGCGGTGCGGGCGAGTCGCTCGTTGAACTCGGCGGGGAAGTACAACTGGCCCGTGTGCGAGGTGTGGCCGCCCTCCCAGGTGCCGTCCTCCCGGTGCCCGCCGGTGATCGTCTTCACGTGGATGTGGACGGTCCTGCCGCGGTACCAGCCGGGGACAACGCTGCGGAAGCCTGCGACTCCGCGGTGGTCGGTGAGCTGGACACCGCGGAGCCAGGTGGTGTCGTCGGTGGGTTCGGCGTGCCCGTTCTCGTCCAGCGGAGGGAGCTGCCCGTCGTCGTACTCGGTGTAGGAGGAGTACACCCCGGAGGCGTCGCAGTGCCAGACGTCGACGGCGATGTCCTTCAGCGGCAGGCAGCTCGTGGCGTCGACCACGACGATGTCCAGCAGCAGCCCGATTCCCTGCCGGTCCTCTGTGATGTCGCGGCGCAGGATGCGGTAGTCCAGGTAGTAGGGACCTTCCATCTGCTCCGGGGCGAGCACGCAGGAGGGCGTGATCGTCGCGGAGTCGTTTCGGCCGGTCGCCGCTGTGGCGGGGGCGCCGAGCCCGGCCACGGCGGTTCCGAGGCCGAGTCCGCCGAAGGCGGCCAGCACACCGCGTCGGGTGGTGCCGTGCTGGTCCGGCGAACTGTTGGAGGCCGGGTCGGTGTTTTCCGCGGACTGGTGTTCGGTCATGTGCGCGAAGTTAGGTGGACGTGGCGGAGAGGTACATGCCCGGCGGACCACAATTTCACGAAGTCACCGCTCGGGTGGCGTCGGCAGTCGCCGGGAGGGGCTCGTCCCGGCGGTGCCCGCGCGCCGGGTTCCGCCCGGAACGCCGGAAAGCCCGGCCACGTGGGCTGTGTTCCGCCCCAGGTGGCGCTTCAGGCCGGGTGGAACCAGGTCAGGGGGCCTCGCCGCGCGTCTGCGCCGCGGCGGCCGCGAACGGCCTCGGCCAGCAGGGACAGCGGACTCCCGGCTCCCCGCGCTGATCTCAGTGGAGTGAAGTAGCGTTCGACCAGCCTGATCCAGAGTTCTTTGCTCGGGGTGAAGTGCAGGTGCAGCCCGGCGTGCTGTTCCTGCCACCGGCGGATCGCCTCGATCTTGCGCGTTCCGTGACCGTGACAGATCAGATGAATGTCGTGCGGGCCGAAGGCGCGGTGCTCCAGACTGCGCAGGAATCCGATGAGGTCTCCCGCGCTGTCCGAGTCACCGCGGCGGGACAGCTGCGCCGCCAACTCGGCGCGCAGAGCCGAGTCCTCGCCACCCGGGGCCGGGGAGAACACTCTGCCCGCCCCGTTCTCGGGATCGTCGCTTTCGTCGACCGCCACGGCCATGATGGATTCGGGCGGGGCGAGGTACAACGCCGCCCACTGATCGCCCTGCCCGGGGCCGGTCGGCTCCGCGCTCGTCGTGTCGGTCGTGATGCCCATCCGGTGCAGGACCCGCATCACCGAGGAGGGCGACACCCCGGCGCGGTCCGCCAGCGAGCGCTTGGTCCAGCGGGAACCGTTGGGTGGGCGTTCGGTCAGCACGGCCTCCAGCACGGTCTGCACCCGGTCGTCGGACAGCGAGCGCGGGGCTCCCGAGCGCGGGAGATCCCGGAGCGCGGTGAGGCGCCCCCGCAAGAAGCGCTTTTGCCACTTGCCGACCGACTGCGGGGACACCCCGAGTTCGCGGGCGACGGCGACGTTGGTCCACCCGCGGGCGCAGGCCAGGATGATGCGGCAGCGCAGCACCACGGCCTGCGAGGTGGAGGGGAGCCGGATCCAGCGCATCAGCTCGTCCCGCTCCTGTTCCGAGAGGGTGAGCGGTTTCTTCGAGCAGGGTGAGTCCATGCTCATACTCTGGCCCAGTCCACCCCGCCTTCCACAAGATCGGATGTTGTTTTCCACTCCCGGCCCGACAACCGGGCCCGTCGGCGTTCACCCCGGGGTGAACGCCGACGGGCCCACGCACGTGGGCGCTCCGGTAGGTGTCCGCAACGTCGCCGGGCACCGGCGCACCCGGGCGCGCGGGCGGTGCTCGAGCGGTCGTGCCGTGTTCCGCCGCGCGCTCAGGACCACAGGCGTTCGGTGGCCAGCTCGGCTCCTTGCTTCAGCGACTCGAGCTTCGCCCACGCGATCTGCGGGTGGAGCCTGCCGCCCAGGCCGCAGTCGGTGGAGGCGACGACGTGCTCCCGCCCGACGCACTCCGCGAAGTTCACGATCCGGTCGGCGACGAGCTCCGGGTGCTCGACCACGTTGGTGGCGTGGCTGACCACCCCGGGAAGCAGCAGCTTGTCGTCCGGCAGAGTGACGTCGCGCCAGACCTTCCACTCGTGCTCGTGGCGGGCGTTGCCCGCTTCGAAGGCGTAGGCCTGCACGTCGATGGACAGCAGGACGTCGACGAGGTCGCTCATGGGCAGATCGGTGACGTGGGGGCCGTGCCAGCTGCCCCAGCACAGGTGGAAGCGGATGCGGTCCTTGGGCAGGTCCCGGATCGCGTAGTTCAGCGCCTCGACCCTGCTCATGGTGAACCGCTTGTAGGCCTCCACCGAGGGGGCCGGGTTGACCTGGTCCCAGTTCTCCGCGATGGCCGGGTCGTCGAGTTGCAGGATCAGCCCCGCGTCGATGATGGCCTTGTACTCCTCCCGCATGGCATCGGCGCAGGCGTAGAGGAACTCCTCCTCGTCGTCGTAGTACTCGTTGCCGATGCGGGAGCAGCTGGCCGGCGCGATCGAGGTCATGAACCCCTCCTCGAGCCCGGCCGCGTCCAGGGCCTTCTTGAACCTGGCTATGTCCGCGTTGATCGCCTCGTGGCCCACGTACTTCAGCGGGCCCCGGCAGACGGGGAAGTTCGACGGCCCCTTGCCCGCGAACACTCCCGAGGTGGGATCGGAGTAGGCCTCGGCGAAACGCACCCGGTCGCGCCGGTTGGCGAAACTGTTCAGCGCTATGTCGCCGAATTTCGAGGTGCCGTGTTTGATGTCGAACAGCGAGGCGTCCCGCAGTTCCAGTCCGCCGAGGCGTTGGAAGGAGTAGGACCACCAGGCCCCGTAGTCGACCTGCTGGCTCATCGACTTGCCGAACTCGCCGTCGCCGACGAAGTCCAAGCCGATTCCGCGCTGCTTCTCGACCAGGTCGTTGGTGGCTTGCTCCGCTCCGGCGCGGTACTCGTCCTGTCCGACGTCTCCCGCCTCGTACTTCCGGTTGAGCTCGAGCAGTTCGTCGGGTCGGGGGAGGCTGCCCACCTGGGTGGTCAGAATACGGTCGGTGCTCGAACGCACGGTTGTTGGTCCTTTCCTCCGGCTGACGTACGGAGGGCATGCTTGTCCCCAGTGCCGAAAATGGCAAACATCGCAGGTCAAACTGGCGATCTCGCCGTCGAGGAGCCGGTGCCGCGGTGTGGTGGTCTTCGAGGAACTTCCGGTCCGGACCACAAGTGAACCTCGGTGCGCAGGCGTGCCTTCCGGCGCGGTGCGATCCTCGGAGCGTGGCCGACCGAAGTTCTTCCGGACGTTCTCGCCGGCGGAGGGGCAAGCTCCGCGCCTGGCGCAAGAAGCTGGCCGATGAACAGGCGGAATCGACCGTGTACCGCGAACTGGCCGCCCGCAGGCAGGGGGAGGAGCGAGAGATCCTGCTGGAGCTGTCCGAGGCCGAGCAGCGTCACGCCGACCACTGGAGAAAACTGCTCGGCCCGGAGGCGGAAAAGCCGCGCAGGGCCACTTTGCGCATGCGTTCGCTGGCCTTTCTCGCGCGCCGGTTCGGGTGGATCTTCGTGCTGGCTCTCGTGCAGCGCGCCGAAGCCCGTTCGGATTATGATTCCGCCGAGGACGCCACCGCCTCGATGGCCGCGGACGAACGCATCCACGGGGAAGTGGTGCGCGGGCTGGCCGCGCGGGGACGGGCCCGGATGTCCGGAACGCTGCGGGCCGCGGTGTTCGGGATCAACGACGGTCTGGTGAGCAACTTCGCGCTCGTGCTCGGCGTGATCGGGGGCGGAGCCGGAACCGGGGTGGTGCTGCTGGCCGGGTTGTCCGGGCTGCTGGCAGGCGCGCTGTCCATGGCTGCAGGCGAGTACGTCTCGGTGAGCTCGCAGCGCGAGCTGCTCGCCGCCGCCGAGCCGGACGAGCGGGCGCACAGCTCGGTGCCTTATCTGGACGTGGACGCCAACGAACTGGCCCTGGTGTACCGGGCCCGCGGGATGTCGGCGGAGCAGGCGCGACAGCGCGCCGACGCGGTGCTGCGGCGCGCTCCCACCGCCGCTCTCCTCGCCGAGCCGGGTGGCACTCAGGAGGGGGAGGTCGTCGGCAGCGCGCTCGGGGCGGCCACGTCGAGCTTCCTCGCCTTCGGACTCGGTGCTCTGCTGCCGGTCCTGCCGTTCCTCGCGGGGGCGGACGGGGCGAGCGCGGTGGCCGTGGCCGGGGCGCTGAGCGGGCTCGCCCTGCTGGGGACCGGCTCCACCGTGGGGGTGCTGTCCGGGGGATACCCGCTGCCGCGTGCCGCGCGCCAGTTGGCCATCGGAACGAGCGCCGCGTTGTTGACCTATCTGCTGGGGGTGCTGTTCGGGGTGTCGGGGGCGGGCTGAACTCCTCGTCCGCGTGCGGAGCTCCCGGAGTTGGGCCCGCCCCCGCGCTCGGTGGCGGGTCAGCTCTCGGAGAGGGTCTCCACCAGGTCGCCCATGCGGGCCTCGGGGAGGTTCAGCGCGAGGTCGGCGACGGCGATGATCCCCACCAGCCTTTGCTGGTCGATCACGGGCAGTCGCCGGATCCGGTGGGCGCTCATCAGCCGCAGCGCCTCGTCCACGGAGTCGTCGGCCCCGACCGTGACGGCTTCCTCCTGGTTCAGGTCCCCGGCCGGGAAGGTTCCCGCGTCCCGGCCCGCGGCCACGACCTTGATGACGAGGTCGCGGTCGGTGACCATCCCCTTGACCTTGTTGTCGTCCTTGCCGCAGATGGGCAGCGCCCCCACGCCGTGGCGGGCCATCAGCCTGGCCGCGTCGGCGGCGGTCTCGTCCGTCCGGACGCACGCGGGGCTGGCCTGCATGACCTCCCGGGCGGTGCCGGCCCCCTGGGCTGTTCCGGTTTGCTGAGCGGTGTCGGTCCTGTGGGCAGTGCTCATCAGCAGTCTCCCTCGTCGGGTGCGTGATTCACGTGTTCGCGGGCCGCCTCGGGTGAGGCGCCGGTCTCGTCCGGTCGAACCGGGCCGTGCGTTCGGGAGCGGCCTAGCCTGTTGGCTCCGCGACCGGGGCAGCGCTTCGCGCGGTGCCGGACGGCGCCGGCTCCGCTCCGCGTCGTGCCGCCTCCAGCCAGATCGTTTCCAGCTCGGGGCTCTGCCCGAGACCGTCGTCGGGCAGCTGACGCGGATCGGCCAGGTCGGTGCTGTCCCAGGGCTGTCGGGGGAACGGTTGAGTCTCGTGCATGAGAACCTCCCGAAACCGGGGTGGCGGGTGGATCGCGTGTCCGGCCCGCACCCAACGAGTTTCCCCACGACCGGGGGACGAAACATCCGCCCGCTTCCGGGCGGTGTTTCCCGCCGGGAGTGCTCACCCGGGCTCGCCCCGGCGTTTGCGATGTGCCACCCACGCGAAGTCGATCACCGCGATGACGCCGAGCGCGATGAGCAGCCAGCCGAACCACGCCAGCGGAGGCAGGTAGCCGATCAGCAGTGCCCCCGCGACGAGGCAGAAGAGCATCCCGAAACCGGCCAGCCACAGTCGCAGGGTCAGCGCGCTCAACCCGGAGGGAGCTCCGGTCACCCGTGCCAGGTAGTCGTGGTATCCGGGCAGGCCTTTCGCGTAGCGGGCCCTGCTTTCGTCGTCCTCCGCGTCGTCGTTCATTCCTTCTCCAATCGGTGAAAGCTCCCGGTGTTCGTGCCGGCCGGGAGCCGTCCCGTCGAGATGTCCCGTCGAGATGTCCGGTCAGGTGGACGGAACGAGGTCGTCGAGGAGGCGGCGCGGGCGTCCGAGCGAACGGGCTCGGTTGCCGATGCTCGACCACTCGTCGCCGTGCTCGTGCAGGCGCTGCGGCACGTCGTGGATGGTCAACCCCCACGGCTCGACCCGGTCCAGCTCCTGCCAGGAGATCGGGGTCGCCACCGGAGCCGTTTTCCCGGCACGCAGCGCGTAGGGGGTCACCGTGGTCTGCGCGTAGGCGTTGCGCAGGTAGTCCACGAAAACGCGACCGCTTCGTTCGTTTTTGCGCTGCTCGACGGTCAACTTCCGCGGTTCGCGTTCGGCCAGCACCGTGGCGACGTCGCGCGCGAAATCGCGCACCTGGTCGAAGGTCTGCTCCCGGCGCAACGGGACGAGCACGTGGAAGCCGCGCGATCCGGTGGTCATGACGAAGGCGGCCAGCCCGAGCTCCTCCAGCAGCTCCCCGGCGCTGCGCGCGGCGGAGCGCAGGGTCCGCAGGTCGTTGCCGGTCGGGTCGAGGTCGAGGACCATCCTGTCCGGCCGCTGGAGGTCGTCGACGCGGGACAGCCACACGTGCGGAGTCAGGCACGCCTGGTCGGCCAGGTGCATCAGGGCGGCGGGCTCCGTGCAGACCATGTGCACGGTCTCGCCGCCCTCCTTCTTGGGAACGGCGACGCGCTCTATCCAGTCGGGAGTGTGCGCGGGCACGTTCTTCTGGAAGATGCGCTGGCCCTCGATCCCGTCCGGGTAGCGCTCGGCCGCCAGCGGACGTCCGTCCGCGTAGCGCACGACGGTGGGGCCGACCCGGCGGTAGTACTCGGCGACGTCGCCCTTGGTGATTCCGCCCCGGGGATACAGGACCTTGTCCGCCCGGGAGATCTCCACCGAGCGTTGCGCACTCCGCAGGGTTTTCTCGTTCAACGGCTCTCCCCGGTGCGCCCGGCGATCGCGTTCAGGTCCCTGCCGCTGCGTACCGAGCGCGGCTGCTTCTTGAGCGGTTTGCGGCGCCGGTCGGCCCCCTCGTCGGACCTCTTGACCAGCAGCCACTGACCGTCCGCGCTCCTGCCCATGCGCACGAGGGCGTAACCGCCGCGGATCTTGACGCCCTCCAACCAGAGGTCGAGACGTCCGCGCCGCAGCTGCCGCGCCGCGTCGACGTCCCCTTCGGCGTCCCCCTCGGCCTCCAGTTCGCAGGAGCCGCGGTCCCACACCAGCACCGTTCCCGCACCGTACTCGCCCTCGGGGATGACTCCCTCGAAGTCGACGTACTCCAGGGGGTGGTCCTCGGTCGGCACGGCCAGTCTCCTGTCCGCCGGGTCGATCGAGGGGCCCTTCGGAAGGGCCCACGACTTCAGAGTCCCCTCGATCTCCAGCCGGAGGTCGTAGTGCAGCGTGCTGGCGTCGTGCTTGTGCAGCACGAAGCGGCGTTGCCGCCCCCTTCGGCGGGCACGCCGGGTTCCGCGGGGTTCGGTGGTGGTGCCGAAGTCCCGCTTGCTGCGGTACTTTCCGAGCTCGTGGCCCATACATCCCGTGCTGTACCCGTGGGGGCGCCGGGGTGAAACACCGGAACCCGGTGCGGCCACCTCCGGTGCGGTGGGCGCGGGCTCGGCCGAACCCATCGGACGGTTCGCACCGCAGGGGCGTGGACCGGGGCCTAGCTCAGTTCGCGGACGAACAGTCCCGACACGGCCTTGGGGTCGAACCACGTCGATTTCGGCGGCATCAACGCCCCGGCGTCGGAGACCGCCATGACCTGCTCGACGCTGGGCGGGTGCGGTACGAAGCACATGGCGTTGCGCGCCGCGCACCAGCACTTCGTGCCCGCCGAGTCAGGCGGCTGCTCCTCGACCGGGCCGACGAGCCGCGTCACCGGGGGCAGCAGCTGCTCGTCCAGCAGCACCGCGTCCAACCTGGATCGGACCGGCGCGTCGTCACGCGGGGGGCGCAGCCACAGGCGGAAGCACTGGTCGTGCAACCGCAGCAGCACCATCCCCGGCGCCGGGTTGCTCGGGGCGTCGGTGGGGCACTCCTCGATGTGCGTGACAGCGGGCTGGGCCGCCAGGGTGCGCAGCACTTCGCTGGTGGAGCGGTCCCGTGGCCCGGGCAGGCAGCGGTGGTATCCGAGCACCCGCATCTGGCTGCTCGGGAACAGCGCCGCCAGGGTGAACCCCCGGGTGTCGTCGCCGGGGCGGCCGTGGGACCGCGCGTCGCGCTCGGCCACGGCCATCCTGTGGTGCCCGTCCGCGATGTACAGCGAGCTCACCCGGCCGAGCTCGTCACCCAGCACCCGCGCGAGTTCGGCGTCCCTGCGCATCCAGACGCTGTGCTCGACGTCGCCGACCGAGCGCGCCCGCACGTCGGGAGGTTGCTCGGTCACCCCCTCGAGCAGGGTGTCGAGGGCGGGACGGTCCGGATATGTGAGTATCACCGGCATCTGTTCGGCCCCGCCCGCTTCGGTGAGCTCCGCGATCCGCCGCTCCCTGTCGGGGTGGGTGGCCTCGTGCCGTCGGACGAGGCCGTTGCGGTAGTCGTCGAGCGAGACCTCGAGCACGACCCCGGTTTGCTGGTGCCGTCCCGTGCGCAGCCGGTACACGATCACCGCGGGAAGCATGGGGCGGGTGTATCCGCCGGTGTCGAGCAGTCGTTGCACGCGGGCCGGGTCCATGGAGCCGTCCAGCGACTCGATGCTGTGCTGGTTGACCACCAGCACGCGGGGAGACCGCACGGTCACCCCGCCGGTGGTGGTCCCGCGCTCGGTCGCGGCGGGTGCGTGCTGCTTCTGCGGGATCTTCATGAGGCACCGCCGGAAGGTGCCGGGGTGGTGACCCGCCTCGGTGCTTTCTCCCGCAGGGTGTCCTCGTTGACGCAGTGCAGCACCGTTCCCGTGCCGAAGGCGTCGATCATGCGCACGACCTCGGAGGCCACGGCGTGCTGGGCCTGCTCGGTCGAGGCGCCGATGTGGTGGGTTCCGTACACGTTGGGGTGGGCGGCCAGGCGGGAGTCGATGGTGCCGGAGGAGGACTCCGGCTCGGCGGTGAACACGTCGATGCCGGCCCGCACGCCCTTGGTCTCCATCGCCTCGATCAGCGCGTCCTCGTCGACGAGCTCCCCGCGGGAGGTGTTCAGCAGGATCGCTCCCGGGGGGAGTTGGGCGAGCAGATCGCGGTCGACCAGGTGCCGCGTGCTCTCGGTGAGCGGGAGGTGCAGGGAGAGCACGTCGCAGGTGCGGGCGAGTTCGTCGAGGCTGTGGACGAACTCGACCCCGATGGCCGCTGCCCGGTCGCTTTCCCGCTGTCCGCGTTCGGGGTTGTCGATCGCGTGGACGTGGGTGCCGAAGGCCGCGGCTCGGGCGGCGAACTCCAGGCCGATCCCGCCGAGCCCGAGCACTCCGACCCTGCGCCCGTGAATCCCGCGTGCCCGGGAGTAGCGCCGCTTGTCCCAGCGGCCCGCACGCAGGTCGGCGACGTTGTCGGGGATGTTTCGGTCGAGGGCCAGCAGCAGGGCGAACGCGAGTTCGGCCACGGCTGTGGCGTTGCGGCCGGGTACGTTGCAGACGTGGATGCCGTTGCGGGAGGCCGCGGCCCGGTCGATGGTGTTCGTGCCGGATCCCGCGCGGATCACCAGACGCAACGCTTCGGCGTTGTCCAGCACCACGGCGGGCACCCTGGTGCTGCGCACGACGAGAACCTCACATCCGGACAGCTCTTCGGAGAGTTGTTCGGATCCGGTGTCCGGTCGGTAGAAACACTCGTTGCCCAGCTCGGCGAGCTCGTTCAGGGAGGCTTCGGGGAAGGTGTCCGCGACAAGAATCCTCATCGACTGCTCCCTTGCGAATCGGCGGAGTCTCCCGAGCGTTTCCGTCGGAGTACCCCGACGAGCGATTCGGTACTCCGGCTTCGGCGGGTGCGCGAACCACGACAACAATGTTGCTTATTACGCACAGTATTGCTTATAACGCAATGTTGGATGTGCTCTCGGGGAACGTCAACACCCGACCCCCGACTCGGGGGCCGAACTCGCTCGACAGCATGAACATCACCCGGCCGCCGGGCGGTCTCGCAGGGGAGTCGTTCGGGCAGGGGCGCGGAGCCCTCGTCCCTTCCGGGGACAAGGACTTTCGACGCGGGTGGCCGCCTGCGTCGACGGCTCCCCGCGCGGGGAAGCGCTGTTCGGGGAGCCGTCGGTGGGGAGGGGCGGAAGCGGTGAACGGACAGCGCCGCGGACCGTGATTACGGCGAGGCCGGTTCTCCCACGATCTCGGTGCAGGAGAGTCCGTCGGTGGCGGCGGGGTCGCCGCTCAGCGTGAGCGCTTCCCGCTGGGCGAGCTCGGTGCAGCGGACCGGCTCGCCGTCGACGAGCAGTGGGGCCAGCTCGCGCCCGGCGGCGGTGTAGGCGAGCAACCGCCGCGGCGCGGTGCCGTCGTCCAGTCGGACGTTGCCGGAGTCGTGCAACCGGACGAGGCGGTAGCGCTTACCGCGGCCCTCGCAGCGATCCAGCACACGTCGTTGTGCGGGGGTGGCGTACCAGACGGCGTGCTGTTCGGTCACTCCGGGCGCCGCGGCGAGCACCGCGGGGCGTTGTCCGTCGCGGGGGCGCAGGCCCGAGGACCACACGGCGGACAGCTCCGCGCAGCGTGCGCGGAGGACGACGGCGGGGCCCGTCAGACCGAGGCCGGTGCGCAACCAGCCGATCTTCTCCGGGCAGGCGTTCGAACCGTAGGCCAGCACCGGGCGGCGTTGGTCCAGCGGTGCGGCTCCGTGCTCCGCGAGCCAGTCGTCGAGGCAGGGGTGCGTTCCCGTGCCGGTGCGCACCCGCCACCCGGAGGGGGCGGTTTCGTCCGGCAGGACCGGGTAGCCGACTCCGTCGAGGTGGACGAAGGAGCAGTCCGGTCGGGCTCCGGGATAGGGGTCCTCGGGGTATTCGGTCTCGGCGAACGGTTCCCGCTCGGGGGAGTGCGTCCGCAGTGATGAAACGGGCATCGGTTGCCCACGTCTACCCGACGCCGTCGGGACGTGCCGCGATCCGGGTCACATTTCACCGGGCGGAGGGTGTGAGTTTCCTCCGTCCAGCCCCTGTTCGGGGGAACTGCGGTCGGGCGCGTGGGCGGCAGGGGCCGCCCCGGCAGGGGGCGGAGACGAAAGCGGTGGCCGCTCACCAGGAGCGGCCACCGCGTATCACATTCGACAGGCGAGTCGCCTCAGAGCGCACGCACGGTGTCGGCCTGCGGGCCCTTGGAGCCCTGGCTGACCGTGTACTCAACCTGCTGGGCCTCGTCCAGCGTGCGGAAGCCGGGCGCGTCGATCGCCGAGTAGTGGACGAAGACGTCCGGGCCGCCGTCGTCCGGGGCGATGAAGCCGAAGCCCTTTTCCGAACTGAACCACTTGACTGTGCCCTGGGCCATGGCTGTCTCCTTACGAGAGCTGATTTAGGTCACCGGTGACCGGTCCTTGCACGGTCACCCTTGGTCGCGGATCTCAGACGGCGCCTACTCCAGCTACACCAAAGACAGCGGCTCGCCCGCACCAACTATCTGCGAGCGTGCGCGAACACGACTCCAGAAAACGACCAAGTCCCATCCTACACACTTGCTCGCGCGGACGCAGCAACCGTGGGCGGAAAGATCAAACAGCCGGAGGCCGGCGGATCGTGCACAGTGATGGGCGACAGGTGCCCGCGAGCTCACTGGAGGTGCCGCGCTCGTGAGCGAACCGGAGGAGGGACGCGGACAGCACGGTGGTGTCGCCGCTCGTTCCGGTGGCACGAGACGATTGCTCGCCGAGGTGCGGGACGCGGTCTCGATCCGCACGTTCCTGCTGATCGTCGGTGTGCTGCTGCTGCAGCTGGGATTCATCCTGTCCTACGTGGGTGCCTTCCACGCTCCGTCCCCGCACCGCTTGCCGGTGCGCGTGGTCGGCCCGCAGGGGGCCGCGGAGCGCATGGCCGACAGGCTCGACTCCCTGCCCGAGGAGCCGCTGCGCGCGAGCGCCGCCCCCGGCGAGTCCGCGGCGCGCACGGAGCTGACCGAGGGCGGCACCGCGGCCGTGCTCGTGCTGCGCCCCGCCGAGCAGCGGGACCGGTTGCTGGTGGCCACGGCGGGCGGTTCGGCCAAGGCGAGCGCGATCGAGGAGGTGCTGCGCCGGGTCCAGGCGAGCAGACAACGAGGTCTGGTGGTCGACGACGTGGTTCCCGTCCAGGAGGGCGACTCCCGCGGGCTGACCGGTTTCTACCTGGTCGTCGGGTGGACCGTCGGCGGCTACCTGGTGGCCTCGCTGCTGGGGGTCTCCCGCGGCGCCCGCCCGGCGAATCCGAGCCGCGCGGTGATCCGGCTCGTGGCCGTGCTGGTGTACGCGATCGTCTCGGGGGTGGGCGGTGCGGCCGTGGTCGGCCCGCTGCTGGGGGCGCTGACCGGCCACCTGCTCGAACTGTGGTGGCTCGGCGCGTTGCTGGTGCTGGCGGCCGCCACGGTGACGATGGCCTTGCAGGTGCTGTTCGGGGTGCTGGGGATCGGGCTGACAGTGCTGCTGTTCGTCGTGCTCGGGAATCCCAGCGCCGGGGGCGCCTACGCTCCGGAGCTGCTTCCGGGGTTCTGGCGCGCGATCAGCGCGGCGCTGCCGAACGGGGCAGGCACCGAGGCGGTCCGCAACATCGTCTACTTCGGAGCGCACGGCATCACCGTCGACGTGCTGGTCATCGCGGCCTACGCCCTGGGCGGGGCCGTCGTGGCGCTGGTCGGGTCCGTGGTGCGTGGGCGTCGCGCCTCCGCGGTGGGGGACGGCGATGCCGTGCGTCCCGCGTGAGGCGTCTCCGGGCGGTGCCTGCGCGGTATCGCGCTCAGCGCGCGGTGTAGTGCAGAACCCTCTCGTGGCGCCGGCTGTTCAACCGTCGCCGGTGGACCAGCAGTTCGAGGTGGGCCGAGGTCTCCAGCACCGCCAGCGTCCGGTTGAAGGGGTCGAGCTCGTCGAGGACGTGCTCCCGGCGGGTCCAGCTCAGGGCGCGGGCGGTTTCGTAGGCCGTGCTCGTTCCCCCGGCCACGGTGGCGGTCATGGTCTCGAGCCTGTCCTCGTGGTGAGTGAGCAGTTCGTCCACTCGGGAGTGAACACCGTCCCGGACGGGACCGTGCGCGGGCAGCATCCTGGCGTCCGGAAGCGCGCGGATCGCGCGCAGCGATTCGAGGTAGTCCCGCAGCGGGAGCTCGCCGGGGGCCTGTTCGAGACCGACGGACGGTGTGATGCTCGGCAGCACGTGGTCGCCGGTGAACATCAGCCCGCTGGTCTCGTCGAGGAACACCACGTGGCCCCGCGTGTGGCCGGGGGTGTGCACCACCCGGAGGGTGCGGTCGGCGAGCTCGACCTCGCAGCCTCCGGTGAGCCACTCGTCGGGCAGCTGCCAGTGGTGCTCGTGGAGCGGTGCCTGCTGGTCGAGTTCGGTGTTCAGCGCTCGCAGCACCGGTTCGGCCCCGCACGCGGCCAGTTCCGCGCGCTGCTTTCCCATCGGGAGGCTGTCGGGTGCGGTGAGGCATCGCAGGTTGGGGTGTTCCTCCGCCCCGAGGGAAACCCGGCAGCCGATTTCCGCGCGCAGCGCGACGGCCTGGGTGTAGTGGTCCCGGTGCACGTGGGTGACCAGCACGCGGTCCACCTCGTCGAGTCCGGCGCCCAGACCGTCCAGCGCCTCGGCGAGTCGTTCCCGTGATTCGGCGAGGGCCCAGCCGCCGTCGATCAGCGTGATGGCGGAGGCGTTGCGGATCGCGTACACGTTGACCGCGCGCAGCCCGTCACCGGGCATCGGCAGCGGTATTCGGTGCACTCCAGCGGCGACCTCGTGCGCTCCTGGCTGCGTCCACTCCGTGCTCGACACGATCACCTCCACGACGCGAGCGGTGAACGGCAGGCATACCATACGGTCGGTATACGATCGACGTCGTGCGACGCACGTCACCGCCTCCGGTCCAGCGGGAACGGGAGATGGATTCCTGGTGAAAGGCGCGCGGGGGTGAGGTGTCCGCCCGTTTGCGAAGGCCCGTCCAGTGCCACGAATACCCTGGGACGACAATCAGTGGTCGGCACCGAGCTCGCGGGGCGGGTCGACACGGTAACCCGGTGGACAGGGAAGGGGCGCGGCTGTGTCCGGACATGTGCAGATCGGTGAGGTCGCCGAGCGAACCGGTCTGTCGTTGCGCACGATTCGGTATTACGAGGAAGTCGGTCTGGTGGTGCCGAGCGCGCGGAGCCAGGGCGGGTTCCGGTTGTACACCGAGCCGGACATCGAGCGGCTGCAGGTGATCATGCGGATGAAGCCGCTGGGCTTCCAGCTGGAGGAGATGCGCGAGCTGGTGGAGCTGCTCGAGCTCCCGGCCGGGGAGTTGTCCCAGCAGCAGCGCCACAGGCTGGCGCAGCTGCACGAGGAGGTGCAGCAGCGGTGCGAGAAGCTGCGCTCCCGGCTGCGCACCGCCGAGGAGTTCGCCGCGACGCTGCGGCAGCGGCTCGACTGAGCGCAGGGCCGGCTCGGTGCGCCCGGCGGGGTGGCGGGACGCGGGCCGCCACCCCGCCGGGGCCCTGCGCGGTGGGCTCAGTGGCCCGCGCCCAGTCGCCCGGCCAGTGCCTGGTGCCGTTGTTTGCTGGACTCGTTCATGCCCGTGATCGAGACGTTGATGCCGCGCTGGTGGTACTTGGTTTCCACGGCGTCGAGCGCGGCCACGGTGGAGGCGTCCCAGACCTGGGCCTGCGACAGGTCGATGACCACGTTGGCGGGGTCGTTCGCGTAGTCGAACTGGAAGACCAGGTCGTTGCTGGAGGCGAAGAACAGCTGCCCGGTCACGCGGTAGATCTTGGTGCTGCCGTCGGGGTCGAGCACGCTGTCCACGGAGACCAGGTGCGCCACGCGCTGGGCGAACAGGACGGTGGCCAGCACCACGCCGACCACGACGCCGATCGCGAGGTTGTGGGTGGCCACGGTGACCGCGACGGTGGCCAGCATGACCGCCGTCTCGCTCTTGGGCATCTTGCGCAGCGTCGTGGGGTGGATGCTGTGCCAGTCGAAGGTGCCCACCGCGACCATGATCATGACTCCGACCAGGGCGGCCATGGGGATCAGCGCGACCACGGGGCCGAGCGCGACGACGAGGATCAGCAGGAACACTCCGGCCAGGAAGGTGGACAGCCGGGTGCGGGCACCGCTGGACTTCACGTTGATCATGGTCTGGCCGATCATGGCGCAGCCGCCCATGCCGCCGAAGAAGCCGGTGACGATGTTGGCCAGCCCCTGTCCCCAGGACTCCCGGGTCTTGTTGGAGTGCTCGTCGGTGATGTCGTCGACGAGCTTGGCGGTCATCAGCGACTCCATGAGCCCGACCAGGGCCATGGCCACCGCGTACGGACCGATGATCCGCAGCGTCTCGAAGGTGGGCGCGACGTCGGGAATGCCCGGCATCGGCAGGGTGTGCGGCAGTTCGCCCTGATCACCCACGGTGGGCACGGTGATTCCCGCGATCACGGTGATCGCGGTCAGCGTGACGATGGCCACCAGCGGGGCGGGGATCACCGTGGTCAGCCGGGGCAGTCCGAGCATGACGGCCAGCCCGGCGGCGACCAGCGCGTAGACGCTCCAGGGGACGTCGGTCAGGTAGGGCAGCTGGGCGGTGAAGATCAGGATGGCCAGCGCGTTGACGAAGCCGACCATCACGCTGCGCGGCAGGAAGCGCATCAGCCGGGCCACGCCGGCCAGGCCGAGCAGCGCCTGGATCGCTCCGCCCAGGATGACGGTGGCGATCAGGTAGTCCACCCCGTGCTCCCGGACCACAGGGGCCACCACCAGCGCGATCGCCCCGGTGGCCGCCGAGATCATGGCGCGGCGCCCGCCCGCCAGCGAGATGGTCACGGCCATGGTGAACGAGGCGAACAGCCCCACCCGCGGGTCCACCCCGGCGATGATGGAGAACGAGATGGCCTCGGGGATCAGGGCCAGCGCTACGACGAGGCCGCCGAGTACTTCGGTGCGCAGCACGCGGGGGGAGAGCCACTGCGGGCGGGAACGCGGCAGGACGGGGCGCGACATCATCTTCTTTCGTCAGGGACGTGAGTTCGGGAAAGGAGCGCGCGGAGCCACACCGGCGGGGCTCACGCGGGCACACCGAACTATACCCTCACGTAACGGCAGAGATGAGCGAATGTGACCCAGGTCGAAATGTGATTCACGTCGAATCCGACCGGTGCCGCTCGGCGGGCGCCGGAGAGGTCTCCGGGGCGCCGCCGGAGCGTCGCTTCCGGTCCACACCGGACTCTTCCCGTTCTCGTCGGGAGGGCGGGGGCGTGGTGCTTTCAGCCCTGCCCGATCTCGGCGGCGAAGAGCGCCCGGGTGTGTTCGTCGAACAGCACGAAGCGGACGGTCTCCACCGCCGAGTCGGCTGTTCGGACGGTGCGTGCGGCGATCCCGGCGGCCTCCTCGGCGGGATAGCCGTACACCCCGGTGGAGATCGCCGGGAACGCCACGCTCCGCGCGCCGAGCTCCTCGGCCACGCGCAGGGCGGCACTGTGGCACGAGGCCAGTGCGTGCGAGCGGTCCTCGGACGGGGAGTACACCGGGCCGACCGTGTGGATCACCCAGCGGGCGGGCAGTCGGCCCGCCGTGGTGGCCACCGCGGCACCGACCGGCAGACCGTCCGGGTAGTCGCCGGCGCGCAGCTGCTCGCAGGCCTCGAGGATCTCCCGCCCGCCGCGCCGGTGGATGGCTCCGTCGACACCTCCTCCACCGAGCAGGGTGGAGTTCGCCGCGTTGACCACGGCGTCGACGTGCTGCTGCGTGATGTCGCCGCGTTCCGCCTCGATCCGCATGCCTCCATTCTGGGACGTTCGGCCACCGCCGGCCGGAACGGCGATCGGGCGGTGGCCGGATCCCCGCAGGTGCGGTTCGGTCCCCTGGCGGGGAGGTCGTTGCCGGGGCGCTGCGCGGCAACGGCGTCGACGTGCTGGTCAGGCCAGCGCCTTGAACAGCAGCACCACGGCGCTGAAGGCCGCCACGAGCAGCAGGGCGGGCCGGGTCCTTCCCCGGTCGAGCAGGTGGCGGAGCGGGCCGGAGATCAGGAAGCCGAGCAGGGCGAACGGGAAGAGCACAGCCGCGGCCAGCAGCTGCTGGCCCTGCACCTGGCCGGAGAGCAGCAGCACTCCCAGCGAGAGCAGCGAGCCCAGCGCGAAGTACGCGCTGAGCGTGCTGCGCACGGTGGGGCCCGCGTTGTGCTGGTAGACCAGCGCTATGGGGGGTCCGCCGACGGCGGCGGCCGTGCCGAAGACCCCGCTGAACAAGCCCGCGGTGAACAGCGTTCCCGGGACGGGGGTCGGGTGCCAGGTCAGCAGCGACAGGCCCACCGAGATGAGCACCACCGTCGCGATGAGCACAGCCAGCCATTTGCCGGGCAGCAGCGCCAGTGCCGCCACGCCGATGACGGCCCCGGGAACCCGTCCGAACAGTCCCCAGCGCACTCCGCGCCAGTCGGCCTGTCCGCGCTCCCGCAGCAGGGGCAGCACCGCGAAGGCCGATCCCGTGATCAGCAGCGGTACCGGTACGAGAACGGGGTCGGCGATGGCCAGTAGTGGAGCGGCGATCAGGTTCATGCCGAAGCCGACGGATCCCTGCACGATCGCTCCGCCGAGCACGATCGTGCCCGCCAGTAGCAGCATCCAGATGCTCACGTGTTCCCTCGATTGTTTCGGGTACTGCTCGAACGCGTCGAGTCAACGTTGTCGCGGGGGACCGAGGCCACCTCCGGGGACCCGATGTGTGCTGGAGCTCACCGCGAGTGTCGATCAGTCGAGTGACAGGAGGGGGTGCCGCGCCGGTGTCGGGCCGCCGCGGCGAAGGCGAGTGGCCCGCCGAGCCGCTCGCCTTCGCGGGAGAGCCGGTGGACGGCCGGGGGCCGGACGGGGCGGACGGGTGTTCCTCGGGTTGAAAAAGTGACGAATACTACACCTCGAGTGCGTAACACCACACCGGACGTGGGTGCGGCTGAGCGCTCCGGGGTTGCGCGGAGGGCGCTGGGGGCGCCTGCGGGGTGGTTTCGGGCGTGAATCCGCAGTGCAGACCCCGTCGGGCCCGGCGAGCAGGGGGTGTGCGGCGTCGCCGTGCTCCCGCGGTGTCGGCTTCGTCGGGTCGCGCCGTGCGAGACATATCACCGGGATGGCGCAGCGGTGTGCGGGCTTCCGAAGAGCTGTGCCAGGTGACCTGGCCTTTTTCCGAGTGGCAGGGTGTCGTCAACTTCGGATATTGCTCCATTCGGAGCAGTACCGCTGCTGCGAGTGGAGGTGTTTCCGCCGTGGTGGCGTCCGTACGTTGCTCGCTCGTGGCACGAATCGTGCTCGCGGTGGTGCGGGCTGGCCTCCAGGGGCTGCCGCGATCCGCCGTGACCGACGTCGACAGAAGGAAAACCTGAGGCCGACATGGAAACGATCGCACTCGAACTGGTGCCGCCGGACCAAGACGGCGGTGTGGAGAGCGCAGTTGAGGAAGGCCGCAAGGTGGCCGAGAGCTGCCGCACGTCCGGGCTCGGGGACCGCATCCAGCACCTGATGATCCCCGGTCTGATCGCCGAGGACGACGATCGGCCGGTCGAGATCAAGCAGAAGATGGACACACTCGATTTCTGGCACGCGGTGCGTCCGGAGATCGGTGATGTGAAGGGGCTGTGTACCCAGGTCACCGCTTTCCACGACAAACAACAGTTGACCGAGCGTCTCGGGAGCCTGCGCAACGCCGGCATGGACGGCATCGCCTTCGTCGGGGTGCCGCGCAACATGAACGACGGCGATGGTCCCGGGATGGCCCCCACCGACGCCCTGGCCGAGTTCAAGGAGCTCGTGCCGAACCGGGGCGTGATCCTGATCCCGACTCGTGAGGGCGAGCACGGGCGGTTCAACTTCAAGTGCGAGCAGGGCGCCACCTACGGCATGACCCAGCTGCTGTACTCGGACTCCATCGTGGGCTTCCTCAAGGAGTTCGCGCAGCAGACGCCGCACCGTCCGGAGATCCTGCTCTCCTTCGGCTTCGTGCCGGGGGCCGAGAGCAAGGCCAAGCTCATCGACTGGCTCATCCAGGACCCGGGCAACCCCGTGGTCGAGCAGGAGCAGGAGTTCGTGGCCAGGCTCGCCGAGAAGTCCTTCGAAGAGCGGAAGCGTCAGCTGGTCGACCTCTACAAGCGGGTCATCGACGGGGTCCACGACCTCGGTTTCCCGCTGAGCGTGCACCTGGAGGCGCCGTACGGCAACTCCAAACCGGCTTTCGAGACCTTCGCGGAAATGCTGGACTACTGGTCTCCGCGGAACGCGTGACCGGCCGGTGGGCGCGGTTGGTGAACATGCGGGTGAACGCCGTTCAGCTGCCGCGCCCGCTCGGGCGTCGCGCCGGCCCCGGCGGGATGCCGGGGCCGGCGCGGGCCCGTGGGGGACGGGTTCGTCGCTGCCCGGACGTCGACCGCAGGCCCGCTCGCGGGGCCGCGGAGGTGCCGCCGAGCGGGCCCGGACGAACGGGCGGGACGCAGGCCCCGATCAGCTCAGGCGTAGCGCCATTCCCGGATGCGCGCGTGCCCGCGGATCAGCCGCAGCGCGGTGGTGATCCCCACCCCGCCGATGATGTTGCCCCCGAGGGCCCAACCGAACCAGCCGAGCCACTCCAGGTAGCCGTAGTCGGCTCCCGCGTGGATCCCCCCGAAGATCAGCAGGCTGTCCAGCACCGAGTGGTGCATGCCGGTGCCCACGATGAGGAATCCGGTCAGCACGCTGGCGGTGACCTTGGCCATGTCGTTGTCGGTTCCGTTGTGCATCCTGGTCATCAGGGTGATGGAACTGCCGGCCAGGATCGCCAGGCACAGGTTCTGCGGGGAGAACGGCGCGAGGGCGAACTTGCCTCCCATGTCGACGGCTATCGAGTGCAGCTCGGGGAAGGCCGTGATCACCACCAGCATCAGTGCCCATCCGCCGATCAGGTTTCCGGTGAGTGTTCCACTCCAGAAACGCGCCAGTCGTCGCCAATTGGCCTGGCGGGCCGTGACGACCACGATCGGAACCAGGAAGCCTTCGGTGAACAGCTCGGCGTGACCGAGCAGCAGCGCGATCAGGGCCACTGAGAAGGCCAGACCCGCCAGCAGGGAACTGCCGGTGCTCTGCTCCACGGTCAGCAGGGCGAGCACGCCCAGCGCCACTTCCACACCCGCGACCAGCGCGGTCGCCAACAGCTGAGGCCACGTTCGGTAGAGACGGGGTCGCCCCTTCTCGATGATCCGATCTATGGCCTGGTCCACCTCGTTCTCACGCGGTCGTTGTCGACCTTCGGGAGCGTGGGGTGTGACAACATGACTGGGTTGCTCAACCTGCTTAGTAACCACGACCTACCTGTGCTTATATCGCTGGTGCAATGACTGATTTCCCGGGTATTTCCGGCCCCGGGGGCCACGTGGACTCGAGCGTGTTCCGCCGCCGTTCGTTCGTTTCCTGGGAAGTTTCGTCGACCGGTGGATGTTGCTGCTCGAGCCGCGCCGCGCAAGTGTCGCAAAACCGATATTCCGGTCAGAAGCCCCGGTAGGCCAAAAGAGTGAAAGGGCAAGTGTTAGAGCGCCACCCCAGGAGCCGCCCCGCCGGACATCGGCAATGCCTTCCCAGGCTACCCCCGGTTCGGGAGGTTGTCTCGGTCAGCGCGCTCGGAGCTTTTCGACCCGGTGGGACCTCCGCGACAGCGGCGGGTCGGTCCCCGGAACAGGACCGGGAGGGGAGCGGAAGCGGCAGGGGCGAAAGGACGGTCCGGTGGCCTCCCGGAACCGCGGGAAGCCGCCCGGGCAGGAGGGGCCGTGGGCCCGCGGCGACGGGCACGGGTCGGAATCAGCCGGCTGCAGGCGGGTTCCCCCGGCGGGACTCCGCCGCCGGGCTTGCGGAGTCGCCGTTGCCCGCGGGCGTGAACGGCCACTTGCCCTCCGAACGGCGCAGCCACAGGACACCGCCCAGCTGCACCAGGATCGCGGCCGCCATCAGCCCCACAGCCACGACCGCGTAGCCGGACCAGCCCACGAGGGTGAACAGGACCAGTCCGACGATCAGGAACACCGCGCTGCGGACGAGCACGAGGGTCAGCCTTCGGGAGTTCATGGGAATTTCCTCGGTGGGGGCGGGTCGACGCGCCCGCAGAGCATACCGCCACGTTCCTCCCGGTGTTCGGGCGCCGCCCCTCACGGGAAGGAGCGCGAACGGGAGTCTTCCCGCGGCGGCCCCGCCGCCGCTCCCACGCTGCCGGGGCCCGCTTTCAGCTGCGCGGTGCACCGGCCGAGATCACACGTACCCGGTCGGCGGCGGGGCGGTTCGCGTCCGGGACCCGCTCGGCGAACGCGGAGGGCAGGTGCAGCCGCACCGGGTCGAAACCCGTCGCGCTCAGCGCCTTCTCGGCCTCCTCCGGGATCGTGAAGTGAAAGTGCAGCCCGGTGCCGACGAACCTGCCGAGCAGCATGGCTCCGAGGGCGTCCACCGGTCCGCGGTTGTCCTCGGCCACGTGCAGATCGGACAGGTACAGCCCCGTGTCGAACCGGCCCAGCACCGCCAGCACGCGCGACCACAGCGTGCGCACCGCGTCGGTGGGCAGGTAGTTGAGCAGGCCCTCGCTGATCACGGCCAGCCCCTTGGCGGACGTGAGCTGCCCGGCCAGCGCGAGCAGATCGTTGCCGCCGTGCCCGCGCAGGACGTCGAGGGATTCGACGCGGTGGTGCGGTCCGAGCGAGCCGATCCGGTCGAGGGCCCGGCGCTTGCGGGCGGCCATGTCCGGAAGGTCGGTTTCGACGTAGTCGATCGCCGAGCCGTGGCGGCGGGCGAACTCGTGACCGCGCGGCGACATTCCCGAGGCGAGCTCGAGCACCCCGTCGACCTGCCCCGCGTCGATGGCCGCCGACAGCAGGTGGTCGATCACCCTGTGCCGGGCCAGCAGGAAGTCCTCCAGCACCGGCCCGCCGGCCATCCGGCTGAGCGCCATGGCCGGTTGCAGCGCCCGGTAGTACCACCTTCCCCGCGCGGTGGCCAGCGCACCGTCGCCGAGCCCGTTCCGGGCCCAGACGTAGCCGGTGTAGTGCGCTGTGGGGCTGATCGAGTCCGGTCGCGGGCGACTTCGCGAAAGGCGCATGCCCTCATCATCGTGCATCGTGCTGCGTCTCGCCGCCGTGCCGAGCGGCACCGCGAGGCGGACACCTCACCTGCCGGTGGGCAGCGCGGAACGGTACCGGCGCGTTATCAGCCGCACGACCTCGCGGTCGTCCCCGAGGGGCGCGGCCACCCCCGCGCTGGGCATCTCGGTGAGCCAGCGGTGGAAGAGCCCGGGAGCCAGCAGGTAGGGCGCCAGGAACGTCCGGGGACCGTGGCCACCTGCCGCGCACACCTCCGCCGTGCGCGGTCGCGTGGCGGTGATGTAGGTCGGTTCCAGCGCCTTGCCCTCGGGGTGGACCAGCCGCCCCAGACTCGCGGCCATGTTTTCCACCTCGGCCAGCGCCCCGGCGTCGGCGGAACCGGCCGCGGCGAACACCACGGGGTCCCCGGGGCGGCGACCGGCCTGCTCGAGTCTGCGCAGCATCACCTCGGCCAGCTCCTCCGCGGGACCCAGCGGCTCGGTCACGGTCACGTCGGTCCTGCCGTGCTGCTCCAGCTGGGCGGGCAGATCCGTGCGCACGTGGTAGCCGGAGGCGAGGAAGGCGGGCACGGCCACGACGGGACCGGCGAGACCGTCCAGGGCCTCGGCCACGGTCGGACCGGTCACGTCGACGTTGGCCATCCGGCCGGTGACCCCGAGTGCCTCGCTCGCCGCCGCGGTCAACCGTTCGACGGTCCTGCCGCCACGCGGGTCACGACTGCCGTGGGCCACCAGCAGCAGGGAGGGTGCTCGGGACCCGCCCGAGCAGTTCCTCGCCCGCTGGTCCGCATGGTGGGTGCCTGGCCCCCCGGAGAACGCGACGTCTCCGCTCACGATGTCGCGATCTCGATCGCCGCGTTCCGGCGCCGCACCGGATAGGTGGGCAACCGCGTCTCCGGCTCGTCCAGACACTGCCCGCTGCGCAGCGAGAAGGCCTGCTTGTGCATGGGGGAGGAGACCGTGGGTTCGCCCTCCCGGTCGCCGACGATGCCGCGGCTGATCACCCCCGCTCCGCTGAACGGGTCCACATTGCCCAACGCGTACACCTCGTCGGTGGCCGTGCGGAACACGGCCACGGTGTGCCCCTCCACCAGAGCGGCGACGCCGAACTCGGTGGGAAGGTCGGATTCGGAACAGATCCGTTGCCAGTTCACGCCGAAACCTCCTCGGAAGAGAACTCACTCGCGCCCACGACCGGGGTGGGAAGATCGATCGGTGCGGGGCGGATCTGACCCCGCTCCTCGGTGAACTCGATCGTCGGGTCGGGCGCCTCCGGTGCGTTGACGAACGAGACGAAGCGGGAGAGCTTGTCCGGGTCCTCCAGCACGGCGGCCCACTCGTCGGTGTAGTCGGCGATGTGCCGCGCCATGGCCTCCTCGAGATCGGAGGCGATGCCCAGCGCGTCGTCGACCACCACCGCGCGCACGTGCTCCAGCCCGTCGTCGAACGACTCGATCCAGCCCGCCGTGCGCTGCAGCCGCTCCGCGGTGCGCACGTAGAACATCAGGAACCGGTCCAGCAGCACCACGAGCTGCTCGTCGTCCAGGTCCGCGGCCAGCAGTCCCGCGTGCCGCGGGTTGAACCCGCCGTTGCCGCCCACGTACAGGTTCCACCCCTTCTCAGTGGCGATGACCCCGAAGTCCTTCGACCTGGCCTCGGCGCACTCCCGGGCGCAGCCGGACACCCCGGCCTTGATCTTGTGCGGTGCCCGCAGCCCCCGGTAGCGCAGCTCCAGCTGGATGGCCATGGTCACCGAGTCCTGCACCCCGTAGCGGCACCAGTCGGTGCCCACGCAGGACTTCACCGTGCGCAGCGCTTTCCCGTAGGCGTGGCCGGACTCGAAACCGGCGTCGACCAGCCTGCGCCAGATCTCGGGGAGCTGTTCCACGCGCGCGCCGAACAGGTCGACGCGCTGCCCACCGGTGATCTTCGTGTAGAGCCCGAACTCGGTGGCCACCTGGCCCAGGGTGATCAGCTTGTCCGGAGTGATCTCACCGGCGGGCACGCGGGGCACGACCGAGTAGGTGCCGTTGCGCTGCATGTTGGCCAGGAAGCGGTCGTTGGTGTCCTGCAGCGTGGCCTGCTCGTCGTCGAGGATGTGGGAATCGCTCAGGCCGGCCAGGATGGAGGCCACGGCGGGTTTGCAGATGTCGCACCCGCGGCCGGTGCCGTACCGCGAGATCAGCTCGGAGAAGGACGTGATCCCGGTGGCGCGCACGATCTCGAACAGCTCCGAGCGGGACTGCGGGAAGTGCTCGCACAGCGCGTTCGAGGTGACCACCCCGGCCTCGTCGAGCAGGCCCTTGAGCATGGGAACGCAGGAGCCGCAGCCGGTTCCTGCCTTGGTGCAGGACTTGATCCCGGCCACGTCCTCGGCCTGCCCGGTGGAGATCACACCGGCGATGTCGGCCTTGCTCACGTTGTGGCAGGAGCAGACCGTGGCGTCGTCGGGCAACGCCCCCGCGGTGCCACCGCCCCCGCCCGCGTCGGGGAACAGCAGCTGCTCCGGCGCGGCGGGCAACGGTCTGCCCACCAGCGGGCGCAGCGTGTTGTAGGTCTCGGCGTCCCCGACGAGCACACCCCCGAGCAGGGTGGTGGCGTCGTCGTCCAGGACGAGCTTGGCGTAGGTCCCCGCTGCGTTGTTGGCGTAGGTGACCTCCAGCGCCCCGTCCGAGCGGCCGTGCGCGTCGCCGAAGCTGGCCACGTCCACCCCGACGAGTTTCAGCTTGGTCGCGTCGTCGGCACCGCCGAACTCCGTCTCGCCCCGCCCGGTCAGCTGGTCCGCCACGGCCGAGGCCATCTGGTACCCGGGGGCGACCAGCCCGTGGCAGCGGCCCTCCACGGCAGCGCACTCGCCGATCGCCCAGATACCGGGCTGGCCGGTGCGGCAGCCGTTGTCCACGAGGAACCCGCCGCGCTGCCCGCGCTCGAGCCCGGCGGACTCGGCCAGGTCGTCCCGCGGGCGGATCCCGGCGGAGAACACCAGCAGCTCGGTGTCGATCACGGTCCCGTCGGTCAGCGAAACGGCGGAGACCCCGCCGTGGTCGCCCTTGTGGACGCTGTCCACGGCCGCTCCGGTGTGGACCTCGAGTCCCAGGTCACCGACGAGCCTGCCGAGCACGGCCCCGCCGCCCTCGTCGACCTGCACCGGCATCAGCCGCGGTGCGAGCTCGACGACATGGGGACGCATCCCCAGCTTGCGCAGCGCGTCGGCCGCCTCCAGGCCCAGCAGACCACCGCCGACCACGACGCCTTCGGCGCCGGACTCGGAGGCGGAGCGGATGCCGTCCAGATCGTCCAGGGTGCGGTAGACGTGGCAGCCGGGAAGATCGGCGCCCTCCACCGGGGGGACGAAGGGACGTGATCCCGTGGCCAGCACCAACGCGTCGTAGTGGAGGCTCTCCCCGGCCGTGGTGAGCACGGTGGAGGACTGCGGGTCGACCCGTTCGGCGCCCACACCGGTGCACAGCCGCACCCGTTCGTCCTGGTGGACCTCCTGCCCGGTCAGCACGAGCTCCTCGGCGGTGGTCTCGGTCATGTACGCCGACAGCCCGACCCGGTCGTAGGCGGGACTCGGCTCCTCGCCGAGCACCACGATCCGCCAGTGCTGCTCCGGATCCCGTTCGCGCACTTCCTCGACCAGGCGGTGTCCGACCATGCCGTGACCGATGATCACGAGTGTCCTGTTCATGCCGCGTCCTCCTCCTCGGCGGGGAATGCACGTTCGTGGGAGTTCTCGGGAGGGGCCGCCGCGGACAGCGCTTCGCACAACCGGCGCACGCTGTCGGTGCAGCTTCCGCATCCCGTGGTGGCTCGGGTGGCCGCGGCCAGCGCGGGAACGTCCTCGGCACCGGCGTGAAAGGCCGCGGTCAGCGTTGATTCGGAGACGTTGTTGCAGTGGCACAGCACCTTGTCGGTCACCGGCGGTGCCCCGGTGTCGGCCCTGCGCTCGTGCCCGAGCAGCAGGGCGAGCCGGTTCGACGGGACCGGCCCACCTGTTTCGTGCAGCCGGGTCAGTTCGGCACCGGCCTCCTCCAGACCGACCAGGGTCGCCGCGGCGAGCCGCTCACCGTGCAGGGCCAGCCGCGCGTAGCGGTACCGCCCACGATCGTGGAACGTCACGTGCTCGATGCCCGGGGTCTCGTCCGGAAGCAGCTCGGCAGGACCGAGGCAGGTCACCTCGAGCCCGTTTCCACGTGCCCGCGTGACTTCGACGTGGTGGTAGTGACTTTCCCGCCCGGAGTCGAGGAGGATCCCGGCGAGCGCGTCGGCCTGGTTCCAGGTGGTCTCGAGCGTGCCGCGCCGCACCGCGGGGTGCCGGGCGCAGTCGCCGAGGGCGTACACGCGCGGATCAGCGGTGCGCAACGACTCGTCCACCGCGATCCCGCCCGCGGCGACGTCCAGCCCCGCGGCGGCGGCCAGTTCGGTGTTCGGCCGCGTGCCGGTGCACAGCAGCAGCGCGTCGGTGCGGACCGGTTCGGTGTCCCGCAGCGACAGCTCACCGGAGGACAGCTCCACGGGGATCTCCCCCAGCCGGACCGTCACGCCGGTGGCACGCAGTCGCTCGGCCACGATCTCCGCGGCGGCGGAGTCCAACTCCCGGGACATCAGCCGCGATCCCCGGTGCACCAGGGTCACTTGATGTCCCGCGGCGGCCAGGGCGTGCGCGCTTTCCACGCCGAGCAAGCCACCGCCGAGCACGGTGACGGCCGTGTCCGGGCCGAGCTCGGCGCGCAGTCCGAGGCAGTCGCGCGGGCAGCGCGGGGACCGCACCCGTTCGTCGAGGGCCCCGTCCGCCCGGCGCAGCCCGGCGAGGTCGGGCACGTGCTCACCGGCTCCGGTGGCCAGCACCAACCTGTCGTAGGGATGGTGGGCACCGTCGGCGGTGCGCACCACCCGGTTCTCCCGGTCGATGCTCGTGGCCCGGGAGCGGTGGAGCAGAACGTCCTCGTCGTGCCCGGGAAGGGCCATCCACTCCAGGGGAAGCCCCGCGGTCATCGCCCGGGTGAACAGCGCGGGGTTGTACGGGCCCTCCTCCCGCGCGCCGAGCACGGTGATCCGGGCGGAACCGTCCCCGGCGCGCAGCCGCTCGGCCAGCCGGTGCCCCGCGGGCCCGTGTCCGATGATCACGACTCGATTCATTCCGCGACCTCCTCGGCGGCCGAGAGGGTCACCGAGGCGACCTTGAACTCGGGGATGCCGCTGCGCGGGTCCACCACCGCGCTGGTGAGCAGGTTCGCGCACCCCTGCTCGCCGTAGTGGATCGGCAGGAAAACCGTGTCCGGCCGGATCGAGCTGTCCACCCTGGCCTTGACCACGGCCGTACCGCGCTCCGAGCGCACCCTGGTGCGCTGGCCCTCGACCACGCCCGCTCGCTGCGCGGTCTCCGGGTGCAGCCGCACGAACGACTCGGGGGCCGCCTCGGCCAGCTCGGACACCCGCCGCGTCTGCACCCCGGTCTGGTACTGCTCCATGACCCTTCCCGTGGTCGCCACCAGCGGAAACTCCTCCCGCGGGGCGGGGGCCGATTCCGTGCGGTCGACGGGAACGAAGCGGGCCCTGCCGTCCGGGTGGGCGAAGGCATCCAGGAACAGGCGCGGAGTTCCCGGATGCCGGCCGGCGCCTTCCGCACCGGCGGGGCAGGGCCAGTGCAGCGCCTCGCCCGCGTCGAGCCGGTCGTAGTCGATGCCCGAGTAGTCGGCGGTGCCCCCGGCCGAGGCCCGGGCCAGTTCGGCGAAGACGGTCGGCGCGTGGTCGGGGAACCGCTCCGCGGGCTGCCCGAGCCGGGTGGCGAGCCCGTTCAGCACCTCCAGGTCGGACCGGGCCCCGCTCGGGGGAGCGGTCGCCTTCCTGCGCCGGATCACGCGTCCTTCCAGGCTGGTCATGGTTCCCTCCTCCTCGGCCCACTGCGTGGTCGGCAGCACCACGTCGGCCGTGCGCACGGTTTCCGAGGGCAGGAAGTCGGCGGTCACCAGCAGGTCCAACCGGGACAGGGAGTCGCGGGTGCTCGCCGCGTCGGGGGCGGACAGCACCGGGTTGGAACCGAAGACCAGCAGCGCCCGCAGCCCGTCCGGCTGCGCCGCCGACTCGAGCAGCCGGGTGGCCGGAATCCCCGGCCCGGGCAGCTCCTCCGGGGAAATGCCCCACACCTCGGCGACCTCGGCCCGGGCTCGCGGGTCGGTGATGGACCGGTAGCCGGGCAACTGGTCGGCCTTCTGACCGTGCTCCCGGCCGCCCTGCCCGTTGCCCTGCCCGGTCAGGCAGCCGTAGCCGTTTCCGGGAGTTCCGGGCAGTCCGAGCGCCAGGGCGAGGTTGATGAACCCGGACACCACGTCGGCCCCGTCCTCGTGCTGCTCGGCGCCGCGCCCGGTGAGCACGTAGCGGCGCCGCGCCTCGGCCAGCATCCGCACCGCGGCGCGCTGCGACGCGGCGGGAACGCCCGTGACCTGCTCGACCCGCTCGGGCCACCACGTCCCGACCAGGGGCCACATCCGCTCGAAACCGGTGGTGCGCCGCGAGACGTAGTCCGTGTCGCACCAGCCCTCGGCCACCACCACGTGCAGCAGCCCCAGCGCCAGCACCAGGTCGGTGCCGGGCAGGGGGCGCAGGTGCAGCGCGGCCTGCCCGGCCGTGGCGCTGCGCCGCGGGTCGATGACCACGAGATCGGCGTGCTGGAGGTGCTGCATCAGCGGCGGCATGGTCTCGGCCGGGTTGGCCCCGGCCAGCAGAACCACCTCGGCCTCGGCGAGGTCGGTGACGGGGAAGGGCAGACCGCGATCCACCCCGAACGCGGCGTTGCCCGCGGTGGCCGCCGCCGCCATGCAGAACCTGCCGTTGTAGTCGATCCGGCTGGTGCCGAGGGCGACCCGGGCGAACTTGCCGAGCAGGTAGGCCTTCTCGTTGGTCAGCCCGCCCCCGCCGAACACGCCCACGGCGTCCGGCCCGTGCTCGGCGGAGATGCGGTGCAGCTGCCCGGCCACCAGGTCCAGGGCGCGGTCCCAGTCGGTGGGCACGAGACGGCCCGCTGCGTTGCGCACCAGCGGTTCCCGCAGGCGCTGCTGATCGTGCAGCACCTCGGGGGCGGTCCAGCCCTTGCGGCACAGCCCGCCGCGGTTGACCGGGAAGTTCGAGGGCTCCACCGAGACGCTCCCGGCACTGTCGGTCAGTGTCGTGCCGCACTGCAGCGCGCAGTACGGGCAGTGGGTCGCCACTCGCTTCTCCACCGTCGGGCCCTCCCGGGTCTCTTCGCAGCCGACACTTCCGCGCGGTTGGGCTCCTCCCGCCCGCGGGCGGGGCGCCTTCCGGAGCTCGTTTCCGAGCGGATTCGACTGCGAAATCTAGTGGCGCGGTGTTTCCCGAGCGGGGTGCTCGTGTTGCAGCGCGGAAAAGAACCGTTAATCCGAACGCACGGGCGTGAAACACCCTGTGCGGAAACCGGGAAGACCGCGTGAACGGGTGGTGATGGCGGGATTGTGACGGACGCACCGGAGCCCTGCGCGGCGGGGGATTCGAGCGACGTGCGACCGTGGTGGACGTGGTCGAACAGGGCGAGGACAGCGCCGCGCAGTGGCGACGGGCCTGTGAACTGGTCGCCGCCGCGCGCCGGATCACGATACTGACCGGTGCGGGAATCTCCACCGGGGCCGGGATCCCCGACTTCCGGGGACCCAACGGGGTGTGGACCCGCGATCCGCGGGCGCAGCGGCTCAGCGACATCGACAGTTACGTGTCCGACCCGGAGGTGCGTCGCCTGGCCTGGCAGAGCCGGGCCGAACACCCCGCCTGGGACGCCGTTCCCGGGCCGGCGCACCGCGCCTTCGTCGACCTCGCGGACGCGGGAAGGCTGCGTGCCGTGCTGACGCAGAACATCGACGAGCTGCACCAGCGAGCCGGGCTCGATCCCTCCTACGTGCTCGAACTGCACGGGTCGATGTTCGGCACGGTGTGCCTGTCCTGCTCGGCGAGCGGCACCATGCGGGCGGCCCTGGAGCGGGTGGCTGCGGGCGAGCAGGACCCGCACTGCACGGAGTGCGGGGGCATCCTCAAGTCCGCCACCGTCTCGTTCGGTCAGGCGTTGGACCCGGAAGTGGTCCGGGAGAGCCAGCGGGCGACGATGGACTGCGATCTGTTCCTGGCCGTGGGGACCTCGCTGGGCGTGCACCCTGCGGCCGGTTTCACCGATCTCGCCGTCCGCGCGGGCGCCGGGCTGGTGATCTGCAACGGCGAGCCGACCCCCTACGACGGGCAGGCCGACGCAGTGCTGCGGGGGAACCTCGACGAGCTGCTGCCCGAGCTGCTGTCCGTGCCGCCCGACGAGAACCAGCCGCCGCTGCGCACCTGGGCGGACCCGCGCACCTGGTGACGTGAGGCAGGTGGCCGCCGATCACCCGCTCGTCCGGTGCCGCTTCGGCGGCGGAGCACGTCGCGTAGCGTGAAATCATGACCTCGCTGACGAGTGGTTTGGCCGGGATCGTGCTGGCGGGCGGGCGCGGAACCCGGCTCGGGGGCCGGGACAAGCCCGCCATCACCCTGGCGGGGCGTTCGCTGCTGGACCGCACGCTCGACGCCGCCGCGGACGCCGACCCGCTGATCGTCGTCGGCCCGTCCAGGCCGGTTTCCCGAAAGGTCCGCTGGACCCTCGAGGACCCCGCCGGGGGAGGGCCGGTCGCTGCGCTGGCCGCGGGGTTGGAGTCGTTGACCGAGCGCGCGGAGCTGGTCGCCGTGCTGGCGGCCGACCACCCGTGGTTGACCGGTGCCGCCCTGCGGAGGCTGGTGCGCCGGTTGCGCGCGGAGGACAACGCCGGGGGAGCGGTGCTCGTCGACGACGGGGAGCGGCCGCAGTGGCTGCTGGGGGTGTGGGACACCGATGCGCTGCGGCGGGTCGTGCCTCGGGATGCCGCGGGGCGTGCGCTCGGTGGGGTGCTGGCTCGGGCGGATCCGCTGCGCGTGCCCGCCGCGGCCGCCGAGGCCTCGGACGTCGACACCCCCGAGGAGTTGGACCGGGCGCTGCGGGACTTCGAGGGCTGAAAGTCGCAGCGGGGAGCGTTCGCGGGATTTTTCGGGGCGCTGCGGCAGGTCTTCAAGGTATAGACATCACTGTTGCTTCAGTGTTGACTGAAATTAGATCTCGAAAAACCGATCAACCACACGGCTCTGACGGGGGAGTGGGGCTCTCCACGAGCACGTAGCGCACATCCGGTGTTCGAAGCGGCATCGGCCGGAGCGCGGCGTCCGTGAGGCCATCGCGGCGATCAACTCGGACCTGAATCGGCCTCGTCGACGTGGCGGGTGTTGGCGCTGCACCAGGCTTCGGTCATGGTCTCGCCACCATGCCCCTGGCCTTCATCGATGAGCAGCTCGCTGCCGGGCCAGGCTTGGTGGAGTCGCCAGGGGGTGATCGCAGGCCCGCTGACGTCACGACGGCCGTGGATGAGCGTGGCGGGCACCCCGACCAACCGATCCATCCGCTCCAGGATCGGCGGGGCGAGGAAGGCGTCGTGGGCCCAGTAGTGGGTGACGAGCGTGGCGAAGACGTGCCGGTACTCGTCGTCCTCCCAGCGCGGATCCCGGCGCACGCCGCCGGTTCCGATGGAGATGTGGTGGTCTTCCCACTCCGCCCAGGCGTGCGACGCAGCGTCGCGCGTCGCCGGGTCCGGATGTGTCATCAGCTGGGCGTACGCCTCGACGATGCGGTCGTGATCACGCCGGTAGCCGATGTCGGCCTTCTCGGCGTGGTCGGCCAGGCGCTGCCAGGCTTCCGGGAAGATCGCGCCGACGGTCTCGGTGATCCAATCGACCTGGGACCGGTCGGTCGTGGTGACGGCCACGGCCACGATGCCCAGCACCCGTTCCGGGTGGGTTTGCGCATAGGCGAGGGCGAGCGTTGAACCCCAGGAGGCGCCGTTGACCAGCCACCGGTCGACGTGGAGGTGCTCACGCAGTCGCTCGAGGTCGTCGATCAGGTGCGCCGTCGTGTTCCGGTTCAAGTCGTCACCCGGCACGGTGACGTGCGGCGTGGATCGCCCGCAGCCGCGCTGGTCGAGACCGATGATGCGGAACCTCGACGGATCGAACGCCTTCCGGTAATCACCCGTGCCGAGGGTGCCGCCCGGTCCACCGTGCAGGTACACCGCGGGAGTGCCTGCGGGATTGCCCGCTTCCTCCCAGTAGATCTCGTGGCCGTCATCGACGGCCAGCATCCCGGAATCCCGGGTCTCCGCCCTGTCGAACACGAAGTGCAACGCTACCGCAACCGCGGGGTACGACGCTCTACGCTGCCGTCGAAGGCGTCCGTCCCACGAGGTGAGTGGGGCGACTGGTGCGAGCGTTGTCCGCTCCGCTTTCCTGCTATTCTAGCATCTGTATTTTCAGTGTTGAATGAAATAAAATACCCGGAAAACTTCGAAGAAGCCCCGCTGCGGAAAACGCGAATCAGACGCCGACGTACTCGGCGAGGTGTTGGCCGGTGAGGGTGGGGCGGTCGGCGACGAGCTCGGCGGGCGTGCCCTCGAAGACGACCTTCCCGCCGTCGTGACCGGCTCCGGGGCCGAGGTCGACGATGTGGTCGGCGTGGGCCATGACCGCCTGGTGGTGCTCGATGACGATGACCGACTTGCCTGCGTCGACGAGCCGGTCGAGCAGGCCGAGCAGTTGTTCGATGTCGGCGAGGTGCAGGCCGGTGGTCGGCTCGTCGAGGACGTAGACGCCGCCCTTTTCGGACATGTGGGTGGCCAGCTTGAGGCGTTGCCGCTCGCCTCCGGACAGCGTGGTCAGGGATTGGCCGAGGCTCAGGTAGCCGAGTCCCACGTCGGCCAGTCGGGCCAGGATCCGCTGCGCGGCCGGGGTGCGCGCCTCGCCGGGGCCGAAGAACTCCGCGGCCTCGGTCACCGACATCGCCAGCACCTCGCTGATGTCGCGGCCTCCGAGGTGGTACTCCAGCACCGACGCCTGAAACCGTTTCCCCGAGCACTCCTCGCAGGTGGTGGCGACACCGGCCATCATGGCCAGGTCGGTGTGGACGACGCCCGCACCGTTGCAGCCGGGGCAGGCGCCCTCGGAGTTGGCGCTGAACAGCGCCGGTTTCACGCCGTTGGCCTTGGCGAAGGCCTTGCGGATCGGGTCGAGCAGTCCGGTGTAGGTCGCCGGGTTGCTGCGTCGTGAGCCACGGATCGCGTCCTGGTCGACCGGGATCACGCCCGCTTCCGGCGGGATCGACTCGTGCGCCAGCGAGCTCTTGCCGGAGCCGGCCACACCGGTGATCACGCAGAGCACCCCGAGCGGGATGTCGACGTCGACGTCGGCGAGGTTGTGGGAGGTGGCCCCGCGGATCTCCAGCGTGCCGGTCGGCTCGCGCACCTGCTTCTTGACGGCGACCCGGTCGTCGAGGTGGTGACCGGTGAGGGTCTCACCGCTCCGCAGCCCCTCGACGGTGCCTTCGAAGCAGATGGTTCCGCCGGCTGAGCCCGCGCCGGGGCCGAGGTCGACGACGTGGTCGGCGGTCGCGATCACCTCGGGGTCGTGCTCCACCACGAGCACCGTGTTGCCCTTGTCGCGCAGTCGCAGCAGCAGGTCGTTCATCCGCCGGATGTCGTGGGGGTGCAGACCGATGGTGGGTTCGTCGAAGACGTAGGTGACGTCGGTCAGCGAGGAGCCGAGGTGGCGGATCATCTTGGTGCGCTGGGCCTCACCGCCGGACAGCGTGGCCGAGGGGCGGTCGAGCGAGAGATAGCCCAGTCCGATCTCCACGAAGGAGTCGAGGGTCTGCCGCAGCGCGGTGAGCAACGGCGCCACCGACGGCTCGTCCAGACCGCGGATCCACTCGGCCAGGTCGCTGATCTGCATCGCGCAGGCCTCGGCGATGTTGACCCCGGCGATCCGCGCGGAGCGGGCCGTCTCGTTGAGCCGGGTACCGGCGCACTCGGGGCAGGCGGTGAACACGACCGCCCGGTCCACGAACTCCCGGATGTGGGGCTGCATCGACTCGCGGTCCTTGGACAGCATCGACTTGCGGATCCGCGGGATCAGCCCCTCGTAGGTGACGTTGATACCGCCAATCCTGACCTTGACCGGCTCCTTGTGCAGGAAGTCGTGCAGTTCGTCGTCGGTGTAGTCGCGGATCGGCTTGTCCGGGTCGAGGAACCCGGACTCGGTGAACGGGCGCAACGTCCAGTGGCCGTCCCCCGTGTAGCCGGGCACGGTCACCGCTCCTTCGTGGAGCGACTTGCCCGCATCGTACAGCTGGGAGAGGTCGAAGTCGGTGATCGAGCCCCGTCCCTCGCAGTGCGGGCACATGCCTCCGGTGACGCTGAAGCTGCGCCGTTCCTTCACGGTCCTGCCGCCGCGTTGCGTGGTGATCGCACCGGCTCCGCTGATCGAGGCGACGTTGAACGAGAAGGCCTTGGGCGAGCCGATGTGCGGTTTGCCGATGCGGCTGAACAGGATCCGCAGCATCGCGCCCGTGTCGGTGGCGGTGCCGACGGTGGAGCGCGGGTCGCCGCCCATTCGTTCCTGGTCGACGATGATCGCCGGGGTCAGCCCGTCCAGCACGTCGACCTCCGGCCGCGCCTGCGTCGGCATGAAGCCCTGGACGAAGGCGCTGTAGGTCTCGTTGATCATCCGTTGTGATTCCGCGGCGATCGTGCCGAACACCAGCGAGCTCTTACCGGAGCCGGAAACGCCGGTGAACACCGTCAGCCTGCGCTTCGGGACGTCGACGTCGACGTCGGCGAGGTTGTTCACGCGTGCGCCCCGCACGCGGATCAGGTCGTGGCTGTCGGCGGGGTGCTCGGCCGTGCTCATCGTGTCTCCGTCCGTGGCGCTGCATCGCGTTCGTGGCCCCGTCGGGGTCGGTCGAAGCGTACGGCCGCCCCCTGACAGGGGGAGTGTCGTCGGTTGTCCAGCGGTTGAACAGCCGCACCGCCGGGGAGGGGAGTGGGTCGACTCGCCGCTGTCAGCGGTGTCGGGGCATTGGTTCGGGAGGGTTGGAGTACTGGTCGTCGTGTTGTTCGTCGTTGTGGTTTATGAGCATCCAAATTTTTCAGAGTTGACCGAAAAAAACTTCACCACAGTCACACGCAGCACAAGTTCCAATAGACAAATACGCTGCCCCGAAGCGTGATCAGTACAGCTACGTGCCACTATCGGCAGCGGCGGCGACGATCACTCCGTGGTGGGATCCGCGCACGACAGGGGTGTCGATGTTTCGGTTGGAGGTTTCCCAGTGACCGATCCGGGTCAGGGTGGTAGCGACAGTGCCGCGGGTGCGGGGACGGCCGGGTCGGCTCACTCGGCGGATCACGTCAACACGCCTGCCAGGGACGCGCAGCTGCTCGAGCGCACCGTGTTCGAGGTCAAGCGCGTGATCGTCGGGCAGGACCGGTTGGTGGAGCGCGTGCTGGTCGGTCTGCTGGCAGGCGGGCACATCCTGCTGGAGGGCATCCCCGGTGTGGCCAAGACCCTGGCGGTGGAGACCTTCTCCTCGGTGGTGGGGGGAAGTTTCTCGCGGCTGCAGTTCACCCCCGATCTGGTCCCGGCCGATCTGCTCGGTACGCGCATCTATCGCCAGGGCAGCGAGCAGTTCGACGTCGAGCTGGGGCCCGTGATGGCCAACTTCGTGCTCGCGGACGAGATCAACCGCGCCCCGGCCAAGGTGCAGTCCGCGCTGCTGGAGGTCATGGCCGAGCAGCACGTCTCGTTGGCGGGCAACAGCTATCCCACCCCGCAGCCCTTCCAGGTGCTGGCCACCCAGAACCCGATCGAGAACGAGGGGGTCTACCCGCTCCCGGAGGCCCAGCGCGACCGCTTCCTGTTCAAGCTGTTGGTCGAGTACCCGACGGCCGAGGAGGAGCGCGAGATCGTCTACCGGATGGGTGTGCGCCCGCCGGAGCCGCAGACCGTGCTCAACCCGGAGGAACTGCTCCGGCTGCAGCAGGTCGCCTCCAACGTGTTCGTGCACCACGCGCTGGTGGACTACGTCGTGCGTCTGGTGCTGGCCACCCGTTCTCCCAACGAGCACAACCTCTCCGACATCGCGGGCTGGGTCTCCTACGGGGCGTCCCCGCGCGCCACGCTCGGTGTCGTGGGGGCGGCCCGCGCCCTGGCGTTGTTGCGGGGGCGTGACTACGTGCTGCCGCAGGACGTGGTCGACGTGGTTCCGGACGTGTTCCGGCACCGGATCGTGCTGTCCTACGACGCTGTCGCCGACGGGGTGCCCGTCGATCACGTGGTCAACAGGGTGCTGCAAACGGTGCCGCTGCCGCAGGTCTCGGCGCGGCCGCAGTCGCCTGCTCCGCAGTACGGTGCCGCGCAGCAGGGCGGCGCTGCCGTGGGCGGCGTGAGCTACGGGCAGCCCTCCACCGGCGTCAGCAATCAGTGAGGAGTCGGTTCGTCGTGTCGACTGCCGGTGAGCGTCCGGAGTGGGCGCCGCCCGCGCTGAACCAGGAGCGCATGCGCGCCGCGCTGCGCTCTCTCGAACTGACGGTGCGCGGCAGGTTGGACGGGCTGTTGCAGGGCAATCATCTCGGTCTGGTCCCGGGGCCGGGGACCGAGCCGGGGGAGGCCCGGCCGTATCAGCCCGGTGACGACGTTCGGCGGATGGACTGGTCGGTGACGGCCCGCACCACCGAGCCGCACATTCGGGAGACGATCGCCGACCGGGAGTTGGAGACCTGGGTGGCGCTGGATCTCTCCGCGAGCCTGGACTTCGGCACCGCGGCGTGCACCAAGCGTGAGCTGGCGATAGCGGGCATGGCCGCCGTGGCCCATTTGACGCGGGGTGGGGGCAATCGTCTGGGGGCCGTGGTCTCCAACGGTGAGCAGCTCACCAGGCATCCGGCTCGCGGTGGGGGTGATCACACGCGTGCGCTGCTGCGGCGGGTCGCCGAGACTCCGCACCCGCCGGAGGGGGTGCAGGGTGATCTCGCCGCGTTGGTCGAGGCGTTGCGCAGGCCGCCGCGGCGGCGCGGGTTGGCTGTGGTGGTCTCGGACTTTCTCGGTTCCGTCGACTGGCAGCGGGCGATGCGCGGGTTGGCGGCCAGGCACTCGTTGCTGGCCGTGGAGGTCGTCGACCCACGTGATCTGGAGCTTCCCGAGGTGGGTGAGGTCCTGTTGAGCGATCCCGAGACGGGGAAGCAGCGCGAGGTGCGCACCACGCCGGTGCTGCGTCGTGAGTTCGCCGCGGCGGCCTCCGCGCACCGGGAGCGGGTGGCTGCCGAGCTGCGGCGGCTCGGGGCTGCTCATCTGGTTCTGCGCACTGATTCCGACTGGATCGCCGACATTGTCCGGTTCGTCGTCGCGCGCAAGCGCGGATGGTCCGGAGGAGTGGCATGAGCTTGACAGGTTTCAAGGCCCCCTGGTGGTTTCTGCTGCTAGCCGTGGTGCTCGTCCTGGTGGCGGGCTATCTGTGGGTGCAGCGCCGGCGTAGGCGCAGCGCGATGCGGTTCAGCAATCTCGCCTTGCTCGAGCGGGTTGCTCCGCGCAGGCAGGGCTGGCCGAAGCACGTTCCGATGGCGCTGCTGGGTGTGACGTTGGTGCTGTTGACGGTGGGGTTGGCCGGGCCGACCTCCGAGCAGCGCATTCCGCGCAACCGGGCCACTGTGCTGTTGACGATGGACGTTTCGCTGTCGATGAAGGCTCGCGACGTCAGCCCGAGCAGGTTGCGGGCGGCCAAGCAGGCCGCCAAGGAGTTCGCGGACAAGCTCACTCCCGGCATCAACCTGGGGTTGGTCTCGTTCGCGGGGACGGCGACGGTGATGGTCATGCCGACCACGGATCGTCCGAGCGTGAAGCAGGCCATCGACAGTTTGCAGTTGTCCGAGGCGACCGCCACCGGTGACGGGATCAAGGCTTCGCTGTCGGCGATCGAGTCGTTCGGGCGGATGGTCGGTGGTGGCCAGGGGGCGCCGCCTGCGCGGATCGTGTTGATGGCCGACGGGGGGCAGACCATTCCGCGGGAGTTGGACGCGCCCCGCGGGGCGTACACCCAGGCGAAGGCGGCCGAGGAGTCCGGGGTGCCCATTTCGACGATTTCCTTCGGCACCGAGCACGGCAGCATCGAGATTCAGGGGCAGCGTCAGCGGGTGGAGGTCGATGACGAGGCGATGCGCCACATAGCTGACCTGTCCGGAGGGGATTTCTACAAGGCCGCCAGTGCGGAGCAGCTGCGTCAGGTCTACGACACGTTGCAGGAGCAGATCGGTTACGAGATCAAGCGGGCCGATGCCAGTAAGCCGTGGTTCGTGCTCGGGACGCTGGCGGGCATCGTCGCGGCCGGGACTGCTCTCGTGGTGGGGCGGCGGCTGCCCTGATTCCCCCGGTGGTGGTCGGGCGGCGATGCGCGGGGCTCGGCAATTGTCCGCGCGGTCGTTTCGGTGCGAGTGCGCGATCTCTGTGAAGCGCTGTGCTCGAATGTTCGGACCGGCTTCGGTTGTCGGTCGGGTTGCTATGATCTGATGCCCGGGTGACCAATTCCAGCCCCACGTCCAAGGAATCGTCGGTTGTTCCCGAAACCTCGCCGTCGCGGGGCGGGTGGTGGGAACGGTTGAATTTGCGGGGACGCCTGCACACGTTGGTGACGCGTTACTGGCGTGTTCTCGTTGTCGTTTCGATACCTCTTTTGGCCTTCTCGGTGTGGTCGGAGCTGCTGCCTTTCCTCGCGCGCTCGAAGGGTGGGGGCTTTCACGTCGGGGGCGATTTCGATGTTTATCGCTGGGCCGTGCACACCTGGTTGGAGGGCGGTAACACCGTCGAGAACTGGGCTCCGATGCGGAACGGCGAGATACTGCCCTGGGTGTATCCCCCGTTCGGGGTGCTGCCGCTGACCGTGTTCGCCCTGCCGCCGACCACGGTGGGCGTGTTCTTGATGTGGGCCGCGGATCTGGCGGCCATCGGGATGACGCTCTACTTGGTGGTGCGGTACCGCTGGCCCAGCGTGGGCCCGCGTGGTGCGCTGGCGGTGGCGGCCGTGGTGCTTCCGGGCACCTTGTGGTTGGAGCCCGTCTACTCGTGTTTCGCCCAGGGGCAGGTCAATCTCGTGTTGATGGGGCTGATCGTGGCTGACTGCCTGGTGCCGAATCCGCGCTGGCCGCGTGGAATGTTGGTGGGCATCGCCGCCGCGACCAAGCTCATGCCCGCGGCTTTCCTGCTGTTCTTCCTGTTCCGCAAGGATTTCCGAGCCGCGGTGGTCAGCGTGGTCACCGGGGTGGTGTGCACGCTGATCGGTTTCGCGATCGATTTCGAGTCCTCGATGGATTACTGGTTCAACTACGGGCCGGCTTCTTCCGTGGCGGGGCACACGCTCGACAGCAACCAGTCGGTGATGGGCATGGTCGCCCGGTGGGGGCTCGATCCGCTCGTGCAGAACGGCATCTGGGCGGCGGTGTGCCTGGTGTTGACCGTGGTGCTGGTGCGCACGGTCGGTCGGGTCGACGCGTCGGTGGCGATGGCGTTGACCGGGGTGTTCACGCTGCTGGTGTCGCCGACGTCCTGGTCGAGCCACTGGGGGTGGTTCGTGCCGGGGGCGTTGATCCTGCTCGGGGCGGCGGTGACCGCGCGCAGCATCGCCCGGTTCGCGCTCGTGGTGGTGATCGTCGTCGCGGCCAGGCGGATCCCGTTCACCATGTTGGCGCACGAGAACGTTCCCGCGTTGCTGTGGGTGCCGCAGCAGCTGGCCGGTAACGCCTACGTGGTTCTCTCGATCGTGCTGTTGCTGCTGACTGGCTGGCAGGTGAGCCGAGCCCGTCCGGCCGGGCGCGTTTCGGAGGTCGATGTCGGGGAGCAGGCTGCTCTCAGTCGCGGTTGAGCGGGCGCGGGCGGTCCTGGTCGCCGCCCGCGCGTTGCGCCTGTGCGCGGTAGCGTCGGTGGATGACCTCCTCGATCACCGGTCTCGGTGAACTGCCGATGCTCGTCGAGCTGGGGGCGGCGCTGCTGCTGTCCAGTCTGATCGGGTTGGAGCGCGAGGTCAGGGCCAAAAGCGCCGGTTTGCGCACGCACGCTCTCGTCGGTGTGGGGACCGCGCTGCTGGTGCTGGTGTCGAAGTACGGTTTTCTCGACACGTTGGAGTGGTCCAACGTGCAGTTGGGGCCGTCCCGCGTGGCGGCTCAGATCGTGTCGGGGATCGGGTTCATCGGCGGCGGGTTGATTTTCGTGCGCCGGGACGCGGTGCGGGGGCTGACCACGGCGGCGACCGTGTGGGTGGTGGCTGCCGTGGGGATGGCCTGCGGCAGCGGTCTGCTGGTGCTGGCGGCGGCGACCACGTTGGCGCACTTCATCGTGGCCGTGGGCTACCAGTACCTGGTGGCGCTGCTGCGGAGGATGTTGCGTGAGCCGCAGGGCGTGCGGATCGGTTATCTGGACGGGCACGGTGTGCTGCGCAACGTGTTGACGTTGTGCACCAGCCGGGGGTGGGCTGTGCTCGATCTGCAGGTCGAACGCGAGGACAGCGACGACAACAACCAGCGCACCGCCGTGGTCGCTCTGCGGCTGCGCGGCAGGCGCGATGTGACGGCGCTGCTCGACGAGCTGTCCGCGCTGCCCGGTGTGCTGCACGTCGCCTCCAGCGAACCCGTGGAGAACGGGTTCTGAAACGAGTCCCACCCGGCGGGATCGTCAAGTTCATCGCGTCCGCGGGCTCACTGCGTGAATGCTCGGCGCACGGTCTCGGCGAGGGCGTGTCGGCGTCGTTCGTGCACGGCGGGGTCTTCGTCGGCGGATGCGGTGTAGGTGGTGCTGGCTGGTGACCAGGTCATCGATATCGCGATGACCATCGAGTAGACCTCGGATGGTTCGAGGTCGGCGGTGATCAGGCCGTCGCGCTGCGCGTCGGCGATCGCGGCCAGTTTGCGAGCTACGTCCTCGGCGGCGGCGACCAGCAGGTCCCCGGTCGGGGTGCGTTCCAGCCGAGCCCACGTGGCCAGCAGCACGATTTCGGGACGTTGGAGGTAGGCGTCGTAGAGGCGTGCTGCGTAGCCGGGCAGGTCGGTCGCGTCGAGCGGGACCATGTCCACGATCAGTCGCAGGTGCTCGTGGAACACCGTGTCGAACAGTTGGTCCTTGTTGCCGTAGTAGGCGTACAACTGGGCCTTGTTGGCCTGTGCGGACTCGGCGATGCGGTCGACCCGCGCGCCGGCGATCCCGTGCCGAGTGAACTCGGCGGTCGCCGCGTCGAACAGCCTGCGTCGTGTTGCCTGTCCATCACCCATGCCCACAAGGGTACAAACTGGTTAGTTTGCTTTCGCTCGCGTGAGTCGGCGTTTCGGTAGCAGGCGCGCAGAAAACAACGGTTAGCCGTGTTCCTACTGGCCACAGGGCCGAGATCGCTGACGAGATGTGGGTGGTAGCCGAATGAGCCGCTGACGGGGCGGTGTTCGGTGGCGGTGAGGATGTGCTCCGTTCGTTGATCACTACGGGCGGAGCGGTGGATGTCGACGAGGTTCTTCTCCGATGAGGAGATCGAGCGGCTGCGGTCGTGGCCTGCCGAGTTGGGCCGGGATGAGCTGATCCGGTACTTCACGTTGGGCTCGGATGATCGGGCGTGGTTGGAGCGGTCGGCTCGGGGGCAGGGCAATCGGCTGGGTTTGGCGGTGCAGTTGTGCACGCTTCCCTGGTTGGGTTTCGTGCCTGATGAGGTGCCGGCTGCACCGCGGGCGGCGGTGAATCGGCTGGTCGTGCAGCTCGGCGTTGGGTTGGCCGAGCTCGCCGGGTATGGGGCGCGGGAGCAGACCCGCACCGAGCATCTGCGGCTGGTGGCCGAGCGGCTGGGGTGGCGGTTGGCCAGGGACGCCGAGTGGAAAGACCTCGAGGAGTTCCTATTGGCGCGGGCGATGGAGCACGACGCGCCGAGTGCGCTGTTCCGTGTGGTCTGCGAGTACTGCGCCGGTGCTCGGATCATCCGGCCTGGTGTGGTGCCGCTGATGCGCGCGGTCGCCACCGCACGGGAATGCGCCGTGGCCGAGACGTTCCTGCGGCTGGAGCCGCTGCTGGGGGCGCAGCGGCGGGAGGAGCTCGACGCGCTGCTGGTCGCGGGTGGGGATCTGCGGATCTCGCGGTTGGCGTGGCTGCACCGTGGGGCGACGACCGCGTCGCCGATGGCGATCCGGGCCGAGCTGGACAAGCTGCGGTTTTTGCGTGGGTTGGACGCGCACACCCTGGACTTGTCGATGCTTCCCGAGGCGCGACGTCGCCGGCTGGCCGGGATCGGCCGCCGCAGCACGAATCAGGCCCTGGCCCGTCGGGACGGCGACAAGAGGTATCCGGTGCTGCTGGCCACGGTCGCCGAGTGCGCCGTCGAGGTGCTCGACGAGGTCATCGGCATGTTCGACCAGGCCTTGACCGGAGTGGAGAACCGCGCGAAGCGCAAGCTCGACGATGTGCTGGCCCAGCGGGCCCGAGAGTCCGAGGACCGGCTGAACCTGCTGGAGGAAATCCTCGCGGTGGCCACCGATGTGGACGTGCCCGATACCGACGTCGGGCCCCGGTTGCGGCGCGGGATCGGGCTGGAACGGCTGCGCACCGCCCGGCGTGACCCCGCCGACCGGCTACCGCGCGATCATGGGCATCTGGCGATGGTGGAGTCCAGCTTCACCTACCTGCGCGAGTTCGCCCCGCACGTCATCCGCGCTCTGTCGTTCGAGGCCGCGGTGGATGCTCGGCCGCTGCTCGAGGCCGTCGAGGTGCTGGCCGAGCTGTACGCCCGCGGTGGCCGGAAGGTGCCCGAGGGGGCGCCGACCGAGTTCGTGCCGAGTCGGTGGCGTGGCTACCTCGATCAGGCCGCCACCAGCGGCAACACGACCGCGTACCGGCATTACTGGGAGCTTGCCACCCTGTTGGGTTTGCGGGATGCGCTGCGGTCCGGGGATGTGTGGGTGCCGGGCTCGCGGCGGTTCGCCGACCCGACCACGTTCCTGCTGCCCGCGAGCCGGTGGGAGGCGCTGCGGGGCGAGTACTGCGCCCTGGTCGGCGCCCCGCAAGAGGCCGATGAGGCGCTCGAGAACGCGGGCGAGCAGTTACATGCCGCGCTGACCGAGCTCGAGCCGCTGCTGGCTTCCGGGGAGGGGCCAGTGCGCCTGACCGAGCGCGGTGAGCTCGTGGTCAACCGGCTGAGTGCCGAGGCGGTGCCGGACGAGGTCGAGCGGCTGCGCGGCCAGCTGCTCGCGCTGTTGCCCCGGCCGCAGTTGACCGAGCTGCTCATCGAGGTCGACCGGTGGGCGGACTGGTCGGATCAACTCACCCACGCCGGCGGCAAGACCCACCGTGAGCCGCAGCTGCGCCGCAACCTGTACGCGGCGATCCTGGCCCAGGCGTGCAACTTCGGCGTGAGCGCGATGGCCGAGGCCTCCGGGCTCTCGGAGGAGACGCTGCGCTGGACCACCGAGTGGTACCTGCGCGAGGACACGCTGCGGGCGGCGAACGCGACGATCGTCAACCATCACCACCGGCTGCCGCTGGCGTCGATGTGGGGCGGGGGCACGATGTCGTCCTCCGATGGGCAGCGGTTCCCGATGCGGGGCAAGTCGCTGACCGCGCGGGCGATGAGCCGCTACTTCGTCAACGAGGGGGTGGCCACCTACACCCACGTCTCCGATCAGCACTCCACCTACGGCACCAAGGTCATCCCGGTCACCGACCGCGAAGCCGTGTACGTGCTCGACGAGCTCCTCGGCAATGCCACCGATCTGCCGATCACCGAGCATGCCACCGACACCGCCGGGCAAACCCTGACGGTGTTCGCGCTGTTCGCGCTGACCGGATTCACCCTGTCCCCGCGCATCCGCGACCTCGGCGAGATCACGCTGCACCGCCTCGACACGCGCAAGCAGGTTGTGGGCGGGTTCCCGCACGCGGGCACCCTGTTGACCGGCACGATCGACACGGCGCTGATCCGCAGCCAGTGGGACGAGATGCTGCGGCTAGCCGCCTCCCTCAAGTACGGCCACGCCACCGCCTCGCTGGTGGTATCCAAACTGCACGCCTCCTCGCGGCGCTCCGCCCTGGCCCAGGCCCTGGTCGAGTACGGCAAGCTGCAGCGCACGATCTACGCGCTGCGGTATCTGGCCGACGAGGCCTACCGGCGGCGGATCACCCGCCAGCTCAACAAGGGTGAAAGCCTGCACTCGCTGCGCCGGGATTTGTTCTTCGCCCACGAGGGCACCGTGCGGCGCCGGCACCAGGAGCAGCAGACCGAACAAGCCCTGTGCCTGTCGCTGGTGACCAACGCGATCATCACCTGGAACACCGCCTACCTCGAGCTCGCGCTCGAGCGGCTGTCGCAGCGGTGCGGGCGTGTCGACCCGGACCTGCTGGCCCACATCTCCCCGGCGCTCATGGAACACATCAACCCGTACGGCACCTACGAATTCCCCGTCGAGGCCGAGTACGCCCGCACCGGCTACCGACCGTTGCGCACCGTCGAGGCAGAGGGCTGACGCAGCACGGCGCCGACCGCGGCCTCGGGCGTGTCAGCGCTGGGTGTCCTGTCTCGGCCGGTTGGTGGGCGCGTGCTCGCCCGAGGACGCGGGCCGTCGTCGGGATCCCAGAGTGGCGATGATCGTAGCCAGGATCAGCACGGCCAGGGCCAGGAGGACGACGAGGGTTTGGTGGCTGCTGATCCAGGTGGTGGCGGTGCTGGCCAGCGGGCCCAGGCTCAGGGCCGTGGGGGGTTGGCCGCCGGTGGTGACAGGGATCCAGTAGGCGAGCAGGTAGGCGCCGCTGAGGATCAACAGGACGGCGGTGATGCGGTGCATGTGCGGCAGCAGCCGGCGTACCCAGCGGGTGGCCAGGCTGCTGGCGAAGGCGGCCGAGACGGATAGTGCCACCAGCAGGGTGGCGGCGCCGGTGGCGTAGGCGGCGAACACGGCGAGCATGCCTGCCGGGTTGGTCGTGGCGAGGGCTTGGCTGACGACGGCCAGCAGCACGGCCACGGTGCAAGACAGGGAGGCGATGCCGTAGCCGACGCCGAAGGCGACCAGGCCCCACCGGCCGCCGCCCTGGCGCGGCTGCACCCGGTTGGTCAGGCGCAGCGGCAGGTGCCGTCCGGTGAGCATCGCCAGGCCTGCCACGGCGAGCAGGACGCCGACGGCGATGGCGAACCACGGCGCGAGCCCGGTGATCGCGCGCAGGCCCGCGGCCAGGGCGAGTCCCGCGACGGTGAGGGTGCCGGTGAACCCGGCCGTGATCATGAGCCCCGAGGCCAGGCCGGTGCCGAGCCGGGCCGCCACGCTGGTGCGCCCGGTCGAGCTTTGGCCGGGGTCGGCCACGGTGCCCAGCATGGCGGGCAGCAGCGCGAACCCGCAGGGGTTGACCGGCGAGATCAGCCCGGCGCCGAAGGCCATGGCCAGCAGCGCGATCATGAGCGAGCCTTCTGGATGGCGGTGGTGATGGCGTCGGTGCCGGCATCAACGCCGCGGAAGATCTCCTGCCCGTCGGGTCCGTAGACGACGGTGGTGCCCAGGGCCGTGACCTGCTGCGCCTGCGCCAGCGGCACCCCGTTGGCGACGACGGGCACCTGGGGATTGCCGGCCGAGCGCAGGAAGCTCCGTAGGGAGCTGGTGGGAACCTCGGGGATGAGGTTCAGCGCCACGAACCGCGCCTGCTGCCCAGTCTGTTGTTGTGCTTGGGCGAGCTGTTTGGTCGCGGGCACGCAGGTGGAGCAGCCGGGGGCGAAGAAGTAGGCCACCGTCACCCGACCCCGGCTGGGGATGGTGAGTTGTCCGCCGTCCAGGGTGGTGACCGTGCCGGGGTGACCGGTGACAGGCTGTTGTTGGCCGGCGGCGCCCGCCGCGGACTGCTGAGTGGCGGGGCTATTGCCGCAGCCGGCCGCACCGAGCGCGACGAGCAGGGCCAGCGCCAGTGCTGGCCCGGCACGGCGACGGTGACGCGGGCCATGTCCGAGTACAGCGGGGCTCATCACTCTGTCCTTTCGCGACGACCAAGCAGGATCAGGGACGTCGACATCAATCTGCGGTGGTCGCAGGCTGGCTGCGGGCTCGTGGGGCGAGGAGGATGCCGCGGTGGCGGGCGAAGTGCTGCATGATCACGCCGAGGGCGAGGCCCATGGCGGCGTGGGCGAGCAGGGTGTCGAGGAAGTAGCCGTTGAGCAGCGTGTCGAACTTCTCCAGCCCGAAGGGGCCGAATTTCGGGGCCATGGGCGGCAGGGTCATCATGGCGACTTCGACGACGGCCACCGAGAACAGCATCGCGCCCCACCAGCGGGTGCGACCGAACAGGATCGAGTAGACCACGCCGAAGCCGATGCCGTTGAACAGGTGATAGGCGGCGCCGAGCGTGTAGCTGACCGGGGTGGGCTCGGACATGGGCGGTGCGGCGGTGATCAGGTTGCCGAACATCGTCACTGAGTCCGGCAGATACCCCAGGTGCACCCCGGCCACGCGCACCGCATCCAGCGCCAGGGTCAGCAGTATCCCAGCGAGGATGCCCAGCCACAGCCGCCGTGACAGCCGCGCCATGCCGGTGGCGCGGGCGTGGAGCAGCACTCCGGTCACGATGGCCATGCCGGGCAGGGCGACGACGCTGAACAGCACCGGCATCGGGGCCAGTCCACTCGAGGCGGCCACGATCACCAGCGGGGACACCCCGGCGGCGGCCAGGGCGAGCAGCGTCAGGAAGGCTTCGCGTGTCGATGATGTCGGGTCGGGGTCCTCGAGCGACGTGGTGGGTGTCGTGGTCACCGGGGAAACCTCCTGCGCGTGGGCTCGTTGTCGGGCCGCTGCTGCGGGGACGGGGCACTCTCGTCGTGGTGCCGGTCTGGGGGTGGGCAGCAGTCGTCACGCTGCGACGGCGACGAGGAGCCGTCCTGGGGGCTGTGGGTGGCTGATCGCTTGCGGGCCGCGGTGAGCGCCACTGCGCTCACCAGGGCCACACCGGCGGCGGCCCACAGCCACGGGCTGGAGAAGATCCCGGCCAGGGCGCCGAGGGCTCCGGCCGCGATCAACACCGGGCCCGCGCAGCACAGGATCAAGGCTGCGCCGATGCCGAGTCCGGCGAGCAGGCCCCGTGTGTCCGAATTGCTCATCGCTGATCACGTCCCTGTCCGTGTGGGGTGCGGTCCGTCGATGCGCTCGCAGGTGGCCAGGGCCGTGCAGTTGTCGGCGGCCAACGAGCGGGCCAGCACCACGAGTTCGGCCACCCGCGGGTCGGTGACGCGGTAGTAGCACCAGCGGCCCTCGCGGCGCGCCTGCACGTAGCCGCAGTCGGCCAGACACGCCAGATGCGTCGACACCCGCCCCTGGGCGAGCCCGACGTGGGCCACGCAGTCACTGACGGAGTGCTCGCCGTCGAGCAGGAACTCCAGTAGCCGCAGCCGGGTGGGATCACCCAGGGCGCGGAAGAACTTCGCCACCGTGCCCACCTGCTGCCCGTCGTCGGACAGCAGCGGTGTGCCGGGGTCGGGATGTGCGGTGCTGGTCATGGATCTCCTCCCACCGTCGAGCACATATCCGGATATGGGGATACGATGATGCCAGCATACATCCGCTCATGCGGATACAACGACGGGTGGGCAGTACCCACCACCTCCGAGGAAGGGCGAGCAACCATGGCTTTCGATCTGGCGATCATCGGCTCCGGCGGGGCAGCCTTCGCGGCCGCGATCGCGGCCCGACGGGACGATCGCTCGGTGGTGATGGTCGAGCGCGGCACCATTGGCGGCACGTGTGTGAACACCGGGTGTGTGCCGTCGAAGGCGTTGCTGGCCGCCGCCGAGGCACGCCACGTCGCTCTGTCGGCCGAGCACTTCCCCGGCATTCGGGCCAGCGCCGACGAGGTGGCCTTCGGCGAGCTCATCGCCGGCAAAGACAGCCTGGTCGCCGACATGCAGGCCGAGAAGTACACCGGCCTGGCCGCCGAGTACGGCTGGGAGATCATCAGCGGCCAGGCGAGCTTCGTCGACGGCCCGGCCCTGCAGGTCGAGCTGGCCGACGGCGGGGCGCGGCGGATCGAGGCCGAGCATTACCTCGTGGCCACCGGATCGATCCCGTGGGCACCGCCGATCGATGGGCTCGACGAGGTGGACTATCTGACCTCGACCACGGCGATGGAACTGGACGCGCTGCCGGAATCGATGTTGGTGCTCGGCGGCGGCTACGTCGGCCTGGAGCAGGCCCAATTGTTCGCCCGCCTGGGCACCGAGGTCACCGTCGTCGCCCGCTCGCAGTTGGCCTCGGCCGAGGAACCCGAGATCTCCGACAGTATCGATCAGGTCTTCGCCGAGGAGGGCATCACCACCCACACCCACGCCCAGGTGCGCACGGTGCGCCGCGACGGCGGTCATGTGGTGGCCACGGTCGACAGTAGCGACGGAAGCACCCGTGACGTCCGTACCGAGCAGCTGCTGGTGGCCACCGGGCGTCGTGCGGTCACCGACGAGCTCGGGCTGGAACAACTCGGGGTGAAACTGGACAGTCGGGGCCACGTGCGGGTCGACGAACAGCTGCGCACGGACCATCCCCGCATCTGGGCCGCTGGGGATGTGACCGGGCATCCGCAGTTCGTCTACGTCGCCGGCGCGCACGGCGCCGTGGTCGTCGACAATGCCTTCCACGACGCCGGACGCAGGCTGGACTATCACCATCTGCCGCGGGTGACCTTCACGACCCCCAGCATTGCCGCTGCCGGGATGACCGAGGGCGAAGCCGAGCGGGCCGGCTACGAGTGCGAGTGCCGCGTGCTCGCGCTGGAGCACGTGCCGCGGGCGCTGGTCAACCGCGACACCCGCGGGCTGGTCAAACTCGTCGCCGAGGCCGAGTCCGGGCGGCTGCTGGGTGCGCACGTGTTGGCCGCCGGTGCCGGTGACGTCATCGCCACCGCCGTGTATGCCCTGCACAACCAGATGACCGTGCACGACATGGGCGAGCTGTGGTGCCCCTATTTGACCATGGCCGAAGCTCTCAAACTCGCCGCGCAGACCTTCACCCGCGACGTGTCCAAACTGTCCTGCTGCGCCGCCTGACCCGCTCAACCACCCCAGGAAGGACCGCGTGATGACCACCGAACAGCATCCCCTGGCCGAGCGGCTCAGCGACACAGTGAGCTCCGCCCTCACCGAGGGCGGCATGGCGTGGCTGTGGCCACCACTGCTGCGACTCCTGGCCCGCGGCCACCCCGTCACCGCCGACGAGCTCGCCACAGCCACAGGCCACAGCACCGACGAGGTACGCCACGCCCTGGCCGCGCTGCCGGATGCCGAATACGACGAACACGGCCGTCTCGTCGGCTACGGCCTCACCCAACGCGCCACCCCGCACCGCTTCACCGTCGACGGCCAGCAGCTGTACACGTGGTGCGCGCTGGACACACTGCTGTTCCCGGCCGTGCTCGACCGGCCCGCCGAAGTGGAATCGCCCTGCCACACCACCACAACCCCGGTGCGGCTGACCGTCGAGCCGGACAAGGTCGTCGACGTCGAACCGGCCGACGCCGTCGTCTCGATCGTCACCCCCGGACAGTGCACGTCGGTACGCTCAGACTTCTGCGACCAGGTGCACTTCTTCGCCTCGCCTGAGGCCGCCCAACCGTGGCTGGCCGAGCATCCCGGCGCCACCGTGCTTCCCGTGGCCGAGGCCTTCACCCTCGGCCACCAGCTCGCCGAGCAGCACAGGAGCACCGACACCCCCGACTGCTGCTAGAAGACCGCACACCCAATGCGGCAGGTCTGACTCCGACGTCAGGCCTGCCGCTGGCCACACGGCCACGCCACCGCCGCCCTCGTGGTCAGCAAGCTGCACGCCTCCTCGCGGCGCTCCGCCCTGGCCCAGGCCCTGGTCGAGTACGGCAAGCTGCAGCGCACGATCTACGCGCTGCGGTATCTGGCCGACGAGGCCTACCGGCGGCGGATCACCCGCCAGCTCAACAAGGGTGAAAGCCTGCACTCGCTGCGCCGGGATTTGTTCTTCGCCCACGAGGGCACCGTGCGGCGCCGGCACCAGGAGCAGCAGACCGAACAGGCGCTGTGCCTGTCGCTGGTGACCAACGCGATCATCACCTGGAACACCGCCTACCTCGAGCTCGCGCTCGAGCGGCTGTCGCAGCGGTGCGGGCGTGTCGACCCGGACCTGCTGGCCCACATCTCCCCGGCGCTCATGGAACACATCAATCCATACGGGACCTACGAATTCCCCGTCGAGGCCGAGTACGCCCGCACCGGCTACCGGCCACTACGCAGCCCCAGCGACACGGTGTAGGACTGTCCGCGCGGTGGTGAAGCCGGGCGGACGCTGATCTCAGGATGCCGGGGTATTCGCGTGGGGTCGTTCGTCGCGGAATACCGGCACGGCCAGGGCGGCGGCGAGCAGCACTGCTGCTCCGAAGGTGCTCAGGGCCACGGCGAAGCTGGTGGGCAGCAGGAGGGCTTGGAAGGCCAGGCTGCCCAGGCCCATGCCGGTGAACAGGGTGAACACGTTGAGTGCCATGGCCAGCCCGCCGTGGCCGGGCAGGTTGGTGACGATGCCGCCCAGGGGTGGTTGGGTCATGTCGTAGCCCAAAGAGAGGGCCACGATGCTGGCTTGGACCGCCAGCAGCGGCAGGGGGCTGGCCAGCAGCAGCGCGCAGATCCCGCCGAGGGCCACTCCGGCGGGGATGATGCGGGCACGGCCGTAACGATCGGCCAGCCGGCCGATGACCGGGCCGAGTAGTAGGCCGGGGATGCCGTAGCCGAGCAGGGTCAGTCCGATGCCGAACTCGCCCAGGTCGAACCGTTGCTGCAGATACACCCCGAGCCAGGTGTAGATCCCGGAGTGCAGCAGCGCGTTGATGAGCACGTAGGTGTAGGTGCGCCGCCCGCGGGTCTGACGTAGCAGGGCTGCGTAGCCGGCGGCCACGGTGCGCGGCGCCGGCGGGGATGCCGAGCGCGGGGTCGCCGGTAGCACGGCGAGGGTGGCGACCAGCAGCATCAGCCCGGCCGCAGCGGTGGCCAGGAACAGTCCGGACCAGTCGACCAGCGGTTCGCCCAATGCTCCGGCGGTGGCGCCGACGGCGATGCCGCCGGCCATGCCCCCGAACAGCCACCCGAGGGCGTGCCCGCGTCGCTGATACGGAACCAGGTCGCCGACCAGGGCCAGCGCGATCGGCACGACACCGCTGGCGCCGATCGCGGTGGCCAGGCGCATCCCGATGAATGCCCCGGCACTACTGGCCAGCGCGGTCGCGCCGACTAGCACGGTGAACGCGGCCAGCGAGCCGAGAATGACGGGCCGCCGGCCGAGGTGTTCGGAGGCTGGTCCCCACACCAGCACCATCGCCCCGTAGGGAATCAGGTAGGCGGGCACGGCCAAGCCGACGAGGCTGGGGGCGGTGTGAAAGACCTCGGCCAGCCGGGGGATCAGCGGCGCGACCATGAAGATCTGCGCGAAGATCACGAACGCGGCGGCGGTCAGCAGCGCCAGCATGCCCCGTGGGGCGGCGGGCATCCTCGGTTCAGACACGTTTGTTTCCTTGTGCGGCAGTGTCGGGACGCGGCAGGAACGGGCGCGCGGCGTGCTCGAGCGGGCCGCGCGCCCGCCTGGTCTGGCGCCAGGGTTGTGTGGACGGTCAGGCCGCCGTGCGGTTTGCGGGTTGCTGCTCGGTTGTCCCGCGTGCGCGGCCGACGCTGGCGATAGCGTTGATCAGCAGCGAGGGTCGGGTGCCGAAGGAGTTCAGGAAGATCGTGGTTACCGAAGCGCCCATGGCCACCATCGCCCACACCGGGGAGATCAGGCCGGTGCTGGCCAAGGGGATGCCGAGGCCGTTGAACGTGAAGGCCAGGCCCACGTTGGTGCGGGTGCGTCGGTAGGCGCGGTCGCTGATCTCGCGGGCGTCGAGCACGGTGTGCACGTCCTCGCGCAGCAGCACGACGTCGGCGGATTCCACGGCGATGTCGGTCCCGCCACCGGCGGCGAGGCCCACGTCGGCCTGCATCAGCGCCGGGGCGTCGTTGATGCCGTCGCCGACCATGGCCACCCGGGCACCGTTGGCTTGCAGCTCGCGCACGAGCTCGGCCTTGCCGTCCGGGCGGATCCCGGCGTGCACCTGTTGGATACCGAGTGCTTCGGCGACATGGTCGGCGGCGCGTTGGTTGTCGCCGGTGACCAGCACCGGTTCCATGCCCGCCTGGCGCATCGTGGTGACCGCCTCGGTGGCGTCGGGCCGCAGCTCATCGCCCAACGCGATCAGGCCCAGGGCGGTGTTCTCGGTGGCCACGGCGATGACAGTGTGCCCGGAGGCTTCGAATCGGTCGATCCGCGTGGTGAGCTCGGCCAGGTCGATGCCGGCGTCAATGAGCAGTCCCGGCCGTCCAATGAGGACTCGCTGTCCGCCGACGGTGGCGCGCACCCCGGAGCCGGTCATCGAAGCGAACTCGTCTGCGGTCTCCACGGCCAAGCCCTGGTCCTGGGCGGCGGTGACGACGGCACGCGCCAGTGGGTGTTCGGAAGGGTCCTCGGCTGCTGCGGCCAGCGCTAACACGGCGTTCTTCTCGCCGCCGTCGACGGATTCGACGGCTCGGACGGTGGGCCGTCCTTGGGTCAGGGTGCCGGTCTTGTCCAAAACAATGCGGCGGACGAGTCGGAAGGTTTGGAAGGCCTCGCCGGTGCGCATGACGATGCCGGCATCGGCGGCGTGTCCGGTGCCGCGCACGATCGCCAGTGGCGCGGCGATGCCGACCGCGCAGGGATAGCCCATCACCAGCACTCCCAGGGAGGCGAACACCGCCCGGTGCACATCCGGGTCGCCGGTGACCAGCCAACTACCGGCCAACCAGGCGACGAGAGCCAGAGCGGAGATGCTGAGCACCGTGGGGGTGTAGACGCGCAGGACCTTATCGACCAGGTGCAGGATGCCGGGTTTGAGTGCGCGAGAGTCCTCCACATGCCGCACGACCTGGGCCAGAAAGCCTTCCGCGCCGGTGGCGGTGACCTCGATGGTCAGGCTGCCGGTGCCGTTGATCGATCCGCCCACGACGTCCTCGCCGGGACCGCGATCGGCCGGAACTGGCTCGCCGGTGACCAGCGAGACATCCACCGCCGAGGAACCCTCACGCACGCGCCCGTCCAGCGGGATACGCTCGCCGGGGCGCACCCGCACGTGCTGGCCGATGGCGACCTGCTCCACCGGTACCTCGGACTCAGCACCGCCGTCGGCTCTGTCCACGAGCCGGGCAAGGTCGGGCTGTAGGTCCAGCAGTTTCTTGACCGACTGACCCGAGCGGGTCTTGACCAGCAGCGACAGCCACTCCGAGAAGATGTGATACGTGGCCACGATCGCGGCGGCCGCGAAAAACTCCGCGGTCGGGTAGTTCTCCAACAAGCCGGTCAGGCCGATGATGCCGCCAGCGATGCCGCCGAATGCGCCGGCCTCCAGCAGCACGTGCTGGTTGAGGATCCCGCGTCGTGCGGATTGGTAGGCCATGCGCAGGATGTGCGGGGCCACCCCAAAGACCATCGCCCCGGCGAGCACGGCGGCGATCCAGCCATTGACCGGGGGCTCCAGTAGCCCGGCGAAACGCGCGGCCAGCGCGAGCGCACCGGGGGCGGCGACCGCGGCGGCCCATCCCGCCGCTCGGGCCTGCCCGGTCGGGCGCAGGATGGAAAAGACCAACCCGAGTGCAGCCACGAGCAGGGTGGCGCACAGCAGCGTCCACCATCCTTCGGCGATCTGGACCATCGCGGTCAGGCTCAGCCCGATCGCGGTGAACAGCCGTTTGCCCTCGGCCAGCAGGTCGGCCTCTTCGTCCTCGAAGGCCCGCAGCTTGCGGGGGTCGTAGAGCTCGTAGCCGATATCGCGCAGCGTGCCCAGGATCTCCTCGGGCTCGACTACATCCGGGTCGTAGTCGACCAGGGCTTGCTCGTGGGTCAGGCTCACCGACACCGTGCCGACCCCGTCCATGCGGCCCAGGGCCTTTTCGATCGTGCCGGTGCACAGCGAGCAGTGCAGCCCCGCGATCTTGGCCCGGATCCGTTGCTGGCCTTCAGTCGTACTCGGCTCCGAGGCCCACAACTGCGGGCGTTCCTCCACCACGGTGCTCACCGACTCGCCCCCTCGGTGACCTCGAAGCCCGCCGCCTCGATCCGCTCGACCAACACGGCACGATCGGCCAACTCCGGACCGAGGCGCACATGCACGTGGCCGCTGCTGTGATCGGCACTCACCTCCCGCACGCCGTCCACGCGGCCCAGCACCTTGGCGATGCGCTGCTCACATCCCGAGCACGACATGCCCGTGACCTGCAACTGCACCGTGTCCATGATCTCGTACTCCCTTGCGTGACCTGCGGTTGTCGTCGTCAACACGCACGCTAGAACCTTGCCCCAGGGGTAAGGTCAAGGATGACGGTTCGCGGCCACACACAGAGGAGGATCTGATGGGTATGACCGTCGGCGCGGCGGCGGCAGCCGCCGGAGTCAGCGCCAAGGCGATACGACTGTGGGAGTCCAAGGGGCTGCTGCCGCCGTCCGAGCGCACCGAGTCCGGCTACCGCGTGTTCACCGAGGACGATCTCGACGTGCTGCGCTTCATCCGCCAGGCCAAAACCCTGGGCCTGACCCTGCCCGAGATCAAAGACATCATCGACCTGCAACGCGACGGTGCCACACCGTGTGGCCGGGTCACAGAACTGCTCGACACCCACATCACCGAGATCGACCGCACCCTGGCCGACCTGCGCGCACTGCGCCGCTCGTTAGCCTCCGCTCGTCGGGCCGCCCGCGAGGGCCAACGCCGCGGCCAGGACGCCGTGGTCTGCCGCATCATCGAAAACCACACCGACCGCGACGACAGCGCGCGCACCGAGGGGTAGGCGGCCACACTCGCCTACCCCTCGGTCCCCGTGGGTTCGGGGCCTCAGACGGTGACCGTGGCCATCGCCCGGCACTGCTCCGCGCACCGGCGACACGCCGCCGCGCACTCACGGCAGTAATCCATGTCGTACTTATCGCACTCAGCCGCGCACGCCTCACACACCTGGGCACACAGCTGGCACAACTGCGCCGCCCAGCGCGAATCACGGGCCAGCAGCGTCACGCAGGCCGCACAGATCGCCGCACAGTCCAGACACAGCCGGGCGCACTCGGCCATATCCGGATTGCCGGCGCAACAGTTGTAGTTGCACGTCTCACACGCCTGCTGGCATTCGGCACACGCATCCAGACACGCCTGGTTGCGCTGCTCCACCATCGTCGTAGCCATCACGTACCTCCCTGATTCGCTCGTTGGTTCGCTCAACCCCGCTACGGGCGCCCCACCGAGGTACCCATCACCCGAGGCTGCGCACCCCGAGGCGTAAGGGGTTGTCCCGGGAGGAAGGTCAAGGCGTCACGTTCATGGCCACCACATCGAGCCACGTGTCACAGACAACGGTGTCGACGAAAGGAACGTTTCTCAACACGATCACCACGCCAGCGGTCCCCACCGCCCGAACCGTCCCGCGAGTGTCGGAAAAACGTGTTGCAAGAACCGAGTGTCCAACAACCCGACCAGGACCGTTTGTCGTACAGTCACGACACCCGTGATCACGAAAGGCGCACCGGATGACCAACGACGCCCCGGCCGACCTCGCCCTCGACGGCGACCCGCTTGAGGCCATCGGCGGCGGCGCCCGCGTCGGCTACGCCCGCGTGTCCACCGCCGAGCAGAGCCTGCGCCGCCAGGTCGATGCCCTCACCGATGCCGGATGCATCCGCGTCTTCGAGGAGAAGCTGTCCGGCAAAAACGCCGAACGGCCCGAGCTGGCCGCCTGCCTGGACTACCTCCGCGACGGCGACACCCTCGTCGTGCTCGAACTCTCCCGGCTGGGCCGCAGCCTGCAGGACCTGCTTGCGATCGTCTCCGACCTGCGTAAGCGCGGCATCGGATTTACCTCACTGCACGAGAACCTCGACACCACCACCCCCGGCGGCAGGCTCGTGTTCCACGTCTTCGCCGCCCTGGCCGAATTCATCCGTGAGCTCATCGCCGACGGCACCCGCGAAGGCCTCACCGCGGCCCGCGCAGGCGGCGTCCGACTCGGCCGACCACCGGCCATGACCGGCGAACAGGTCCGCCACGCCCGCGCCCTGCTCGCCGAACCCGACACCACCGTGGCCTCCATCGCCCGCCTACTCGGCGTGTCCCGCTCCACGATCTACAAATACGTCCCCGAACTCAGCCCCAGCCGCTCGGTCGAATCCGGATCTGGTCCGCAAGCAGCCCTTACGAGCTAAGCGTTGTTTTCTGCGCGCCTGCTACCGGAACGCCGAGTCGGATACTCTTCGTCACAACGGTAACTAACTAGTTGGTTTTAGATTGCCGAGTCGACGATCAGCACGGTTGTGGAGGAACGCGATGCGCATGACGCGGGGATGGGCCGCCGACGAACCGGGGTCAGTGATCCGGCCCTGGGACTTCGCCCGGCACGATGTCGGTGACCGCGACGTGGCCGTGCGGATCCGCTACTGCGGAATCTGCGGCAGTGATCTGGACGCGGTCCGTGCCGGCGATCTGGCGGCGTTCCCGCTGGTGCCCGGCCATGAAATCGTCGGCGAGGTCGCCGAGGTGGGGACGCATGTCTCGCGATTCGCGGTCGGTGACCAGGTCGCGGTCGGCAACATCGTCGGTTCGTGCGGGCGATGTGCGGCCTGCCGGGCAGGTCGGGAGAACTGGTGCGCCCAGGTGAGACTGACCTACGGCGGCTCGGACGGGTTCGGTAACACCACCCAGGGGGGTTACTCGTCGGAGTACGTGCTCGACGAGCACTTCGTCTACCGACTGCCCGAGGGGCTCGACCCGGCTGGGGTGGCGCCACTGATGTGCGCGGGCGTGACCACCTACTCGCCGCTGCGCCGCTCCGGCGTCGGCAAGGGCACGGTCGTGGGGGTGGTCGGTCTCGGCGGTCTGGGGCACGTCGGAGTGAAGCTGGCTCGGGCGCTGGGTGCCGAGGTCAGCGTGTTCACCACCTCGCCCGACAAGGCCGAGACCGCGCTGTCCCTCGGCCCGAGGAGGCCATCGTGTCCACCGACGCTTCCCGGATGGCGGCCCAGGCCGGCCGGTTCGACTTCATCCTCGACACCGTCGGGGCCTCGCACGAACTCGGTCCCTACTTCGACACGCTCAACATCGACGGCACCCTCTGCCTGGTGGGGATCCCGCCCGAGGAACTGCGTGTCGACCCGATGAACCTGATCCCGGGGGCCAAGCGCCTCGCCGGTTCCGGCAGCGGCGGAGTCCCCGAGACTCAGGAGATGCTCGACCTGTGCGCCGAGCACGGCATCACCGCGGACATCGAGACGGTCTCGCCCGACCGCCTCGACGAGGCTTTCGACCGCCTCGCTCGCAACGATGTACGCCACCGCTTCGTGCTGGACCTCACCGAGTGAGCAACAGTGAGTACGTCCGGCGCGAGCGTGCACTTCGGTGGTGGGCACGCCTCGCACCTGTTCGTGCCCGTGATCGCGTGAGCTCGCTCGGTGCGCCCGCTTCGGTTGAGCCTGCCGCCGAGGTCGTGGCCGCGCTCTCGCCCGCTCGGGTCACGGGCTGCGGTGGTGGGGCAGGCCCAGTTGGCGGGCGAGCGCGGTGGCCAGGTGCAGTGGTTCGGCGGCAGCGGCGTGCCGCAGCTGGGTGCGGCAGCTGAACCCGTCGGCGAGCACCTCGGTCCCGTCCGGGGCGGAGCGGATCTCGGGCAGCAGCGCGTCCTCGGCGCAGGCCATGGACACGTCGTAGTGGCCGCGTTCGAAGCCGAAATTGCCCGCCAGGCCGCAGCACCCCGCGTCGAGCACCCGGGGGGTCAGCCCGGCCGCTTCCAGGGCGGAGCGGTCGGCGTCGAAGCCCAGTTCGGCGTACTGGTGGCAGTGTCGCTGCACGAGCACCTGCTCGGGCTGTTGCCGCGCCGGCCGCGATGCGGTGTCGGTGTGCGGGCTCGGGGGGTACTGGTCGATCTGTTCGGCGAAGGTGCGGGTGGCCGCGGCCAGCGAGCGCACCTCGGGGTCGTGGGGGGCGAGTTCGAGCGCGTCGTTGCGCAGGAAGGCGGTGCAGCTCGGTTCCAGCCCCACCACCGGGGTCTGCTGCTGCGGCCACGCGCGCAGCTTGCGCGCGGTGCGGCGCAGCGTTCGCCGCGCCGTGTCGAGCTGCCCGGTGGAGTACCAGGTCAGCCCGCAGCACACCGTCGTGTCGGGCAGGTGCACCTGGTGGCCGGCCGCTTCCAGCACTGCGACCGCGTCCTGGCCGATGCCGGGTTCGAAGTGGTTGGTGAAGGTGTCGGCAAACAGCAGCACCGGAGCCTGGGCCCCGTCCGGCGGGTGAGCTGCCCGGCGGCTCGGGCACGATTCGAGCAGGCTGCGCCGTGCCAGCAGCGGCAGGTCCCTTTCGGGGGCGATTCCGCCGAGTCGTTTCAGCGCCGGGGCGGCTCGTCCGCGGCTGACTCGGTTGACCAGGCCGGGGGCCCAGCGGGCGGCCGCCAGCCACAGCGGCAGGAATCCCATCGAGTAGTGCGCTGCCGGGCGCGGCCGGTGGCGGTAGTGCCGGTGCAGGAATTCGGCCTTGTAGGTGGCCATGTCCACGCCCACCGGGCAGTCGGTCTTGCAGCCCTTGCAGGACAGGCACAGGTCGAGGGCCTGGCGGGTCTGTTCGGAGCGCCAGCCGCCGCCCACGGTCTTTCCGGACAGCATCTCGGCCAGCAGGTGCGCCCGGCCGCGGGTGGAGTGCTTCTCGTCGCCGGTGGCCCGGTAGCTCGGGCACATCACTCCGCCCGAGGGGTTGAGGCATTTGCCCACTCCCACGCACCGGTGCGTCGCGGAGGCGAGGTCTCCGCCGTCGGCGTGCAGCGCCAGTTCGGTTCTGCTGGGGATGCGTGGGGCCGCGACCAGGGGGCGCAGGTCCTCGTCCACGCCGCGCGGGCGGGTGATCACCCCGGGGTTGTGCAGCCCTTCGGGGTCGAAGAGGGTTTTGAACCGGTCGAAGGCCCGCAGCATCTGCGGCGAGTACATGCGCGGCAGCAGTGCCGAGCGGGCCTGCCCGTCCCCGTGCTCTCCGGACAGCGATCCGCCGTGCGCGACGACGAGGTCGGCGGCGGCCTCCAGGAAGGCCCGGTAGTCGGAGGCGCCGGCGCGGGAGGTGAGGTCGAAGTCGATGCGCACGTGGATGCAGCCCTCGCCGTAGTGGCCGTAGCTGGCACCGCGGTAGCCGAAGCGTTCCAGCAGCTGGTCGAACTCGCGCAGGTAGGAGCCGAGGTTCTCCGGGGGCACGGCGGCGTCCTCCCAGCCGGACCAGCGTTGCGACCCATCGGTCATGCGTGTCGAATAGCCCGAGCCCTCCTCGCGGATCTTCCACAGCGCGGCCATCCGTGCCGGGTCGGTGTGCACGGCGCAGTCGGCGTGGCCTGCGAAGCGTTCGGCGATCGCGTGGGCGTCCCGCGCCGCGGTCGCGGCATCGGGGCCGCCGGTTTCGACGAACAGCCAGCTCCGGCCGCGGGGCAGCAGTTCGAGGGCGGGCGAGTTCGGGTTGCGTTCGCGGACGACCTCGACCAGCTGTTCGGTGAGTCCTTCCACGGCCAGGGTGGGGTGTTGTCGGACGTGGGGGACCTGGTCGGCGGCGGCGTAGGTGTCGTCGAATCCGAGCACGGTCATCGCGCGGGCGCCCGGTTCCTGCACCAGCTCCACCGTGGCCGCCAGGACGGTGGCGCAGCTGCCTTCCGAACCGACCAGCGCGCGGGCCAGGTCGAACCCGTTCTCCGGGAGCAGCTGGTCCAGGTTGTAGCCGGAGACCCGTCTGGTGGTGGCGGGCGGGTCGGCGCGCAGCAGGGGGGCGAATTCGTCGGCGAGGTCGCGCAGCCCCCGGTAGAGCTGCCCGGTGCGGTCCTGGCGGCGGCACAACGTCTCCAGCTGTTGCCGGTCGGTCCGCGACAGCGTCAACCGTGTTCCGTCCGACAGCAGCACGTCCAGCTCGCGCACGTTGTCGACCGTTTTGCCCCAGGCCACCGAGTGGGTGCCGCACGAGTTGTTGCCGATCATCCCGCCGAGGGTGCAGCGGCTGTGCGTGGAGGGGTCGGGGCCGAAGGTCAGCCCGTGCCGCGCGGCCGTGGCGCGCAGGGTGTCGAGCACGACCCCGGGTTGCACGCGGGCCAGCCGCCGCGCGGGGTCGAGGTGTTCGATCCGGTTCATGTGCTTGGAGAAGTCCAGGACCAGACCGTCGCCCATGGCGTTGCCCGCCACGCTCGTGCCCGCCCCGCGGGAGGTGATCGGCAGTCCGTGGTCGCGGGCGACCGCGAGGGTGGCGGCCACGTCGTCGGCGTCGCGGGGGAACACCACCCCGCTGGGCACCCGCCGGTAGTTCGAGGCGTCGGTGGCATACAGTGCGCGTGTCCCCGGGTCGAATCGCGCTTGCCCGGTCAGGGAGTTGCGCAGCGGTGTGGCGAATTCGGGGGTCCGCGCGGCTGTGTGGCTGGTCTCGGTCATCGCGGGACTCCAGTGGAGTGGTGGTGTGCGTTCGCACCGGTTTCGCGGTAAAAGGCCGGCGTTGATCGACGTTACACACCGCGGGCCGGTCCCGCGCCCGCAGCGCGTCGCCTGCCGCGGCGGCGTGGTCGGTGGTGTTTCCCCCGTCGGGGGTGTGTGCGCCTGCTCCGGTGAGATCGGGTCCGATGTCGGTGGGCACACCTCGGGCCGATAGCCTCACGCCGGATTCGGCGGACAGCGCCGGGTGCGACACGGAGTTCGACGGAAAGTTCCTTAGGAGTGTGAGAGTGGCACGGTCCGTACTGGTCACCGGGGGCAATCGTGGTATCGGGTTGGCCATAGCCAAGGCGTTCCAGGCCGCCGGGGACAACGTGGCGATCACCCACCGCGGGTCCGGCGCTCCGGAGGGAATGCTGGGGGTGCGCTGCGATGTGACCGACTCGGAGCAGGTGAGTGCCGCTTTCGACGAGGTCGAGGCGGAGCACGGTCGGGTCGAGGTGCTGGTGGCCAACGCGGGGATCACCGATGACGGGCTGCTGCTGCGCATGGAGGAGGAGCAGTTTCAACGGGTGGTCGAGGCCAACCTGACCGGGGCGTACCGGGTCGCCAAGCGCGCCTCGAGCAGCATGCTGCGCAACAGGCGCGGGCGGATGATCTTCATCTCCTCCACAGTGGCGCTTTCCGGGGCTCCGGGGCAGGCCAACTACGCCGCGAGCAAGGCGGGGTTGATCGGGTTCGCCCGTTCGCTGGCGCGGGAGCTCGGTTCGCGCAGCATCACGTCCAATGTGGTCACCCCTGGTTTCGTGACCACGGACATGACCGATGAGCTGCCCGAGCAGCGCAAGCAGGAGATCCTCGCGCAGGTGCCGCTGGCCCGCTTCGCCGAACCGGACGAGGTGGCCGGCACGGTGCGGTGGTTGGCCTCGGAGAGCGCGGGCTACGTCACCGGAGCGGTCATCCCGGTCGACGGTGGTGTCGGCATGGGGCACTGAGCGGTCCGCGGGACGGCCCGTTGGTTCGACCCACCCCGCGGGGTGGCAGCAGGGCTCGTCGTGGCCGGGGCGCTCGGCCGAGGTGTCGCCGTGCGCGCCGGGTTTCGGGTGAACCGTTCCACGAGGAGTGCTGGGTTTTTTCGGTATGTATTGCGTGGAGGATGCAAGTGAGCGGTCTGCTCGAAGGTAAACGAATTCTCGTGACCGGTGTGATCACCGACTCGTCCATCGCGTTCCACACGGCCAGGGTGGCTCAGGAGCAGGGCGCCGAGGTGATCCTGACCGGTTACGGTCGGATCAAGCTGGTCGAGCGGATCGCGGGCCGGCTTCCCGAGCCCGCCCCGGTGATCGAACTCGACGTCACCAACGACCAGCACCTGGCCGGGCTGGCCGACTCGGTCTCCGAGCACGTCGACGGGCTCGACGGGGTGGTGCACTCGATCGGCTACGCCCCCGAGTCCTGTCTCGGTGCGGATTTCATGCAGGCGCCGTGGGAGGATGTCTCCAGCGCGCTGCACATCTCGGCGTATTCGCTGAACTCCCTGACCAAGGCTTGCCTGCCGCTGCTGGGCGAGGGCAGTTCCGTGGTGGGGATGGACTTCGACGCGCGGGTGGCCTGGCCGGCCTACGACTGGATGGGTGTGGCCAAGGCCGCCCTGGAGTCGACCTCGCGGTATCTGGCTCGGGAGCTCGGCCCGCGGGGGATCCGCGTCAACCTGGTCAGCGCCGGCCCGGTGCGGACCATGGCCGCCAAGTCGATTCCCGGCTTCCAGGAGCTGGAGGACACCTGGGGCGAGCGCGCTCCGCTCGGCTGGAACGTGGAGGACCCGGAGCCGGTGGGGCGCACGGTCTGCACCGCGCTGTCGGACTGGCTGCCGAAAACCACCGGGTCCATGATCATGACCGATGGTGGTTTTCACGCCCTGGGCGCGTGACCTGCGCCGCAGAGCGGTGATCTCGCCTCACGCGGCTGTCGTCGTGCTGCGCACCCGGCTGCGCAGCACGACGACAGCCCCGGCATCATGGTCGTGTGAACAGCTCGGAAGACTTTGACGCGTTGCTGTACCTCTCGTTCGGCGGCCCCGAGGGGCACGAGGAGGTGCGGCCCTTTCTGGAGAACGTGACACGCGGTCGCGATGTTCCGCCGGAACGGCTCGACGAGGTCGCCGAGCACTATCACCACTTCGGTGGAGTTTCGCCGATCAATCGGCTCAACCGCGACATCATGGGCTCGCTGGACAGCACCATCGCCGAACGCGGCTGGGACCTGCCCGTGTACTTCGGCAACCGCAACTGGCACCCCATGATCGAGGACACCGTCGAGCGGATGGCCGCCGACGGGGTGCGCAAAGCGCTGGTGTTCGCCACCTCCGCGTGGGGTGGCTACTCGGGCTGCCGCCAGTATCACGAGGACATCGCCCGCGCCAGGGCGGTCGTCGGCGGGGACCGCGCTCCCGAGTTGGTCAAACTGCGGCAGTTCTACGATCACCCGCTGTTCGTCGCGGCCAACGCCGACGCGGTGACCCGCGCCTACGCGCAGCTGCCCGCCGAGTCCCGGTCGGCGGCCCGGCTGGTGTTCACCGCGCATTCGGTCCCGTTGAGCGCCGAGGAGAAGGTGGGCCCCGACGGTCGTGCGCACTGGTACTCGCGGCAGGTGCACGAGACGGCCCGGCTGGTGGCCGAGGCCGTGGGGGTGGCCGACTACGACGTGGTCTGGCAGTCCCGCTCGGGACCGCCGAGCGTTCCCTGGCTGGAACCGGACGTGTGCGACCACCTGGACCAGCTGCACGGCAGGGACGTGCCCGCGGTGGTGATCAGCCCCATCGGGTTCGTCTCCGACCACCTCGAGGTCGTCTGGGACCTGGACAACGAGGCCGCCGACAAGGCGAGCGAACTGGGGATGGGTTTCGCCCGCGCCGCCACGGCAGGAACCGACCCCCGCTACGCGCGGATGATCGGCGAACTGGTCTCCGAACACCTCGAGGGCCACCGGGTGCGCAAGCTGTCCCCGCTGGTGGAAGCCGGCTGCACCACCAACGGGCAGTTCTGCATCGCGCAGGGCTGCTGCTGAAAATCACCCGCCGGGGCCGGTGTTCGCCGCTCGAGCAGCGGCCCGGCCGGCCCCGCCCGCCGGTGGTGGTCCGAACCGCCGGGCGGGCCCGGTGGCCACGAGCACGCGAAAAGCCCCTTTCCGCCGCTGCGCTCGCCCGCCGCGGCGAAAAGGGGCGAGTGGCGCGCGTTGTCCCCGGAGGTCGCCCCGGAGGGGTCAGCGTTGTTTGTCGGTGCTTTGCGTCAACGCTCGCACCATCTCGTCCACGGCGGCGCAGCGCGCCGTGCGCACCGAGTCGAACAGGGGGCGCAGCGCGTCACCGCGGGCCCGGTCCGCCGAGGCCGACGTCGCCCCACCGGGGGCGTCGGCCGTGGCCACCCGCAGGATGCTGTCGACCTCGGTGGCGCGTTGCAGCACGCGCAGGCAGCGCTGCGGCACCCCGCCGGGCCACGACGGCTGGGGCCGTGCCGAGATCTTCGCGGCGATCTCGGCACGCACACCGGGGCGGCTGCGGGAGATGTCCAACTCGGTCAGGGTGCTGGCGGCCTCGCGCATGGCCGAGGACATGTCGTGCTCGGCCTCGCCCACCGGTATGTGCTCCCGCGGGGGCAGTTCGCCCACCTCGTGGACGGTCCAGTCCAGGATGCCCTCGGCGACCGTCTCGGGCACCAGGGCCAGCCCGGCCTCGGCGAACACGGCGGCCTCGCCGCGCCGCATGGCGTCGCGGGCGAACTCGGTGGCCCCGTCGAGCCCGCGGGCGTCACCGGCCACCGGCAGCACCAGGTTGCCCGTGTCCCCACCGGCCCTGCGCACGGCGGCCAGCAGCAGCGCAGGACCCGCCGGGGTCTCGCCGGGGCCGGGAAGCTGCAGCCGGGCGGCCGTCTCGTCGTCGACGGCACGGATCTGGTTGACCTCGGCCCACGTCTGCACCGCGTCGAGTACGTCGTCGGAGGCTGCCGCGCCGTGCAGCCAGGCTGAGGTCCACACGACCATAGTTGCGCTCGGACATGGCACGTCCGCCAAGGGTACGCACGACCGCGCCACGGCCACCAGCGGGGATCTGCGCCCCCCCCGGGGGGCGGGTCGCGCACGATCTCGGCCGCTGGAGGCGGGTAGAGTGCTGATCGTGCGTTCGATGGACTACGGCCGTGACGTGCTCGCCACCCCACGGAAACGAGCTCGGCAGGTGCCCGAGGTTCCGGCCGAGCCGGGCACGGTGGTGGAAACCGCCGCGGAGGACTTCTGCGGTGCCGTCGTCCGGCTGGAACGCGGGGAGTTCACCAAGCACAACGTGGTGCTGGCCGACCGGCACGGGCGGGAACGCGCGTTTCCGATGCGGCCTGCGGCCTTCCGGTACGAAGGTGAACCCGTCACCCTCGTGCCCACCGGCACGACATCCCCGCAGCGGCCCGCTTGTTCCGCCTCCGGTTCGGTGGCCGTGCCCACCGCTGCCGCGCGCACGGCCCGGGCGGCCCGCATCTGGGTGGAGGGGCTGCACGACGCCGAGCTGCTCGAACGCGTGTGGGGCCACGACCTGCGGGTGGCCGGGGTGGTCGTCGAACCGCTGCACGGGCTGGACGAGTTGGAGCACCACGTGCACGAGTTCCACCCCGCCGGGCACCGCAGGCTGGGGGTGCTGGTGGACCACCTCGTCGACAGCAGCAAGGAGAGCCGCATCGCCGACCGGGTGAGCAGCCCCGACGTGCTGGTGACGGGCCACCCGTACGTCGACGTCTGGCAGGCGGTCCGGCCGGAATCGGTCGGTATCGCCCAGTGGCCGGAGGTCGCCCACGGCACCGACTGGAAGAGCGGCGTGTGCGCAGCGCTGGGATGGGCCGATCCCGCGGAGGGCTGGCGCAGGGTGCTCGGCGCGGTCGACGACTTCCGCGACCTGCGCTCGCCGCTGGTCGGTGCCGTCGAGCGACTCATCGACTTCGTCACCGCCGACGAGGAGCAGTAGCCGCTCTCCCGGCGCGTGCGCGCCGGCCCCACCCCAACATCCGCGGTGAGAAGTAGATCACACGAGCGGTTCTGATCTGTCATCATGGACACATGGCCGCGTTGGTGTGGTTGGTCGCCGGTGTGCTCCTGGTGGCGGCCGAGGTCACCTCCGGCGAGCTGGTGCTGCTGATGCTCGGGCTCGCCGCGATGGGCACTGCCGGGGCGGCGGCGCTCGGCGCGCCGCTGTGGCTGGATGCGGTGATTTTCGCCGGCCTGTCGACGGGATTGGTGCTGCTGGCCCGCCCGGTGGTCAAGCGCCGGTTGATGCGGGAGACCTCCGAGGGGGGCGAGCCGCGCACGAACGTGGAGGCGCTGGTCGGCAAGCGCGCGCGGGTCGAGTCCCCGGTCGATGCCCACGACGGGCGGGTCCGCATCAACGGTGACGTGTGGTCGGCGCGGTCCTTGGACGAGACGCAGGTACTCGACGTGGGCCGGACGGTGCTGGTCGTGGAGATCTCCGGGGCTGTTGCCGTGGTCTGGCCCGAACCCTGAGGAGGCGGATGTGAATCCGGCCGCGTGGATAGTTCTGCTGGTGGTCGTGGTGCTGGTCGTGGTGGTGCTGGCCAAGACCGTGCTGGTCGTTCCGCAGGCCACCAGCGCCGTGATCGAGCGACTGGGGCGTTTCCGGGGTGTGGCGCACCCCGGGCTGAACATGCTCGTGCCGTTCCTGGACAGGGTGCGCGCCAAGATCGACCTGCGTGAGCAGGTGGTCTCGTTTCCGCCGCAGTCGGTGATCACCCAGGACAACCTCACCGTTTCCATCGACACGGTGGTGTACTTCCAGGTCACCGAATCGCGCTCGGCGGTGTACGAGATCTCCAACTACATCGACGGTGTGGAGCAGTTGACCACGACCACGCTGCGGAACGTGGTCGGTGGCATGAGTCTGGAGGAGACGCTCACCTCGCGGGACCAGATCAACGGTCAGTTGCGCGGAGTGCTGGACAGCGAGACCAGCCGGTGGGGCATCAGGGTCGCGCGCGTGGAGCTGAAGGCGATCGATCCTCCCCCGTCGATCCAGGACTCGATGGAAAAGCAGATGCGCGCCGACCGGGAGAAGCGCGCGATGATCCTCAACGCCGAGGGCGAGCGCGAGTCGGCGATCAAAACCGCCGAGGGGCAGAAGCAGTCGCAGATCCTGTCCGCGGAGGGGTCCAAGCAGGCCGCGATCCTCAACGCCGAGGGCGAGCGCCAGTCCAACATCCTGCGCTCGCAGGGGGAGCGGGCCAGCAAGTACCTCATGGCCCAGGGCGAGTCCAAGGCCATCGAGAAGACCTTCGCCGCGGTCAAGCGTTCCAAGCCCACCCCGGAGATGCTGGCCTACCAGTACCTGCAGACGCTGCCCGAGATGGCCCGCGGCGATGCCAACAAGGTCTGGGTGGTGCCCAGCGAGTTCAGCAAGTCGCTGGAGGGGTTCGCGCGGATGCTGACCACGCCCGACCAGGACGGGGTGTTCCGGTACGAACCTCCGGAGGAGGAACCGCCGAGCACGCCGCCGGAGCAGGACGACCCCTCGGTGGCCTCCTGGTTCGACATGTCCTCCAACCCGGAGGTGGCCGAGGCGGTGCGGGCGGCCGAGGCGGTGGCCCGCAAGGAGGTGCCCACCGATCTCAGTACCACCCCACGCGCCTCGGGCGCCACCGGCGAGAGCTGACCCGGCTGATCGACGGTGTGTCGCCCTCCGGTGCGGGACACGGCTCGGGGAGTCGTGCCGGGTTGATCGTGCGGGGCGCCGTCGGGGGCCGGTAGCCTCGGCGGCATGAGCCGGATTGACTTCGCCTCCCGTGTCGGCGTGTGGTGGACCAGCGACCAGTGGTCGATCAACGATGTGATCGGCCGTGCCCGCGAGATCGAGCAGCTCGGCTACGGCTCGCTGTTCTACGGTGAAGCCGGCGGCAAGGAGACCTTCACCCAGGCGGCGGCGCTGCTGTCCGGCACCGAGCGGTTGGTGGTCGGCACCGGCATCGCCAACATCCACGCCCGCAGCGCCCCGGCCAGCGAATCCGGCGCGCGCACGCTCACCGCGCAGCACCCGGGGCGTTTCGTGCTCGGGCTGGGGGTCAGCCACGCCCCGCTGGTGGAGCGCAGCTACGCCGGCTCCTACTCCCGGCCGCTGAGCACCATGCGCGACTACCTCCAGACCATGGACGCGGTCCCGGCCGAGGTCGAGCCGGGCGCGCAGCGCCCGACGCGGCTGCTGGCCGCGCTCGGGCCGAAGATGATCGAGCTGTCCGGCACCGCCGCCGACGGGGCGCACCCCTATCTGGTGACCCCGGAGCACACCGCCAGCACCCGCGAGCAACTCGGCCCCGACAAGTGGGTGGTCAGCGAGCAGGCCGTGGCGCTGACCACGGACCGGCAGGAGGGGGTGCGGCGTGGGCACCAGCACCTGCACATGTACTCGCAGCTGCCGAACTACCAGAACTCGTGGCTGCGGCAGGGCTTCGACGAGTCCGACCTGGTCGTCGGCGGTTCGGACCGGCTGGCCGAGGGCATGGTCGCCATGGGCGACGCCGAGACGGTCGCCGCACAGGTGACACGGCACCTGGACGCCGGCGCCGACCACGTGGTGATCCAGGTCCTCGGCGAGGATCCCGCCGCCGACCCGCTGCCCGCGCTGCGCGAACTCGCCCCGGCTCTCGGGCTGGGCTGAGCACGCACGGGGGATCACTCGGATCGTTTCCGCGCACCTGCGGCGGTGACCGCGAGCTCGGACCGCGGTAAGCGACGAGCGCCTGGCCCGGTGCCGCGTGGGGTCCACGTGGGGTGTGACGCGCCCCGGGCTAGCGTGTTCCACCATGATCGAACCGGAGAACTCCCTGTCCACCGTCCGCGAGTCCTACGACTCCGTGGCCGAGGACTACGCCGAGCACTTTCGCCGCGAACTGGCGGACAGGCCGTTGGACCGGGCGCTGTTGGCGGCCTTCGCCGAGCTCGTTGGCGGCCCCGAACGCGGCCCTGTCGCCGACCTGGGATGCGGGCCGGGGGCGGTGACGGGGCGGTTGCACGCCTCGGGGGTGCCCGTGTTCGGGGTGGACCTCTCCGCTCGGATGCTCGAGCAGGCCCGGCGCAGTTGTCCCGAGCTGCGGTTCGTGCAGGGGTCGATGACCGAGTTGCCCCTGGCCGAGGGGGTGTTGGGCGGGATAGTCGCCTGGTACTCGATCATCCATGTTCCGCAGGAGAGGTTGCCTGCCGTTTTCGCGGAGTTCCACAGGGTGCTGGCCCCGGGAGGGCACGTGCTGCTGGCCTTCCAGGAGGGGCAGCAGCCGCTGCAGCTGACCGAGGCCTTCGGGCGTTCGATATCGCTGGTTTTCCACCGGCGGTCTCCCCGCGCAGTGGAGCAGCTGCTGCAGCAGGCGGGGCTGGAACGAGTTGCTCGGCAGTCCCGGGCGCCGGTGGAGGGGGTGGAACGGACCCCGCAGGCTTTCCTGCTGGCACGCAAACCGGTCGTGGGCGGCTGAAGAGCAGCCCGGCCGGCCGCGGCAGCACCCACGTGAGGTGAGCAGCGCGGCAGTTCCAGGTCGCCGCACCAGAACGACTTCCCGTGCCCCAGTTGCACCGATTCCCGACAAACCCCCTATACTCTCGCCCAAGAGGGGAGTACTTCACCTCGTTCGTCCGGTCAGTACGAACATCCAGGATGTTCCCGGAGGACGGCCCCTGCTCGGGGCGAAGGAGACCTCGAACGGCGTTGTTCGGGAGGTCTTCGGGTGTCCGGTAGTTCGTTCGTTGTCGCAGCCGGGACGCAGTCGGTGGGAACCGGCTGGTTGTGGGCGGTGAGCATCGCCGCCCTGATCGCTCTGCTCGTCGCTGATTTCGCCATCACGCACCGCCCGCACGAGGTGTCGTTGCGCGAGGCCGTCGGCTGGTCGGTGTTCTACCTCGCCCTACCCGTGCTGTTCGGGATCGGCCTGTGGTGGTGGACCGGCACGGACCAGGCGCTGGAGTTCTTCGCCGGGTTCGTGGTGGAGAAGTCGCTGTCGGTGGACAACCTGTTCGTGTTCATGCTGCTGCTGACGGCGTTCGCGGTGCCGAAACCACTGGTGCAGCGGGTGCTGCTGTACGGCATCGTCGGCGCGCTGGTGCTGCGTGGCGCCTTCATCGCGATGGGGGCGGCGCTGCTGCAGGCGGGCACCTGGGCGTTCCTGGTGTTCGGGGCGATCCTGTTCGTCACCGCGGTCAAGATTCTGCGTGAGGCGCTCGGCGGGGAGTCGATGGAACGCGACGTCTCCCAGATGCGGTCGGTGCGCCTGTTGCGCAAGCTGATGCCGGTCACCGAGGACTACCGCGGCACCAGTCTGACGGTCCGCTCGGCGGGCAAGCGCGCGCTGACACCGCTGGCCGTGGTCGTGGTGGCGGTGTTCGCCACCGACGTGGTCTTCGCGGTGGACTCGGTCCCGGCCGTGTACGGCATCACCGAGGACCCCTACCTGGTGTTCACGACCAACGCGTTCGCGCTGCTCGGATTGCGCGCGCTGTATTTCGTGCTGCAGTCGGCACTGGGTAAACTGGTGCACCTCAACCACGGGCTCTCGCTCATTCTCGCGTTCATCGGTGTGAAGTTGATGCTGCACTGGGCACACGGGCTCTGGCCCGCTGTTCCCGAGATCTCGACCCCGGTCTCGCTGTCGGTGATCGTGGTGATTCTCGGGGTGGTGACGTTGACCAGTCTGCGTGCCGGGCGTCGTTCCGTGGAGAAGGAGACGGCGAACGGGGGCTGAGCATGCTCATCGACGTTCTCGTCGAGGTCGGTATCACCGTTTTCGTGGTGCTGACGCTGTTGATCAGTTGCGTGGTGCTGGCCGTGGCGCGGCCGCCGCGGTCGTCGTGCAAGCCCTCGGCTGCCCGCAGGGGAGGCGGGCACCCGCTGTTCCCGCGGGGATCCTGACCTCGACCGGCCGGCAACCCCGGTGGGGCCGGCCGGTCGGTGTTCCCGCTCGACCGCGGGCCGCGCTGCGGGCTCGCGCGCATCCCGCGGAGCTGCCGGGGCTCTCGTGGTGGTGATTGTCCGGACCGTCATGGTCGGCTGCGCTAGGTGGTCATCGCCGCGATCCGGCGCGCACACCGCTGCGGTGTCACCGGTGGTGTTGCACTCTGTCCCACCACCAGGCGATGGAGGGCACGGCGGAGGGAGGGCCTGCAGTGTCGTCCGAGGGCGTGTCGGTGCAGGTCGGCCTCCGGTGCTGCGCCTCGGGCGCGCTCGCCTCCGGCGGGGTCGAGTCGGTGTAGCGCGGCACCCGCAGCGCCCAGTCGATGTTGCCGCGGATTCCTCTCCCCAGGCAGGTCAGGTAGGTGCGCAGTGCGTCACTGGCCTGCGGGAGGAGTTGCGCGTGCAGCCGCAGGTACAGCTGCATGATTCGGTCGCGGAGCCCGACCGCCTCGAGCAGAGCCCGTTGCAGGTCGTGGCCTTCGTGCCGGATCAGCACGTTGATGATGTTCTGGTCGGTGTGCTGCTGCTGGAGCTCTCTGCGGTAGGAGTGCAGGTCGTTGTCGAGACCGGCGGTCAGCAAGGCCGCCTCGGTGGCCGCACGCACCGTCGGGTGGTCCATCTCGCTGTCCGGCACCTCGGCGCCGTTGCCGATTTCCAGCAGCGCCATGGTGGGAAACCCTCCGCAGCTTCCCAGACGCATGGTGATGTAGTCGTCGAGCCCGGGCATCTCGTTGCGGGCCTGGTTGCCGATCTGCCAGGCGACCGCGTGCAGCCAGGCCCGGTGTGCGTCGATGAACCGGCGCACCTGCGTGGGGGTGGCCAGCTCGCGCATGGTCAGTCCGATGTCGTGCAGCGCGCCGAGGTAGGGGTCCTCGGCGGTGTCGACGCTGTGCGGGGCTTCGAGGACGCGTTGCACGCGTCCGGCCACCTGCACGAATCGGTCGGGGCGGTCGGACAGCGGCCCGCGGTCGCAGCGAACGTCGTCGAAGGCGAAACCCCAGTACACCCACTGGGCCGCGAGCAGGACGTTGTCGTCGATCCCGCCCGGCGCAAATCGTGAAAAGAATTCAGCGCTGTTGGTGCCGATGACCCGGCTTCGCTGGGCCTCGTCGTCGTAGATGCCGACCTTGTCTATCCACGCGATGGCCCGTTTCTCGATCATGTCCACTTCCGGGTGAAGCGCCGGTTCGATCGGGCAGTAGAACGGTGGCATCTGGAAGCGTTCGCGGGGGTCTGTCACGGACTCTCTCCTCGTGGTGTGAACACCGGGGTGGGCAGTTTTCCCTGCGCACATGCATTTTGTGCACTTCGGTGCCCGGATTTTCGACCGAGCGGGAATGCAATCGGATCGCGTGCGCACCGGGCAAAAATTCGCCGTCTTTTCGTCTCTACCACGAGCTTTGTCACGGCGACAACCAAGTTGCCCCGCGGAGCGCAAAAAGAATTCCCTCACTCTTTTCAGTGAAAGTCACGCTTTGGTGTTAACTTTCGTTGCTCGAATGCGAGTTCACTGGAACGGGTGTCCACGTTCCCGATGAGGCGCTGTTAGTGTCGCACACGTCGAACTCGAGTGCAGGAACACCAAAGAATCGGATTCTTGTGCGTTGTTCGCCGTTCGTGTCGTGTTTTCCAACGGCGCGGAAGGGGCGCGTTCCGTGAGCGACACTGCGCGAATCGGAGGGGACCATGCCAACCGGACACACCGTCGACCGAACGGCGGTCGACGGGACAACCAACCAGGCGCACGCCTCCGCCGCGCTGCACCTGGACCGGATTCGGGGGGATGTGGACGCGGCGCTGGGACAGTTCATGGACGCGCAGGCCGGCAGGGCTTCCGATGACTGCCTGCCTCCGCTGGTCGAGGTGATTCGCGGCTTCGTCACCGGTGGCAAGCGGCTTCGTCCGTTGTTCTGCGTGTGCGGCTGGGTGGCGGCGGGAGGGGATGTCGCCACACCGGCGGTGTTTCGCGTGGGAGCGGCGCTGGAGCTGTTCCACGCGTTCGCCCTGATCCACGACGACGTCATGGACGCCTCGGCGTACCGGCGCGGGGCCCCCACCGTGCACCGGCTGCTCGCCGAACGGGCCGGTGAGCACAGCGGTGTGGCCACCGCGCAACGCTTCGGGGAGAGCGCGGCCATCCTGGTCGGTGACATCTGCCTGGTGTGGTCGGACGAGCTGCTGCACGACTCCGGCGTCTCGCCGGAGCGGCTCAGCGATTCCCGCAGGCTGCTCAACGCCATGCGCACCGAAATCATGGCCGGCCAGTATCTCGACGTGGAAACCGGCGAGTCCGACCTCGCCGCGGAGCTCGACCGCGCGTGGCGCGTCATCCGGCACAAGACGGCGGCCTACACGGTCGCGCGTCCGTTGCAGATCGGTGCCGCGTTGGCCGGGGGCGAGGACGCGTTGCTGCAGGCCTGCGACGCGTACGGCTATCCGCTCGGCGAGGCCTTCCAGCTGCGCGACGATCTGCTCGGCGTCTTCGGGAACCCGTCGGTGACCGGAAAGTCCGATCTCGACGACTTGCGGGACGGCAAGCGCACCGTACTCGTGACGCTGGCCCGACAACAGGCCACACCGGATCAGAGCGCCGCGCTCGACGAGCTGTACGGCGACCCCGAGCTGGACGAGCGGGGCGCCGCTCGGTTGCGCGAGGTGATCAGGCAGACCGGTGCCGAGGACGTGGTCGAGGACATGATCCGCGTTCGACGTGACCGTGCCCTTGAGGCTTTGGAAGGGGCCCCCATGACGGAGCCAGCTCGGCGCAGTCTGGCCGAGCTGGCTGAGACGGCAACCCGTCGCCAGCGCTGAAGGACGGGTTGGCCGCATCCGCAGTGAACCGATATCCACTGGAAAGGAGACTACCGTGTCCAAGAGGAACTGTGACAACGACACGCTGGATACCATCAAGGATTTCGTCGGCAACGTGGCCGACGACGCCAAGACGGCCTTCGACGAACTGCTCGACCGGGACGACGCGGGCGCTGCCGGCGCGGTGCAGCAGGGTGTCTCCGGGGCCACCGGCGCAGTGAGCGGCGCGGCCGGTGCCGCGAGCAACGTCGCTAGCACGACGGCGGATCTGACCAAGCTGCCCGGTCAGGTCGCCGAGCTGACCGAGTCGGTCAGCTCGTTGGTCAAGGCCATGGAAAAGGTCCCCGGACTCGGCGCCGCAGCGGGCGCTGCCGGGCAGGCGGGCGGCGCGACGGGCGCGGCCAGCGGGCTGGCCGAGTCCGCGGGCAAGGCCGCCGGGGGGCGGTGAGCAGCCGCCCCGGCGGGAAAGTCGGCGTGAATGGCGCGGATCGGCCGGGACGATGCGAGGCGTTCCGGCCGATGCCGGAACCGTCCCGGACAACTGGTGAGGAACACCGAATTTGAGCATGCACCGTCTTCGGCTCGTCTCCGAAGTGCTGGGCGGGCTTTTCGCGAACGAGGTGAGTCGGGCGTTCGGTGGGTCTCGTGGGCTCGGCAGTGACGCCGACCCGGTCGGACGTGAGCAGCAACGAGCGCGGGAGGTGCGTCGGGGGCTGGAGCGGCTGGGCCCGTTCTACATCAAGGTGGGCCAGATCCTGTCGACACGTCCGGACATCGTCCCGCCCACGATGATCGGCGAGCTGGAAAAGCTCCACGACCGGGTGTCGGCGTTGCCGTTCAGCCACTTCGAACCCGTCCTCGAGGAGGAGTTGGGGCCGGACTGGAAGGAGCGGTTCCTGCACGTCGAGATGCTGGACCCGTTGGGTGTGGCTTCGCTGGCGCAGGTGTACGCGGTCACGCTGCGGGACGGGCGCCCCGGCGTGATCAAGATCCAGCGTCCGGGGATCCGCGACACCGTCACCGAGGACATGCGCATGATGCGGCGGGCGGCTCGGATGTTCGGGCGCTGCGCGCCCCGGTTCAATGCCGTGGTCGACGTCGAGGCGATGCTGGGCGTGCTGTTCGACGCCATGCGTCCGGAGCTCGACTTCACCGTCGAGGCCTCGCACATGGACCAGGCCAGGAAGGCGGTGCAGGGGTTCCGCACCCTGTCGGTGCCGGACGTGGAGTTCTGCACCCCGCGTGTTCTGGTGCAGTCGCTGGCTCCGGGGAAGTCCATCGGTGAGATCGACCGGGCGCAGCTGCCGGAGCGGGAGCGTCTGGACATCGGTGAGGAGCTGCTGTCGTTCACCTACCGGGGCTTCTTCGTCGACCGCATGTTTCACGCGGATCCGCACCCGGGCAACATCTTCGTGCAGCCGGGTGGCCAGGCGAGCTTGATCGACTGGGGCATGGTCGGCCGCGTCGATCGGCGCACCAGTTTGATGATCATGCTCGTGCTGTTGAACATCGCCCAGAACGACGGCTACGGGACGGCCAAGGCCTGGATCGATCTCGGATACGCCACCCCGTGGGCCGACGTCACGGCGTTCATGTCGGACATGTCGGCGCTGACCCCGAAGATCTCCTCGGCCTCGTTGGAGGAGCTGAATTTCGGCGTCACCCTGACCGCGGTGCTGGAGCGGTCCACCAAGCGCGGCATCAAGACCAATCCCGTCATTTCCGTGCTCGGCAAGGCTTTCGGCAACATCGAGGGCTCGGTGCGGTGCTTGGCTCCCGAGCTGTCGTTGACCGGTGTGTTCCAGGAGCAGATGAAACGCATCATGCTCGACCTGGCGGGCGAGCACTTCTCGCTGACGCAGGCCGCGCGGACGGTCACGGAGTTGATGCTCGGGGTCGGCGCCGCCCCGGAGCAGGCACGCACCCTGGCTCGGGATCTGTCCAACCGGGATTTCGGCGTCAACATCGGGCAGGACCGTTCCGCCCGTTCCCGGCCGGATGCCCTGTCCGCCGGGCTGCTGTCGCTGGGCGGTGCCGCGCTGTGGCTGCAGAACCGGCGTGGGAACCGATCGTGACGCGGTTGCCCGGCGGGGCGCTCGGGGCTATCCGTCTTGCGGACTCGACGTCGTCGGACGCCAGCGTCGCATCCCCACTGCGAACCCCACGGTCAGGCACGCGAATCCCCCGAGGAGCCAGAAGCTGCCCTGCTCGCCCGACTCGAACAGCGGCGGAATGCGCAACAGCACCACCGACGCCGACACGGCCGTTCCGGCCAGGCTCACCACGAACAGCCACGTCCTTTTCATCCTCGTCACCGTAACCGAAGCAGCGGTGCCGGCGAAGGCGTGCGCCGGTGGTCACGAGCGCCCTTCCGTGACCGCCCTGGTGCGGGCAACGTTGCTCACCGGAACCGATCCGCCGGAACCGGGCCGTGTGCGCGGTGAGCGGTTGTACCGTCCGGGTGCGCTGTTCGGTGCACCAGGCAGGAGGTGGTTGCGGTGACCGGGAGTTGGCGGGACGTGCTCGGCCGGACCAACGAGCTGGCTCAGCAGTACCTGGAGCAGGCCCCGCGGCGGGCGGTGGCCCAGCCGGCCCCGATGGAGCAGCTGCTGCAGAGACTCGGGGGGCGCCTGCCCGAGGAACCCGAGGATCCGGTCACGGTGGTCGAATCGCTGGCGCGGGCGGCCGATCCGGGGCTGGTGGTGACCAACGCAGGCCGCTACTTCGGGTTCGTCGAGGGTGGGGTTCTGCCTGTTGCGCTCGCGGCGGACTGGTTGGCCACGACGTGGGACCAGAACGCGGCGTTCTACGCCCTGTCCCCGGCAGCAGCGGCGGTCGAGGAGGTCTGCCGGGGCTGGTTGTGCGAACTGCTGGGCTTGCCCGAGCACGTCTCGGCAGGGTTCACCACCGGCGCCCAGATGGCGAACCTGATCGGGCTCGCAGCCGCTCGACACCACCTTCTGGCCGAAGCCGGGTGGGATCTCGAGGCCGACGGCCTGTTCGGCGCTCCCCGCATCACGGTCGTGGTGGGGCGGGAACGGCACGCCACCGTGGACCGCGCACTGCGGGTGCTGGGGATCGGCCGGTCCAGTCTCGTCGAGGTCGCCACGGACGCTCAGGGTCGGATGCGTCCCGATCGTCTCGCCGCGGCCCTGGCCGATGCCGCAGGCGCAGGCCCGCTGATCGTGTGTGCCCAGGTGGGCAATGTGAACACCGGTGCTTGTGATCCGATGCGCGAGGTCTGCCGACTCGCGCACGAGCGAAACGCCTGGGTGCACGTCGACGGCGCGTTCGGGTTGTGGGCCGCTGCCGCCCCGTCGCTGCGGCAGCTGGTCGACGGGGTGCAGGATGCGGACTCGTGGGCGGCCGACGGGCACAAGTGGCTCAACGTCGCCTACGACTGCGGGATCGCGTTCTGCGCCCACCCGCGGGCCCATCGGGCGGCGATGAGTCTGTCGGCGGCCTACCTGGACGACGCCGGCGAGCGGAACGGGGCCGACTGGACTCCGGAGAGTTCGCGACGGGCGCGGGCTTTTCCGGTGTGGGCCGCGCTGCGCGGACTGGGGCGGGCCGGTGTGGTCGAGTTGATCGAGGCCTCGTGTGCCCACGCGCGCCGCTTCGCCGAGCTGCTGTCCGCAGATCCCCGGGTCGCGGTGCTCAACGAGGTGGTGCTGAACCAGGTGCTGGTTCGGGTCGCCGCCGACGACGAGCGGACCCGTCGGGTGGCGGCCGTCGTGCAGGCCGAGGGCGCGACCTGGCTGGGAACAACCGTGCGGGACGGGGTGACCGCGTTGCGGATCAGCATCTCCGACCACGCCACGGGGCCGGCCGAGGTGGCCGCGGCCGCCGAGCAGGTGCTGCGCGCCGCCCGCCGGGGGTGAGGCGCTGGTTTCGGTGCGGACGCGCTGCCGGACGCAGCCCTGCCGGGGGCCTTCGTCGCCCCGCCCGGGGTCACTGCCCGGGGGTGGGGAAGTCCTCGCTCATGCCGATGGCTCGCATCGTGTGGGCGAGGTGCTCGTGCAGGCAGCGTTTGGCCTCGGCCGCGTCACCGTCGCGGAGGGCGGTGGCCAGGCGGGTGTGCTGTTCGGTGACGGTGGCTCGTCGGGGCGACTCGTGGGTGCGGGCGGTGGCGGTGATGCGTAGCTGTCGTTCGCGCAGCGCGCTGTACAGGTCGGTGACCACCGGGCTGTCGGCCGCGGAGACGATGCGGGCGTGGAAGGCGCGGTCGGCTTCGTGCATGTCCGCATCGGAGAGTCCGGTCGGGTCGCAGGCGGGGTGTTCGAGCAGCTCGGCTCCGATGCCGGTGAGCTGCTCGGCCGGTGCGGAGGCGAGTTTGTCGATGGCGAAGCTCTCCAGCGCCAGTCGTGCCTCCAGCAGGGAGCGCGCCTCGGCCGGGGTGATCGGCACGACGAGCGCGCCGCGTTTGGGGTACAGCCGCAGGAATCCTTCGGCCTGCAGGTGCAGGAAGGCCTCGCGCACGGGGGTGCGCGACATCTCCAGGGCTTGGGCGATCTCACCTTCGGACAGCAGGTGCCCGTCCGGATAGCTGCCGTCCAGCAGACCGGCTTTGACGTGTCGGTACGCGCGGTCGGCTGCGGGTTGGCTCGCCGCCGGTGGTGCGGAGCTGGTCAGGGGCGTTGATACCGAATCCGAAGGTGTTGTGTTCGACACGGTGTCATCCTACTTCCGAGCAACTTGTATTTAAGATGTATACAAGTTTGGAGGTGGGTGTGCGCGCCACGATCGATCAGTCGAGTACGTCCCGGACAACCCCTCGTGCGGAGTTTCCCGCACCACTGCGGCGCGCGTGGTTCGTGTGGTCGGTGGCAGCGGCCTGCTACTTCGTGGCGCTGTTCCACCGCTCCAGCCTCGCCGTGGCGGCCGACGCCGCCACCGAGCGGTTCTCCACCAGCCCGGCCACGCTGTCCGTGCTGTCGGCGCTGCAGCTGGCCATCTATCTGGCGCTGCAGATCCCGGCCGGGGTGCTGGCCGACCGGATCGGGCCACGACGCATGATCACCGCGGCGACGCTGGCGCTGGCGGTGGGCTCGGCGGTCTTCGCGGTCAGCGCCTCACTGCTGGGCGGGCTCGCCGGGCGGGCGCTGATCGGATTCGGCGACGCGTTCCTGTTCACCAACGTGCTGCGGTTGGCGGCCCACTGGTTCTCCGCGGACCGCTTCGGCAGGGTGGCCGCGGTGACCGGGCTCGTCGGCGGAATCGGGCAGCTGGCCGCCACGGCACCGCTGAGCACCTCGCTGCGGATGCTCGGCTGGGTGGGCACGTTCTCGGGCGCGGCTGCGCTGACCGCGGTGCTGGCGCTGTCGGCCTGGACGATGCTGCGCGACCGGCCCAACGGCCCCGCCGGACACGCCGAGCGCGCGGAGGACACGGCCGGAGCCGAGCTCCACGAGCGGGTGTCGGCCTCGTTGAAGGCGGTGGTGACCCGCAGCGGCACCTGGCACTCCTTCTGGGTGCACTTCGTGATGATGGGCCAGTTCGTGGCGGTGACCGTGCTGTGGGGACCGCCGTGGTTGATCGAGTCGCAGGGCTACGATCCCGCCGCGGCGAGCAGTTGGGTGCTGCTGTGCGTGGGGGGATTCCTGGCCGGATCGTGGCTGTGCGGGCAGTACGTGGCCGGACGGCCTCGGCGCAGGCAGCGCTTCGCGTTCGTGCTGTCGATGCTGGTGGCGGTGACGTGGCTGGTGCTGATCGGCTGGCCCGGTGTGCTTCCCGCCGCGTTGTTGACGGTGCTGCTGCTGATCATCGGCGTGGCCGGGGGCTCGGCGATGCTGGCCTTCGACGGTGTCCGCGCCGCCAACGCAACCCACAGATCGGGCCTGGCCGTGGGCACGGCGAACATGGGCGGTTTCACGGCCGCCGTGCTGATCCAGCTCGCGGTGGGCGGGATACTGCGACTCGCCGCCGACCTGCCCGCGGGCCCGTCCTACAGGTTGGCGTACCTGCCGGTGCTGGCGCTGGTGGTGCTCGGCACGCTGGGCCAGCTGCGGCAGCTGAGGCTGATGCGGCGGGAGCAGCCCGCCGCCAGCACCACCTCCGGGTGAGCCCGCCACCGTGGTGGGGCGGTCTCGTCGGTCACGGGATCCGCCCCACCCCCACGTAGCCGTACCGGCAGCTGCGCTGGTACTCGTCCAGGGCCTGCTGTTCGGGGCTCCAGTCCGGGTAGTGCACGATGCCCGGATCCACGAGCTCGGTGCCGGAGAACCACCCCGCCACCTCGTCGTAGCTGCGCAGCACGAGCTGTTCATCGGCGTGCTCGTAGGAGGCCACGACCTGGTCGATCTCGCGCTGCAGGTCGGGGGGCAGGTCGTCGTCGCTGGCCTGGGACAGCGCCAAGTAGCTGCCGGAGGTCAACTGGGAGCGGTAGGTGGCCACGAGATCGCCCGGTTCGTCGGCGGGGCCGATGAACAACAGCACCCCGACGATCAGCAGCCCCACCGGTCGGGAGAAGTCCAGCAGTTCGACGGTCTCGGGGTGGTTGAGCACCGACTCCGGGTTGCGTAGGTCCGCCTTGATGATCGTGACGTTCGGGTTGTCGGCCAACTCCACCCGCGAGGTGTTGTAGGCGATCGTTTCGTAGTCCACGTACACCACCCGCGCGTCGGGGGTGTACTGCTGGGCGATCTCGTGAACATTGCCGACCGTGGGGATGCCCGATCCCAGGTCCAGGAACTGGTCGATGCCCATCGAGGCCATGTACTGCACGGCGCACCGCAGGAACGAGCGGTTCAGCTGCGCGCCCAGCGACCAGCGCGGTGCGCTGGAACGGATCCGTTCGGCCAGTTCCCGGTCCGCGGCCGTGTTGTGACTGCCCCCCAGGAACACGTCGTACAGCCGCGCCGAGTTCGGGCGGTCCACGTTCAGCTCGTGAGCGCTGTTGTCCATGGTTTCCCCGTGTCCGCGTGATGCGTTCGATCTTGCCGCCGAACACCCTACGTACCGGCCGTGTCGCTGAACAGTAGTGCTCCAGCGGGGCCGTCCGGGGGACGGTTCGCCCCTGCTGTCCCCGCAGCGGGTGCGCCTCGCCGCGTCCCGCTGGTCGGAGCCGTTGCCGGCCGGCCCCGACGCACCGAGCTGTTCAGCGGACCCACTGGTAGCGGTGCTCGGGCCGCCCCGTCGACCCGTAGCGCATCCGCAGCTCGGCCTGCCCGTCGGCGCACAGGTGCTCGAGGTAGCGCCGCGCGGTCACCCGCGCGATGCCGGCGCGTTCGGCGAGCTCCACGGCCGACAGGTCGGACTCGGCTGCGCGCAGCGTCTCCGCCACGAGCTGCGCCGTTGCTGCCGTCAACCCCTTCGGCAGGCTCGTGCGCGTACTCGCCCGCCGCACCCCGAACACACGGTCCACATCACCCTGGGTGGCCTGCTCCACCCCTGCGAGCTTGTCGTGCACGGCGGCGAAGCGGTCCAGCTGCTCCCGCAGCGCACTCAGGTCGAACGGTTTGAGCAGGTAGTACATCGCACCGCCGTGCAGCGCGGCGCGCACGTTGTCGATGTCGCGCAGCGCGGTGATCACCAGCACGTCCACGGGCGTGCCCTGCCCGAGCTCGTCCGGTGAACGTAGTCGCCGCAGCACGTTGATACCCGAGGTGTCCGGCAGGTAGAGGTCGAGCAGGACGAGATCGGGTTGATGCTCGACGACGGAGCGCAGCGTCTCGGTGCCGGTGTGGGCGACGCCGACGACCGTGAACCCCGGCACCGTTTCGACGAAGTCCCGGTGGTTGCGCGCCACGCGCGCGTCGTCGTCGACGACGAGCACCGACAGCACCGAATCTCACCTCCCGCTCGAGGTCCGGACGGGAAACTGCGTCCGGACGGCACGGCGGGCGCCGCGGTCGGCGACGCCGCCGACGTGCTACCGCGCATCCTCTCGTACCGGCAGGTAGGTAGTGAACACGGTCTCCTCGGTGGTGTCCACCTCCACCGACCCGTTCCACCGTTGGACGGCTTGCCGCACCAACGCGAGCCCGAATCCGCGATAGCTGTCCGCGCCGTGCTCCTTGGTGCTCACCCCGGCCGCGAACATCTCCTCGACGTTGGCAGGCCCCGGACCCGAGTCGGTGACGCGGATCTCCAACAACTGCTCCTCCGGCCGGTGCAGCAGCACGAACAGTTCCACCCACCCGGATCCGCCCACGGCCTCGAGGGCGTTGTCCACCAGGTTGCCCACGACCAGCAGCACGTCGTCACGCAGCTGCCACGGCAGTTCCCGCGGCACGTCGCTGAGCGCGGCCAGCTCGAACTCCACCCCCTGCTCGGAGGCCTGCGCCGACTTCGCCAGCACGAGCGCGGCCAGCGCGGTGTCGCGGACACGTTCGGACACGGAGGCACTCGCCCGGCTCGTCGTGGCGGAGAGCTCGGACAGGTACTGGCGGGCTTCACCGGCCGCTCCGAGGTCGAGCATGCCGGTGACGGTGTGGATGCGGTTGGCGAACTCGTGGGTCTGTGCGCGCAGACCGTTGGCCATGGTGCGCACACCGTCCAGCTCACCGCCGAGCCGCACGATCTCGGTGTGATCGCGCAGCGTCACCAGCCTGCCGGTGTCGTGCTCGCCGATGCGCACCGGCCGAGGGTTGCACACGAGCAACCGCCCGCCGAGGGCGAGGAACACGTCCTGGCGAGCGTCGTCGCCACGCAGCACCTCGCGCAGGTGCTCGTCCAGTTCCAGCTCCTCCGGGGTGCGGCCGACGCAGTCCTGCGGCAGTCCGAGCATCTCGCGGGCCGAGTCGTTGGCCAGCAGCACGGCGCCGTCAGCGTCGACGGCCAGCACACCTTCGGAGATCGCGTAGAGCAGCGCTTCGCGGCCCTCCAGCAGCTCGGTGATCTCGGCCGGTTCGAACCCGTGCGTTTTCGCGCGGATCCTGCGGGAGATCCACAGCGCACCACCCGCACCGAGAGCGAGAGCCAGCAGCAGGGTCGTGCCGATGGCGGGAAGCGTGTGCGAGGCGGCCAGCGTGACGCGTGAGGACAGCACGCCGACGGAGACGTAGCCGACCACCTCGCCCGCGTCGTCGCGCACCGGCACCCGGGCGCGCAGCGTGAGCCCGGCCGGACCCCACTCCCTGCCCGTCCACGTGTTGCCGGCCAGCACCGGCGCCGGGTCGGTGTGCGGGCGACCGCCGATGGCGCGCGGGTCGGGGTGCGAGTGCCGGATGCCCTGGGCGTCGACGATGACGACGTAGCGGAAGTCGGAAGCGCGGCGGAGCGTCTCGGCCAGGGAGGCGATCTCACCGCGGTGCTGCGGATCGGCGAGGTAGCCGCGCACTTCGGGCAGCGCCGCCACCGATTGCGCCATGGTCATCGCGCGCTGCGTGTACTCGGCGCGCACATCGCGGTATTCGTGAAACGTCCACAGTGCTCCCGCGGCGACGAGCGTGACGATCAGCAGCACCGTGTTCGCGAGGAACAGGTAGCGGGTCAGCGAAAGGCGTGCGCGGCGACGAAATCGTTTCGTCATGGTTGCGACACCGTTCGTGACAAGGGGTTTCGCGAGACCAATACGACCATTACCGATCCAATGCACACAAAGCTCGTGATCCGGGCCACGTGCGGTTCAGGATGTCGCAAATCGTCGTACACCGGGGTGACACGCAACTCCCGGTGCAGTCGATCAGCGAGTTCCCGAGTGACGCACGTAGGAGAGTCGAACATGCTCAGCATCATCGGCTTCGCGATCATCGCGTCGATAGCGACGCTGTTGATCCTCGGCCGAATAGCCCCGGTCGTCGGGATGACCGTGATTCCCACGATCGGCGCCTTCCTGGCGGGTTTCAGTCCGAGCGACATCGGCGGGTTCTTCGACTCCGGGTTGGAGTCGGTGCTCGACGTCGCCGTGATGCTCGTGTTCGCCATCCTGTTCTTCGGCATCATGAACGACGTCCGCCTGTTCAACCCGCTGATCAACGTGATGGTGCGGGTCAGCCGGGGCAACGTCGTCGGCGTCGCCGTGGTCACCGTGCTCATCGGTGTCGTCTGCCACTTGGACGGGTCCGGGGCGACGTCGTACCTGATCGCGATCCCCGCCCTGCTCCCGCTCTACAAGCGGCTCGGCATGAGCCCGTACCTGCTGATGTTGCTGCTGAGCACCAGCATGGCGATCCTGAACATGCTGCCCTGGGGCGGCCCCGTCGGGCGCGCCGCGGCCTCGACCGGGCACGACCCGGTCGCACTCTGGCACGGTTTGATCCCGCTGCAGGCCGTCGGCGTTGTGCTGCTCATGGGCATGGGCGCGCTGCTCGGGCTGCGGGAGCAGCGGCGCATCGCCCGCCGCACCCCGGGGCAGGTGCTCGCGATGGCTGGATCCGGCTCCGCGGACGGTCCCACCGGCAGCGGCGCGCCGACGTCCGGCTCCGCGGACGTCGCCGGCGGCACGGCCGAGCCCGAGGAGGGCGCCGGCGAGCCGGAGAAGCTGCACGGACCCTACCGGCCCTGGTTCAACGGCCCGCTCGTGCTGGCGGTGCTCGGACTGCTCGTCGCCGACGTGCTGCCCTCCGGGATGGTGTTCATGCTCGGCCTCAGCGCCGCGCTGGTGGTCAACTACCCGAAGGTCTCCGACCAGATGGAGCGGATCCGCGCGCACGGTGGTGGGGCACTCGGCACCGGCGCGATCATCCTGGCGGCCGGATGCTTCTTGGGCATTCTTACCGAGTCGGGCATGCTGCGGTCGCTGGCCAGCGACATGATCGCGGTGCTGCCCGATGCGGTCGTGCCCTACCTGCACCTGATCGTCGGTGTGCTCGGCATGCCGTTCGAGCTCGTGCTCAGCACGGACGCGCACTACTTCGCGCTGCTGCCGCTGGTGCACGACGTGTCCACCCAGCTCGGCATCGGATCGGTCACCGTGGTCTACACCGTGCTCATCGGCAACGTGATCGGCACCTACATCAGCCCCTTCAACGCCTCGCTGTGGCTGGGCATCGGGCTGGCCGGTGTGGACATGGGCAAGCACATCCGGTACTCGTTCCTGCCGATGTGGGCCTTCAGCCTGGTGATGCTGCTGGCGGCGGTGCTGCTCGGCGTGATCACGCTGTAGCGCCCGCTCCACGCACGTGCTTCCCCATCAGAGCGGGGCACGCGGCCGAGCCGCCGGCCCCGCTGCTGGCTGGGGCTGGTCGGCGATACCGGTCACGATCACCACCGTGGCGTTCGCCCGGAGCGGGGTATCCGATAGGTGAGGGTTCGGCCCGGCCAAGCGCCGGGCGCTGAGCCCGCTGTTTTGGTCCAGCTTCACCTCCACAGACGCTTCCACCTGGACATGACCACACGCCTCGACCTTGCGAGTCCGTCTCGTCGAGAGGTCGGCTATCGGGAAGCAGCTGTGTCTTCAGCTCGGCCACTGGTGATCCGGTCGGTCACGAACTCGACTCGGGTCGCTACCTCAGCCCGAGGCAAATCGATGACTTCGTATCCGAGCTCGGTGTAGATCTCGACCATCGCGTCATAGGTCCGCTCGGCTTCAGCCAGGTCCTGGCGGCGTTCGCTGTCCTGACTGAAGATCTCCGGCCAGGGCGGGGCGATGAACACCTGCCGGTGGTAACGGAAGAGCTCGGCCGCGGCGGATGCATGCGCCGGAACGGAAAGCCCGGCCAGCCGCAGGTAGCCCAGCACATCGGGCACGGCCCGGTCGAAGAGCACCACCTCGGTGCGCTGCTGCGCCCACCGGTAGGAGCGCATCTCCCACGACAGCATCAGCTCAGCGAACAAAGCCTGATCCGCCCACGGCAGCGCGGAACCACCAATCGTCATCTGATCTTGAATCACACCGCGACCCGCTTCGACGGTGCTGGTCAACCCCTGATGACCGAGCCTGTTCAACAGCGTGGTCTTTCCAGATCCCGGACCGCCGGTCACCACGACGAACCGGTCAAAGTCGCCGTTCATCACAGCGCCATACTCCCAGGACCTCCTCGGACATCTCAGCTGTGGATCCCTCACGGGAGACGGTTTCAGCAGTTGAGTGGTACGCGGTCGTTGCTTCAGTCAGGAGCCGAGCGGCCGGGTACAGCCGCTGCTGGACAGCAACGCCATCACCGTCCCGTCCTCGGACTGCCTCGACACGGCAGCGATGCTAGCGACCACCCCGAACCACCGAAGCCACTTCGAGGATCGTCGATCGAGACCACTTCCTCTCGTCCTCGCCTGGCTCCTCACACGGGGCCGGGCGAGGACTCGTGGTAGTGAACCAGTACCCACTGGTCGTCGCGTCGCCGCGCGATGGCCGTGATCCGGATGTCCACTTCGAAACGCTCGTCGCTTGCTGCCTCTCGTCCCGCGAAGCGGAACCGGAAGAATACGCGCCCGCGATCTCCTGCGGCCTCGACCGACAGATCGGTGACCTCCGCAGTGTCCACGCTCCCCACGGGGTCAAGCGTCTCCCGATAATACCGCGCGATCTCGCCGCGGGTCCGCAGCGGGCGGGCTCGTTCCCCGGCGACGTAGACGAGGGCCTCCTCATCGCCTGCCCACAGCCCGGTGAGGAGCTCGGCGTCTGCAGCGGCGAACCCCTGGCTGAACCGCTCCACCAGTCCGATCAGCTCGTCGTGACCCGCCATGGCGTCGACCTCGGCCGCCGTTATGAGCGTCCGCCCCACGAGGCCACCGCGCTCGAAAGCCGCATGGGCCTCGGCCGCACCCTCGAGAGGGAAGATCGAACCGATGACCGGTCGGACCCGGCCAGCGGCGGCCTCGCCGAGGACTCGTTCGGTGAGCCTGCGAGTCGCTCCGCTGCTTCCGAGGTGAACGACCTCGGTGCCGAACAGGGTCACGTCACGTCGGCGGGCTTCGTCGGGTTTCGGTCCGGGCTTGCCGCTGTAGCTGAGGTAGCGACCACCGCTGGTGATGACCTCGAACGCGGCGCAGCCGGTGGTCTCGCCGACCCCGTCGAGAACCACGTCCACGGATTCACCGAGCTGGACCGTCCAGTCGCTGCTCGCGGCGTCGACGACCCGGGTGGCCCCGGCCGCGGTCGCCGCCGCAAGCTGCTCAGCACCCCGTGCTGCGGCGACGACGGTGCCACCGGCGAGGCGGGCGAGCTGCACCAGCATCAGGCCCAGACCGCTGCCAGCCGGCACGACCAGCACCCGCTCTCCAGGCCGGATCGCGGCGGCCTCGATGAGGGCGAGCGCCGTGCGCCCGTCGTGGACCAGGGCGGCGGCCGCGGCGAGCCTGAGACCGTCGGGCACCGTGACGAGATCCTCGGCGGAAACGGCGACTCGTTCGGCGTAAGCGCCTTGCGTGCCCGTTGTGGTAACGACGCGGCGCCCAACCAACTGTCGGTCGACGCCGTCCCCGACCGCCACCACCGTTCCCGCGACACCGTCACCGGGCACGTACGGGGGTGCGACCCCGAAGGACTCGGCGGCGTCGCCGCTGCGGATCGCGATGTCGAGGCCGAGCACGTCGACAGCGTGGACCGCGACCACTGCCGCCCCGACCGCCGGCTCCGGTGGGTCCAGCTCGACCCGCTTCAGGACCTCCGGTCCACCGAACTCTTGTGCCTGGACCGCTCGCATTCGGTCACACCTCCGTAGGGTCGTCCTCGTCACTACGGACTCACGGTGAGACTTCGACGATGCTTGAAGTCAAGGCGCGGCAAGAGACGAATCCGGACAGCCTCACGTCAGACCTCGTCCCACGGGGGCCTGCCGGTCATATCGCATCGTTGTAGTTACTTCGTGCGGTGAACGTTCCGGTCGCGTCGGGGGCTGAAACGTAGGCGCGCACACCGTGAGCGCCACGATCACCGGCTACACCCGCTGCTCCACCCCTCAGGAGCTCCGCAGAAGTGCCGGACCCGGGCGCGGCCGTTCTCCCGCCGCAGCGACCGCGGTTGCCCCGTGCGGAGGTACCGGACCGGACCCGTTCGCCCCAGTAGTGAGGGCAGAACGGCCACTGTGACCCGAGGGCGCGGCGCTCTACTCTCAGCGGGAAAACGTTTTCTCCTCGTTGACGAAAGAGCCGATGTTGATGTCTCGCGTTTCGTTACGCATCCGCAAACATCTGTACGCGGCGGGGGTGTGCGCGCTGACCGTGCTCGGCACGGTGCTGGTCGCCCCCGCTTCTCACGCCGAGGTGGACGTCCCCGAGGCGCAGGGCGAGCAGGCGGTCGGGTCCACCATCACCGTCGAGGGCACCATGGACGGGGAACTCACCCGGTACTACGGGGAGGGCGATCTCGGCGACGGGGGCCAGGACGAGGGCCAGCCGCCGATCTTCGAACTCGCCGACGGCGCCACGTTGGAGAACGTGATCATCGGTGCGCCTGCCGCCGATGGCATCCACTGCGAGGGCTCGTGCACACTGCGCAACGTGTGGTGGGAGGACGTCGGTGAGGACGCGGCCACATTCGACGCCGACAGCGCCTCGGCGACGATGACCGTGCAAGGAGGCGGGGCCCAGCTCGCCGAGGACAAGGTCTTCCAGGCCAACGGGGCCGGGACCATGACGATCAGCGATTTCCAGGTCGAGGACTTCGGCAAGCTGTACCGGTCCTGCGGAAACTGCAGTGACCAGACCGACCGCCACGTGGTCATCGAAAACGTCACCGCCACCGCACCCGGGCTCTCCCTGGCCGGGATCAACACCAACTACGGAGACACCGCCGAGTTCTCCGAGATCACGGTCATCGGTGACTCCGAGATGGAGATCTGCGGCTGGTACGAGGGCAACGAGGACAGCGGCGAGCCCGAGAAGGTCGGCAGCGGACCCAGTGACAACTGCCGCTACGACAGCTTGGACATCACCTTCCAGTGAGCCCGATCGCCGACCGCGCCCCGCTGGTCGACACCGCGCCATCGGGGCGCGGTACGGCGCCCGGCACGAGCGTCCGAACGGCCCGCCGGAGCACGTGGTCACGTGCCCCGGCGAGCCATCGCGGGGTGTGCGCCCCCTTCCGGAAACGCGGTCGGACGGATCCGGTCTGCAGATGAACGAGTGCGACGGGTGCCGTGCAGGAACACCACCGGCTCACCGCCGCCACCCCGAAGCAACGGTTCGCGGCGATCGTCGACGCCCTGCAGCGGTGGTGGGACACCGAGGGCCACTATCGCGACAGGGCGCAGGTCGACGCCGCTGTCGAGATCACCGACGCCGACCACCCCGCCCTCGCCGCGATCACCCGACACAAGACGCACCTCGGCCAACACCTGACCGAGCTCACTCGCGAGGCCGGGGTGGTCGATCCCGAACGGGCCGCGGCGGACATCGTCGTGATCTACGAGGGCACGATCACGGCGCTGCTGCTGCGGCTCGTGTCCGAACCCCTGCAACGAGCGCGCCGCCTGACAACCGGACTGCTGCCCGAGCGCGCGAGCGGATGAGCGAACTCGTCCCGCGCAACGGGTGCCGGCACGACGGGCGAGGGTACCGCCGGCCGTCCCGACGCGCCGCGCGGTCGGGGAGTGTTTTTCGGCACGCGCCCGCCCGGTTGTGACAGGACGCACCGCGGCCGAACACGAAGCCGCCGCGGCGGCTGTGCGCACCGAAGGTGCCGGAGCCGGCCACTCGGTCAGGAGCACCGAGCACGGTACTCCAATGAGATGAATTTCCTTCATTGTTAAATGTGAGCCCCGACAGGGGTTAGCATTGTCAACAATCGGCGTTTCGGTGGTGATCGACAGGTCGTTGCGCACGCCCGTTCGGGCCGACTTGCACGAAAGGGGTTGTCGGTGACGCGTACCGTGAGTGCGAATGTTGTTGCTCCGGCACGCGTGACCTCGCCCCTCGTGGCGCGCAGCGGTCGTTGGCCCACGAGACGTGGTTTTCCGTCGTGGGGACCTCGGGTGCGTGGATCCGTGCGGTTGTCCGGCCCGGATGCCGTGCCCGTGGCCGCCACGGCGTCGGAGACGGCGCGCAGACGTGGAACAGCCACCCTCGGCTCGAGCCCATCGGCGCCCGAGCCGAGGCGGGCGGACCACAGCCGTGGCGCCGCATCCACCCCGCCCCGCGGCCCGGGGTGGGGACCTCGAATTGACGAGAGGGTGCGAGATGTTGGGAGTCGACGAACAGAACCAGGCCGGGGAGTTGGAACCGGTTCAGCGGAAATCCACGGCGGCGATCGTGGCCGACCAGCTGCGTTCGGCGATCATGTACGGATCGCTGGCACCGGGCAGCCAACTCGGGGAGGCCGATCTCGCCGCCCAGCTCGGCGTCAGCCGTGGGCCGCTGCGGGAAGCGATGCAACGGCTCGTGCAGGAGGGGTTGCTGCAGAGCGAACCCCACCGGGGTCTGTTCGTGGCCACGATGGAACCCGAGGACGTGCACGACGTCTACGTGGCCCGGCTGGCGGTGGAACGCACCGCCTGCGAGCAGATAGTGCGGCACCACAGGATCGACGCGGTAGCCGAACTGACCGCCGCGCACGCCAAGATGGTCGCTGCCGTGGCCAAGGACGACAGCGCGGGACTCACCGAGGCCGACCAGGAATTCCACGAAACCCTGGTGGCGGCTTCCCGCAGTCCTCGACTGCAGCGGATGGCCCAGACACTGCTGGTGGAAAAACGCATGTGCCTGGGAGCTCTCGTCGACACCTATCCGGCTGACACGCAGGCCCTGGTGGACGAGCACAAGGGCTTGGTGGACGCGATCGAAGCCGGCGACGAGCAGCTCGTGCTCAGCCGCTTGGAAGCGCACATGAACGACGCCCTGGAACGGTTGACGTCCTCGCTGGAGGAGTAGACGCGCCCGCGCACCCGGGCTCGAGCCGGCCCGGGTGCGGTGGCGCGTCCCCGGGTGGTCACAGACCGCCGACGGCCACGTACTTGGTCTCCAAGTACTCGTCGATGCCGACCTTGCCGCCTTCCCGCCCGATGCCGGAGTGCTTGACCCCCCCGAACGGGGCGGAGGCGTTGGACACCACCCCCTGGTTGAGCCCCACCATCCCCGCCTGCAGGTTTTCGCTGATCCGCAGCGCACGCTGCACGTCCCTGGTGTAGACGTAGCTGACCAGGCCGAACTCGGTGTTGTTGGCCGCGGCCGTGGCCTCGTGCTCCTCGGTGAAGGTGGTGATCGGAGCCACGGGACCGAAGATCTCCTCCCGATTCATCCGAGCCGAGGAAGGCACCCCGGTCAGCACCGTCGGCAGGTAGTAGTGGCCCTGCCCGTCACCCCGGCTGCCCCCGGTTTCCACCCGCGCGCCCTCGGCGACCGCGTCGTCGACGAGTTCGACGACCTTGTCGAGCTGGTTCGCGTCGATCAGCGGGCCCACCTCGACCCCGTCACCGACCCCGCGGCCCACGCGCAGCGCCTCCATCCGTTCGGTGAGCTTGCGGGTGAACTCCTCGGCGACGCCGTCGTGCACGTAGAACCGGTTGGCCGCGGTGCAGGCCTCGCCGACGTTGCGCATCTTGGCCAGCATGGCCCCGTCGACGGCGGCATCCACGTCGGCGTCGTCGAACACCAGGAACGGCGCGTTGCCGCCGAGCTCCATGGACACGTTCAGCACCTGCCCGGCCGACTGCTCGATCAGCTTGCGCCCCACGGGCGTGGACCCGGTGAAGGTCAACTTGCGGGCCCGGTCGTCCTCGATCATCGGGCGCATCACCGAACCGGCGCTGCGGGCGGTGACGATGTTGAGCACCCCGTCGGGCAGGCCGGCCTCGGTGAGGATCTCGCCGAGGGCCAGCATCGTCAGCGGCGTCTGGTGGGCCGGTTTCATCACCATGGTGCAGCCCGCGGCCACGGCGGGACCGATCTTGCGGGTTCCCATCGCCATCGGGAAGTTCCACGGGGTGACCATCAACGCGGGCCCGACCGGCTGACGCAGCACCAGCACCCGGCCCTTGCCGTTCGGGGCGACCGTGTAGTCCCCGTCGATGCGCACGGCCTCCTCGGCGAACCAGCGGAAGAACTCGGCCGCGTAGGTGATCTCGGCGCGGGACTCGGCCAGCGGTTTGCCCATTTCCAGGGTCATCAACAGCGCCAGGTCCTCGTGCCGGGAGGTGATCGTTTCGAAGGCCCGCCGCAGAATCTCGCCGCGCTCCCGCGGGGGATGGGCTGCCCAGGAGGGCTGGGCCCGGTCGGCGGCGGCCAGCGCCTCCAGCGCGTCCTCGGAGGTGGCGTCGGCCACCGAACACAGGGTCGCCGTGGTGGACGGGTCCTCGACCGGGAACGTGCCGCCGCCGGTGGCGGGGCGCCACTTGCCGTCGATGAGGAGCTGTTTGGTCACGTTGTCCACCACGGTGCTTTCCCGCGGGTCGCTCGACTGATCATTGACGCTCATGGTGGCAGGATGCCCTTCGATATCGACGACGAACAGGAGCCGCCGCCGATGATCCCATCCGCGGCGACACCAGCGGGGCAGCGCGGTCTTCGCGTGTTGCCGGCGCCCGCCCGGGCAACACCGGCGGACCCGGTGGGCACAGGGGTCCCACCCGCCGGTCGGGTGACCGGGGTCGAAGGGGGAAGCAGCGGCGGATAGATTACCGGCCATGAGCGATTGGTCGGCGAATCAGCCGAACCGGCGCGGCGCCACGGGCCGTGAGCGGCGGGGCAACGGTTACGACTACTACCACCGCGACGCGCGGCCGTCCGACCGGACCTCGGCCCAGCGGCCACAGCAGCCCGGCGGCGGACCCGGCGCGGCCGGGCAGGGCGCTCCGCGGAAGAAGAAGCGCTGGGGGCGCCGCATCGGGATCACGCTGCTGGTGATCGTGCTGCTCCTGGTGGGCCTGGTGGTCTACGTGGACAGCTCGCTGCAGCGCACCGGCGCTTTGGACGACTACCAGGGACGGGTCGACGACACCGCGGGCACCAACTGGCTGCTGGTCGGCTCCGACAGCAGGCAGGGGCTGGACGAGTCCCAACGGGAGGAGCTGTCGGCCGGGGACGCCGGCGGCAGGCGCACCGACACCATGATGATGCTGCACGTGCCCGCGGGCGGCGGTGACCCGTCGCTGATCAGCCTGCCCCGGGACTCGTCGGTGCCGATCCCGGGCCACGGGCGCAACAAGCTCAACGCGGCCTTCGCGATTGGAGGACCGAAGCTGCTGGTGCGCACGGTGGAAAACGTCACCGGGGTGCACATGGACCACTACGCCGAGATCGGCCTGGGCGGGTTCGCCAGCCTGGTCGAGTCGGTCGGCGGGGTGGAGATGTGCCTGGACCAGCCGTTGAACGATCCCAAGGCCGGTATCGACCTCGAGCAGGGGTGCCAACAGCTCAACGGGCAGCAGGCCCTCGGTTTCGTACGCAGCCGCGCCTACCCCGAAGGGGATCTGCAGCGGATCGAGAACCAGCGCAAACTGCTCGGTGCCCTCATCGACAAGGCCACCAGCCCGGCGACCCTGCTGAACCCGCTGCGGATCTTCCCGCTGATCACGGCCACCGGCGACACCTTCCTGCTGGACAACGGCGACCACCTGTGGCACCTGGTGGGCCTGGCCCGGGCGATGGGCGACATCTCCGCGGGCAACGGGGTCACCGGCACCGTGCCCATCGCCGGGTTCGGCACGTTGAACGGCCAGTCCGTGGTCAAGTGGGACTCCTCGCGGGCGTCCCGCCTGTTCGAGGCGATCGCCAACGACCAGCCGATCCCCGCCAACACCCTCGGCGGCTAGACGAACACCCCGGCGGCCGCGGCGGTCACGACCGCTCCGCGGCCGCCCGCTGCCGCGCCGTGCCGGCCGCGAACCGCTTCAACGCCGCCATCTCACCGTTGAACAGGTTCTGGTCACCGGGGAAAGTGCCCCCGTTGTCGTGCTGCCACATCGTGTGCTGGTCCCAGCCCGCGGGCAACTGCCCCACCTCGGGGCCGTAGCGGGCCACCCACAGCGGGTTGTTGCCCGCGAAACCGGTGTTTCCCCCGGTGCAGGTGTTCCACCAGTTCCTGGTGGTGTAGATGGCGGGGAAGCGGCCGGTCAACTCCCGGTAGGTGTCGCTGAACTCGGCGATCCACTGGCTCATCCTCGCCGGACCCAACCCGTAGCACTTGTCGGGACCGTAGGGGTTGTACTCGATGTCGAGCACCCCCGGCAGGGTGCGCCCGTCGGGCACCCAGTCACCCCCGTGCTCGACGAAGAAACGAGCCTGCTCGGCGGCTCCGGACACATCGGGACGCCCGAAGTGGTAGGCGCCCCGCAGCATCCCCACCGCGCGTGCCCCGGAGGACTGCGCCCGGTAGGTGGAACTGCGGAACCCGGTTCCCTCGGTGGCCTTGACGTAGGCGAACCGGGCCCCGGACTGCCACGCGCCGCGCCAGTTCACCTCACCCTGGTGACCACTGACGTCCATGCCGTGCACGGACGGACCGGGATCCCGGGGAGCGGGGGCGACACCGTCGGGATGGGGCACGGCGGCGGCAGGGCTGCCCACCCCGGCCACGGCCAGCGCGAACACGCCCGCCAAACGAGCGGTGCCGGTCACACGACCTCGATGTGCCCGACGGCGACGGGAAGAACGAGGGGAGCGGAGGGCGATCACGGTGCTGAGCCTCCTCGCAGACGGGGAGCCTGACTGTGCAAGAACGGTCACGCAGCGTGTTGACCGGATCCGCGGTGGACACTACCGGATTTGTGCTGTGTCACGTGCAGCACGCGCCGGGCCGACCACGATTGGATATTCACAGTCGCCTCGGGTACCCATCGGGGGATGGCACAACGAACGAGCAACAACCGAGGCCCCGGCGGCGGACGTCCCCAAGGCCCACCGGCCGCCAAACGGACCGCCGACGGGCTACGCGAACAACTCCGGTCGATGCACGGCGCCAGCTATGGGCGCTACAAATCCCTGAGCGGAAACTGGTCCTTCGACGGCTTCACCCTGGACGTGCAGAAGGTCCAACCCGACCCCTACGCACCCGCCAGCCGCTGCGAAGTACGCGTCGACCCCGACCACGCGGGCTTTCCCGCCGACCTGTGGTCCAACCCCGTGCGGGCACGCGGACTGGCCGGAGCCCTGGTGCGCGCGGTGCACCGCGGGCTGCGCGACAGCAGGCTGAGCGTGGACGCAGGCCACCAGCAGGTGCTGGACCGCAGCTCGTGCCAAATCGTCGACGGGGCCGTGGTGCTGCGCCTGGGCATCGACATGCCCGGCAAAGGCCGCAGCATCGACGGCAAACAAGCCGAGCAGGCACTGTGCCGCGACCTGCCCTCCGTCGTCGAGAACGGGCTGCGCTGGAAAACGGCCGACCAGCAACGCGTGCGGGAATTCGTCGACTCCATCGAGGACACCGACGCGCTGCGCAGGCAACTGCCCCAGCAGAACCTGGTGGCGTTCGTGGCCGACGGGGCCGTGCTGCCCCGACGCAGCGGCATCGACGACCGCCCGCTGAAACAAGCCGTGCCGTTCTCCTCACCCGACTCGCTGCGCGTGGAGTTCGACCTGCCCAACCGAGGCCGCGTGGCCGGAATGGGCATCGCCGAGGGCATCAGCCTCATCGTCGGCGGCGGCTTCCACGGCAAGTCCACCCTGCTGCGCGCGCTGGAACACGGCATCTACGACCACGTGCCCGGCGACGGCAGGGAACTGGTGGTCTGCCGCGAGGACACGGTCAAAGTGCGCGCCGAGGACGGCAGGCGAGTCAACCGGGTCGATGTCAGCCCGTTCGTCAGCCACCTGCCCACCGGCGCCGACACCAGCGACTTCTCCACCGACAACGCCTCGGGATCGACCTCGCAGGCCGCCTCGCTCGTCGAAGCGGTCGAAGCGGGCTCGCAGGCGCTGCTGCTGGACGAGGACACCGCCGCCACCAACCTGATGATCCGCGACGCGCGGATGCAGGAACTGGTCGCCAAGGACTCCGAACCACTGACCCCCTTCCTGGACCTGATCCGCCCGCTGTACGACAGGCACGGAGTGTCCACGGTGATGGTCATGGGCGGCTCCGGCGACTACATGGACGTGGCCGACCGGGTGCTGATGCTGGACTCCTACCGCTGCTACGAGGTCACCGAACGCGCCCGCGGCCTGACCAGCACCCCCACCGGTCGCCACCGCGAAGCCGAAACCTTCCCCGCGGTGCGCTCGCGCGTGCCCGACCCGCGCTCGATCGACACCGACCGGCCCAAAGTGCGCTCCCGCGGCACCGACGCCCTCACGCTCGGCCAGACCACCGTGGAACTGCGCGCCGTCGAACAACTCGTCGACCCCAGCCAGGTGACCGGCATCGGACTGGCCCTGGTCACCTGCGCCCGCTCCGGACTGCTCGACGGCAACCGCACCGTGCGTGAAGTGCTGGACGCCTTCGACGCGGAAGTGACCAAGCGAGGGATCCACGCGGTCGACGACCGCTACGTCGGCGACTTCGCCGTCCCCCGCCGGTTCGAACTCGCCGCCGCCCTCAACCGGCTGCGCACCCTGCGGGTCGGCGCCTTCAGGGACTGACGAGCCCCGCACGGGCCACCGGGGTCTTCGAGCCGCCGACGTCGTTTCGAGCCGGGACCGGATCGGGTACTCACACGGGGGAGCGAAAACGTCCCACCTCCCGGACGAACGACCCCGCCCCACGCCGACGCACCAGCACGGCGCGGGGCGCAGCCGCCGGCCAACCGCGCGGCTCGAGGAGACGACCATGCCAGCACGTGAAACCCCCGCACCCGACAACAGCGTGTTCACCGACCGCGCGCACGCCGGACGGGTACTGGGCGAGGAACTGTCCGAGCACCGGCTGGACAACCCGGTGGTGCTCGGACTGGCGCGGGGTGGCGTCCCGGTGGCCGCGCAGGTGGCCGCCGCGCTGCGGGCCCCGGTGCGGACCAGCGTGGCCCGCAAGATCGGGGCCCCGGGCCAGCCGGAACTGGCCCTGGGCGCGGTGGCCGCCGAAGGACCGGCCACCTACGACCAGCGACTGCTGCGCTCCTTCGGGCTCGACGAGCACCAGCTGCACCAGCAATGCGAGCAGGAACGCGCCCACGCCCAGCAGCAGGAACGGGACTACCAGCAACTGCCCCCCGTCGAACTGGGCGGGCGAGACGTGATCGTCGTCGACGACGGCCTGGCCACCGGGGCGACCGCCCGCGCCGCGATCCGCCGGGTCCGGCAGTCCGAACCGCAACGTATCGTGTTGGCCGTGCCGGTCGGGGCGCCCGAGGCCGTCACCGCGTTGGGCGAGGAAGCCGACCTGGTGGTGTGCCCGCGACGTCCGGCCGCGTTCTCCGCCGTCGGCCAGTGGTACCGCGACTTCCGCCCCGTGGCCGACGAGGAACTGCGCACACTGCTCGCCGAGTCCACGGCGTGACGGGAGACCACCCACGCACCCCCGGACCGGCATTGTCCATGATGGACGACGAACCGCGTGGCCCGAGCCACGCGCAGCCCCGTGCCGAGATGGAGAGTGTCCCGTGAGTGGCGGCAGCACCCCCGACCCGTCCCCGGGAGTCGAGTCGCTGCTCGACGAGCTGATGAACGCCCCCGCCGAGGACCACCACACCGAGCACACCCCGAACGGAACCAACCGCGAACAGGCCGGCCTGCTGGACGAACAGGCCCGCACAGTGCTGTCCACCGCCGTGCACGCCGCCCGCGACTGGGGCAGCAGCGCCCTCGACGACACACACCTGCTGTGGGCACTGACCCAAACCGGCCCCACCGCGCGGATGCTGCGCGAAACCGGAGTCGCCGTCGACCGGCTGGCCCGCAGCCTGCGCACCCTGGCCGGAGCCCGCGACGCCACCGGCGGAACCACCGAACCCAACCCGTGGATGACCGCCGCCGCACGGCACGCCCTGCTGGGCTCCTACCGCCAAGCCCGCCACGAGGGCGCCGACCGGCTGGGCACCCGACACCTGCTGCTCGGCGTGGCCACCGACGCCGACTCCGCCGCGGGACGCGCCCTGGCACGAGCCATCGAACAGGGCGAACGCAACCGCGCCCGCACCCACTCCGCCGAACCGGACGAGCACACCAGCCCGACACCGTGGCTGGACGAGTTCGGCAACGACATGACCACCCACGCCACCAACGACACCGCCACGGTGACCGGACGCGAACACCAACTCGAACAGATCGCCGAAGTGCTGGCCCGGCACGACAAGAACACCCCGGTGCTGCTCGGCGAACCAGGAGTGGGCAAAACCGCCATCGTGGAAGAACTCGCCCGCCGCATCGCCAACAGGACCGCACCAACACCGCTGGCGGGCAAACGACTGGTCTCACTGGACGTGACCGCCCTGGTCGCAGGCACACAACACCGCGGCGACCTCGAACGACGCCTGCGCGAACTGCTCCGCGAGATCGCCGAGCAACGCTCCGGACTGGTGCTGTTCGTCGACGAGATCCACGCGCTCGTCGGCGGCGGAGCCGGCGACGGCACCCTGGACGCGGCCACCATCGTCAAACCGGCACTGGCCCGCGGAGAACTCCCCCTGATCGGAGCCACCACCACCGAGGAGTATCGCAGGCACATCGAAAAGGACCCCGCCCTGGAACGCAGACTGCACCCGATCACCGTGCCCGAACCGACGGTGACCGAAACGGTGGACATCCTGCAGGGCCTGCGGAAACGCTTCCAACAGCACCACAACGTCCGCATCGACGACCAGGCGCTGCACCGGGCCGCGGAACTGACCAGCCGCCACATCCCCGACCGATCCCTGCCGGACAAAGCAGTCGACGTGCTCGACCACGCCTGCGCACGGCTGCGGCTGCGCCACGAACGCAGCACCACGGCACGACGACAACCACTGCTGGACCCCGCCACGATCGCCGAAATCGTCGCCGCGCGCACGGGAATCCCCACCACCGAACTGGCCACCGACGAACGAGCCAAACTCCGCGAACTGGAAACACACCTCGCACAACGCGTCGTGGGCCAACCCCGAGCCACCCGCACCGTGGCCGAAACGATCCGCCGCGCCAGAGCCGGACTGGCCGACCCGCAACGTCCACTGTGCAGCTTCCTGTTCACCGGCCCCACCGGAGTGGGCAAAACGGAACTCGCCCGCGCACTGGCGACCACCCTGTTCGGCGACAACGAACGCGCCATCCGCTTCGACATGGGCGAGTTCCAGGAAAAGCACAGCCTCTCCCGCCTCGTCGGAGCCCCACCCGGCTACCTCGGACACGACGAAGCGGGCCAACTCACCGACAGCGTCCGCAAACGCCCCTACTCGGTGCTGCTGCTCGACGAGATCGAAAAAGCCCACCCCGACATCCTCAACACCCTGCTGCAGGTGCTCGACGCCGGACGCCTGACCGACTCGACCGGCAGAACGGTCGACTTCAGCAACACCGTGGTGATCATGACCTCCAACATCGGCGCCCAGCGGGTCCTCGACCTCCCCCCGCAGGACCGACCCGACCCCGCCGAGGAACTGGCCCCGCACTTCCGGCCCGAGTTCATCAACCGCATCGACGAGATCGTCACGTTCGAACCCCTCGACGCCGAGGCGCTCACCGAGATCACCCTGCTGCTGCTCGACGACACCCGCAAACGCCTGCACAACACCAACACCCACCTGGAAATCACCGACTCGGCCGTGAACTGGATCGTCCGCCGAGGCAACCACCGCGAATTCGGAGCCCGCCACCTGAGAAGAGTGATCGAACGGGAACTGCACAACCGCATCGCAACCCTGCTCATGGACGACGACCACCCCCAGGGAACCGGGCTGCGCGTGGACGCCGACCAGAACACCCTGACCGTGCGACTGATCGACACCGCCCCCAGCGGCCGCCACGCCACCCGAACGGACAACGTCGCCCCGCAGCGGTGACCCACCCCGAGCAGACCGGACACCACCACGACACCGCAGGGGGAGGGGAGGGGCGCCACCGCGCGCACCGCCCCGCGACGGCTGCCCACAGCGCCGAAACCCCCGACTGATCGTTTCAACCGAGGCGAGCCCGGGTACCCCGCACCCGACAGCCAAGCACCCGCGAACCACGCCCGAACCCGCCCACACGGAGCAGGGCACAGCAGGGCAGCGGTGCGCGAGACATCGGCAGCGGAAGGGAACCCTCGTGACGGCACGAACCATGGCCCACAAACTCATCGCCGATCACCTGGTGGACGGGGAGATGACCCCCGGTCACGAAGTGGCGCTGTCCATCGACCAGACGCTCACCCAGGACGCGACAGGCACCCTGGTGATGCAGGAGCTGGAAGCACTGGGGCTGCGTCGGGCACGCACCGAAGTCAGCGTGCAGTACGTCGACCACAACCTTCTGCAAGCCGACGAGAAAAACGCCGAAGACCACGAATTCCTGCGCACAGCAGCACAACGCTACGGCGTGTGGTACTCCAAACCCGGCAACGGAGTGTCGCACCCCACCCACATGCAGCGCTTCGGCATCCCCGGAAAATCCATGGTCGGCTCCGACTCGCACACCTGCGCGGCAGGCTCGCTGGGCATGCTGGCCATCGGCGTCGGCGGACTCGAAGTCGCCATGGCCATCGCGGGAGAACCCCTGCGCATCCGCATGCCCGAAATCTGGGGGATACACCTGACCGGCCAACTCCCGCCCTGGGTGTCGGCCAAGGACGTGATCCTGGAAATGCTGCGCCGCCACAGCGTCAAAGGCGGCGTCAACCGCATCATCGAGTACCACGGCCCCGGACTGGCCGACCTCACGGCCATGGACCGCCACGTCATCGCCAACATGGGCGCAGAACTGGGCGCGACGACCACCGTGTTCCCCTCCGACGAGGCCGTCCGCGACTTCCTCCGCGCCGAAGGCCGCGAACACGACTTCACCGAACTGGCCGCCGACCCCGACGCCCAGTACGACCTCACCGACGAGATCGACCTGTCGAACCTGCAACCCCTGATCGCCAAACCCTCCGCCCCGGACAACGTGGTCCCCGTCAGCGAGGTCAGCGGCCGGGAGGTCAGCCAAACCGTCGTCGGCTCCTCGGCCAACCCGGGGCTGCGCGACTTCGCCGTGGTCGCGAACATGCTGCGCGGACGCTCGACCAACGACGCGGTCAGCGTCGACATCAACCCCACCTCCCGCGAAATCCTGCAGGACCTCGCCCGCACCGGAGCCGTCGCCGACCTCATCGGCGCCGGAGCACGCATCCACCAATCCGGCTGCATGGGCTGCATCGGCATGGGACAAGCCCCGGCGGTCGGACAGAACTCCCTGCGCACCTTCCCGCGGAACTTCCCCGGGCGCTCCGGCACCCCCGAAGACTCCGTGTGGCTGTGCTCACCGGAAACGGCCGCGGCCTCGGCCCTGACCGGAACCATCACCGACCCCCGCGCACTGGCCGAGAAGCTCGAGCTGGCCGACCCGAAACCCCAGCTGCCCGAGCAGGCCTCGATCAACACCAGCATGCTGCTCGCCCCGCCGGAGGAGGACCAAGCACTGACCATCGAACCGGTCAAGGGCCCCAACATCTCGGCCCTGCCCGAATTCACCCCGCCGCCACGCCAGCTCGAACTGACCGTGCTGCTCAAAACCGGCGACAACGTCTCCACCGACGAAATATCCCCGGCCGGAGCACAAGCCCTCCCGCTGCGCTCCAACATCCCCGCCCTGGCCGAATTCACCTTCACCCGCATCGACCCCGAATACCCACGGCGCGCCCAGCAGCACGGCGACGGGCACGCCGTGGTCGGCGGGGACAACTACGGACAGGGGTCCTCCCGCGAACACGCGGCCATCACCCCGCGCCACCTGGGGCTGCAGCTGGTCGTGGCCAAGTCCTACGCCCGCATACACTGGCAGAACCTGATCAACTTCGGCATCCTGCCGCTGGAGTTCATCGACCCCGCGGACTACGACGACCTCACCCAGGGCGAGGTGCTGCAGTTGCAGCGCCTGCACGAGAACCTGCACCAGCAGACGGAGCTGACTCTGCACAACACCACACGCGGACGTGACTACCGCGTACGTCACCGGCTCTCACCCCGCCAGGTCCGCGCCGTCCTCGCCGGGGGACTCATCCCCATGCTGGCCGAGAACACCACCGGCAGCGGCTGAACCAGCTCACCGCCCCTGCCGGGAAACACCGTCGGTTGTTGTTTTCCCGGCAGGGCCACTACTGTGGGACCCACGGTTGGAGCAGACAGGCACGAACCGATCCCGATCGCCGAACGGCGGGGGAACACGTGCGGCTGTCGCCGCCCCCGGTCCCGCCGACCGGTGCCCTCCGAAAGGGAGGAAATGTGATCATTTCTCGAACCGGTTCCAAAGCCGTGGTGGCCAACAACGCCGCAGCAGCGCCGCCACAACCGACGATTCCCACCCGACGCAACTGGGAGGGCGAACTCGCCCACGGGGCACATCGCCTCGACCCGGCGCTGCGCATGTCCATACAACGCCCGGCCCCCGGCCTCGCCGTGATCGGCATGGACGGCGAGATAGACCTCTCCACGGCACCACGCATCACAGAGCTCATCCGCCAACGGCTCACCGCGGCCGTGCTGCACGCGCTGGTCATCGACCTGAGCGAGGTGTCGTTCATCGACACCACGGGCGCGGAACTCCTGATACGGGCACAACGACGAGCCGAACAGCGCGGGATCGAACTGCACGTGGTCCCCGGAGCGGGCTGCGTGAAACGAATCCTGGACCTCACCGGCATCGACGCGGGCCTGAACTGCCACGACAGCGTCGAGGCCGCACTGGCGCAGCACCGGAGACCCTGAGCCGCACGGGCCGGCTCCTCGCCCCCTCGGAACGGGGAGAACACGACGAGCCGCATCCTCCCCGCCTGCCCGCAAGATCGACCACCGAGGGTGGAGTCACCACTCAGCTCGGGTGTGCGCCGACCGCGTCCCGCAGTTCACCGGCCATCGCCGCTCCGGCGGTGCGCGCGCAGTGCGCGCAGCAGAAGAACTGCCCGCTGTCCTCGACGCCGTGCCCCAGAACGCGACAACCGCAGTTCTCGCAGTGCGGGGCCAGCCGATGAGCGGCGCACTCGAACGAGTCGAACACGTGCACCTGGCTACCGGCCGTGTGCACTTCGAAGGTCATCCAGTAGTCGTTGCCGCAGACCTCGCAGCTGGCCATCACAATCCTCCTCACCGAACGCGTTCGCGCGGACACAGCATGCGTTCGCCGCGCGGAAGGGGCAACCGCACACGCCGACGGCGCCCAGGTCACGGCGGATCCGCGCACGCAGGGGAGGGGGCAGCCGTTCCCGACGGGTCGCACCCGGGAGCGGCTGCGCCGTCCCGGGGCAGGGGACGGCGCAGCCGTCGCGGCGAACGTGGCGGGGCCGTGCACGTGGCCGGGATTCCGGGCGCTGCCCGCTCCAGAAAGCGGGCACGTGGGATTCGCCCGCGAAGCCGGGCGGGCAAGCAACTCGACAGTCGGGCGGTGGCCCGGTGAGCGCCCACGAAAATCCCCAATTTCGTGGATAATATTCATTATCCATGTTCTGTGGAACTGCGAAGCGATCGAGCGGGGTTCGGTGGGGCAGCAGCGAGCCGCGGCCGAGCACGAATGCACGCGGTCCGCCGCACGAGCAAGCGCATGAGTCCGCAGTCCGCTGAGGCTGCCGGAAGAGCAGGGGCGGGCATGTCGAGCTTTCCGGAGGAGCCACGGGGACCAAGGCGCAAGGGACCGAGGTGATCGAGACCTGCTGGGCGGCACAAGAATCACCGTGACGAATATCCGGTTGCGGCCCACCTGGGGGCGCTCCGCACGAGGCCACTGATCAACATCGCTGTGCGGCCGGGCCGAGCCGACCTGGCCGCCGACGCGGCCGCCGTGTGGCTCGCGGCCAAGTCCGCCGGTGCGCGGACGGGCTCCGGCGCGGGGCGCGCCGCAACGAGCTCGCGCCGCCCGCACCGATGCGCGGCTTCGTGCACAGTCGAACACAGCCGGGGCTTCCGGGGCTTTCGTGCACCGCACTCCACTCGAAGCAAATATCCGATAATACACATTATGTTAAGTAAAGCTTGTCGCGCCCCTCCACCGCCGTGTTGTCCGCGTTATCCGGGTGGCCTGCCGGACGCATCAGCGCGGAGTCGTCCCGCGAGCCTCGAGTCGCGGGCCTCGAGCGGCACGGCGAGGCCCCCGCGCGACCGGCCGTTGTCGTGGTCCGCACGTGTGCTCGGAGCCGCGTCCGCGGTGCCACCGCCCGGCTCCGATGCCCCGCGAGATCATCTCGAGGCGGTCCGGACTCCTACCGCTGCCGGCCGGAACAGCGCCGCGGCGGAACTGCCCGCTGCTGCCCGCTCGTTCGAAGCATCGTGCGTTTCGGCGGCTCCGGCACGGGTGCGCGTCGTTGCACGCCTGCGGGCAGTCAGGTGTGCGGTGGTGTCCGCACCGCTTCGGTGACCAGCGCGGCGTTGTCCTCGGCGATGTCCCCGCCGGGCAGCGTGAACGTGTCCTCGAATCCGATGCGGGCGTGCAGCCCCCGTCGTTTGGCCAGTCCGAGGACGGACCACGCCCCTGCTCCCCTTCCGTGCAGCAGGACCGGGAGGTTTCCGGGGGCGAGGCGTTCGAGTCGGTCGAGCAGCGTCGTGGCCGTGTTCGCGGCTCCGTTCCGGGTGGGATCGGTGACTCTGGCGAGCACGCGCAGCGCTCGGCCGCGCTGGGGCCACTGCGCGAAGTCCTCCTCCGCGTTGGTTCCCGAGTGGATACCGACCTCCACCCCGATGCCGCGTTCCATCAGGGCGAGGGCGATTTCCTCCGCTCCCCGCTCGTGCCAGTTCACCGAAGCGTGGTCGGGCAGCACCGTCCACTCCCCGATCGCTGTGAGCCTTGATCGGGTGTCCGGGGCGGTCCAGGTGCCCGTGGTGATTCCCACCGGGATTCCGGGGGCGGCTGCGCGCGCGGCGTTCACGGCGGCGGCCACCGTCGCCGGGTCCAGGCTGTCCGTGCCGTCGGGGGTTTTGGGGTGCAGGTGGATGTCCTCGGCGCCTGCCGTGACGCTGTCCGCCGCGGCCTTGGCGAGGTCGGGGGGTTGCACGGGCAGATGGTGGTGTTCCCGGGGACCTCGGGCGCCGTTGAGGCAGACCTGCAGCATGGGTTCATTCTGCGTGATCGCCGTGCGGGGCGAAACACGGATTTCCGGAGGTCGGGGCGTTTCGGCTGCGTGTCGGGGTTTCGGGGCTGAATCGGTTTCGTGGGCGCGGTCGCGTGTGGTGGGTGTGATCCGTTGCCGGGGGCCCTGGTTGTCGGTTGTTCGGTGGATAGCATCACCGTTGTAATACCCGGCGACCAGGAGAGAACTCGATGACTCGTTCCCCCGTTACCGTGACTGTTACCGGTGCTGCCGGTCAGATCGGTTATGCGTTGCTGTTCCGGTTGGCTTCCGGGCAGCTCATCGGTCCGGACACGCCGATCAAGCTGAAGCTGTTGGAGATCCCCCAGGCGGTCAAGGCCGCCGAGGGCACGGCCATGGAGCTGACCGACTGCGCGTTCCCCCTGCTGCACAGCATCGATGTCACCGATGACACTCGGGAGGCTTTTGACGGCACCAACATCGGCCTGCTCGTCGGTGCACGTCCTCGTGCCAAGGGGATGGAGCGGGGTGACCTGCTCGAGGCCAACGGTGGCATTTTCAAGCCCCAGGGCGAGGCGATCAATGACCATGCCGCCGAGGACGTGCGGGTGCTGGTCGTGGGCAACCCGGCGAACACGAACGCGTTGATCGCCCAGTCGCACGCTCCCGATGTTCCCGCGGAGCGTTTCACCGCCATGACGAGGTTGGATCACAACCGCGCCCAGGCGCAGCTCGCCGCCAAGCTGGGTGTGGGGGTCGACGAGATTCGCAGGTTGGCGATCTGGGGCAACCACTCCGCCACGCAGTACCCCGACCTGTTCCACACCGAGGTCGGTGGCAAGGTCGCGGCTGATCTGGTCGAGCGGGACTGGATGCGGGACGAGTTCATCCCCACGGTGGCCAAGCGTGGTGCGGCCATCATCGACGCCCGTGGGGCTTCGTCGGCGGCTTCAGCGGCCAATGCCGCCATCGACCACGTCCACACCTGGGTCAACGGCACGGCCGAGGGGGACTGGACTTCGGCCGGTGTGGTCTCGGACGGTTCGTACGGTGTTCCGGAGGGCTTGATCTCTTCGTTCCCCGTCACGGCGCGGAACGGGCGTTACGAGATCGTGCGCGGGCTCGACATCGACGAGTTCTCGCGGGAGCGTATCGACGCTTCGGTGCAGGAGCTGGTCGAGGAGCGTGACACCGTTCGCGGGCTCGGACTGGCCTGAGCGGGCGGTTCGTTGTGCTTCGGGGCCGGTGGGAATCTCCGGGATTCCCACCGGCCCCGATTTTCCGGGCTGGCCGTGTCGTGGGGTCAGCTGGAGGGGGTCAGCGGTCCCACCGGCAGTACGGTGCGCTTGTAGGTGAAGTTGGTGACCCCGGCGAACGATCCGTACCAGGCCAGGATCGCGGTCACGATTCCGACCCAGCCGCCGGTTTGGGCGATCGCGTCGGAGCCGGCGAGGTCACCGATGGCCAGCAGGAAGAAGGTCAGGGTCAGGGCGACGAACACCGCCAGCACGGAGACGTTGACCCTGGTGGCGGCCACGGTCATGTAGGCGGTGAAGATGCCCCAGGCGAGCAGGTAGAGCCCGGTCGCGGTGGCTGCGTCGGATCCGAGGTCGCCGACGACGAACTGCACGTACGCCGCGAAGGACAACCAGAACGATCCGTACGAGGTGAAGGCCAGGGCCCCGAAGGTGTTGGCCTTGCGGAACTCCCACATGCCGGCCGCGAACTGGGCGAGACCACCGTAGAACAGGGCCAGCGGCAGCACGACCGGTTCCAGGTCGGAGCTGAGCAGACCGGCGTTGAAGACGCTGAGCACGAAGGTGGTCAGCGCGAAGGCGGCCAGTCCGAGCGGGGCGGGGTCGGCGATGCTGGCCGTGGGGTCCGGCGGCGGTGCCGGGTGGTTCTTCTCGGTGGTGTTGTCATTGCTGTTTTCGGCAGCCAATACCCTCGTTCCTCTCAGTGTGTCCGGCCCGGAAATTTCGCGTTGGAACCGAATTTTCGGACACGTCGGGCATTTTCGAACTTGCTGTTCTGTTGTCGGTTGTCGTTGGCCTGTGTGACACAAGCTACGGTAAGTTAAATCACTCACCCCCGGATCGCCTAGTGGGGTGCGTCGAATGGTGGTCGTGACACGACGAACGACCACCGAGTCGCGCGACAATCGGACATTGGAGACATTCGGGGCGCTGCGCGTGGAGGGGTGGGCGCCCGTCGGGCGCGGAAGTCGGTCGTGCCGCAGCGGGTCGGTGCCGGGATCGGTTCGTTTGGCAGTATCGGCCGGGTGCGCTTCTATGCCGACTTGCATATTCACTCCAAGTACTCCCGCGCGTGCAGCAAGGACTGCGACATCGAGCACCTGGCGTGGTGGGCTCGGCGCAAGGGGGTCACCGTCGTCGGCACGGGGGATTTCACGCATCCGGCCTGGCGGGCGCATCTGCGTGAGGTTCTCGAGCCGGCCGAGCCGGGGTTGTTGCGGTTGCGGCCGGAGTACGAGCGTGAGCTGTCGCGGACGTTGCCCGCCAGCTGTCACACGCCGGTGCGGTTCATGCTGTCGGTGGAGATCGCCACGATCTACAAGCAGGGTGACTACACCCGCAAGGTGCATCATCTGTGCTATGTGCCCGATTTCGAGGCGGCCGAGGAGTTCAGCCGCAGGCTGGGCAACATCGGCAACCTCGGTTCCGACGGGCGTCCGATCCTGGGGTTGGACTCGCGGGACCTGCTGGAGATCACGCTGGAGTCCGGGCAGGGCTCCTATCTCGTTCCGGCGCACATCTGGACGCCGTGGTTCGCCGTGCTGGGGTCCAAGGCCGGGTTCAACTCCGTTCAGGAGTGCTACCGGGACCTGGCCGACAACATCTTCGCGTTGGAGACGGGGCTGTCCAGCGATCCGGAGATGAACTGGCGTCTTTCCGGGTTGGACGGCTACACCCTGGTCAGTCATTCCGACGCCCACTCCCCGCCGATGCTGGCGCGGGAGGCCACCGTGTTCGACACCGAGCTGGACTACTTCGCGATTCGTCGTGCGCTGGAGACGGGCCGCGGTGTCGAGGGGACCGTGGAGTTCTTTCCCGAGGAGGGCAAGTACCACCTCGACGGGCACCGCAAGTGCGGCATCCGGTTCGATCCGGCGGACACGCGCGATCACGGTCGGTTGTGCCCGGAGTGCGGCAAGCCGTTGACGGTGGGGGTGCTCAACAGGGTCGATGCCCTGGCCGACCGGGATGTCGGGGTGCGGCCGAGTGGGGCGGCCGGTTATCGGAACCTGATCCCGCTTCCGGAGATCATCGGTGAGCTCCGCGGTGTGGGGCCCAAGAGCAAGAAGGTGTTCGGTGAGATCAGCGCTCTGACGGCCCGGCACGGTTCGGAGTTGGCCATTCTGGAGGATGTTCCCGTCGAGCGGTTGCGTGCCGACGATCCGCTGCTCGCCGAGGCGATCGAGCGGTTGCGCGGTGGTTCGGTGCACCGGCAGGCCGGTTTCGACGGCGAGTACGGCCGGATCCGGGTTTTCGAGCCCGAGGAGTTGTCCCGGTTGCGTTCGCGGGGGTCGGTGTCGTTATTCGACGATTCGGTGTTGCGGGCCGCTGCGGCGCGTCCCGCGGAGTCGGATCCCGCTGCGCGGTCGGTGGCAGCCGTGGAGGAGCCGACCACTTCCCCACTTCCCGGCGGTGAGCACGAGGGGTCCGCGCCGGTTCCGGCCGGCGGGGCGGACGCGGGCGAGGTGAACGCAGGCGCGGGGGTGCTGGCCGGGCTCGATCCCGATCAGCGGGCGGCGGCCGAGGTGCGGTCGGGGCCGTTGATGATCGTTGCCGGGCCGGGGACCGGGAAGACGCGCACGGTCACGCACCGGCTCGCCCATCTGATCCGGGAGCGCGGTGTGGCTGCGCGGGAGTGCTTGGCGATCACTTTCACCCGGCGGGCCGCTGTCGAGCTGGCCGACCGGCTCGGCGAGCTGGTCGGTTCGCAGGTCGTGGAGGAGGTCTCCGTGGCCACGTTCCATTCGCTGGGTATGGACATCGTGCGGGACAACCACGCTGCTTTGGGGTTGCCCGCGGAGTTCGGTGTGGCCGACGGTCGGCGCAGGGACGAGATCCTGGCCGGGTTGACCGGGGACGAGCGCGGCGCGCGGCGGCTCGGTTCGGAGATCTCCCGGGCGCGTCGTGGTGGTGAGGTCCGGCAGGAGGTCGAGCGGCTGCTGCCCGGGTATCTGGAGGCGCTGCGGGCGGAGGGGCTGGTCGATTTCGACGATCTGCTCGTGCTGCCGGTTCGGTTGTTGGAGGCGGATGCGGGGCTGGTCGAGCGGTATCGGCAGCGTTTCCGGTGGATCACCGTGGACGAGTACCAGGATGTCGACGAGGTGCAGTACCGGCTGCTGCGGTTGTTGGCTCCTGCCGCGGCCAATGTGACCGTGATCGGTGATCCGGACCAGGCGATCTACGGTTTCCGCGGGGCGGATGTGGGGTTTTTCCTGCGGTTCGAGCAGGATTATCCGGACGCGCCCGTGCTGGAGTTGACGCGGAACTATCGCAGTGGGCGGCACATCGTGGAGGGTGCGGTTCGGGCGATCGAGCCGGGCAGTCTGGTTCCGGGGCGGCAGTTGCGTCCGGTGGGCGGGGTCGCCGAGCACCCGGTGGTGGTGCATCGGGCCTCCGACGAGCACGCCGAGGCCAGGTTCGTGGCTCGCACCGTGGACGAGCTTCTCGGGGGTTCGTCCTTTCACTCCTTCGACAGTGGCCGCACCGATGGTTACGAGGCGGGGTCGATCGGGTTCGGCGATGTCGCGGTCGTGTACCGCACGGACGCGCAGTCGCGCGTGCTGCGGGAGGAGTTGGTTCGGCAGGGGTTTCCCGTGCAGAAGCGCAGCCACGACCCGTTGTCGGCGCGGCCCGGGGTGGGGCCGTTGTTGGACGAGTTGGGTTACGTCTCGGAGGGTTCCGGGGAGGTGACCGAGCGGCTGCGTGCGGCTGCCGAGCGGGTGGTGGCGACCGTGCCCGGTGAGCACGACACGGTGCACGCCGCTGTCGAGTTGTTGCGGCCGTTGGCGGCGCGTTTCGGTGTGGACGTGGAGGGGTTTCGGCGGGAGGTGCTGCTCGGTGCCGAGGTGGACGCGCTGGATCCGCGGGCCGATGCGGTGTCGTTGTTGACGCTGCACGCGGCCAAGGGGCTGGAGTACCCGGTGGTGTTTCTCGTGGGCTGCGAGGACGGGTTGTTGCCGTTGCGGTGGCCGGGTGAGCAGCGGGAGGACGATGCCGAGGAGCGGCGGTTGTTCTTCGTGGGCGTGACCCGGGCGCAGCGGAGGTTGTACGTGACTCGTGCCGCGCGGCGCGGGGGTTCGGACGAGGGGCGGCAGCGTTTCCCGTCGCCGTTTCTGTCCGAGCTGGGGTCTGCTGCGGTGCGCAGCGAGGAGGATGGGGGCGGGCGCAGGCAGCAGCGGCAGTTGACGCTGCTGTAGTGGTTCGTTGCCGGGGTGGAGGGTGTCACCGTGTGGGTGGTTTCCGGTGACCTCTCCCCTGTCTGCTGCTGTTTTCCCGCCGGTGGTGGCTAACTCTGTTCGGCCCGGTTCTCCTGAAGTTCCCGCGAGCCGCAAAGTAGCGGCTGGTCGCACGTGAGCGCTCGATCGTGGTGTTGGTGGTTGCGCTAGCGTCCGGGCGTGCGTCAGAGCTGGACATCGGGCGAGCTGGTTGATCCGACCGCATGGCCGAGGCCCGCGACGGTGATGCCATCTGGGTTGGTTTTCCTGTGCCAGTGTTGAGTTGGGGTCATAGTTCGGCGTGACGCAACCTCCAGACTCCGAGTGCTGCTGCTGCCAACAGAGTCGTAAGAATCACCGTGAAAGAGCTCATCCAGGACAACGTGAAGTGATCTGGGCCGAAGTGGGAGCTGTAGAATATCTGGTAGAGAGGGTCCAGGCGTGTCCAGCCGGTGCGGCTGCCCAGTGGGGCGAGTACTCCCCCCAGCAGCACCCAGACGAGACCGGCCATGGCAGGTGTCAGCGGGTGGGGCACTACGGTAGAGACCAGCATCACCACGGCTCCGATGGCCCAGAGCGCCAGCGCGGCATAGAGCATGATGACCAGGACGAACACCGGTATCGGTAGCTCGGCCCAACGGTAGTAGAGCTCGCCTCTCAGGGCTGTTGGACTAGCGGTGGTGCTCCATCCCAGTTGCATCCCACCGAGTAGCAGCATCACCACGAGCACCAGGCTGCTGTAGACGACGGAAAGCACGCCGAGCGCGCAGATTTTGGCGCTCCACCAGTGACCACGAGAGGGGGCTCGCAGCACGGTCATGGAGGCGACTCCGAGGGTGCGGTCCCGCACGTACAGGTCGCCGGTGAGGAACACGAACCCGAGCACGAACACGAACAGCACGAGGACCGTGTTGGTGAACAGACCCGGCACAGCGTCCCAAAGGTTGACAGGGCGCAGCCCGCCGCCATCGTAGTCGTAGCGTACATACCCCAGGGACAGGTGTACGGCGGCGAACCAGGCCGGAACCGCCATGAGCCAGCGGTACGTGCCCAGGGCACGGGCCAAGTCGGCACGTGCCAGTCGCAGCGTGGCCCTCACGAGACGACCTCGCTTTCGGAGCCGGTCAGTTCCAGGAAGCGCTGTTCCAGCGAACGCTGCGCACGGTCGACGGCCTCGATACGCACTCCGGCACGGACCAGGTGCGCAAGCAGCTCGGGCACATCTGTGGATGCCAGCTCCACCGTGGGCCAGCGAGTGCCATTCTGGTCGGTCAGTGCGATACCGGTGTGGGCAGCCCACTCGCGTAGCGCGGCCACATCGTCGGGACCGGTGACACTCAGCCGCACCATTTCCTGCTGGGACCGATGCAAGTCAAGTTCTTCCAGCACTCGACCGTGGCGTACGAACAACACCCGGTCACAGACCTGTTCGAGTTCGGTCAGCAAGTGGCTGGCCACGAACACTGCCACGCCCGCCGTGGCCAGCTGCCGGATGAGCTCGCGGAACTCGACGATGCCGCGCGGGTCGAGCCCATTGGTGGGTTCGTCCAGGAACAGTAGCCGAGGACGCTCCATCAACGCTTGGGCTACCCCCAACCGCTGCCGCATACCCAGAGAATAGCCGCGCACAGGCCGTCGATCCTGCGGGTCCAGACCAACTTTTCGAAGAGTGTCGGCGATGTCCTCCTCGGTGGCCACGTTGCGGATACGCGCCAGCAGCCGCAGGTTTTTCCGCGCCGACAGGTACGGTACGAACTGCGGATGTTCGGCGACCATGCCGATACCGTCGGGGCTGCGTGCTTGCCTCGTCAGATCCGCACCGAGTATCTCGATCTGACCGGCGGAAACCGCCGACAGGCCGGTCATCATCCGAATAAGCGTGGTCTTTCCTGCCCCGTTCGGGCCAATGAACCCCACGACCTGCCCAAAATCAAGGTCGAGATCGAGATCCCGTACCGCCCAGTGCGAGCCGTACCGCTTTCCTACCCCGCGCAGTAGAGCGGCCTTCTCCGGATCACTCATCGAGCCTCCCTGCGCACGAACAATCCTATCGCCGCCATTACGGTCAGCACCGCCACAACGCTCCAGTACACCAGCACCGCACTCATCGAACCGGGCCCCGGACTCGTGCCCAAATCCAGGTAGGTGTACGGGCTCAACCGTTTCGCCGGCCCTTCCAGTACGAGAGCGCCGCCCACGACCAAAAGAAAAGGAACGGCCGCGGCCAAGTACTCATTAGCTATCATCGCCCCCACTACCAGCCCGGTCAACGACAAAACACCGGCGGCCACACTCAGCATCACCACCAGCATCAGATCATGCACGGCAGGCGCGGCCATAAACAGCTCCGGAACCAGATAATCCGTTCCGGCCGGAGCGTCCGTAGCTCCCCATGGAAACACCGCCGCGGCCGTGCCGAACACGATCACCTGCGACAGCAGAACTGCCATGGCAGTGGTCAGGAACATAGCCACGGCCTTAACACCGAGGAAACGCCCCGCTCCGACACCGCGGACCAGGATCCACTGCGGGTAGTTACGAGCACGATCCTCGGCCAACGATCCTGCCGCAGCCACTCCCCCCACGAGCGGGATCAAAAAGGCATAAATACTCAGAAGGGATTCACTCAGCGCTCCGAACACACGGATCTCATACAACGATCCCCTACTGCCAGCCATGGGATTCGTTCCCGCCATAACCACGGAGCCCACCACACCCGCGAGCAGCACCGTCACGACGAAGCGGTACCGCAGCAGCAGCCGCCGCAGCTCACACCTCAACAACCGCATCATCATCACCAACACAGCATGCGTTTCGGACTCGAAGCGAGCACACGGTCGGCGCGTCCAGACTGGCAATATCGAAGCACAAGAGTGAACACTACCGCAGTGATCACCTGGAACTCAAACTCGGTCACCACAGGATGACTGTCCTGTGGTGACCGAGAATTATGTAGCACGTCCGTCAAATGTACCTTTCCGGATTCACCGCTTCATCAATAGATGCTCACGTTGCCAAGAGCCTGGATAGTAACAACCGCTGGTGAAGCCATCGCCATGCGCACCTTCCGCGCATTGTCATAACCGTTTGTCCAGATAATCCGAGAATCCCCTTCATTGAGATTGAGTGTCGTGCCGTTGTACTGTTGGCCGGTTCCAATGTCGTTCAGGTTGACGTCGATACGCTTACCTCCCGAGTCGTCCAGACTTATCTCTACGCGCTGGCCGGGCTGTACCCAGAAAGTCTGGCATTGATCTGCCCACCCAAATTCGGGAATAATGCAATTGTACGAAATATTCTGCGAAGCAGGATTAAGATTAGCTGACCCCTGCCCGGAAGTCTGAGCAACAGCAGGAGCAACCCCCAAGGCCAATAGAGCAAAAAGACCGCTTGCCATAGCGACACTCAGACGTCTCGCTAACATGAGCATAAATACTCCTTGTAGAAATAACAACCACATAGACACACAAAGTGACTATAGGAATTGGTGGTTTTATTCCTGATAGTCACCCTGGTGCCCCGCGTCGAAGTTGGATATTTTTATTTAACCTCGACAATATTGCCGAATATTCCCGAGTGATCCAATCAGCCAAACGGTGGTGATATACGACACTCGGTTGCGATCGGTGGTAAAACTCCCATCGCGCTGGGACTTAGTGGGCGGCAACCAGCAAACAGCACGGCGACTTCGACGGGAGTGCGCTGCGAAAACAACTGAAATGCGGACGTATTGGCCAGCGCTCATGCTATGTGAATACTGGCAAATAAAATACCAGAATTCGTACCCGCGACCGTTGCATCTGGCCAGCGAAGTATGCACAGCGGAAGCTCGTCTCGGACGCAGCATGGTAGCCAGAACCCGAACGACCAGGACAATGCGTTGCGTCGGGCAAGTGTCGTCGAAGAGAACCTTTGTCCACGGAACAGGCCGAGCTTGCCCAACAGCTCTATGACAGTCGGGAAAAGACGGTTCAGCAGATCGCCGACCTCGTCGGCGTGCCCCGCACCACCGTCTACGTCTACCTCACCACGACCAACCAGTGACCCCTACCTTACGGCGCGCCATAGCGACCTGACCTGAGAACCACACCTACTTTGCGGCTCGCGGAAGATCCGGGAGAACTGAACCTACTCGTGGGGGTCGTCGATGACGCCTGCCATGGTGTAGGCGGGGCTGTTGTTGAGGTTCTCGTCCACGCGCAGGTACAGGCGTGTGGTGCGGGGGTCGGCGTGGTCGAGGTAGGTCTGCACTTCGGCCAGTGAGCGGCGTTTGCCGAGTGAGGTGGCCACGCTGTGGCGGGTGGAGTGCGGCACGAGTCGCTCGGGGTCGTTGATGCCGGCTGCCGTGGCCGTGCGGCGGAGCATGTTCGCCAGGTAGCTGTTCGACAGCGGCCTGCCTCCGGGTTTGCCGCGGTAGGGAGTTCCGGCGAACAGCGGTCCGGTCAGTTGGGCGGTGTCGAGGTTCTGGCGGGCGGCTCGCAGCCGCAGGTAGTTGTCCACCATGGCCGCGGCGTAGGGCACGAGGGGTTTCGCGGATTGGCCGCCGCCTTTGGTGCGGTAGTGCAGCAGCCGGTGTCCGCCCCGGGTGCCGAGGTCGTCGGGCAGGCGGGCGTTGCGCACGGCGCCGGAGCGCACGCCGGTGGTGATCAGCACCCGCAGCACCGCGGCGTCGCGGACGGCGGTTTCCAGGGTTTCGGGGTCGGCGTTCTCGGCGCGGCGGGTGGCCTCGGCCAGCAGCGCGTTGAGTTCCTCGTCGGAGAGCCAGGCCGTGTCCGAGCCGTTGGAGCGGCGGTTGTGCTTGGGGCGTTTGACGCGGGCGGCGGGGTCGCTGGTGGCCGCGTCGTTGTCGATGAGGTAGCCGTACCAGCTGCTCACCCCGGCCAGGCGGGTTCGGGCGGTGGCCGGTCCGACGTCGAGTCCGGACACCCAGTGGTCCACATCGGCGCGGCGTGCTGCCAGGGGGTCGATGTTTTCCAGTTGGCAGAAGCGCAGCCAGCGGGCCACCGCGTGGGTGTAGGAGCGGGCGGTGTGCGGGTCGCGTCCGTCGCGTTCGGCCTGCTCGACGAGTTCGCGGGCCCACAGTTCGGTCAGCCCGCGCAGGTGGTAGCGCTGCCCCGGTTCCGGGGCGGGCAGGGTTTCGCGCGCGGCGGAGGGCAGTTCGGCGGACACGTCGGTGGGGGGTGTCACCTCGCCCGGGCGTGTCGAGCGCGCGGGGGTGGTTGCCGCGGTGGTGTGCTTGTCGGGAGGGGTGGCCTCCATTTCAGGTCTCCCGCGAGGTCGTCGAACGCTGCCCGCGGCAACCTAGCACGGGTTTTGTGCGTGGCGGGTGGTGTTCGCTGAGGTGCTGCGCGCCCCGGGGGACTGAGACTGCAGCTGCTGTCCTTTCCCCGTGAGGCGGCGTCGGAACCACCTGGTCAGGCCGGTGTCCACCTCGCCTGCCGGCGCTAGTCGTCCGACAACAGGTCCACGACCGAGCGCATCCGGATCGCGGCGTTCACCACTGCTGTCGCGGCGACCGGAATCCCGGCGTCGGCGAGGACTCGCAGCGCGACGGCTCCGCCCAGCGATCTCACCTTCGCCGGAAACATCCTCGAGACCGGCACCATCTCTCCTACCGACTCGCCCATGCCCGGTCGGCGACTGCGCGCTGAGCCGACACTGTCGGTGGGAGCTGATTAACTAGCCGCATGTTCGAAACTCCCGACGAGCTCCACAGCCTCCAAGTCCTGCTCGACACGTCTTGGGCTGACTCCAGCAGCCATCTCAAGTCGATCATCCGGCCAGGTGAAAGCACCTTGGACGCCGAGCAGGTCGTCCGAGTCTGCCAAGGCATGTGCACCCTGGCCATTGCCACGGTCACCCGGCGCGGCGAGCCACGCATCAGTGGCGCCGACGGGCACCTCCTGCACGGTCGTTGGATCGTCGGCACCCACCGCCAGTCCGCTAAAGCCCGCCATCTCGCGGCGCGGCCCGGAATCAGCGCGACCTTCATGCGCGGCGAGCAGCTCGGCATTTTCACACATGGACACGCCGTTCCGCTGAACCCCGAGGGGTCGAGCAGCGCCCCGACTTGGCCAACCGTCCGCGAGCACCTCGTCGACCACTACGACGGCGATGGCAACGATCCGTTCTGGGACGAGAACGTCTGGTATCGCATCGACCCCAGCTGGATGGTCGCCTACAGCGCCGATCCCGTCGGGCTGCTCGACCAACAACCGTCAGTCTGAAGAGAGCTCGCGCGGGTCCACCTCAGGCCGTCACTCCGGGGGCAGTCGAGATTGACATCTTCACGTTCACCGTTTTCACGCGGCTGGGCGTCTTCGCCAGCAGTACCGACAGTCCGCCGGCGAACGGCTCGACGTAGTGGGCGTACTCGGGCAGCAGCACGGCGATCCGGGCCGCCAGGCGCGACTTTGCCGCCGCAGCAGGCAAAGCGGGAGCAGCCACCACGGCGCCCTTCGGTGGTCCTGGGGCAGAGCGGCCCGGCCGCCGGACAGCTCGGGCAGGTACGTACAGCGTGGAGCGCGACACCCCGATCAGGCGGGCGATGGACGTAACGCTGTTCTCCGGTGCCTTGGGGCCACCTCTCCCCTCCTCGGGCCGTCAACGGTGAGTCAACCACACCGGCACCGTCGTCGAGGGGCGACGCGGAGCGGGACACGCCCCCCCACGCGGCTTGCTGCGCGCGGGCCTGGTTTCCGCCGTCGTTCACTGCCCTTTGCCCGGTTTGCTCGGCGAGGCCGACCAGGGGTCTTCCGGCCAGGGGTGTTTCAGGTACTGCCCGCGGAGTTCGGCGCGGACCTGGTGGTAGCCGTTGTTCCAGAAGGAGGTCAGGTCCCCGGTGACGGCTGCGGGGCGTCCGCCCGGGTCGAGCAGGCGCATCAGCACCGACACCCGCCCGTCGGCGATGGTGGGCACGCCGGTCCAGCCGAAGACTTCCTGCAGCCGCACCGGCAGGGCGGGGTGTTCGCTGTCGTAGTCGATGCGCACCCGGGATCCGGAGGGCACTTCGATGCGTTCCGGGGCGAGTTCGTCCAGCCGTCCGGCCTCGGGCCACGGCAGCAGGCGGTGCAGTGCCTGCCCGGCGTCGATGCGTTCCAGGTCGGCGCGGGTGCGCGCGTTCGACAGCTCGGGTTCCAGCCACGTCTCCGCCGCGGCCAGCAGGTCCTCGTCGGTGGTGCTCGGCCACGGTGGGCCGAACACGTCGCGCAGGAACGCGAGGCGTTGCCTCAGCTGCCTGCCTGCGGTGTCCCAGTGCAGCAGGTCCAGTCCCTCGCTGCGCAGCCCGTCGAGCAGCGCGTCCCGCACCGCCCCGGCCGGGGGGTCGTCGAGTTTCCGCTCGGACAGGGTGATCGCGCCCAGTTTGCGGGCGGTGCGTGCGCGGACGTCCCCGTCGTGCCAGGCGATGTCCTGGTGGGTCGACAGCATCCCGGGGGCGGCTTGTTCGGCGAGTCGCTGGTCGGCTCGTGCGGCCAGCCGGACGAACCCGTGCACGCGGCTGGGGTCGCGCTCGGCGACGGCGATGGCCAGCCACTCCGAGCCGGCCAGTCCTTCGGAGGTGGGCATGCCCGCGGGGTCCTCGCGGACTTCGGAGCGGGGCAGTTCCACCGCGGTTCCTCCGGCCATCAGGTACACCCGGGAGCGCGGAGCGCGGCGGCGGGCCAGCCGTTCGGGGTGTGCCAGCGCCACCACCAGCGCGTCGTCGTCGGGGTCGGTGGGGGTGCTGGTGGCGGGCACCATCTTTTCCATGCGCCGGGCCTCGCGTCGCCAGCGTTGGGAACCGTTTGCCCCGTCGCGGAGTTTGCGCAGGGCCGTGGCCAGTTCGGTGTCCTGGGCGAGGGTGTCGTCGTCCAGCAGCGCGACGACCTCGGCGGCGGTGCGGCGTCCGGTTTGGGCGCTGCCGTCCAGCAGGGCGCGGGCCAGCCGCGGGTGCAGTCCGAGTTCGGACATGCGGCGGCCGCGTTCGGTGATCTCGCCGTTGCCGTCCAGGGCGCCCAGTGCGGTCAGCACTTCGTGCCCGGCGACCAGGGGGCCTTCCGGTGGGGTGTCCCACCAGCGCAGCGCGCTGCCGTCCGGGGTGCCCCAGCAGGCCAGTTCCAGGGCGAGCCGGGTGAGGTCGGCGGTGCGGATCTCCGGTTCCGGGTAGCGCACGAGGCTGCTGTGTTCGTGGGCGGGCCAGCAGCGGTAGGCGTGTCCGGGGGCTTCGCGTCCGGCGCGTCCGGCGCGTTGTTCGGCCACGGCCTGCGAGGTTCGCATGGTGACCAGTCCGGACAGGCCTCTCCGGTGGTCGACTCGGGAGACGCGGGACAGACCGGAGTCCACCACCGCGCGCACTCCGGGGACGGTGAGGCTGGATTCGGCCACGGCGGTGGCCAGCACGACTCGTCGTCGTGCGCGTGGTTGCAGCGCGGCGTCCTGCTCGTGGGTAGGCAGTCGTCCGTGCAGGGGGAGCACGTCCACGTCGGTTTCGTCGGAGAGTTTCTCGCGGGTGCGTGCGATCTCGCCTGCGCCGGGCAGGAAGGCGAGCACGTCGCCGGGTTGTTCGTCGAGTGCGGTGCGCACGGCGCGGGCCACGGTGGCTTCGACCGGTTCTTTGCGCAGTGGGGCTACGTGGTGCGTTTCGACGGGGTGGGAGCGTCCGTGCGCGTGCACGACCGGGGCGGGGTGTTGTTCGCCGAGCAGCTCGGCCAGCTGGTCGCTGGCGACCGTGGCCGAGGCGGCCAGCACGCGCAGGTCGGGGCGCAGCCCGTCGCGCGCGTCCAGCAGCAGGGCCAGCAGCAGGTCCGCGTCCAGGTGGCGTTCGTGGCACTCGTCGAGGATGACGGCGTCCACCCCGGCCAGTTCGGGGTCGGACTGCAGGCGGCGCACCAGCAGGCCCGAGGTGACGACTTCGACCTGGGTGTCCGGTGAGCAGCGGCGTTCGCCGCGCACGGCGTAGCCGACGTGGTCGCCGACCTTCTCGCCGAGCAGCTCGGCCATGCGGGTGGCCGCGGCTCTGGTGGCGAGCCTGCGTGGTTCGGCCACCACCACCCGCAGTCCTCGTGCGGCCAGCGCCAGCGGCACCAGGGTGGTCTTGCCGGTGCCTGGTGGGGCCACGAGCACGGCGGTTCCGTCGCTGTCCAGTGTCTCGCCGATCTCGTCGAGAACGGCACGGACCGGCAGGTCGGGGAACTCGGGCGGCGTGAGCGTCATCGGTGAAACGGTATCGTCGCTCTTTTCGGGGGGGCGGGCGGCCGTGACGAGGTGGCCGGTTCGGTTCCGGAAGCAGGACGAGCTCCGGTCCTCGTGGGGGGACATCCGTGTCTCGCTCGGACGGGTTGTGGTGATCGCTACGGTGGGTGGTGAACGTACGACGTTGTGGGGAGCGTGTCGTGTCGCAGCCTTCCTGGGTTCCTCCCGGAGTCGATGTGGACGTGCCCTCGGCGGCACGGTTGTACGACTACTACCTCGGTGGGAACTACAATTTTGCCGCGGACCGGCAGCTGGCCCGGCGCATCTACGAGGTGTTTCCGCAGATGCCGCATCTGGCGCGGGTCAACCGCGCGTTCCTGCGCCGCAGTGTGCGCTACCTGGCCTCCTGCGGGATACGCCAGTTCGTCGATCTCGGCTGCGGGCTGCCCACGGCGGGGCCGGTGCACGAGGTGGCCCGGGACGTCGAGCCGGACAGCCGGGTGGTCTACGTCGACAACGAGCCCGTGGCGGTGGCGCACAGCCAGCTGCTGCTGCGGCACACCGAACACACCGCCGTGCTGCAGGCCGATCTCACCGATCCCGCGGCGGTGCTGGACTCGCCGGTCACGCGCGAGCTGCTCGATCTGGAGCAGCCGGTGGCGGTGCTGATGGTCGCGGTGCTGCACTTCGTCAGCGATCGGCAGGATCCGGCCGGGATTCTGCAGGGCTACCGGCGTCGCCTCACCAGCGGTGGGTATCTGGTGCTGTCCCACGTGTCCGGAGACACCCTGCCCGATGTCGAGCAGGCCGCCGAGCTCTACCGCAACAGTCAGAACCCGGCGTATCTGCGCACCCGCGGCGAGATCGCCGGCATGCTGTCCGGTTTCGAGCTGGTCGAGCCCGGGCTGGTGTTCGTGCCCGAGTGGCGTCCCGAGGTTCCCGAGGAGGCCGAGGACGCCGCCTCCTGCTCCTTCTACGGCGCCGTCGGGCGACCGCTCCCCTCGGCCCAGTTCTCCGGTTGCTACGGCCAGCCGCAAAGTAGTTCAGCCGGAGGTGCCAGCTGAGTGGCTGCCGCGTTGCAGGCTGCGGTAGACGGTGGGTCTCGACACGGAGAACAGCTCGGTGAGGTCGGCGATCGAGTAGTCGCCAGTGGCGTGCATTCGGCGTAGTTCGGTTTGCTGCTTCGGTGAGAGCTTGGGTTGCTTGCCGCGAAGCTTGCCCTTTGCCCTGGCCACGGCCATGCCTTCGCGGGTGCGCATCCGCAGCAGGTCCACTTCGAACTCGGCGAAGGTAGCCAGGATGTTGAAGAACATCTTGCCCATCGGGTCGGTGGGGTCATAGACCTGCCCGCCGAGGGAGAGCTTGATGCCGCGGCCGGCCAGATTGTCACCGATGGCGCGAGCATCGGGCACGGATCGGGCAAGCCGGTCGAGCTTGGGCACCACAAGCGTGTCGTCTGCGCGCACGGCCGCCAGCGCCTGGTCCAGGCCGGGCCGGGCACGACGGGTTCCGGTGAGTCCGTGGTCGAGATAGATCCGATCTTCGGTTACGCCGAGCTCGCCGAGGCGCTGACACTGCGCGGTGAGGTCTTGTTCGTCGGTGGAGCAACGGGCGTAGCCGATCAAGGTTCCGGACACGAGCAGGAGTATAACGCTTAGCCCCCGCTCTGTGAGATTTTCACCGTACTAGGCAACTGAGACGAGCCTGGTCAGCATCGTCCCTGCTCGTGCGCGGGCAGTCACTTCGGCGACGTTCCGTCTCGATTGTCTCAGTGAGGGTTGGTTTGCGGAGATGGTGCGGGGCTCGAACTACGTGGGTCGTTGGATAGGGCTGTGGTGGGTAGCCGTGGGGCGTCACCGAAGGTGGGGAGTGCTGCGATGACGATGCCGGAAGATGCGAGGAACGGTTCGATCGAGACGGTGACTGTGGGGGTGGTGGCTGATCCGGTGGCCGCGCCTGCGCAGATTGCTGAGCAGCTCGCCCATGATTTGCCGAGACTGCTGTCCGAGCAGCTGGAGGATAACTGCGTGTGGCGCGTGGATGTGCACCGCGAGCAGTTGCCGCCCAGTGACGACCGCCATACCGAGATGATGGACGTCGCCGGCAAGCGGATGCGGCAGTATGGGTGGGATCTTGCTGCGTGCATCACGGATCTCCCGCTGCGTAGCGGCCGGCAGCCCATCGTGGCCGATATGAGCAACGAGCGCAGGGTCCTGGTGGTGTCGCTACCGGCATTCGGAGGCATGGCGTTGCGCCGCCGGGTGCGAGGTGTGGTGACCCAACTCGTCGCCGACATGCGCAGCCGGGGTACTCCCTCGGAGAGGACCGAGGAGCACCGGCGTCGCCGACTGCCCTGGCTGGCCAACCGCTTCCAGCGGGTCACCCCGGAGCAACGCGACGTCGACGTGCGCGTGCTGGCCTCGCGAGGCGTGGTGCGGTTGTTGATCGGCATGGTTCGGGACAATCGTCCGTGGCGGCTGGTGTTCGGGTTGACCGGGCCGCTGGTGGGGGCGTTCGCGTTCAGCGCGTTCTACTTGATCAGTACGTCGGTCTGGCGACTGGCCAGCACGATGGGGCCACTGCGCCTGTTGGCCACGGTGCTCGGGTCGGTGGTTGTCATGGTCGTTTGGCTCATCGCCTACCACCGGCTGTGGGAGCAGACCAGGGGACGGCCCGTACCCGAACGCGAGCAGGCGGTGTTGTTCAACGTTTCCACGGTGCTGACCCTGGCCATCGGAGTGGGGTGCATGTACGGGGCACTCTACGTCGTCAACCTGATCGCGGCCGGTGTTGTCCTCACTCCTGAGGTGTTCGGCCAGTACGTCGGGCCCGGTCTCGGATTCGGTGACTATGCCGTCGTCATGCTGCTGGTTACCGCGGCGGCCACTGTTGCCGGTGCCGTCGGCTCCGGCTTCGAAAGTGAAAACTCGATCCGCGAAGCCGCCTTCAGCTACCGCGAACGCGAACGCCGCCAGGCCCTGCACAACACACAGACCCGACGTGAACGGCAAGAAGGCCGTGGCGGTTCCGCGGAAACATAACTGGTTACTCCACCGATGGTTCCCTCCAGCAGCAAGCATCCGCTCACCGGGGGTGGGAGGACGTAGTTACTCGCCGAAACTCGGGCGGATATGCCTGCGGGGAAATTCCTGCCTTACTGGTTCGCAAGGGGATCCCTGCCGTACACGAGTCAGGTGATGAGGTCGAAGGTGCAGCGGGCTCCGCTGGCCGCGGCGAGCTTGCCGTCTCCGGTGATCAACGGGCCGTCGAGGCGTTCGGCCAGCGCGACGTACGCGGCGTCGTACGGGGTGATGTTGTCTTGGAGCTCCCAGATGCGCTGCAGCAGCGGAGCCAGCGGCATGCGTCGAATGGGGAACTCCGCCAGATGCCGCAGGGCGGCGGGTACTGCGGCGTGCAGCACTGTGCTGCGACGGGCCATGCCCCGCAACGCGGAAACGACCTCAGCATCCACGTGGGCAGGGGCGAACAGGGCGTCGCCGGCGGCCAAGCGTGCCGCGACCGCATCACGGCGAGGATCGTCGGCGGCGTAGAAGGCGGTCAGGACGGAAGCGTCGATCACGGCCAGGCTCACGACGCTTCTCGCACCTCCCGCACCGCGGCGGTCGCGTCGTCGACGGTGAGGCCGCTGCCCTGGGGTGGTCGATAGGAGGCCACATAGTCCTCCAGCCGGGCCACCTGGGCAACTTCGGTGAGCCGGTCGACGACAAACGCCGACAGCGACTGCCGGTTCGCCTCGGCCGCCTCAGTGAGCGCGGCGTACACCTCGTCGGGCACATCTCGCAGATTCATCCGCTTCATGGTGCCATTGTGGCACCAACCCTGGTCCCGAGGCAACGTTCGCAAGACGTTCGATCATCGGACACCATCACCCCGAGTCGCCCGTTCGGTGATCAGCTCGGTGGTTTCTCGGCGATTACGTCCACCGGTTCGATGGTGGGCTGGGCGAACAGGGTGCCGGTGTTGTCGGCGAGGGCTTGGGCGACCTGGCCCGAGAGGTGGGCCTGGCGGCCGGAGTCGTCGGGAAAGGCGTCGTAGATCCCGAACGACGAGGGCCCGAAGCGGATGGCGAACCACCGCACCGTGCCCGGCTCCTGCTCCACGATGCCGAGCCCCTGCTGCAGGAAGTCTTCGACCTCTTTCTCGTGGCCCGGTAGCGCCTCGATCCGGACGAGGAGCCCGACGGTCACCGGTTCAGCCATGCTCTGGCCTCCTACTCAAACGGGTGCTGTTTAGAGCCGCGCGAGGGACAAGTCAGGCGGCCTGGCCGGGGTTGAGCACGACCTTGGTCCAGCCGTCCTCGCGGGCGTCGAAGTGCTTGTAGGCGTCCGGCGCTTTCTCCAACGGCAGGTTGTGGGACACGATCCACGAGGGCTCGACCTTGTTCTCGGTGATGAGGTTGCGCAGGTGGCGGTTGTAGCGCTTGATCGGGGCCTGCCCGCAGCCCATCTGCTGGCCCTTGAACCAGAAGTTGCCGAAGTCGAAGCGGACCTTGCCCTGCTGGGACAGCTCATCCGGGCCGCCCGGGTCCTGGGGAATGAACACCCCGACGGTGCCGATGCCGCCGGTGAACCGCACGGAGGAGACCAGCTTGTTCAGGGTCGCCGCGTTGTCCTCGTTGCCTTGGGGGTCGTGGGCCTGGTAGCCGACGCATTCGGCGCCGCGGTCGGCGCCGACACCCTTGGTGTGCTCGGTGACCTGCTCGACCGGGTCGCCCTTGGAGTCGTCGATGGCGATCGCCCCGATCTGCTCGGCCAGGCGCAGCCGGTCGGGGTGGCGGTCGACGACCATCACCTTCGCCGCGCCCTTGACGTTCGCGGAGAGTGCGGCCATCAGCCCGACCGGGCCGCCGCCGTAGATCACGATGGTCTCGCCGGGCTTGAGGCCCGACATCTCCACCGCGTGCCAGCCGGTGGGGAAGATGTCGGAGAGCATCACGTAGTCGTTCTGCTTCTCGGCCGCGTCCTCGGGCAGGCGCAGACACTGAAAGTCGCCCCACGGGATGCGCAGGTACTCGGCCTGGCCACCGGCCCAGCCGCCCATGTCGGCGAACCCGTACGCCCCGCCGGCCATGCCCGCCACGTTGGCGGCCAGGCAGTAGTTGGTCAGACCGTGCTCACAGTTCTGACAGTGCCCGCAGGAGACGTTGAACGGCGCCGAGACCATGTCCCCGACCGCGACCTTGTCGACCCCGTCACCGACCTCGACGACCTCGCCGACGTTCTCGTGGCCGAAGATGCGGCCCTGCTCGAAGTCGGTACGCCCTTCGTACATGTGCAGGTCCGACCCGCAGATGTTCGTCGCCGTGATCCGCACCAGGACGTCGTTGGGCCGCTCGATACGCGCGTCGGGAACGTCGGAGACGGAGACGTCGTGGGGTCCGTTATAGACCAGTGCCTTCATGTTCTTCTCCTCTGGCGGATGGGTTCGATTCAGGCCTGGGTGGGGGCCCGGTGGCGGCCTTCGGCGAACTCCTCAACGATCTTGGAGCAAAACGCGGGCAGATCGTTGGGGTCACGGCTGGTGACCAGGCCCTGGTCGGTGACGACTTCCTGGTCGACGACGGTCCCGCCGGCGTTGCGGATGTCGGTGCGAATACTGGGAAACGACGTCAGGGTCCGACCACGGACCACGTCGGCTTCGACCAGCGTCCACGGCCCGTGACACAGCGAGCCGACCGGCTTACCGGACCGGACGAAGTCCCGTACGAAACCCACCGCGTCCGGGTTGACCCGCAGCCCGTCCGGGTTGACTGTGCCGCCCGGCAGGATCAGCGCGTCGAAGTCGTCGCCGGAAACGTCGGAGACCAACCGGTCGACGGTGAAGGTATCGCCCTTGTCGATGTCAGCGTTCATCGACTGGATCTCTCCGGTGTGGATCGACAGCAGCGTCACCTGCGCCCCGGCCTGCTCCACCGCCTCGCGGGGCTGGGTCAGTTCGACCTGCTCGACACCGTCAGTGGCCAAGATCGCGACCCGTCGGCCGCGCAGCTCTTCTGCCATGGGAATCGCGCCTCCTCATAGTGTGGGATAACCACAGAGTTGCCCGGTCAGGCCGGGTCGAAACCACCCGCCGAGGGCGGTTAGCGCGGATCGACGGGCCGTGCAGGCGTGGCCGCGTGCCCACGGTGTTCACCCCATCGAGCATGAGCCCAAGGCGGGTGGGGTCAAGGGCTGTGCGGCCGGACGAGGGGGACTCTGACCGCTGTCGGTGAGCCGGGCCGACGCTGCGTCTCGGGCGATCACCGCCACACGGTCGCGCCGCGAGTGCCGTAAGCCGATCCCCAGCTGAGACGGCTACGCGCTCGGTTCAGCTGGTAACCGCGGTCAGGTCGAGCTGAGTGTCCATGTTGAGTCGGAATCGCCCGTAGGGGTTGATGTTGGACCAAAACAGTGGGCTGAGCGCCCGGTGGTCGTGCTCGCCCAGCAGTTCGGCCCAACCGGGAGTATCGAGGACGTTCTGCAGCAGCAACGTGTTGACGTGCACCAACGCGGACTGCAGCAGGTGCAGAGCCAGCATGGAGACTTCGGCTGACTCGCGATCGGGGCCGGTCAGATCGCCGTCCTTGCCGTAGAAGATGACGCCATTGCCGGAGTTCCAGTTCTCCACGACCTGCAGCCCGCCATGGATCTCACGCCGGAGGTCGGGGTTGGCGAGGTAGTCGCAGGCGAAGATGGTGCGCACAGCCCGGCCCAACTCTTCCAGGGCTTGGTAGGTGGGGTGTTTCGGTCCGCCGCGGGTGAACCGGCGCAGGATCGACTCCGACTCGGCGGTACCCAGCCGCAGGGCGGTGGCGTATTTGACCATCTGGTCGTACTGCTGGGCGATGAGATCCCACTTGATCGGCCTGGTGGTCACCGCGCCAAGGTTGGCCCAGGCGCCGCCGTCGTCGGGCCGGTACAGCCGGATCGAGCCGATGTTCTTCAACCGGGGCAGCAGCCGGAAGCCGAGCAGTTCGGTGAAGGCGAACCCGACCACGCTGGCACCGTGAGTATCGACGTAGTTCGCTTCTATCTCAGCGTCGGTGCAGTGCCGCAACAGCCCTTCGATCATCGCCGCCACCTCGGACGACGAGCACGACTTGAGCTGGGAGTAGATGCAGGTGTGCTTGCGCTCGACGTGCCAGTAGATCATCACACCCGGGCCGCCGTAGCGCTGGTGCCACTCGGTCATCAGGTTCGACTGCCACGAACCGAACTTCTTGGAATCGCTGGCACAGGCGGTGCCCTGACCCCACCACTGCGGATCACGCGCGGCGAACGTCGCGTTGACCAGCGTGCCCAGGGCCGCGCGGAGGTTGTCACGCGTGATGAACTGCTGGCGGACGTAGCGCAGTGCGGCCTCGGTCTCGCCGTGCTCACCCGTGGCGACCAGCTGTCGAATGCCGATATTGGTGCCCAACGCGAACAGCACCAGCAGCAGCCGACGGCGCAACGTGGCGCGGTCGAGGATCTCGCGGGAGGCCACCGAGGTGAACTCGCTGGTGAACTCGGTCAGGAAGTCGGCGTCTTTGAGCACGTCGAGCAGATCCAGGGTGCCCCACCGGCGGGTGACCTCGTCCTTGAGTGCGCCCAGCATGCGTGGTTCGGGCAGCGAATCCAGCGGCGGCACGGTGATCCACGGCTCGCCCCGGCGCCGGGTGATCCGTACCCCGCCCGCGGTGCCCTCGGCCAGTGCCGTGTCGAAGCCGTCCAGCGCGGTAGTCATGCGTTGCTTCAGGTCGGCGATGAATTCCGAGGCGTCCAAGGGCTGGCGCAGCTCGGCGTAGTGCACATCCCGGCTGGTTTCGAAATCCGCAGGTAGATCATCTTCGGGGTTGCGCCAGCGTGTCGCGCCGGCCACGTAGACCTCGCGGCGCCGCAACGCGTCCCGCAGCGAGACCAAAACACACAGCTCATACGGAATCCGCTCGATGCGGCCGCGATCGTCGACAACCGCGTCGCGCCACGCCTTGGGCACCACGCCCTCGACCGGGACGACCTCCTCATCACCGTAGAAACGGGCCTTGCCATCTACCTCGCGGTAGCGGTCCAGTAACTGCAGGGCCTGCATGATCGGGCGGTAGGCGGTGTTGTTGCAGCGAAACTCCAGCGCGGCCAGCAGCGACGGCAGCATGCGACGGTAGTGGTTCGAATACGAGCCGCGCAGCACGGTGCGCACGCGGGCTTGGAACGCGCGTTCGTTGGCCTTGGCCTCTTTGACCAGATCCCGCAGGGTGTTCTCGCCGACCACCGGGTACAGCGCGGTGCGGACCTGTTCGTCCGGATGCTCCAGAGCGGCATCGGCCAGCCGAAACAGCAAACCCTCCTTGCCCCGTACGCGCCGCAGGTCGTCGGTGAGCTCCCGTTCCACCCGCCGCTCGGCCCGCGCATTGACCTTGTGCACCAGGGCGATCAACAGATCCACCAACGCGTCAGTGATCTCGGTTTGGCGCATCCAGCACAACGCGGCCAACAGCGTCAAACGCACTTCGGGCGGACTATCCCGCAGGTCCGACGGCCACGAGCGGGCGGCGCGGGCTCGCCAGGCGGCGAGTAGCTTCTCGGACGCGTCGTCGAAGAGCCCAGCAGGCAAACCGAGATCGCGCACCGCGGTCAGTTTGTCAATCTCGCGCAGCAACGTGTCCAGGCTGACCGGACCCGGGTCGGCCTTCAACTCAGCCAGCAACCCGCCGCGAGTTCCGTCCGCCTCGGCCACCAGATCCTGCAGTCGTGCGGCCGCCGGCCCCAGACGATCGACCGTGCACTGGCAAAACACGGCCTCGAACTGCCGCACCGCGCTGGCCACCACCCGCTCGACCTGCCCCGCGCTCGGCGGCTCGACCTGCTCGGCCCGGCACCGGGTCAGCACCGCTGAAGCCAGCCGCTGCCGATCCATCTCCACCCCGACCAGCTCCTCGGCCAACCAGGCTGACCAGCGCTGCTCATCGGCCTCGGTCGCCGGGCGGAAACCCCACGCCGTGCGGATCTGGCGGCGGTGATACTCCATCGTGCGGGAGGTAAACGAGTACTTGGCGAACTCGGAGGGAACGACCTGCACCTGCGTGGCAACGTAATCCACCGCCTGCTGCGGGATCTCCTCCGGATATGCCGGAAACCGCGCCTCGATCTCGAAGAACTTCAACACCAGCGCGAATCCGAGCCGGGTGGCGCCGGTCTTGTTGCCCACCAACCGCCAGTCCTCACCGACCAGCGTCCACGACCCGATCAGCTCCTCAGACTCCCAGCTCTGCCGCACGCGTGAAGGCTATCGCCACAGCAAGAGACGACGATCACATGGCCGCCTACTTTGCGGCTGGCCGTAGCAACCGGAGAACTGGGCCCCCTCGTGAGGTGAGCCAGGCCCTGACATCGGCCGGTGATGCGGCGCGGTCGGCGTGGCGAAGTGAGCACTCCGCTGCGTCCGGCTCGCCGGAGTGGGTCGGCAAGTTCCTCCGGAGGCGCTCTTTCGCCCCCGCGTTGATCCGGTGGGGCGTTGATCCGGTGGGCTGCGGACGTGAAAGAGGCGCCGCCCGGGGCGGGCGGCGCCTCCTCGTCTCGTAACCCCAGCGGTATGACCTGTCACCGAAGGTGACTACCAGGGACCGACCTGGGATCTTCGTCTACTACAGTACCCGCTCGTGAGCCCCGTCCACAACCCGCACGCCACCGAGTCGCCGGACAGCGCCCTGCTGTCGCTGTTCGGAGTCCCCCGGATGCAGGGCTACCTGGACGCCTGCGGTGGTGATCCGGCCGCCGCGCTCGACCTGTACCGGTGGAACGCGCGGATCAGCGGGGCGTTCTGGGAGACCCTGGGGCATCTGGAGGTGGTGCTGCGCAACGTGCTGGCCGGTCGGCTCGCCGCGCGCCACGCCGCGGCCGGGCGGGTGGGCTCCTGGCTGGACGACACCGCCGGCGAGCTCGACAAGCGCGCCCGTCGGGACATCGCCACGGCCCGGCAGCGGGTGCGGGCCAAGGGCAAGGTCGCCGACGAGGGGCAGACGCTGACCGAGCTGGGGTTCGGTTTCTGGCGGTTCCTGCTGGCCAAGCGTTACGCCACGACCCTGTGGCCCGACCTCGCCGGCGGCTTCCCCGCCGCTCCCGACCGGGCGCGCACCACCGTCGAGCAGCCGGTCACGCGGCTGCACGAGTTCCGGAACCGGCTGGCCCACCACGAGAGGGTCTGGAACCAGCCGCTCAAAGCTCGCCATCACGATGTGCTCACCCTGCTGGGCTACATCGACGAGGACCTCGTCGACTGGGTCACCGCAGGCTGTCGGATCTCGACCGTGCTGGCCGACTGCCCGATCGAGCGCCCGCACCCGTAGCCGGAAGCAGCCGCAGCCGTCTCGGCGGCGGTTGTCTGCCTCGCGTGGTGACCACGGTTACGGTTGTCAGGGCGTGGTGGTGTCGTGATCGGTGATTCGGCGGTACTGCTGCTTCTTGCCCCGGTCGCGGACGGCGATGCCCTCGTCCTGGAGCTGGGTGTGGACCCGCTCGGTCTCCGCGCGGTTGTCGGACCGCAAGGCCTCCTGCCGTGTCCGCAGGAGGGCGTGGATTCCCTCGTCGAGGTCGGGATCGCCGTCCCTCCAGCTCCGGTAGTGCTCCTCGTGCGGGTCGCGGGTTCCCCACCACGGATAGTCGTGGTGTCGGAACGCCTCCGTGAGCTGCGTTTTCGACAGGTCGGTCGCGGAGGAGCGGAATATCTCGCGTCCGGCGGGGGTGAGCACGACGAGTTCCTCGGGGTCGGTGAACACGGTCCCGATCCTCGAACGCGGGATGTAGCGCTCGGTGTCGCGCTGGGCGGCGATGACGCCGTCGGGACGTACGGTCACCGCGAGACTGTCCCGCTCGGCCTCGTGCGACAGCCAGCAGCCCGCTCCGATACCGATCACGACCAGGACCGGGATCGCCCAGGACGTGGGGATTCCGGCGGCGAGCCGCAACGGGCCGGGTGCGGAGTCCAGCGTCTCGATCATCCACCGCGTCAGCGGTTTGACCACGAGCGCCAGCCCGAATCCGAGGAGAGGGCAGCCGAGCCAGAACAACCACAGGTAGCCACGGGGCATGCGCACGTGCTCGGGGTGTCCGCTCATCGGCTCGCCTCCGCATTCGGGTCGTCCTCGGTCGTTGTTGCCGGGGCGGCGTCGATGCCCAGGAACCGGGTGACGATCAGACGCAGCATCGGCAGCGGATCGGCGGCGGAGCTGTCCCCGCCGTGGAGGTAGGTCGCGTCGATGATCGTCTGGATCCAGCCTGCGGCCTGTTCCGCGTTGAGGTCGGGGTCGGCGCGTTGCTCGGTGGCTGCCTGCCGCAGCAGCGCCGCCAGTCCGTCCCGCACGATCGCGTCGTTGGTCGCGACGACTTCCCCGAGCTGCGGGTCGTTGCCGACCTGGCGCAGCAGCTCGACCAGCAGCCCGGGGGCCCGCTCGTCACGCGCAGGGGTGGCGAGCGCGCTCACGACGGCGAGCAGCGACGCGACCGGGTCCTCGGTTTCGGCGTGCTCGTCGAGCAGTGCTCGGGAGGTAGCGATGTCCTGCTCGAAGATCGCACGGAAGATCGCGGGCTTGTCCGGGAAGTAGTAGAACAGACTTCCCGTGCTGATGCCCGCTTCCCTGGCGATTGCCGCCGTGGTGGTCTTCGCGAAACCGTTCCGGGCGAACAGGTTCGCGGCCGCCGTGGTGACGGCTTCGCGACGTTGCTGGTGTTGTTGCTGATTGACGGTGCGCGCCACGACCAAATCTTAAACCGACCAGTCGAACTATTAAAGAGCTTGGTGGTCGACCGCCCCGTGCAGCGTGCGGCTGGTTGCTCTCGTGTTGCGTCAACGAAGTTCTTCCCAGGCCCGACTCGACTGCCGCGGCCGCGTCCCAGGGATCTCGGTGAAGCGAACTGGCCCACTACCCCGTCGCTGATCCGGGTGATTGCGGAGGGGGACAGCGCTCTGTTTGAGGGGAAGCTCCGTCGCGAAGGTGCGTGCGGGGAGGAAATGCGGTGGTGCTCCGGGCAGTCCGAGGGGACGCCGTTGCTCACTTGGAGTCGTCGACGACCATTCGCCGCGTCATGCCCATCCTCCAGTCGAACACAGCGCAGCGGGCCAGGAGTTCTACGGCCTGCTGGGCTTCGAGCAGGTCATGGACCTCGGTTGGATCTTCGCTCTTGCCTGACCGTCCACTCCTGCGGCCCAGTCCGACTTCATGGCCAGCGACAAGACCGCTTCCCTCACGCCGGACATGAGCGTGGAGGTCGATGACGTGGGGCGCGACCTGCGCGGTCGTCGCGTGGTGCACGGCAAACGAGGACCTCGCGCTCGAGCGTCGGTGCTTCTCGCGTGCTAGCGGGTGGGAGCTGTGGCGGCCAGCGAGTACATCAGCGGCAGCCGGGACGAGCGGTCGGGATAGCGGAAGTGGGCACCGTCGACGGTCAGCGCGGCGTAGCGCTGGAACGGGATGGTGTCGTGTTCGTGGACGAACTCGATCCGCAGTCCGACCGCGGCTATGGCGCTGAGGACGTCACCGAGGGTGTGGTGCCACTCGGTGGCGGTGTTGTGCGTGGTCTGGGCCTCCCAGTCGGCGTACGAGCCGGGGGCGTCGTAGGTGCGCGCCCCGCGGGTGAAGTAGTCGCGGGCCACGGTGGCACCGTGCTCGTCGTCGAGGACCTCGGTCAGCGGGTGGAACTCGGCCAGGTAGAGCCGTCCTCCCGGGCGCAGCAGCCCCGCCACGGTGCGCGCCCAGCGGTCGATGTCGGGCAGCCACATCAGCGCCCCGCTTCCGGTGTAGACCACGTCGAAGGCGCCGGCCCCGAGCTGCTCGACCGCCTCGTAGACCTCGGCCGCGACGAAGCGGGACCGCTGGGAGAGGCCGGTGTCGGCGGCGAGGTCGATTGCCGTGCGGATGGCCGGTTCCGAGAAGTCCAGCCCCGCCACGCGTGCTCCGTGACGGGCCCAGCCCAGCGTGTCCAGACCGATGTGGCACTGCAGGTGTGCCAGGTCGAGGTCGGTGACGTCGCCGAGCTCGGCGAGCTGGAAACGGTCGAGAACCTCGTCGCCGGCGCGGAACCCGTCGAGGTCGTAGAACGAGCTCGCGGTGTGGAGCGGGACTCGCTCGTCCCAGTGTCGTCGGTTGTCCTCGACCGATTCGGCGTCGCTGTCAGCGTGGTTCACGTGGTGATCATAGAGGCGTTCCGCCGCGCGCGGGCAACTCGTTTTTCCCGCGGTGCCGGCACAACATCCCCGGGGCACGTCCGACAGGGAGCGATGTGCGGCCCCGAGTGGACGGTCCCGTCGGGTACAACGGGTGGTGTGCCCGGAGACAGGCGAACCGGGCCGGTGGTTGAGCGCCGTCCGGAGGCGGCCCGATCCGTTCGGAAACGGTTCCTCCCGTGATCGACGAGATGATCAACCCGCAGGGCATCGACCCGGTCTCGCTGGTCGTGCTCACCAGCGCCCTGCTCGGGCTGGCGAGTCTGCTCACCGCGGTCGCCGTGGGCGGCCTTCGCGGTCGACTTCGATCCCGTCACGCGTGCGGGGTGCGCACGAGAGCCACCCTGGCGGACTCCGCGGTGTGGTACCGCGTTCACCGGCTGGCGGCCGCCTGGTTCGGGCTCGCCGGGGTGCTGCTGTTCGCGGCCGTGCCGCCGTTCCTGCTGCTGCCCGGTTGGCGCGCTCGCGCCGTGACGGTGTCGGTGGCGCTCGCGGTGGCTTTGTCCCTGGTGATCGTCGGGAGCGTGCGCAGCCAGCGCCGCGCCCTGCGCGAGCTGCACACCGACTGATCCCTGCTTGGTTGCCGATTTTTCTCTCGCTGAATGAGAACGGCGTGGTGCTGCGGACGGCAGCGCACGCATGCTCGGTGCCCGTGTCGGGCGACTGTGGCCGGGGCGCGGCGGGGGCTCCGCCGGAGCTCACGGCGGGCAGCGCCCGCCTGCGCGATGAACCGAGGAAAGGGGATGCGGCGATGAGCCCACGTGTGGCGAGTGATCTGCTGTTGGTCGGGAGTTTGCCTGCCGGGTCGACCGAGCAGGCGTTCCGATCCGGTGCGCACTGGTTCGGCGATCTGGTCGCCGCGCTTCCGGACGGGGAGACCGGGCCGCGCGCCCCTTGGGTGGGCTACGAGCGCGAGCGGTTGGTGCGTCCCAACTCCGATGTGGTCGTGGTGGAGGACACGGACTCCCCGACCGGGGTTCCGCGGCACGTCCACGACACGCCCGTGTTCTCCGTGCGGGAGGGCGTCGAGCGGGTGCGCTGGGACAGCTGGCCGCGCATCGACGACGCGATCGCCTCCTACGAGGTGTTTCGCGAGCTGCGCGAGCAGGGCACGATCCCGGCGCATCTGCGGTTCCAGGTGGGGTTGCCACTCCCGGCGAGTGCCATGAACGCGTTCAAGGCGGACTTCGGGCGGGACTACCCCAGGGCCGCGCGCGGGTTCGAGGACCTCGTCGCCGGCGAGCTCGAACGATTGACCGAGGCCATACCGCCTGCCGATCTGGCCGTCCAGTGGGACACCGCCTACGACACGCAGGACATCGAGGGGGTGCTGCCCTGGACCTCCGGGGACGCCTGGGAGCGGTTCGCGGGACCGGTGTCCCGGCTGACGCGGCTCCTGCCGGAGGAAGTGCTGGTGGGCTATCACCTGTGCTACGGCACGTTCCCGGAGTGGCCCATGTACGAGCCGCAGGACATGAGCACGGTGGTGCGCATGGCCAACCACGCCGTGGCCGAGTCCGGACGGCGGATCGACTGGCTGCACATGGCGGGGCCGCGCTCGCTGCGCAGTGAGGACGAGCGTTTCTTCCGGCCGCTGTCCGACCTCGACGTCGGTGACACGCGGGTCTTTCTGGGCCTGGTGCAGCCCCTCGACGGGATTCCGGGGCTGCGCCGTCGCGTGCGCACCGCCTCGAAGTACCTCGACGAGTTCGGGCTGTCGATGTACTGCGGGTTCGGCAGGCAGCCGGGCGAGGACGGTGCGGAGACGATGCGGCAGCACCGGGAGATGGTCACCGCGTTCGCCGGTGACCCGGCCGCGCTCTCCTGAAGGGGTCCCGCCCCTGATCGCGTTGCCGGGTGGTTCGTGCTCGTGTCCCACCCGGCAGCGGGTCCCCTCGCGTGAAGCGCCCCTCGTCGCGGGATCGCGGACCGTTCCCGCACGTTCGGGTCCTCACGACCGGGCCGGCAGCACGCACAGCTCGTTGCCCGACGGGTCGGTGTAAACCCGCCACGGCAGCTCGCCCCAGTCGGGGTGCAGCTCGCGGCCGCCGCGTTCGACGATGCCTGTCGCTACCGCGTCGGGATCGTCTCCGGACTCCAGGCGGATGTCGAGGTGCATCCGGTTCTTGCTCGCGCCGGTGGAGGCCGCTGCGGGGTGCAGTTCGAGGAGGGGACCTCGCCGCGAGGGGTGCTGCAACGTGCGGGGCGCGTGTCCGGGCACCTCGGTCCAGCCGGACAGCCAGGACCAGAACTGCCCGTCCCGGGCCGGGTCGGCGGAGTCCAGTGACAGCGCCGCGATCGGTCCGGTGTCGACGTGCGCTGCCCGCTCCTCCAGCACGCAGCAGGGGTTGCCCTCCGGGTCGGCGAGCACCACCCGGGCACCCTCGCCCTGGTCGACGTCCAGCTGCTGCGCACCCAGCTCGAGCAGCCGCTCGACCTCCTCGGCCTGGTCGGCTCCGCCGCGCAGCTCGAAGTGAAGCCGCGGCGGTTCGGAGGCCGCAGCGGAAGCCACCCCCGGAAAGCACAGGTCCAGCACCGGGCCGCCCTCGACGGCCAGCCGGGTCTCGACGATGTCCGGCTCGTCGGTGAGCCGCTGCCCGCCGACCACCGCCTCCCAGAACCGTCCCAGCCGCTGCGGATCGACCGTGTCGACGATCACGTTCTCCAGATACATGAGCGCAGCATAGCCGCCGCACACACCGAAGTCGATCATTCGTTTCCGCCTTGCGGGGCGATTCCCGCAGCGTGTTCCGGAGAGGCGCTGTCCTGCCCGCCGTGAGCAGCCTGCGCCGGGGCGCCGGTCAGCGGCCACGCCCGGCGCGGCCCGTTCCGGTTGCCCGGGACGTGTTGACGGGCAGGCAGCTCGTATTCCAGGCTTTCGCCGCTCGGTGGATCAACAGAAGATCCGCCGAGTTCCGGCACGTCCACATCGGAAGGCGCAGGTGAACGACACCGATCGGCAGATCTGCACGGGTCCCTGGGACGGTCCGGGCTCGGAACCCGGTGCCGTGGCTCCCCCGATCTATCAGACGAGCCTCTTCGCCAAGCCCTCCTTCGCGGAGTTCGTGCGGCAGCAGGCCGCCGAGCACGAGAACTTCGTCTACAGTCGCGGCAGCAATCCGACGGTGGCGTTCCTGGAGGAGCGTCTCGCGCTGCTCGAGCGGGGCGAGACCGCGAAGTGCTTCGCCTCCGGCATGGGCGCGATCGGCGCCGTGCTGGCCGGGCTGCTCCGCAGCGGCGAGCACGTGTTGTTCGTCAACACCATCTACGGGCCCACGCTCGAGCTGGCGGACCACCTCGAGCGGTTCGGGATCGAGCACACGGTCCTGGCCGATCCGGCCGGCGACGTCGCCGAGCACATCCGGGCGAACACGGCCCTGATCTACGTCGAGAGCCCGGGCACCATGCTGATGAAGGTCGTCGACCTTCCCGGGCTGGCCGCGCTCGCGCGCGAGCGCGGCATCCGCACGGTCATGGACAACACCTGGTCCACTCCCCTGTTCCAGAAGCCGCTCGCGGCGGGCGTGGATCTGGTGGTGCACTCGCTGACCAAGTACATCGGTGGGCACAGCGACGTCCTCGGCGGCGCGGTGATCGGTTCCCGGAACACGGTTGACGAGCTCTTCCACCGGGGCCACCAGCTGTTCGGTGCGGTCATGTCCGCCCTGGAGGCCTCCCTGGTGCTGCGTGGGCTGCGGACGCTGCCGGTGCGGATGGAGCAGCACCAGCACAACGCGCTCCGCGTCATCGACTACCTGCGCGCGCGCTCGGAGGTGCTCGCGGTGCACCATCCCCACGCCGAGCACGACCCGGACGAGGAGCTGATCACCACCCAGTTCAGCGGGTTCTCCGGCCTGGTCAGCTTCGAGCTGCGGCAGGGCACCTTCGAACGGGTGTCCCGCTTCGTCGACGCGCTGACCCTCTTCCGGATCGGACCGAGCTGGGGCGGCTACGAGAGCCTGGTGACCTCGCCGGTGCGCCCCGACGACGAGTCCGGGCCGGTGTCGCGGCCCGGGCTGATCCGGCTGTCCGTGGGGCTCGAAGGGGCCCGGAGCCAGCTCGAGGACCTCGACCGGGGCTTCGCCGCACTCGCCGGCTGACCCCTCCCCCCGCCCACGGCGACTCACGTCTGCGAGGCAACGATGAACTCTCGACCGGACACGGGGGCGTCGGACCAGGAGGGCAGCATCACGTCCGCCCGGCCGCGGGTCGTCGTCGCGCTCGTTCCGGTGGTGATCACCCTGGTGATCCTCGTCGGCGGCATCGGGGTGCTGGAGTACCCCGCGGAGCTGATGCTGGTGTTCGCGGCCGTGGTGTTCACGGTCTTCGCCGCCTGCCACGGCATCGGGCTGGACCGGGTCCTGGCCGACATGGGCGCAAAGATCAAGCGCGCCCTTCCTGGCATCCTCATCCTGCTGAGCATCGGGATGCTGATCGGCACCTGGATGGCGGCGGGCACCATCCCGCTGATGATCGACTACGGTCTCGAGCTCATCGACCCGTCGTACCTGTACGTGCTGTCCTTCCTCGTCACCGCCATCGTGGCCACGTTCACCGGCACCTCCTGGGGCGCGGCAGGCACCATCGGAGTCGCGCTGCTCGGCGTGGCCACCACGATGGACATCTCCCCGGCGATCACCGCGGGCGCCGTGGTGTCCGGCGCCTACTTCGGGGACAAGCTCTCGCCGCTGTCCGACACCACGAACATGAGCTCGCTGGCGGCCGGTGCCAACCTCTACGAGCACATCCGCCACATGCTCTACACGGCCGTGCCCTCCTCGGTCGTCGCGACCGTGGTCTTCCTGCTCGCCGGCCTCCCGATCGACGCCGGATCGGTCGACCTGCAGGTCATCGACAGCACCGCAGCCGAGGTGCGGGGACTCTTCACGCTCAGTCCCGTGCTGCTGTTGCCGCCTGCGGTGGTCCTGGCGGGCTCGATCATGCGCAAGCCGCCGCTGGTCGTGCTCTTCGTCTCCGCGATGACCGCGATCGTGCTGGCCGTGCTCGTCCAGGGATTCAGCCCCGCGGAGGCCTTCGCGGCAGCCGTGTCCGGCTTCACCACGGACATGCTGCCCGGCGACGTTTCGAACACCCTCGCCGAACTGCTCGACCGCGGGGGGCTGCAGGCGATGTACAGCTCGGCGTTCTTCGTCTTCTGCGCGTTCTTCTTCGCCGCGGCGCTGGAGAACTCCGGGGTGCTGCGGCTGCTGCTGAGCAGGCTCATCGACAGGCTGCGCTCGACCGGCGGTCTGGTGACGACCACGCTGCTGTCCGGCTTCGCCGTCATCAACGGCACCTCGAACGCCCTGGTCACCTACTTCCTCATCAACGACCTCTACGGCACGGCCTTCGCGCGGCGGAACCTGCATCCGGTCAACCTCTCGCGGAGCATGGAGGACTCGGTCACCATCACCGAGGTCCTCATGCCCTGGACCGTCTCCGGCGTCTTCTTCGCCTCGACGCTGGGGGTGGCCAACTTCGACTTCCTGCCGTGGGCCGTGTTCTGCTGGAGCGGCATCGTCTTCTCCGCCCTGCTCGCCTTCCTCTCCCCCGTCACCCGCGGCTTCGGCATTCGGCTCCGGGAGCCGGACACCGGAGCGGAACCGGCGAGGAGCTGACCGGCGGGCGGAGTCGGCCGCCGGTCGCCCCCGCGAATTCCCGCTGCCCCGGAGCAGATCTCCTGCCCGGTCCGGTGTGGTGCTCGGGTTCGTCGGAGTTCCTTCTCGCTCAGTGGTGTGAGATCTCGCCGTCCGGAGTGGACTGTTCCCAGTTGGCGAGCAGCTGCAAGGCTGCCTCGGACGGGCTTCCCGGTGGGGTGCTGTAGACGAACAGCGTCTGGTCCGGGGCGTCGCCGGGGGTCAGCGCCTGGTAGGTGACGGTGAGGTCGCCGACCAGAGGACCGACGGAGCACGCAGACAGCCGCGGGAACCGGTGTCGGTGGCGGGCGGGGGCAACACCTCGCCCCGTCATCCTGTTCGGTCACGTATCGGGTGTCCGGTTTGGCCGGCGGGGACGCGGGCGAGGACCGTTGGCCGACGGCGGGCCCGTCCCCGTTCCGCGCGGCTCGTCAGGCCTGCACCGTGGGGCGGGCAACGATCTCGCTGACGTCGATGCCGTCGGGCTGCTCGATCGCGTAACCGATGGCCGAGGCGATGGCCGAGGGCGGCATGGCGATCTCGTCGCGCTTCCGGGCCAGCGCCGCCGCCGCGGGCTCCGGCGCTCCCTTGCCCACGCCCTCCGTGTCGGTGAAACCCGGTGAGACAAGAGTGACGCGCAAGTCGGGACCGGATTCCTGGCGCAGCCCTTCGGTCAGCACCTTCACCGCTGTCTTGGTGGCCGCGTAGACGGTTTGGGGGGACTTCACGACATAGGCCGCCGTGGAAGCGATGTTGACGAACTGCCCGGAGCGCTGCTGTCGGAAAACGGGCAGCGCCGCCCCGATGCCGTTCAACAGACCCGTGATGTGGGTGGAGACCATGCTGTCCCAGTCGTCCTGGCGCAGCTCGTCGAACGAGGAGACCGCCATGGTTCCGGCGTTGGAGACCAGGACGTCGAGTCGGCCGAAGCGGTCGAGTGCCGTCTCGGTCAGCTGCTTGAGGTCGTCGCGGCGCGTGACGTCGACGACGACTCCGACGGCCAAACCTCCCTGTGCGGTGATCCGCTCCACCACCGCGTTCAACCGGTCTTGCCGGCGGGCTCCGAGTACCAGGCAGGCTCCTCGCTCGGCGAGATAGGTTGCCGCGGCCTCTCCGATGCCGCTGCTGGCGCCCGTGAGCGCGATGACCTTGCCCCTGATCCCTGACATGATCAGACCTTTCGTGGGGCGTGCGCAGGTAAGTACTTGTTACCTACAGTGCAAGTGGAGGCGCCTTCAGTTGAATGAGCATAAGTGGAGGAGCCCCCACTTGGCAAGTTGAAGAGTCTGAGCAGGGATGGCACAGGTTTATGGACCAGCACCCCCAGCGCCCGCTGCGGGCTGACGCGCGGCGTAACCGGGAAAAGATCCTCGCGGCTGCGGTACGTGTATTCGCAGCGGAGGGGGTCGAGGCCCACTTGGAGCGCATCGCCAAAGAGGCCGGGGTAGGCAGCGCCACGCTGTACCGCAACTTCCCCACCCGCGAAGCGCTGGTCGAGGCCGTCTACCGCAACGAGGTGGCCCAGCTGTGCGACGCGGCCCCGAACCTGCTGGCAACGAAGCCACCCTTCGAGGCCCTGCGTTCCTGGACCCGCCTTTTCCTGGACTACGTGACCACCAAGTACGGCATGATCGACGCCCTGCGCGCCATCGCCGCACGGGGGAACAATCCGTACGGTCACAGCCGGGAAATGATCCAGGACGCCCTGAGCACCCTCATGGAGGCGTGCGCGACCGCCGGGACGATCCGCACCGACATCACTCCCGCCGACATGGTCGCCGCTCTCGAAGGCATCGCCCTCACCTCGGCGAGCCCCGAACAACGGCAACAAGCGGAACGCCTGCTCGATCTCACCCTGGACGGCCTGCAACCACGTCCATGAGCACGCGTTTCAGCCTCGTCACTTCAGGTGCTCGCGCATTCTCCGGTTGCCGGGGATGTGCGCTACTCCTGCCGGGAGACCTTTCAGTCAGCTCAGCTGGTCCACGACGGGACGAGCTGGAAGCCGTCCCACGAATAACCACGAATAGCAGCGCCACACCCGCCCGTCAGTGTCGGACGCTGTCCGCGGCGGAATCCTGCGCACCCCCATCGCGGCACGCCACGGGTGCGACAACGTACGCAGCCGGTGAGCAGCGCATCCTCGAATCGGAGTTCGGGTTTTCGAAGTCGGCACAGCGATGACGAGCAGTCCGCTGCCCGCCGTGAGAATTCCGCGACGGCCGTAGGTAGGGGGTGTCGCTGCGGGCGATGTTGGGACGTTCTCCTTTCTCGGGTGGGATGGGGGGATCCACCCCGTTCGGATCCCCTGCCCGCGAGGTGAGAAGTTCCGAGGCCCGGCGAAGCGAGGTGCCCGGCCCGCGCCCGGCAGTGCCAGTCGGACGCCGAAACCGCGCGGGACTCCGGGGAGACCGAGCGGGCCTGGCCGGGTGCCTCTCGCGTCGGTGTCGGCGCCCTAGGTGTGTTGTTCGGGGACGTTGGTGACGGGGCGACACGGGATCGATGATCTTGATATGAGGGAGGGCCTGCTGGTTTCGGTGTGGATGGCGACATCGACGCCGATGACCAGGAGGCCCTCGTGGTCCACACGAACGCGCCGTTGACTCCGACTGGCCGGCTGAGGTCGGCCCGGTGTGTCGTCGACGAGTATTGGCCGTTGCGCCGGGCCGCGAAACGGTTCCAGGTCGCGGTGACCACGGCCGAGCGGTGGGCAGATCGCTATTGTGACCACGGCAGTGTCGGCATGGTCGACCGTTCCAGCCGCCCGCATCACAGTCCCGCCCGTACCGACCATCGCACCGAAAGGCGTGTGGTGACATTACGGTGTGACCATCAGATCGGATCGGTGCGTCTGGCCGCTCGGTACGGAGTAGCAGTCTCAACCCCCCGAGCGTACTGACGGGGAATGCGTCAGCCGGTGGCGAACTCGCTTTTCTCTTCTCTGGTGGCGGTGTTGACTGGAGTCATGCGAGTGATCTTCGTGCACGGGGCCGTAGTCACAGACTCCGCCTGGTGGTGGCAGCGCATGCGACAGCCGCTCGGGGCTCATGGGTTCAGTTCGGTCGCCGTCGAGCTGCCCAGCTGCTCAACCAGTGGGGGTGATCTGCATGCCGACGGTGACGCGGTTCAGGCGGTGCTCGACGAGAGCGACGAACCAGCCGTGCTGGTCGGGCACTCCTACGGCGGCATGGTGATCACCGACGCCGGCGCGCATCCCGCGGTTCGCCACCTGGTCTATGTCACGGCGGGGCTGCCCGAGACCGGGCAGTCACTCGCGGCCCTGGCCGACCCTGAGTCGCCGGGCTGGCTCGAACCCACCGGCGACGACGACAGGCTGGCGGTCCGGGCGGATCTGAGTGAGGAGGACTTCCACGTCCACTTCACCGCAGACTGCGACGAGGACGCCGCCCGGGGAGCGCGGGCTCGGCTGGTGCCGCAATCGTCCGCGGCTCTCGCCCAACCCCCGCGCGCGGTGGCCTGGCACTCGCTACCTTCCACCTTCGTCCTGTGTACCCACGATCAGGCGACAGCACCCGCGGTGCAGGCCAGCTGGGCGACCAGGGCGGGACAGCTCGTCGAGATCCCGACCGGCCACCACCCGTTCCTGTCCCAACCACAGCGACTTGCCGACATCATCGCAAACGCCGTCGCCGGCGACTCACACTCCTGAGTCGAGTCCCGATAAGCAATCGTCGGTGAGACGGCTGCGTGCTCGGTTCGGCTGGTGACCGTGGTCAGGTCGAGTTGGGTGTCCATGTTGAGTCGGAAGCGTCCGTAGGGGTTGATGTTGGACCAGAACAGCGGGCTGAGCACCTGGTGGTCGTGTTCTCCGAGCAGTTCGGCCCAATCGGGGCTGTCGAGGACGTTCTGCAGCAGCAGCGTGTTGACGTGCACCAGCGCCGACTGGAGTAGGTGCAGGGCGAGCATGGAGACTTCGGCGGACTCGCGGTCGGGGCCGGTCAGGTCGCCGTCCTTGCCGTAGAAGATGACGCCGTTGCCTCAAGTTCCAGTTCTCGGCGACCTGCAGCCCGCCGTGGATCTCGCGGCGAAGCTCAGGGTCGGCGAGGTAGTCGCAGGCGAAGATCGTGCGCACCGCCCGGCCGAGTTCTTCCAGGGCTTGGTAGGTGGGATGTTTGGGCCCACCGCGGGTGAACCGGCGCAGGATCGATTCCGACTCGGCCGTCCCGAGTCGCAGCGCGGTGGCGTATTTGACCGTCCCCTGAGGGGCCAGCTCGTCATAGCGTCGAGTCACGTCCTTGTCGGACACAACATGTAGTGTCTTGCCGACACTGAACACCCGACAGATGGGGTTGGCGCGCTAGGAGTGTGTGATGCCGTCGAACAGGCAAAACTGGAACAAGGTGATGAAGCAGATGCAAAAGGAAGCCGATCGAGCGTCCCGTCGCCACCCGCTCCGGATTCGCTACGAGCTCGAAGGTCCCGACGCCGCACCGACGCAGGGCGGTGTCCCCCACGTCACCAACAACTACGGACCGTTCCGTACGAGCAGTGGGCCCCGACACCCTCGCCACGCGGGGCGCGGACATCGATGCAGCTGAACAGAGCTGCTGGGGTCGGCGATGATTTCCGAATGTGGGTCCGGCCGTTGCGTCAGGAGGTGCACCATGTTCCGGCGCCGCCGGGCTACGACGACAACGGCACCGCAGGGCCTGTCGTGGCGGACATCGATCTGGGCACCTATGTGCGTGGTTGACGGGGCAGGCGGACTCGTGATCGGCGGCACAGAACCGGAATGTGACCCGCTGGAGTGGCTGAACGACCCAGATCAAGCCGGGTACTACCCGAGCAAGGCGCGGTTCGACCTGCAGGTCGCGCGAGTGGCGCGACGCTTCCCGCATATGGGCGTGCCGGAACAGCCAAAAGGGGGATCGGGATATACGACGTGGCTGATGACTGGACCCCGATCTACGATCGCACCGACCTTCCCGGCTTCTACGTCGCCATCGGCACCAGCGGCAGCCAGTTCAAGAACGCCCCTGTGCTTGGACTACTGATGAACACCCTTGTGCAGGCGGTGGAAGGCGGAGCCGATCACGACCGGGCACCGGTCGGAGTTCCGCTGCCACACACCGGTCATGTCGTCGATATGACCACATTCTCCCGGTTACGCTCGGTCAACACGGCAAGCTCAGGCACGGTGATCGGTTAATGGTCGGCAGGTAATCTGCAGCGGATTCCGTGTTTGAGGTGTCAGGTTGGTTTGTGCAAGCGGGCGAGTTTGAGGCTCAGGTGTGCGGCGAGCCGGTCGTCGCCGTCGCTAAGGTCCAGTCCGGACAGTTCTTCGAGGCGTCGTAGGCGGTAGTACAGGGTGGCACGGTGGATGTGTAGCGCTGCGACGGTGCGTTTCGCGTCGCCGGCATTGTCCAGATAAGCGGTCAGCGTTTCGACCAGGTCCTCGTGCCCGCCGCCGGCGCACAGCAGGGGGCGGATGCCCGGATGCAGGGCCTCGATGAGTTGCTGCGGCGACAGTTGACTGAGCAGTGCGTACACACCGAGGTTGGCATAGTGCGCGATCGGGCCGAGCGCTCCGGTGACCCGGGCGACCTCGGCGGCGCGGCACGCTTCCTGATAGCTGTACCGCAGGTCGGGCAGGCCTCGCCGGGTATTACCGATACCGACCCAGCACTCCTCGTGCGTCCGGCCGCTCTCGGTGACCAAGCGCTCGTGCAGCGCGGCAGCGAGCTCCTCGGCCGTCTTCTCGACCCCACCGTGACCCGGCGAGATGACGGCCAGCAGCGCGTGGCCAGGACGTTCCAAGGTCAACGCCGTGCGTGGAGACAGCCGTCGCCTGCCGCGGTCGACGGCTGCGGTGAGAGCGACCCGGTCGTGCTCGTCCAGTGGCTCGCCCGGAGCTTGGGACACGGTCACCACCAGGGCGGTCGCTTGACCCGCGACGGCGAGCTCCTGCTCGACGAGTTTTTCGGCGGCATCGGCGTGCAGTTCCGGGTCCTCGGAAAGAAGATCCCGGAGCAGCTCTCGTTCCCGGCCCTTGACCAGCTCGCCAACCAGGTGCTCGCGGTACATGATCAGCGCGGCGCGGCCGGCCACCTCCCGCAGTGCCGCGGCGTGCTCATCGGTCACCGGCCCGTCCGAGCGGACCAGCCAGAGGAATCCCAGCAGTAGCTGCTCGTGACGCACGGGCATACCAACGCGTTCGACAGTGAGGCCGAGGTCCGGGCGGGCCGGAACGGTGAACACATCCTCAGACTTGTGCACGCCGAGCTCGTGCAGATAGTCGGTCAATGCTGAGGGCACGCTCCTGCGCATGATCGAGCCCACCCGAACGTCGTCAACATCGGCAGTGTGGGCGTTGTAGGCGAGCAGGCGAACGTGCGGGTCATCGATCGCGACCGACCTGCCGAGACGGTTGCCAAGATGATCGATCAGCCGCTGCAGCTCGGAGAGCACCCGATCACTCTACAACCCCGCCTCTGCTCTGTCGCCGACACACTTGCCGGTACGCGAGCTCGGCGGACCTGACGAAGCCGTTCGACTCACTTGGCATTAACCTTCCCCGATTCGGGTGTGTCGCAAACGGGGGCCAAATCTTCCGACAGTTGTCGATCGTGCCAATACCTGCCCGTCGGGGAGACTTCAAGCATGTTGACAGCGGTTTGAGGCATCGTCCCCCTAAGCGTGAGGTGCAGCAGAACTTCTCCGGCAACATGATCGGTTGACCGCTCCTGCTCCGAGAGGACAGCGCTATGGAGGTAAACCTGACGGATACCCCGGAACACGCTGCGGTGGTCGAGCACTTGCGCAGGTTGCACGAACCCGCGTTCGGACGACCGCACGCGCTGCGCGAACCTCATGTCACGGGTGATGGTGCGCACGTAGTGGTCACGGGGCTCGTGTTCGACGAACTCTCAGGGATCCCGCGTACGGCCGTGTATGCCAGCCAGGCTGGTGAACTGCAGCCGGTGTCGGCGGCGTGTGGCTCGGCCCGGGGAGCACGGTTCGCCCCGGATGGATCCATGCTGGCGTTCCTGTCTGACCGCGCCAAACCGGGCGTGTTCCAGCTCTTCCTGCTGTCTGCGAACCGCCTCGGCGAAGCTGTGACCACGGCGGAGGTGCCTGGCACGATCGAATACGCACACTGGTCTCCAGACGGGCGGCAGCTCCTGCTCGGAGTCGCCGGTCACGGCGCCGACCTGGCGGGCGGCCAAGGGTCAGGTACGACTCCGGTCGAGGCAGACAGCGATCGGCCCGGCTGGCAGCCCCGGGTCGAGATCGACGACGCCTGTGCCTGGCGAAGCCTGTGGCTGTACACAGTCGAGACCGGCGGGATGTCGCAGCTGTCGCCGGACGGCATGAACTGCTGGGAGGCAGGCTGGTGCGGCGCGGGGCAGGTGGTGACCGTCGCCTCCGACGATCCGAGTGAAGACTCCTGGTATGGTGCAGCGCTCACGCTCATCGACGTGGCGAACGGCGCCAGCCGCGAGATTTTCCGCAGCAGCGTCCAACTGGGGTTGCCTACGGGCGCCCCGGACGGAAGGTACACCGCGGTCGTGCAGGCGGTGTGTAGTGATCGGTGGGTCGTCGCGGGCGATCTTACGATCATCGAGGTGAACTCCGGGACGCACACCATGGTGGACACGGTGGGCACGGACATCACTGGCCTGCAGTGGATCGATGCGACGCAACTCGGCTACTTCGGGCAGCGGCACCTGGATTCGGTGGCTGGCATCGTCGATGTCGCCACCAACCACGTGCACGAGGTGTTCTCGACCGAACTCGCCTGCGGCGGCAGCTGGTTCTATCCCGACGGGGCCTTCACCGCGGACGGTCGGGTGGTCACGATCCAGGAGTCCTACGAGCTTCCGCAGCAAGTGGTCATCACCGACGGGGACAAGGATCAGGTGCTCGCCTCGGTCGCACACGCTGGCACCGACTACCTCAGTTCCGTGGCCGGGACGGCGCGAGCCGTCTCGTGGTCGGCGCCGGACGAACTGCGGATCGAGGGGATCTTGTGCACACCGTCCAGTGACGGGCCGTTTCCGCTGGTCGTCAATGTGCACGGTGGTCCGGTGTGGGCCTTCCGCAACACCTGGTCGATGAACTATGCGTGGGTGCCGCTGCTTGTCTCCCGCGGGTATGCCGTGCTGAACCCGAATCCGCGCGGCAGCGGCGGACGGGGCCAGCGGTTCGCGCGGCACGTCGTCGGTGACATGGGCGGTGCGGACACCGGCGATTACCTCGCCGGGATCGACGCGCTCGTCGCGCAAGGTGTCGCCGACCCCCAGCGGCTCGGTGTCCTCGGCGGGAGCTACGGCGGGTACATGGCATCCTGGCTGATCACCCAGGACCAGCGCTTCGCAGCCGCCGTGCCGATCTCGCCGGTCACCGACTGGTACAGCCAGTCCTTCACCAGCAACATCGCCGGATGGGGCAACGCGTTCCTCGGCGCAGATCCCGAGCAGCCTGGCACCCTGGCGCACGCACGCAGCCCCACGCTGCACGCAAGCAAGGCCCGGACGCCCTGCTTGAATGTCGCGGGAGCAAGGGACCGCTGCACTCCACCCGGCCAGGCCCGGGAGTTCCACCAGGCGTTGCGTGCCCACGGTGTCGAATCAGCGCTGGTGATCTACCCCGAAGAGGGCCACGGCGTGCGGTCCTACCCCGCGCTCACCGACGTGCTCACCCGCATCGTCATGTGGTTCACGCAACACATGCCGCCTGACGGTGAACGGCCGCACAAGCACGAACCGTCATCACAGGGATGGAGGTAGGCCACAGGTGCTGTTGCAAAGTGGCGAACTGGCGCGAAATCGCCTACCCATATTTGGCTCGGCCAGGCCTGTCAGCTCCACAACGGGAAAATCAGCCGTGTTCGCTTAAATACATGGGGTATTGGCATCGAGTTTGCAACAGCACCTCCCGCAAGCCCGTTCCAGTTGCCCCTTCCGAATGTCCACCCCGGCAGCTGCGGCCGCCGGTCCTTGTTCCTTCCAAGTCAGTCAGGAGTTTCCATGGTGCTGCCCGACGGGCTCAGCCCGACCGTAGAGGCCATCCGCCGGGGTGCGGCGTCCAGGCAAGCGCTCGTGGGACGGGACGGTCCGCTCATCGAGCCCGTGGAGGGTAAGAATGGGTACTGCTCGTACACCTTTGTGTTCGAAGATTCCGTCGCCCCATCAGTGGGAGTCTATCTGAGCGCGCCTCAAGCCGATAACGCCTACACGCGCCCCATGATGCGGCTCGATACCTCTGAGGACAGCCTTTGGGTCGCCACGGTCGAGGCACCCTCGGATCTCCACCTTTCGTACGCCTACTTGCCCGAGCCGGCTCCAGAGGCTCTCACCGACGACGAGGCCACCCGCAATCTGGAGGAGACGTCGGCCGTCATGAGGGACATAGCCGCACGACTGGTTCCCGACCCCCTCAACCCCTGGAGCGTCGGCCTCCACATGGGTGACGTCGTTGTTTCTGCGTCGGTCTTGCGGGGCCCCGATGCGCCGGCTCTGGATGCGCTGCTCCCCATCGGTGGAGGGCAGGCTGAGGATGAACTCATGCAGACTGAGCTGCCTTTCGGCTCGGAGCAGACCCGCCGGGTCTGGCTGAGCAGACCGCGCGATGCGAGCACGAGAGCGCAGCTGCTCGTGGTGCTGGACGGCCAGGCGTTTGTCCATCTCGGGCTGCCGCAAACGCTGAGCCGCATGCAGAACGCGGGGGAGGTCCCTCCGACTGCTCTTGTGCTGGTCGATTCGGGTGGCACGGTCACCCGTGTATCGGATCTGCTGTACAACGATGAGCTGATCACCTTCCTGCAGACCCAGCTCGTGCCCTGGGCGGAGCAACAGTGCAACCTCAGCCCCTGGGAAGGGGACAGGATCGTGGCTGGCGCCAGCCTCGGAGGTAGCGCCGCGTGCTATGTGAGTACCTGCGCCAGCCAGACTTTCGGCCGCGCGGTCGCGATGTCGCCGGCGGTGTATGTGGAGCACGCCGGCGAGCCCGCGTGGTTCCTGAAGTTCCTGCGGTCCGCTTCATCCTTGCCTGCGCGCGTGGACGTCAGCGTAGGAATCACGGAAGACCTGCTCATCCCCGACACTCGCGAGCTCGTGGACATCTTGCGCGAGCGGGGCGTGGAGGTGCACTTCGAGGAGTACTCCGGGGGCCACGACGTGGTTGGATGGCTGCCTCAACTGGCAACCGCCCTGCGCACCCGCCAGCGCGAGCTGAGACGAGCCAATCGTGATCACATCTGATGAACCGTTTCGCTGTTCCCGACGCCGCGGTTGCCGTCTCAAAAGACAATGACGTGGTGACGGCGGCCACGGGGATCGCCAACCTCGTGACCGGTGCCCGAGTGAGGCCCAAGACGCTGTTCACGGCAGGTTCCATCACGAAGGTCTTCACCGCATCACTCGTCATGACGCTCGCGGACGAGAGTCTGCTTAGAGGTCGCGCGGATAGGGTCATGCTCGACAGCCGGGGCGGACGTCCCAGCGGTGGGTGGTCCAGGCGGCGCGGAGGAGTCGGCGGACGATGATGACGGCGTTGGCGCGGGCGATGAAGCCGTCGCGTATGACGTCCAACTCGTACAGGGGCGCGTGACGAATGTCGAAGCCATCGGCGATGAGTCGCCTCGATTCAAGGGGTTCACCGACGACGGCCAGTGGGCCACGAGGTCGATCGTCCTGGCGACCGGGCTCGATGATGAGCTTCCTGATGCCGACCTCGCCGAGGTCTTCACCGTCTACCGCACCCTGCACCGGGACCAGACCTCAGCCAAGGCTCGATGACCACTGAGGTCCCGCGCCCTCAACGCCGCGCTCCTCACCGACGAATAACCCGCCCCACTCTGCCCCTCAGGACAGCTTCAGGAGTACGGGGCCGTTGAGGACGGTGACCAGGGAACCGCACCGGGATTCCCTGCCGGTCGGCGAAATCTTCGGCGGTCAGCAGCTCGTCCGCGGAGGAGAGTTCGATCATCGCGCGCACCGCGTAGTCGGCCTTGGAGGTGATCCGCATACCCGTGATTTTGCCCCAGGTTCTCGACCCGCACAGCGAGTGAGGCGTCCAGGCGTGGACCAGGTGCGACAGCGGCACCGAGCGCGCTCCTCCGCTGCCCCGTCTCAACAAGCGAGATTCGTTGACCTCGGCATCCCGAAGTGTCGATACTAAAGTCTACTAAATTTATAGACTAAGGAGACTTTGATGCCGAGCTTTGTCCTGCTGGCGCTGGCCGGTGTTGCAGGCCAGTTGATCGATGGGGCGCTGGGAATGGCGTTCGGACTGACCTCGACTACGATGCTGCTCACGGTGGGTCTCGCACCGGCGGTGGCTTCGGCCAGTACACACCTGGCCGAGCTGGGCACCACCCTGGCCTCCGGTGTGTCGCATTGGGGATTCGGCAACATCGATTGGCCCAAGATCGGGTGGCTTGCCGTGCCGGGCGCGGTCTCGGCGTTCGTCGGGGCGACGTTTCTGACCTCGATCCCCGCCAAGGCTGCCGAACCAGTCGTGGCGATCATTCTGTTCGGCATGGGGGTCTACATCCTGGCCCGGTTCGCGTTCACCCGCACTGGGGCGGTTCGGGTGCGGCACGTCCCTCGCTGGTTTCTGTCCCCGTTGGCCGTGGTGGCCGGGTTCATGGACGCCGTCGGCGGAGGTGGATGGGGCCCGGTAGGCTCCTCGAGCCTACTGGCCTCCGGCCGGATGGAGCCGCGCAAGGTCGTTGGCACCGTGGCCGCATCCGAGTTCCTGGTTACCGTCGGCGCCAGTGCCGGATTCCTGCTCGGCCTAAGCACCTCCGAGATCCCGTTGCAGGTGGTAGCCGCGCTGCTGCTCGGCGGCGCCGTGGCGGCCCCGTTCGCCGCCTGGGTCGTGCGACTGCTCAACGCGCGCGTGATGGGCACCCTGGTCGGGGGGATCATCGTGCTGACCAACACCCGCACCTTCCTGCGAGCCATCGGATTCGATGATGTGGCCGGTCTCCCGGTGTACATCGCGCTCGCCGTCGGCTGGCTCGCCGCGCTGGCCATCGCGGTCCACTCGGCCCGCCGAGACCGCACCGACCAGCAGTCCAAGTCCGCCAATTTGGTGCACCAGACCTGATCCGTTTCGCTTCGGGGCCACCCGACCCCGATGCACCGTCGCCAAGCCATCGGTGCTGTCCAACACCATTCCCCCACCCGCGCCACGCGGAAGAACCGCCACCACTTCGTCGGACAAGGATCGCGGCCCCAGCTGACTTGAGCGCCCGTGCCGCGTTCCCCGCCGGGCCGGATCGGGTACTGGCTCTACCGGATCGCGCACCCCGGTGACCCCGATCTGGCTCCGGTGAACCGCCGCAGCGATCCGGTGACCCGGTTGGGACGCGGTTCGGCAGCTGGAGCACGCCCCCAGTGGAACTGCTCGCCCAGCACACCTGGGCCGAGCAACGCGACACCCGCTGCGAGGGCCTCGTCCTCGCCCCGCCCCGACCGACGGCGCTCTGCCTGCCTCTGCTCCGTCTCGGTTTGCTTCCCCGAAGCGAGCCCAGCGGTCCTGGCTCCCGCGCTCGGCCCATCACCCCCTTAGTAGTAGATAAGCGGCATTATCGACTACTAAACAACATATCTTCTAAATACTTCTCTATACAAAACATACCAAGTTAACTTAACAAAACAAAACTGATAGCATGGAGGTATGCGCGACCACGAGGGAGAAACCGCACCGGCGGACCCGGCGAGCACCGCCCGAGGCGAGACAACCCCCCACCCCTCCCCTGCCTCGTCGGAGGGAACACCCGAAGGAAAAAACGGTCATGACGGAACTCGTGACGAATCTTTGTCCAGGTCAACGGCTGAACCGCGTCGCTGCGGCTACAGCCGTTGCCGCGCGGTGCTGCCGGAAGCCCGCACCGGACGCAAACGCGAGTTCTGCCACGAGCGGGATCGCACCTGGTCAGTGGACGGACGAGCGGTGACCTGCGCCGAGCTGGGACGAGCGGAGCGGTTGCTGAACTCGGCGCACGGTGAGCAGGACTCCCCCGCGGCCACGCTGGACACCGCCGTGCTCGGCGAGCAGATCACCACGGCCTTGAACGGACTGAGCGGTGTCCAACCGTGGTTGACCCAGCTGGTGGAGTCCCTGGAAACCGTGAACGGGCGGCTCGACGAGGACGTCGCCGCCGCGCGCACGGCCCGTGCCGAGGCCGAAGCCGACGCCGCCGAAGCACGCGGACAGGCCGAAGCGGCCGAACAGGTCCGCCGAACCGCCGAAACCGAACGCGACCAGGCCGAGCAGGCCCGCCAGGTCGCCGAACAGGCCCAGCAGCAGGCCGAGCAGGCCCGCCACACCGCGGAACACGCCCAGTCCCACGCCGAAGGCCAGCGCGACCGCTACGCCGCCCAGCTCACCGAGCTCGAACAACGGCTGGCCGCGGTCACCCAACGCCGCGACGAGGCCGAGCAGACCCTGGCCGAGGTCCGGGCGCAACTGCACAGCACGCAGCACACGCTGGCCGAGGTTCGCCAGCAGCTCGAGGAGGCCACCAACCGCAACCACCAGCTCATCGGCGAGCACACCGAGACCCTGGAGCGACTCCGCGGTGAGCACTCCGCCGAACTCGACCGGCTGCGCAGTGAGCACTCCGAACGCATCCGCGAACTCGAGCAGCAGCAGCACCGCGAACTCGAGTCGGCCCGCACGCAACACACCGAAGCCGAACAGCGGCTGCGCGACGAACTGCAGCAGCAGCACGCGAGGCAACTCGCCGAACTGCACGAGACCATCGGGGGGCTGCGCCATCAACTGGCCAGTGCCGAGCAAGCCCACCAAGACAGCGCGACCGAGCTCGCCAACTGGCGTTCCGCACTGGAACGGGCGCTGGAGGAGCAGGACACCGCGGAGGAAGGGGCACCTTCCGAAGTCTCGCTGACCGAGCGGCTCCGCGAGTTGTTGCGTGATGCCTGAACGTACTCCCGCGATCGGGTCAACTCAGTCGGGCAGAAGGGTGTCAATTCCGTGCGAATCGCTCGGCACGACCGGCCGACACGAGAAATCGTCACGTCCTGCCGGAAAGGAAGAGAGCTACTCGATCGAGCGAAAGTTACCGTTTCTTCTTCGCGCCGCGGGAAAGCGCCGAGGCACAACGTCGAATGCGTGGCAGGAACGATCCGGCCGTGCCCACAGGGTATTGCCCACTCGTCCCCCACGCCGCTCGTCGTGGCGACCCGTTCGCCTCGTACGTCGGCAGGACGTGCTGAAACAAATTCTCATTCCGCGCATCGCGTTCTCGCGCGTTTCGTGGGAGCACGACTCCGCACGCAGCCTCGCTGGGTGCGGAGTCCCATTGCCGGCGGACAACAAGGACCGTTAGCGGTTTCCGGGAAAACCCTCCGGCCGGCACGGGGCCGTGCCACGGGAGAGACATCGAGCCTCGCGTGCATTCCGCGGCCGGCCCACCGCCGCGGGGAGCTCAACCCCGCCGGTAACGTCCCGTGCGCCCGACTCCCCCGCCCAGCACTGGTCGTCACTAGCATGTCCAAGAGCGGAGAAACGGCGTGGGAACGGAGGACAACGACATGCACATCGACGAGATCACCGAACGGTGCCGGTGGGCACGGGATCACAACCAGGAGCACCCTTCCGGCGAGTGGTCCCTCGACGAGCAGCTCGCGGTCGCCCTGGTGCTGCGCGACCGCAACCACCTCGAGACCCTGGGCTACGACTTCGAGCAGGCCACCGACCAGGTCTGCCGGGCGGCCGGATTGAACGCCCTCGAGTTCACCGGCTGGCTCAACGACATCCGCAAAGCCCTCGAAAACGACCAGCGTGGCTGAACTCCGGGCATCCTCGTCGTCACTGCACCCGGGGCGCCACCCGGCGGAGCCGTTTCCCCGGACGGATTCCGGGAAAACGGCTCCGATGCGGCGATGTTCGGATCACGCGTAGGGGTCGAACGGGATCCCGTCTGGTTTCGCCTTGTCGAGGTTGTCCTGGAAGGCGCCGTCCTTGATGGCCAGACTGGCGCTGCCGAAGTCGGCCCCGGTCAACTTCGCCCGGGTGTCACCGGGGAAGTTGTTCCAGCTCACCAGCGTGGGATAGTGCCAGCTTCCCCAATCGTTCTCCGGCTGCTCGTCCTTGCCCGCCAGCCGGAAGGCGTGGGTACCGGCCCCGTCCTTGTGGTAGACGACTTTCGCGTGGGTGCCTTCGTGCCAACCGGCCGCGGAGGCGGCGTGGGTGTTGTACTCACCGTGGGCGGAGGTGGAGACGTACCGGGCGCTGCCGTCGTGGACCCACACCACGACGTGCTCGATGTCGTGCCGGTGCCCGAAGGCATCCACCCCCGGAACTGCCTGGTCCTTCTGGAAGTACATGTCGTAGAGGTACGCCTGCCAACCGTTGTTGCGCTTGGCGCGGGCGTAGACGTTGGAGTTGTCGAGATCGGACGGGTCGTGGCACTGCCCGTCGAGCGCCCCGGAGTTGTTCAATCCCGGGTTCAACGTGCCGTTCCTGCCGATGGCCACGCTGGGGTAGCAGCCGTCCCCGTCGTAGTCGAAGGCGGGCAGCCACTTCGCGTCCGCCGGTGCGGAGCTATCCGGGATCTCCGGAGGGACCGTCTCGGCCGCGGCCGCTCCCGGAAAGGCGATCAGCAGCAGCAACGCCGCCTTCAGGGCCAGCACAACTCTGGGCAGGCCACGACTCCCACCCGGTCTGACAACCGACCACGCCGACTGCCGTTCCCCTGTGGGGGCCGAGGAGGTCTCGATTCCGGTGGTTCCTCGCGCTGCGGTTCCGTACATGCGAATCCCTTCACCTCGGTGAGGTAGCTGGTGATCGGCGAGCGTAGTGCGCGGACCGAACCGGCAACGTACACGCACCCCAACCGAATGTGAAAGATCGTTGTCCGGACAGGAACACCCCACCGGACCCCCACCTCCACCGCCCGGGGCTCAGGCGCGGGTCTTGGCCAGGGCGGCCCCGACGCTGTGCAGGGGATTCCCGAATTCGGGATTCCCGCAGCAAACCCCCGCCCGAGCTCAGCCCCGCGAAAACCACCCGAGCAGACCACCGGCGCACTCCCCGAGGGACTACAGCACGCCGACAGCGGCGTAGCCGTTGGAGCGCAGGGCCTGCTCCTGGCTGATCGGCTCGTCGGGACGCCACTGCGCGCTGGGCACCACACCGGGATCCAGCAGGGTGTAGCCGGGGAACAGCGCAGCCACCTCCTCCGGGCTGCGGAAGGTGACGTGCGGAGTGGTGGTCTGGCTCATGACCTGATCGATGCCCGCGCGCTCCTCGGGGGTCATGCTCAGCTGTGCCCCGTTGGTGATCACCAGCGCACTGCCGGGAACGCACGCATCGCGATACGCGCTCACCAGCCCCGGCGGGTCCTCGACGTGGAGGATGTCCAGAATCGCCACCGCCAGGATCCCCACCGGCCGGGAGAAGTCCAGCAGCTCGGTCACCTCCGGTGCGTGCAACACCTCGTCCGGTTGTCGGATGTCGGCCTGCACGACGCCCGCCTGGGCGTTGTCCTGCAGGATGTGCCGGGCGTGGTGCACCGCCACGGACTCGATGTCGACGTAGACCACCCGCGACTCGGGGTTTTCCCGCTGAGCGATCTCGTGCACGTTGCCCACGGTGGGAACTCCCGACCCCAGGTCGAGGAACTGGTCGATCCCGCGGGCGCACAGATGCCGCACGGCACGTCCCAGCAGGGCTCGGTTGATCTGTGCCCACGCCGTGTTGCCCGGATACACCCGCAGGAACTCCTCGGCGGCCGCGCGGTCGGCGGCGAAGTTCGCCGAGCCACCGAGGAAGTAGTCGTACATGCGTGCGATGTTCGGGGTCGTCTCGTCCACGCTACCGACGCTGCTGTCGAACCACTGGCCCACGGGTGCGCCTCCCAGAAGAGCTGACAATTGATCGACAATCATCCTGTCAAGACACCCGCGCGCATGTCTGCCCCGTGTCGGGCCGTGTTGGCACCGTGATGTCCGATGGTGACCACTTCCGGAGTGGCCGCTCTCGGGTGCGTTCCGCTCGGCTCGCCGGATGCGGCACCGACAGCATGTGCGCGCTGACCACTCGCCTCAGCGCGGAAGCATCCGAGGCCCTCCGGGCGGTGCCCGACGAAAACCCGCCTGAACCATGGATAGTGACCCGCACCACTGCTAACCTCCTCCCCGGTTTGTGTGATCGCTCACACAAACAGGAACTCGGTGCGCGATCAGTCCTACTGCGAGGGCAGGAAACTTCATGGCACGTCACTTCAAACGCCGGGACGCACTCCGGATCGGGGCGGCGAGCGCTTCCCTCCCGCTCCTGACTTCCCCCACATCAGCGGCCGACTCCCCCAGCACTCCCGGCGCACTCGCCGAAACCGCGCGATTACGGGGTTTCCCGCTGTCCGACGTGACGCTCGGCCCGGGCCTGCCGGCCGACAAGCGCGCTCGGATGCTGCGCTTCGCCCGCGGCTACGACGAGGACCGGCTGCTGCAGGTGTTCCGCGCCAACGCGGACCTGCCCACCCACGGGGCGGTCGCCCCCGACGGCTGGGAAAGCCTGGACGGCGAGGCCAACGGCAACCTCCGCGGGCACTTCACCGGACATTTCATGACGATGCTGTCCCAGGCCCACGCCAACACCGGCGAGGAGGTCTTCGACCGCAAGCTCCGCACGATGATCGCCGCGCTGCACGAGTGCCGCCAGGCGCTGAACCGCGCCCCGAGCATCCGCAGCACCGCGGGACGTTTCGGCAGCGCCGTGGCCGTGCGACGCGGTTCCCACCTCTACTTCGACGCCCCGGCGGAGGCGGTCAACGGCCTGTCGAGCATGACGTTCGCGGCCTGGATCCGACCGGTCGTGGCCGAACCGTGGACCAGGGTCTTCGACTTCGGCAACGACACCGAGACGAACCTGTTCCTGACCCCCTGCGACGGGGACGGTCTTCCGCGGTTCGCGATCACCCGTGCGGGCAGTGCGGCCGAGCAGCGGATCGTCGGTGAGCAGCCACTGCCGCTCGACGAGTGGAGCCACGTCGCGGTCACCCTCGCGGGCGACTCCGGGGCGCTGTACGTCAACGGCCGCCGGGTCGGCCGCAACGCGAGCATGTCGCTGACCCCGGCCGAGCTCGGAACGCTCTCCCACTGCTGGCTCGGCCGGTCGCACCACGACGACCCCGTCCACGCCGGCGGCTACGACGACATCAACCTGTGGTCGACCGCTCTCACCGGTGAGCAGATCGCCCGGCTGCAACACGCCAGGGCCGCCGACACCGCCGCCGGAGCGGGTGACCGCTTCTCCTACGACTGCGCCGAGCAGGGCGGCACCGTGCTGCACGACCGGTCGGGGTCCGGGCGGCACGCGGGATACGCGCGAAGCTGGGGCGAGCCGAGCCACCCCGGTTTCCTCGCCGCGTACCCGGAAACCCAGTTCATCCTGCTGGAGTCGATGACCACCAGCGACTACCACCGGGTGTGGGCGCCGTACTACACCGCGCACAAGATCCTGCAGGGAGTGCTGGACGCCTACGAGACCACGAACGACCAGCGGGCCCTCGACCTGGCCTCCGGCATGTGCGACTGGATGCACTCCCGGTTGAGCGAGCTCAGCGACACCGTTCTGCAGCGGATGTGGGGCATCTTCTCCAGCGGCGAGTACGGCGGCGTGGTCGAGGCGATACTGCGCACCTACGAGCACACCCGCAAACCACAGCACCTGCGGTTGGCCGGCTACTTCGACCCGGACTCGCTGATCGATGCCTGTGCCCGGGACGAAGACGTGCTCGACGGCAAGCACGCCAACCAGCACATCCCGATCTTCACCGGCCTGTCGATGCTGTACGAGCACACCGGCGAGCAGCGGTACCGGCAGGCCGCGCACAACTTCTGGCGCATGGTCGTACCGCCCAGGATGTTCGGCATCGGGGGCACCAGCGAGGGCGAGTTCTTCCACGAGTCCGGCGCCGTCGCCGAGCTGCTGGGCCCGGAAACCGTCGAGACGTGCTGCGCCCACAACATGCTCAAGCTGACCCGTTCGCTGTTCCTGCGGGAGGGCCGTGCCGAGTACGCCGAGTACTACGAGCGCACCCTGCTCAACCAGATACTGGGGTCCAAACAGGATGAAGACGATCCGGAAAAGCCGCTGACCACCTACTTCGTCGGTCTGCAACCCGGCGCGGTCCGCGATTTCACCCCGAAGGAGGGCACCACCTGCTGCGAGGGCACCGGGATGGAGAACGCGACGAAGTACCAGGACTCGGCCTATTTCGTCAGCCAGGACCAGAGCACGCTGTACGTCAACCTCTACCTCGCCTCCACGCTGCGCTGGCGCGCCCGCGGCGTGCGCGTCGAGCAGGAGACGACTTTCCCGCACGAAGGGCGCAGCAGACTGCGGGTGCACGGCTCGGCGAGCTTCGAACTGCGCCTGCGCGTGCCGCGCTGGGTCGGAAACGGGTTCTCGGTGCGGATCAACGGCCGCCGACAGCCGATCTCCGCGCGGCCGGGCGAGTACGTCGCTCTCGCGCGCAGCTGGCGCACCGGCGACATCGTCGACGTCGACCTGCCGTTCCAGCTGCGCGCGGAAGGCACCCCGGACGATCCGACGGTGCAGAACCTGATGTACGGGCCGGTCAACCTGATCGCCCGGGACGGGCGCACCGAGTTCATCCCCCTGTCCCTGTACGGAACGGCGCGGCTGTCCGGGGACCTGTCCAGGGCGCTGGAGCCCGTACCGGACGCCGGGCTGCACTTCCGGATCGGTGACGTGCGGCTGGCCCCGTTCTTCGAGGGAACCACCGAGGCCTATCACGCCTACTTCCGCAGGCAGGAGCCCCGGATCGTGTTCGACTCGGTCGATGCGGGTGTGGCGAACCGCCGTGCCGCGGACGGCACCACCTTCCTGGACGAGGTCTGGGCGAAAGCTCCGTTCGGCAACAAGGGCGAGCTCACGAGCCGGGTGGCCCGGGTCTCGCAGAGCTGGCTCCAGCGGGGAGTGTTCACCGCTGCCGAGCGGGAGCGGATCCTGTCCGCCGTGGGGCGGGCCGCCTACGCCGACTGACCGCGCGACGGCACCTGCGCGGGGGATGCCGCTCGGCATCCCCCGCGGCTGCCGCGGGACGAATCCGGGTGCCCTCGCGAATCGGCACACTCGGCACGGGATGGCAGCGGCAACGATACGGTCGTGCCAACGCCCGGACAGCGGAGGTGTCGATGCCCCGGAACGCGACCTCGACGCAGCGTCGTGCCGTGATGGCCGATGTCGCCAGATTGGCCGGCGTTTCCCACCAGACGGTCTCCCGGGTGCTCAACGATCACCCGTCGGTGTCTCCCGGCACCCGCAGCCGGATCCTCGCCGCGATCGAACAGCTCGACTACCGGCCGAACTCGGCGGCCCGGGCCCTGGTCACCCGGCGCACGAGAGTCATCGGCGTCATCAGCCCGGCCAGCACGCTCTACGGCCCGGCCAGCACTTTGTACGGCATCGAGCAAGCGGCGCGCCAGGCGGGCTACTTCGTCAGCGTGGCCAGCGTGAAGGACGTCGACGGTGCCGCTGTCCGACAGGCGGTGGAGCGCCTCAGCAGCCAATTCGTCGAGGGGATCGTGGCCATCGCCCCGCGCCGGGCCGCCGTCGAGGCGCTGCGGGACGTGCCCGCGGAACTGCCGCTGGTGGTCGTCGAGGGCGGGGACGGAGGCGGGCGTCCCGTGGTGTGCGTGGACCAGGCCGAGGGGGCACGGCTGGTCACCCGGCATCTGCTCGAGCAGGGAGCGGGCTCGGTCTGGCACATCGCGGGCCCGTCGGACTGGCTGGAGGCCCAGGGGCGGCTCTCCGGCTGGAAGGCCGAGCTCAAGCGGGCGGGTGTGAAACCGCCCGAGCCGCTGCGCGGGGACTGGAGCCCGGCATCCGGTTACTCCAGCGGCCGGCTGCTGGCCGAGCGGTCCGACGTGCGGGCCGTGTTCGCCGCCAACGACCAGATGGCGCTGGGTGCTCTCCGCGCCTTCCACGAGCGAGGGGTCCGGGTTCCGGCCGATGTGCTCGTGGCGGGGTTCGACGACGCGCCGGAGTCCGCCTACTTCACCCCTCCCCTGACCACCGTGGCGCAGGACTTCGACGCGGTCGGTCGGGGCAGCATGGAGTTGTTGCTGCAGCGCATCGACGGTTCCGACGAGGTCGATTCCAGCGCCGTCATCGCTCCCGAACTGGTCACCCGGCACAGCACCGTCGGCCGGTTGCGGGACGGTTCCGGCCCGGTGGGCTAGCCCCCGCGCGGTGGGTGTGCTGGTCCGCGGCGGCTGCCGGAGAGGCGAGCCCGACTGCTCCGGCGGCCGCCGCGGTGCGCCCTTGCGCCGGGGCGACTACATGTTCGCCCGCAGCCGCTGCAGTTCCTCCTTCGTGACCGGCAGGACCGTGCCGTGTCGTGGCCTGTCCGGCAGGTCGTAGTTCTCGGCGAGGCGCCACTCCCCCGAGTCCAGGTCGGTGGTCTCGAAGGGGACGTAGCCACGACCTCCGAACTCGTCGATGAACATGTACCACTTGTCGGTGGTGTTCGACGCGAACACCGTCGGCCCCTCACCGCGGCTGATCCCCGAGTCCGGACCCTCGCCCTTGCCGATGCACTCCGCGACGAGTTCGTAGTTCTGGCTGCGCAGCTGCTGGGACTTCTCCTCGACGATGTACTTGCCGCACGGCGCGTCGGGGGAATTGCTGCGCTCGTCCTTGGTGAACCGGTAGTAGGTGCCGTCCTCCTGCACGACGGTGGAGTCGATCACCGAGTGTCCGGGGTCCTTCCAGACCTTGGGTTCGCTGAAGGTGTGAAAGTCCCGGGTGGTGGCATACATCATCCGGTTGTAGGTGTCGGCCTCGTGCTCCGGGTCGTCCGCTGCGTACAGTTTGGACGCCCAGAAGACGACGTAGGCCCCGATGGACTCGTCGTAGTAGGCCTCCGGGGCCCACACGTTGCCCGCGTTGTCCGGGGCCACCCGGACGTGGCGCTGCTCGGACCAGTGCACCAGGTCGGTGGATTCCCACACCTCGATGTGCTTGCTGCCGTGCCGCTGGACCTCGTCCCAGTTCCCGTCGCCGTGGATTTTCAGGTCGGTGGCGATGAGGTAGAACTTGTCGCCCTGCGGGGAGCGGATGATGAACGGGTCCCGCACGCCCTGCTCGCCCTTGGTCGAGGTCAGCACGGGCTCGCCGCCGTTGAGCTCGTCCCAGTGCAGCGCGTCGTTGCCCTGGCTGGCGGCGAAGTACACCTGCTCACCGTTCGAATATCCCTCTCCGGTGAAGTAGGAGAACAGATATCCTTCCTTCGGTTTTTGCTCCGGCAGCGGCCGCACTGTCAGGTCGAACCTGCGCTTGGTTTTCGCTCTCCCCAGCCGCACGGTCGCCGTGAGTTTCACCGAGGCAGGCTCGGCACCGTGCTCGGGGCGGTTCACCTCGCCGGTCGGGGTGACCACCTTCTTCTTGTTCGACTTCCAGGACACCTGCGTGCCGTGCAGACCGCTCGTCGGCAGCGTGATGTTGCCCCGCACGTCGTCGGCGTGGTGCACCACGAGCGCTTCGGCCGCTTCGGTGACCTTCCGCGCCAGTGGACCGGAGTGTCCGCTGTGGCCCGGGGGTGCGTTCACCACCGTGCTACCGGGTGCTTGTCGCTGGTGGACCGGTGCTGCCGCGCCGGCCTCGGCGGATGCGGCGGCCGGGGTGAGCAGTGTGCTGCTCAGCGCCAGCAGCGAGGTCAGCGCGACGCGCGAAAGCGCGTGTCGATATCTGCTGGTCAAGGGATTCTTCGCCATCGGTGTCGTACTCTCTCGTCGTGCGCGTGCTCCGTGCGGCACGCGCCGGGGCAGGGCGACCGGGCGTGTGCGTGCCTTCCTCCCCGCGCGGGGCGGTGAGTGATCGGCACCACTCGAGTGAGCGCTAACATACGATCTGCACATCGCTGCGTCAAGAATGCGAAGTTCGCACTTTTGGATCGTGGTTTCACTGTGGTCAGTGCTCGCTCATCAGCGGCAGCGCGACCACGCCCACAGTTCCTCCCCGGTCCCCGGCCCCTTCCGACGGGCTAGCGGGAAGAGCGCTCCCTTCCGCCCCGGGCGGGGTGCACAATTCGTGTGCGGCTCGAGGCCGTGCTTGCGAGACTGGTGGCCATGGATTCCCGAAGCAGCGGCGATGCGGCTCGCCAGGAGCCGAGCACGGACGCGGACCGGATCAGCACCCCCATCACCGCGGATCTGCTGCGCGGCGCGCTCGACCTGGAACGCACCGAGCACGGGGTGCTGCCGCACCGGCTCCCCGCCCGGGCGCGCGCCCAGTGCGCCGACGGGCAGCTGTCCATGGCCGAGTCCCAGCCCTCCGGTGTGCGACTGGTCCTGCGCACCCGAGCCACCACCGTCGAGCTGGACACGCTGCCCACCAAGATGGCCTACCGGGGCGCGCCGCCCCGGCCCGACGGAGTGTACGACCTGCTGGTCGACGGCGAGCTGGCAGCTCGGACCAGCGTGGCCGGTGGCAATCTCAGGATCGTGGACATGAGCACCGGATCCGTCGAGACCCGGACCGGCCCGGTCGGCACGGCTCGATTCTCCGGGCTTTCCGCCGAGGCGAAGGACCTCGAGATCTGGCTGCCGTACAACGAGAGCACCCAACTGGTCGAGCTGCGCAGCGACGCCCCCGTCGAAGTCGCGCCGGATCGGGGCAGGCGAGTGTGGCTGCACCACGGCAGCTCGATCAGCCACGGTTCCAACGCGGCCGGCCCCACCACGACCTGGCCCGCGCTGGCGGCCTCCCGCGGCGGTGTGGAACTGACCAACCTGGGGCTGGGCGGCAGCGCGCTGCTCGACCCGTTCACCGCTCGCGCCCTGCGCGACACCCCGGCCGATCTGATCAGCCTCAAACTCGGCATCAACCTGGTCAACACCGACCTGATGCGGCTGCGCGCCTTCACGCCCGCCGTGCACGGTTTCCTCGACACCGTCCGCGAGGGCCACCCCGACACCCCGCTGCTGGTGGTCTCCCCCATTCACTGCCCCATTCACGAGGACACCCCCGGCCCCAGCGTGCCGGAGTTCGAAAACCTCGAGGCGGGCGAGCTGACTTTCCGGGCCGGTGGTGACCCGGCGGAACGTGCAGCGGGCAAGCTGACGCTCAACGTCATTCGCGAGGAGCTCTCCCGCATCGTCAAGCAGCGGGCGGCCGAGGACCCGAGCCTGCACTACCTCGACGGTCGGGAGCTCTACGGCGAAGCGGACACCGCGGAACTGCCACTGCCCGATCGGTTGCACCCGGACGCAGCCACGCACCACCGCATCGGTGACCGCTTCGCCGAACGGGTCTTCGGGGCAGGCGGCCCCTTCGCCGGCGACGACTGAGCAGTCCGCGGCGGGCGGCTGACAGTGCGCAACGCCCCTGGGACGGCCACCGCGCGGTCCTGGGCCGTGGCCGGTGCGAACGGCCTCGGTCACTGGCAGCGCAACAGATCCGAACAGGACAGAACGACGCAGGCGCGGGGACTCCGGCCGCGGTCGCGCCGGTGTGCACCTTCCGCTTTCGTGACGCGGTGTCTCCGCACCACCGGTCCGAACTCCTGTGAAGCGGGACACGTGGCGTAACACCGTCGGCTGTCCGAACGAAATTCTCGGTGCGGCCCCGCGGTGGGCCGTGTTCGCGAGTCGACGCCGAGAACGGGTCCGGCCAGCGGCCGGCCGCGGTTGCAGGGTCCTCGGTCGAACGAACAATTCTTCGCCGCATCCGGTGCTCGTCCATCGCATTCGCCGACCGGGCTCGGTTGCGGATCCTCGTGCCCACGCCGGTGGGCACCTCTCTCCCACGACACGTGGTCCCCGTTTTCGGGGGCCGCGTGTCCCCGTTGTGCCCTGTTCGTTTCGAACGTGCCCGAAGGATGCCCATGTCTTTCCGGCTGTTGGTGCTCGCTGTCGGCACCTTCGTCGTCAACACCGGCTCGTATCTCGTAGCCGGAGTGCTGCCCGCGATCGCCGGCCACATCGGCGTGTCGGTGACGGTCGCGGGCCAGCTGGTCACCGTGCACGCGTTGACGTACGCGGTCAGCGCACCCGTGCTGTCCACAATGGTGTCCAGATGGGAGCGGCGGCGGCTGTTGTGGTTCTCGCTGGGGCTGTTCGTGGCCAGCAACGTGGCCACGGCGCTGGCCCCGGACTTCGCCACCCTCACCGCCGCCCGCGTGCTCGGCGCGATCGGCGCGAGTCTGTTCACGCCCACAGCAGTGGTCATCGCCAGCGATCTGGTCCCGCTGGACCGGCGTGGCCGGGCGGTCTCGGTGGTGCTGTCCGGGTTGACGCTGGCCACGGTGATCGGGGTTCCCTCCGGTGTGCTGCTCAACGACGTGTTCGGCTACCAGGGGCTGTTCTGGCTGGTCGCGGCACTCGGTGTGATCGCCTCCCTCGCGCTGCGCGTGCTCCCCGCGGTTCCCGCGCCACCACCGATCCGGCTCGGCGAGCGGGTCGGTGTGCTGCGCAACCGGCCGGTCGTGCTGGTGCTGGCCGTGTCCGCGCTGGCTTCGCTGGCCGATTTCGCCGGTTACACGTACGCGGCGCCGATGCTCGAAGCGCTGACCGGGGTCAGCGCGGGCACGCTCGGTGTGCTGCTGTTCGTCTACGGCGCGGCGGGCGCGACCGGCAATGTGGTGGTCGGGCGCGTCACCGACAGGTTCGGCTCGTCGGTCGGGATCGTCGGCTCGTTGCTGGTGCTCACCGCCGGTCTCGCTCTGCTGCCGCTGGCCGGGCCCTCACTTGCGGCCAGCGCGGTGCTGCTGGCCCTGTGGGGCTTCGGCGGATGGGGGATCATGCCCGCGGTGCAGCACAGGTTGATCGCGCTGAAACCGGCCATGGCCAGCGTGGTCATCGCCTTCAACTCCTCGGCGATGTATCTCGGCATGGGACTCGGCGGTGTCACCGGCGGTGCCGTCGTGGCCCGGTGGGGCTGGGGCGCGCTCGGGCCGGCTTCCGCGGTCGTGGCGCTGCTGGCGCTGCTGTTGCTGCGGTGGGTCCGGGACGGTGCGCGGCGGCCCGAGACCGTCGGGAACGCGGTCGAGCCCGCGGAACCGGCCGGAGCCGCCCTGCGGAACGGCTGAACGAGCGTCACCGTGGCGCGGGAGGAGTTCCCGCGTCACACCGGTCGGATCGGTCGGTCCGCTCGCCGGGTCGAAGACCGACCCGTCCCCTGCGGGAGCTCCACGAGGTGGATTCCGGCACGGGGTGAGGAGTTCGGATGTCTTCGATGCGCGCTGTACAGGTCGCCGAACCCGGCGGGCCGTTGGAGCTGGTCGACCGGCAAGTACCGGAGGTCTCCGCGGGTGAGGTGCGAGTCCGGGTCGAGGCCTGCGGAATCTGCCACAGCGACATGTGGGCCAAGGAGGGCGTGCTGCCGAGCACGCCCTACCCGATCGTTCCCGGTCACGAGATCGTGGGCACGATCGACGAGGTCGGGCCCGGTGTGCGGGGGTCGTGGCAGCGCGGGCAGCGGGTGGGGGTGGGCTGGTTCGGTGGGGCCTGTTACCACTGCGAATCGTGCCGCCGCGGGGACTTCATCACCTGCGCCAACGGCAGGGTTCCCGGGATCACGTTCGACGGGGGCTACGCCGAGGCGGTGGTGGTGCCGGCCGACGCCTTGGCGCGGATGCCCGAGCAGCTGTCGGCCATCGAGGCGGCTCCCCTGCTGTGCGCCGGGGTGACCACTTATCACGCGCTGCGGGAGAGCCCGGCCCGCCCGGGAGACCGGGTGGCCGTGCTCGGCGTGGGTGGGCTGGGGCATCTCGGCATTCAGTTCGCCGCCAGAATGGGCATGGAGGTCGTGGCGATCTCGCGCGGTGCGGCGAAGGCGGAACTCGCCCGCGATCTCGGTGCGCACGAGCACATCGACAGCGACGCCACGGATCCAGGGCAGGCGCTGGCCGCCACCGGCGGGGCGACGGTGGTGCTGGCCACGGCGGCCAGTGGGGCCGCGGCCGCCCGCGTGCTGCCCGGTCTCGCCCCGCGGGGGCAGCTGCTCGTCCTCGGCGCGGCGAGTGATCCGCTCGAGGTGGCACCGCCTTCCCTGATCACGCCGGCCGCCTCGATCGTGGGCCATCCCTCCGGCACGTCGAAGGACTCCGAGGACACGTTGCGGTTCAGCAGGTTGACCGGTGTCCGGCCGATGATCGACACCGTGCCGCTGGACAAGGCCGCCCAGGCCTACGAGCGGATGATGAGCAACCAGGCCCGTTTCCGCGTCGTGCTGACGATGTAGCCGGATCGCAGCGATTCCGCTGCCCGTCCCCGGTCCCGCCCGGCATCCGGGGCCGGCTGGGCCGGCTTCGCGCGCGGTGACGTTTCGGGGAAGCCGGCCGCGGAAATCCGGCCGGGCATGGTGGATGTGCGCAGAGAAGAGGTCGACGTCGACGGCACGCGGATGTCCTATCTGGCCGCCGGGGAGCACGGCCCGGTGGTTCTGCTGCTGCACGGGACTTTCTGGAGTCGCGTGTGGCAGCCCGTGATGGCCCGGCTCGGGCAGGTGTGCCGGCCCGTGGCGATGGACCTGCCGGGGTTCGGTTACTCCGACGGTGAGCTGTCCTCCCCGGAGGGGGCGACCGTGCCCGCGCTGGCCGAGATCGTGCACAGCTTCGCCGAACGGCTCGGTGTCCGGCAGTACGCCGTGGTCGGTCACGACATCGGTGGGGCGATCGCCCAGCACCTCGCCGCGTACCGGGAGGAAGTGGTGACCCGGCTGGCGTTGGTCAACGGTGTGGTGCTGGATTCGTGGCCGGTCCCGGCGGTGGAGCGTTTCCAGGACCCGCAGGTCCGGGCCGAGACCACCGTCGAGGACCTGCTTCGGACACGTCGTACGGCCATGGGCAGGACGACCGTGCGGGAGCTGAGCGAGGCCGAGCTCGACGAGTACCTGGATCCCTGGCGGGACGAGCGCCGGGTGCGCTCGTGGATGTCGATGGCCGCGGCCGCCGACTCCCGCTACACCACCGAGGTGGTCGACAAGTTGCGTGCGCGAGCGCTGCCGATGCTGCTCGTGTGGGGCACCGACGACGAGTTCCAGCGGCTGGAGTACGCCGAGCGGTTCGTCCGCCAGTTCCCGCAGGCCGAGCTGGTGCGGGTGACCGGCAAGCACATCCCCACCGAGGACTCCCCGCAGGAGATCGGTGACGCGCTGGCAGGCTTCCTCACCGGCTGATCGGCAGCGCTTCCTCCGCTCACCGAGCCCCGCTCCCGGTTGTGCGCCGGGAGCGGGCGGTGCGGCTTCAGGGGCGTTGCGCGTTGACGACCTCGAGCATCTCGGCGATGCGTTCGCGGCTGAACTCCTCCCCGAGGAAGGTGGGCAGCCGGTCCAGCGGGAACGATTCCATCATGCTCACCAGTCCCGGATCGTTCAGCGCGGTGGACAGGACCTCCGCCCCGGAGGCCTGTTCGACCATCCGCTGCAGCACCTGCCGAGCCTGCGGGTCCCGCAGCAGCTCGCCGAGGGAGGACTGCAGGGTCAACGGTGCGCGCGTCTCGTCGCCGGCGACCTCGACCGTGCCCTTCAGCCGGATGTCGCGGCTGGATGAGCCCACCTCGACGGTGTGCTCTCCTCCCTCGACCACCCAGCTGCCGAACCGGGTGTCCCAGTGGGCCAGGTCGTGCCTGGGCAGTTCGATGGTCACCTCGCGCTGCTGTCCGGGTTGCAGCTCCACGCAGGCGAATCCCTTGAGCTCCCGCGGCGGGCGGGTCACCGCGGAGTCGGGCACGCCGGTGTAGACCTGCACGACTTCGCGCCCTGCGCGTTGTCCGGTGTTGGTGATCGTGGCACGCACCGTTGTGCCCGCCTCGTGGGCGCGCAGCGACAGGTCCGAGTAGGCGAAGGACGTGTAGGACAATCCGTGGCCGAACGGGAAGCGCACGGCGAAGTCCCTGGCGTCGTACCACCGGTAGCCGACGAACAGTCCCTCCCCGTAGCGCACGTGGCCGTGCTCTCCGGGGAAGTCGAGGTAGGCCGGGGTGTCGGCCAAACGCATCGGCACGGTCTCGGTGAGCCGCCCGGAGGGGTTGACGTCGCCGTAGAGCACGTCGGCCAGTGCCCCGCCGCCTGCCTGCCCGAGCAGCCATCCCTCGACCAGGGCGGGAACCCGGTCGACGAACGGCGCCGGGTCCACGACGCCGCCGTTGGACAGCACGACCACGGTGCGCGGGTTGACGTCGAGCACGGCGTCGAGCAGTTCCAGCTGCGTCGCGGGCAGCCGCAGGTCCGCGCGGTCGTAGCCCTCGGATTCCGCGGAGTCGGGCAGCCCCAGGAACACGAGGGCGACCTCGGCCGCGGCCGCGGCTTCGACGGCTTGCCGGCGCAGCGACTCCTGGTCGGTGCCGGCCTCGTCGAAGGTGAAACCAGCAGCGAAGGTGACCTGCTCCGCACCGGCACGAGTGCGCAGCGCCTCGAGCGCGCTGTCCAGGGCCGTGGGGTTGATCAACGAGCTTCCCCCGCCCTGGTAACGCGGTGTGCGGGCGAACTCGCCGATGACCGAGACCGAGGTCTCGGCGGACAGCGGCAGCACGTCGTCCGCGTTCTTCAGCAGCACCACGCTGCGCGCGGCCACTTCGCGGGCGAGTTCGTGGTGCGTACGCGGATCGGTCTCCGAGGGGTGGTGGGACTGCGGCCGCGTGGTGCGCTCGACCAGGCCCGCCACGCGGGAAGCGGCCGTGTCCAGCGTGGTCTCGTCGAGTTCCCCCGACCGGACGGCCGTGACGATGCGCTGGTCGGATTCCGCGCCGCCTGCGGGCATCTCCAGGTCGAGCCCCGCGCTGAGGGCGGCTGCGCGTTCGTTGACCGCGCCCCAGTCGGACACGACGAGCCCGTCGAAGCCCCATTCCCGCCGCAGCACCGTGTCCAGCAGCCACGAGTTCTCGGCGGCGTGGACGCCGTTGACGCGGTTGTACGAGCACATCACCGTCCAGGGCTGTTGCTCGGTGACCACGCGTTCGAAACCGCGCAGGTAGATCTCCCGCAGCGGTCGTTCGTCGATGTCGGCGCTGACCCGCATGCGGTCGTGTTCCTGGTTGTTGGCGGCGAAGTGCTTCGGCGAGGCACCGACCCCCTGGCTCTGCAGGCCGCGCACGAGCGCGCTCGCCAGCACACCGCTGACGATCGGGTCCTCGGAGAGGTACTCGAAGTTGCGTCCGCACAGCGGGGACCGTTTGATGTTGAGACCGGGCCCGAGCAGCACGTGGACCCCCGCGGCACGTGCCTCCGCGCCGAGGGCCCGACCGACGCGTTCCAGCAGTTCCGGATCGAAGGAGGAGCCCATGGCCACGGCTGGGGGAAAGCACGTGGCAGGGACGCTGTCCCCGAGTCCGAGGTGATCACCGGTGCCGGCCTGTTTGCGGACTCCGTGCGGGCCGTCGGTGAGCACGATCGAGGGCAGGCCCAACCGCTCGACGGGGGTGGTGTGCCAGAACCCTTCCCCGCTGGTGAGCGCGGCCTTCTCCTCGAGCGTGAGCGCGGCCGCGAGTTCCTCGGACGACGAGGTGGTGCCGTTCGTGGTGTCGGTCATGGATATTCGTGATCTCCGGGGTCGGATACGTCGAGGTCCCGGTCCACCTGGCGAGCCGTTGCCTCGGGCGCGACGGTGAGCCACCAGAACCGTATAGCATTCGGCTCCCGCGCCTGCGTCGTGAATCGGCGGGTCGTGCTGACAAGCCCGATACGGCGTGGAACCAGGGGTGGGAGCTCGGGCGTGCGGCGGTGCGTCGACGTGCGGAGCCGGTGTGCCCGTGGCACCTCTTCGTGTGATCAACGCCAAAAATCGGCGCAGCAGCCTTGAAAAACTAGGACTGTGGTTCCAGAATTTTTGGTGCAAGCGCTAGGAGAAAGCAGACGAGCCGGGAGGTGATCGCGAGCTTTCCCCTTCGCTCTCGCTTTCCTTCTCGGGCCGCTCGACGGTGACGGAGTTCCTCCCAGTCACCTCGTCCGGCCGCACCTTCCGCACAAGTTGCTGATCGAGCACTGCTGTGAACGCTTCTTTGGTTGCGAGTGGGAAAGGAGTCAATCGAAATGACCACGACATTCGACCCGCTGTTCCGTGACCTGAACAGGCTGGCCACCGAGGTCTTCGGCAGCGACCGCGCTCCCCAGTCGATGGCCATGGATGCCTACCGCGCCGGGGACAACTACGTGGTCGAGTTCGATCTCCCCGGGGTCGACCCGAGCACGCTGGAGGTCAGTGCCGAGAACCGGACGCTGACCGTGCGCGCCGAGCGCAAAACCCAGCGGGACAACCGCTCGGATTCCGGGGTCAGCTACGTGGCCGCGGAGCGCCCGCGGGGGACGTTCTCCCGGCAGCTCTCGCTCGGTGACGGGCTGGACGTGGACAACATCAGCGCCGACTACACCGACGGGGTGCTGACGGTGACGCTGCCGGTGGCCGAGCGGGCGAAACCGCGGCAGGTCAAGGTCGAGCACGGGGGCGGCCGTCGGGTCATCGAGGGCGGCAACAGCTGACCCCGATGTTCCGCGGCGGGCGTGAACACCGGCTCCGAGGATCAGGAGGCACCATGCCCGACGTCCCAGGTCCCACCGATCGCGCCGCCAGCGCGTTCGACGACGTCGACTATCCGGCGTACACCATGGGCCGCGCCTCCGAGATCCTCGGGGTCACCCCCGACTTTCTGCGCAGTCTGGACAACACCACGGATCTGCTGACGCCCACGCGCTCCGGGGGAGGTCATCGCCGCTACAGCCGTAAGCAGCTGCGCCTGGCCGCTCGAGTGCGCGAGCTTCTCGACCAGAAGCACACGCTGCTGAGCGCGGCGTCCCGCATCGCCGAACTCGAACGTGATCTTCAGGAGACGCGGGAGCGGCTCGCCGAGTTCGAGACCCCTCCTCCGGGGCGTGGCAGCGAGTTCAGTTGACGCGCGCGGCGTAGCCCTCGGGCAGTTCCTCGGGGGCTTCCGCGACGACTTGCTCGTCGTTGTCGCCGCGGTCCTCCAGGAAGGTGATCCTGGCGAACTCGGGCACGGTGTAGATCGGGTAGGTGGGCCCCTGGTCGCGGTAGCGACGCATCGCGTCCAGGTGCTCGTTCTGGAAGCACACGGTGCGCTCCGGATGCTGGTGCACCCACTGGGGGAAGAAGATCACGCCGTGCAGCCGTCGTTCGGCGAGCAGCACGTTGACGCTGACCGAGGTTCCCGTGGGTTCGTTCCAGGACACCTTGTAGCTGTCCTCGCCGAGTCGGACGAGGTCGACGGGCTGATCCTTGACCCAGCGACCACCGACCATCCCGCTGTGGATGCGGTAGTCGATCGTCGTGGAGTTCTTCACGTACATCTCGTACTGCCAGCCGTTGTCGTAGGTGTAGATGAAGTGCTTGCCGACTATGCCGGCCAGGTCCTGCGTGGGGGCCGCCGAGGACATGGCTGTCATCGTTTCTGCTCCTCTCGTTCCGCTGCATTGACACTTTCATTTTGCTACAAACTAGTTTTGCTGAAAAGTTAAGTTGCGTCACAGCGGTCCGCCCACCCCGAGGCAGCACACCCCCACTCGCCCCCGGACACGTCTCCCCTCGCAGGGATCTCTTCAAAGCATCATTTCGTCACGGTGACACCTATCGGGCACGGCGAACGGGGACGCGCCGCGAGGAGGCTTCCGCAAGACAGCTAGACTCGCTCGAGACGATCTGGCCCACAGTTCTACTTGCAGCAAAATAGTTTTGTCACAAAACTAGATGTGGCACGATGGACCGATGGACATCGCCACCTCGCTCAGTCGCCTGCTCGGTCCCCTGCGCAGAGCCGTGCTGCGTTCCACCAGAGCCGCCGAGGACCTGCCCGACCTGCCCGAAGCCCAGATCGAACTGCTGCGCGCGCTGGCCGCCGAAGGCCCCATGGGCACCAAAGCGGCAGCGGAACGGCTGCGCACCTCCCCCGCCACGGTCAGCAATCTCGTGCGGACGATGAGCGCTGCCGGACTGATCGACCGGCAGACCTCGCCCAACGACCTGCGCACCGTGAACCTGTCGGTAACCACCACCGCACAGCAACTGCTGCACCGTTACGACGCGGCCAGCAGGACCACGCTGGAACAGGCGATGTCCGGTCTCTCCGACGAGGACCGCGACGCCCTGGCCCGGGCCGTGCCCGCGCTGGAACGACTGACCGCGGAACTGGACTCGCGCTCGGCGCACAAACCGGGCACCACCGGAGCGGCGGAGTGACGCACTGCTGCCCCGCAGCGAGCGGTGCGTTCCCCTACTCCAGCGGCAGCTCCTGCCAACTGGCCCCGCCGTCGACGGTGCGCAGCACCACCCCGTGTTCCCCCGTGCCGGAACCGTGGACGACCACTCCGCGCACGGGGTCCTGAAAGTCCAGATCGAGCAGCGAGGGCGGCTCCCGACGCAGCGCCGTTTCCCAGCTGTCGCCCGCGTCGGTGGACCGGAACAGGAAACCGAATCCACCTCCCACGGAACTCAGCAGCGCCGAGAACGGCGTGGGCACGGCGAGACCGCGTGTGGTCCCGGGTGCGGGAGCCCGTCCGAGCGTCTCGAACGGGGCGCCGTTGACCGAGCACTTCAGGTCCTTGTAGGTGTGCCCGGGAGGCTGGTCCGCCTGGTAGCCGCACACCGCGAACACCGCGGCGGAGTCCCCGGGCGGCAGCGCGAGCCTGGGGGCCATGTGCACCTCGGAACACGGTGGCGCCTTCTCCTGCCAGTGTCGACCGTCCTCGGTGATCCAGTAACGTCCCGCTGCCTCGCCACCGCCGAGGGTCACGAAAGCCGCCTCCTCGGAGACGACCACCGAGCCGCCGCTCGGCCCGGGGATTTCCAGTCCCGGCACCGGCTCCCAGCGCGTCTCGGACACCGGGGAGCTGAACAGCCGGGTCCGTCTGTCCTCGTCGGGTCCCGAGGTGATCACGGCGTAGGCGGTGCTCGATCCGGAGTCCACGGCCCCGACGAGAATCTGCGGCCGCGTGTCGGCGAGCTCGACCCGGTGCCAGCTCTCCGCGGCGTCGTGCGTGGCCAGCACGGTTTCGCCGTTGGTGACCAGCACGTCCTCCTCGTTGGCCGCGTGCACTCGGACGTGCCCGGAGAACGGGGTCACCGTCACCTCCGGGGCTGCCCGCCGTCGCCAGGTCAATCCACCGTTGACGGTGTGCAGCAGGGCCGCTCGGGTGGTGGCGTTCTCCTGGGCGAACCCGAGGACCCAGCCGCAGTGGGCGTTGGTCCACGAGGTCGAGGTCGGAACGAACCTGTGGGGAAGCCCCGGTTCTGCCATGTTCTCTCCTCGCCGGCGTCGTCGTGTCCGCAAGGTGGGCCACGGGGAGCTTCACGTGAGCAGCACCGCCGACGAGCAGTGTCGCACCGCAGGGGGAGGTGCGGCTGCATTTTCACGCTACAGGGGGACCGCGGGGCGTCGAGGGGTCAGCGCAGCCGCCGTGCCGCCGCGCTCGCCCCGATCACCAGCAACGGCGTGGTCAGCACCCACTGCCGCTTGGTGCTGGTGGGTGTGCTGCCCGGACGTCTCTCGGCCGTCCCGAACTCGCGCAGCAAGTAGCCGACGAGCCCGGCAGTGACGGCGGCGGCGCACCCCCACAGCGAACCACTGAGGTAGAGGTTCATGCACGTCCCTCCCCCTGGTTCAGGTGAGCGGGGTCCTGACCGGCGCGGGTGGTTCCTTCCGTGCTGGATCTGCCGGTTTCCGGGGTCAACAACTCCCCGATCTCGCAGTCCAGGGCACTGCAGATGACATCCAAATCGGACAATTTCAGACTGATCGGTGTCCCGGACCACAGCCCCGACAGTTTCCCCGCGGAGACGTGCAACCCGTGTTCGGCCAGCAGACTCTGCAGTTCACCGGCTTTCCAGATGCCGCGGTGCGCCGCCACGAGCCGCAGATTCCACTTCACCGCTTCGTCCTCTCCGGCGTCGACCTCTCACCGTCGTCGCCTCTGCCGACACACGTTCGGAATTACCGACATCCCGGCTCCCACTACTCGAAAGCCCCTTCCGACACTAATATCCGGCAATTATTTTTTGGCAACTCCTCCACGGAAATACCCGATCGTGCCAGCATCGGCCGATGCGTCATCGCTGCAGCACACCGTCAGCGATGCCACTTCCACCTTCGGACATCACGCATTCGTTCGCCAACAATCACCGAAAGGCGTATTGTCGACCACACAACGTTCGAAACAAGCGGACAAAACGGTGATTCTCACGCTTGACCACCGGACCACGACGACAAAAGCTCCACTTTCGAGCGACTTTGCTCCCGTTTTTTGCGCTGATAATGTCGCCCCGTCCGTCCCGAAAATTCTGCTGCGTCGAAGCCGCATTCGAAAGTGGTGGACGCTTTCGAATGCCGCGCCCAGTGCGTCGGCACGACGAGATCGGTGCGACGGACACGGCCCGAACACGTCAGCACAGTGGGCAACCACCGGACCCCGACAACCGAGGACGCGTGGGCCCCACCGTGTCCGAACCGAGCGAACCGGCACGGCCGAGAAGCCGGACTTCTACCCCGCTGCCTCCGCCGGTGCGACGGCGCCCCGCCGGGAGCGTCGTTCACCGGCACTCAGTCCGAGCGCTGCCTGCGCTGTTCCGGGGGCTCGTCGAGCATGTCCAGCATGTCCAGCACCTGATCCTGCAGCCCGGCGTCGAGCTCCCCCGCACGCATGGCTATGGCCCGCACCCGGTGCTCCTGCAGCTTCGCCCGCAGGACGCGGTCGGCGTCGCTTTCCGAGCCGAGCAGGTAGTCCACCGTCACCGGTGCGGTCTCGGAGTGGCGCCGGTCGTTGAAGAACTTCGCGATGGCCCGCAGCACATCCGCGGACGGATTGGTGTGCCTGCCGTTGCGTAAACCGTCGAGGTAGTTGGCCCCGATCGTGGTCGCGTGTTCGGGATCAGCACTGATCGACTCGGCGGCGAATTTCGTGCTGTAGGGCTTCCACTTTCCGCGCCTGTCGCGGTAACGCACGGTGTCGAAGAGCGCGCGCAGCCGTTTGGCCAGTGTGCTGGACTCGTTCGTCGCGTTCTCGTCGCGCGCGCGCACTTTCCGAACGTCCTTTCGAACAGAGCTTGTGCGAGCCGATATCGCCTGGTCTCGCAAGAATAACACGGTGCGACCATGTCCCAGGTCACAAACGTGCGGCAGCCGCCACCAGGACCGACCCCGCGCGGAAGACGCCCCCGGTGGCGGGACGATGTTGATTGCTTAATATATTCAGTATAGAGTCGGTCGCGGCGAACGTGAGGCTTCTGGGGGTGCCTCGCGCTCGCCGCGACGCTCCCTGCCCGGATGCCGCGGAGACTCCCGTTTTCCTCTGCTGCGTTCCCCGGGGAACGCAGCAGAGGCCGCCTCGTTCGCGGCACCGCAGCCGAGAAAAGGCGGTCACGGAAGCTCCCGGTTCTCCCTTCCGGGCAACCGCGGCGGCGACTATCCTGCTCGGATGCGAGAGTCACGTCCCCGGCTGGTCCGCAGCGCGGAGTTGACCGCTTCGGTCGACTACGCCTACGCCGCCCGTGCGAACGGCCCGCTCGTGCTCACGGCCGGGGCCTGCCCGCTGGACGAGCACGGTGCGACCGTGTGCGTCGACGACCCCGCCGGGCAGGCCCGGCAGTGCGTGCGCAATCTGGCGGTGACCCTGCGCGAGGCCGAAACCGACCTCGACCACGTGGTGCGGTGCACCGTCTACGTCGCCACTCGGGACCGCGAACGGCTGCGTACCGCGTGGAGCGCGGTACGTGACGAATTCGGCTCCCACGATCCTCCCGCCACGCTGCTCGGTGTGAGTCTGCTCGGCTACGACGACCAGCTGGTCGAAGTCGACGCCATGGCCACCCTGCCGTGAACTCCTTCCCGAGAACCGGCCGGACGGCGCATGATGGGCACGCTACGCACTCTCGCGAACACAAAGGACGAATCCGACACTTCCGGGCGAGGCGTGCCACGGCAGCAACTCCCCGCCCCGCTGTCCGAGTTCGGCAGCAGCGCAGCCGGGATGTGACGAATTCGGGAACCCCCCGTGTGCTCCGCGGTTTCGCCGCGGGGGCGTGGCGGGTGGTGCTTAATCGCAGCGTTACCGGTAGGCTCTGTCTCGCCGGACGGGTTTCACCCTCCGGTGGGACTTGGCCGTTTGCTCCTATCACGAGTCGATACGGATGACACTTCAAGACGACCGTGCTCGACCCTGGTTCCAGCCACTGGCGCCAACCGAACAACCGCACAGCGACTTCTCGAACGATGCCGGACCGTTGACCACCCGCATCGAGGGTGAACTCATCCCTCCGGACCAACCGCTCACCCCGGCACCGTTGGGCGAACGGCTCGAAGTCACCCAGCCGTTCATCCCGGCCATCCGCGAGCAGCCCCCGGAGTTCGCCAAGAAGCTGAACCCGGAACCGGCCACCTCGGCTCCCCCCGCTGAGGACGGCCCCGAGGACAGCTCGCTGGAGGCCCTCACGAGTGTGACCGCGCCCACCGAGCACCACACGTCGGGGCCGGAACCTGCGGCCGCGGAACGAACCACGCGCACTCCGGACACGGCGGCCACCTCCGCAGCGGAACGTCCGAAGCGGCGCAGCCTGGCGCGCCGCGTCGTTCGCCGCATCCTCGGGCCCGATCTGCTGCGCAAGGACCCCGCACCGAAGAAACGCTGACGCCGAGACTTCTCCGCCCCGCACCGCGCCGGGGCGCCGCAGCGCGTCTCGGACCGCGTGCCGAACGCTGTTCACCATTCGACCTTCGGAGCGTGATGTCCACAGCACCGCCGGCGCCCGTCGGTACCTCTCCCCGGCAAGCGCACCAAGGCGACTCCGCCGCACTCCCCCGGTTCGCCTGGGTACCGATCGCAGTGCTCGCTGTCGGCTTCTTCACCGTCGGGATGCTGGTGGCCTCCCGGTACGGCTACTTCGGCGACGAGCTGTACTTCCTCGCCGCGGGCGACCACCTCGCCCCGGGGTACGTGGACCAGCCCCCGGGGGTGCCGCTGGTCGCGCGCGCCATGCAGACGCTGTTTCCCGACTCGCTGGTCGCGCTCCGCCTGCCCTCACTACTGGTCACCACCGGATACATCGTCGTCGCGGCGCTGACCACCCGGGAACTCGGCGGAAAACGGCTCGCGCAGACCTGCGTCGCCGGTGCCTGCATGCTGGCGCCCCACTTCGTGGGCTCGGCGCACCTGCTGGTCACCTACTCGTTCGATCAGGCTCTGTGGGCCTGGATCCTGTGGCTGCTGGTCCGGTGGACGCGCAAGTACCAGCAGGGCGAGTCCGGCGACCTGCTGCTGATCGCTGCCGGGCTGATCACCGCTGTGACGTTGCAGTTCAAGCTGCTCGTGCCCGCGTTGTGGCTGGTGCTGGTTCCGGCCGCCGTGGTCTTCGGGCCGCGGCGGCTGCCGCTGCGGCCCGGTTTGTGGGTGGCCGGGCTGCTGTCGGTGCTGTCGGCGCTGCCCGGTCTGCTGTGGCAGATCGACAACGGCTGGCCCCAGCTGGACATGGCCGAGGTGGTCGACTCCGAGACCGGTGGGCCCGCTTCGTTCCTGCGCGTGTTGTTCACCCAGGTCGGACCGGTCGGGGGCGTGTTGACGGTCGTGGGGCTGTACGGGCTGCTGTTCCGGCGGCATCTGCGTGCCTACCGGTTCCTCGGGGTCACCGTCGTGGCCCTGACCGCGCTGTTCGCGTTGAGCAGCGGACGCCCCTACTACCTGGCCGGTTGCTACGCGGTGCTGTTCGCCGCCGCCGCCGTGGTCGTGCAGCACTGGTGGCAGCAGCGTCCGGACACCGTCACCTATCGCTGGTTGTTCCGCGGCTGGACGCTCGCGGTGGCCCTTAGCTACGCCCTGGGCGCCCAGGGGGCGATCAACACGCTGCCGATCGCCCCGGTCTCGGAGATCAGTCCGCGCAACGTCGTGGCCACGGCCAGTCTGGGCTGGCAGCAGATCACCGCCCAGATCGCCGAGCAGTATCACGCCCTGCCGGGGGAGACTCCCACCGCCGTGGTCACCCGCGACTACTGGTCGGCGAGCGCGCTGCACCACTTCGGCCCCGAGCACGGGCTGTCCGATGTGTACAGCACGAGCCGGGGTTTCTGGTACTTCGACCGCCCCGCCGACGACGTCGAACGCGTCGTCTACCTCGGCGCCGACCGCGGGCAGTTGGAGAAGTGGTTCGGCGACGTCCGCAAGGTCGACACCGTCGAAACCGACCTCGCCTCGGCCACCTACTACGAGGACATGCGCATCTGGGTGGCAAGCGACCCGAAGGAACCCTGGTCGCAGCTGTGGCCGCGGTTGCACCACATGAGCCTGTGGTGACCTGCCTGCGACCACCTGCTCCCGGACGGCCCGGACGGCGAACACCCGACTCGAATCCGTCGCTGACCCCGCCTCGCCACGGGCCGCTCCCACCAGCGGCCGGGTGCACGGCAACCGCCCCTGGCCGGAGGCAGCACGCTCCGCCGCTCCGAACCGGTTTTGACGACGTGCCGAAGCAGACTTTGCTGGGTAGCCTAAAAATCGGTTGTGCAGACGGCAGATCAGCGGCGCGGGGGTTCGGAAGATGTCGACCACCCTGGACCGGCTTCATCGGGGACAAACGGCCACCGTGACCGCACTGGAGCTCGAGGGCGCCGAACGGCGACGCCTGATGGACATGGGGCTGCTCGTCGGCACCACGGTCTCGGTCGACCGCGTCAGCCCGCTCGGCGACCCCGCGGCCTACCGGGTTCGGGACGGTCTGCTCGTGCTGCGGAGCGGACAAGCCCACCGGGTCCACGTCGACCTCCACGAGGAGGAGCCGACGTGACCGCGGCGGACTCCTCGGTCAGCACCTCTCCCGCCTGCGGCGACTGCGTGCTCAACAACGCCTCCAATCTGCGCAAGCTGGGTGTGGACCCCGCAGGAGGGGACGACTTCGTCGCCGCGGTGGCCGGGAATCCCAACACCGGCAAGAGCACGGTGTTCAACGCGCTGACCGGGTTGCGCCGGCACGTCGGCAACTGGTCGGGCAAAACCGTGGACAGGGCGGAGGGCAGTTTCGAGTACCGTCGGCGCCGCTACAAGCTCGTCGACCTGCCCGGCACGTACTCGCTGCTGTCCACCAGCCACGACGAGGACGTCGCCCGCGACTTCCTGCTGTTCGGCCGTCCCGACGTGACCGTGGTGGTCGTCGACGCGACACGGCTGGAACGCAACCTCAACCTCGTGCTGCAAATCCTGCAGATCACCGACCGTGTGGTATGCGCCCTCAACCTCGTCGACGAGGCCGAGCGCAACGGGCTGGCGGTGGACTCGAGACACCTGGCCCGGGAACTGGGGGTGCCCGTGGTCCCGATGGTGGCGCGCCGCGGCACCGGCATGACGGATCTGCTGGAGGTGGTGGAGCAGGTGACCTCGGGGGCGATCGCCAACGGGGGCAGGCGGGTCCGGCACCGCGACGAGCGGCTCGAACAGGCGGTGGGCCGGCTGGCCGAACAGCTCGAAAGGGAGTTCCCCGGGGTGGCCAACACCAGGTGGATCGCCCTGCGGCTGCTCGAAGCCGACTCCCGGATCGAACGTGCGGTCACCGACGGCACGCTGAGGGAACTGTCCGCCGCCGCGCTCGCGGCGTCTTCGGGCGGGACCACGCCATGACCCGCTCGCCGATCCTCGACGAGGCGGCGCGCCTGCGTGCCGGGCTGGACGAGGACTTCCGGGACGGAATCGTCGAGTCCCTCTACGCCGAGGCCTCCCACATCGCCTCCACCACCCTCTCCCGCCGGGACGGCCCCGCTCGAGCGACCTGGGACAAACTGCTCGACAGGGCATTGACCCACCGCGTGTGGGGGTTCGTGGTCATGGGGGTGCTGCTGTTCGGGGTCTTCTGGTTCACCATCGCCGGAGCGGCAGCCCCCTCCGGACTGCTGTCCACACTGCTCGTCGAGCACGGCCACGAGTGGTTGACGCGGCTCGCGGCGCCGCTGCACCTCCCCGGGTGGCTGACGGGACTGCTACTGGACGGGGTGTATCTGTCCACCGCCTGGGTCGTGGCCGTGATGCTGCCGCCCATGGCGATCTTCTTCCCGCTGTTCACGATCCTCGAGGACTTCGGCTACCTGCCCAGAGTGGCGTTCAACCTGGACAGGCTCTTCGCGGGCTCCGGGGCGCACGGCAAGCAGGCTCTGTCCATGATGATGGGATACGGCTGCAACGCGGCCGGAGTGACCGCCACCAGGATCATCGACAGCCGACGCGAACGGCTGATCGCCATCATCACCAACAACTTCAGCATCTGCAACGGGCGCTGGCCCGTGCTCATCCTGCTGGGCACCGTCTTCCTCGGGAAACTGGTCCCGCCCGCCTTCGCGGGGGTGGTCGCCGCGGGCAGCGTCGTGACCGTGGCCTTCCTCGGAGTGCTGGTCACACTGCTGGTGTCCTGGGCGCTGTCGAAAACGGTGCTGCGCGGGGAGACTTCGGTGTACTCGCTGGAACTGCCCCCGTACCGACCTCCCAGGATCTGGCGGACCCTCTACACCAGCCTCATCGGCCGAACCCTGAAGGTGCTGCGCAGAGCGGTGACCATGGCCGCCCCCGCGGGGGCGGCCATCTGGGGGATCAGCAACGTCACCCTGGTCGGGACGAGCCTGGCCGGTCACCTCGCTGCGCTGCTCGCCCCGCTGGGGTGGTTGATGGGGCTCAACGGCATCATCCTGCTGGCCTACGTCGTGGCCATCCCCGCCAACGAGATCATCATTCCCACCATCCTGATGCTGACGCTGACCCTCGGCCCCGGCCTGTTCGGCGCCGACAGCGGGGTCCTGCTCGAGTTGGGCACGGCCGAAACCCGGATCGTGCTCGTGCAGGCGGGAGGCTGGACCCTGCTCACAGCCGTCAACCTGATGCTGTTCAGCCTGCTGCACAACCCGTGCGGCACCACCATCCTCACCATCTGGCACGAGACGCGGAGCGTGAAGTGGACGACCGTGGCCACGCTGCTGCCGGTCGGGCTCGGCATCGTGGTCACGAGCCTGACCGCAGCCGTGGCCCGTTCGGCCGGCTGGGCGTGACCGAAGGCGAGCGCGCTTCAGCTCGCCAGGTGTGCCTCCAGCGCGTCGGCACCGGCCACCGCGCCACCACCGCTGCGGACCCCGAAACTCGTCGCCGAGGCCACCGCCCGCATCCGCTCGTCACCGGCGACGTCATCGACCGTCTTGCGCAGCAGTTCCGGGGTCACCTCGTCGGGAAGGACCCGGGCCAGCCCGAGCTGCTCGGCCCGTTCGGCGTTGGCCCGCTGCTCCGGCATCTGCGGGTAGGCCACCAGCGGGACACCGTGATACAGCGACTCCATCGTGGAGTTCATCCCCGTGTGTGACAGGAACACATCGGCGTGCTCGAGCACGGCGGGCTGCGGGAAGCGGGAGCGCACGTCGAAGTTGTCCGGCAACGGGCCCAGCTCGTCCGGATCCAGCCGCTCGCCGACCGACATCGCCACCTGCCACGGTCCCTCGGAGAAGGCCTCCAGGCACTGGCGGTAGAAGTCCGGCCGGTCGTTGAACGCGGTGCCCAGGGAGATGAACAGCAGCGGCGCCTGCGGGTCCTGCGGGGTGAACGACTCCCGCGTGGCCCTGCTGCCGAGCGAAGGCCCCAGGAACCGGAAGCGGTCGTCGAAGGTCTCGGCAGCGGGCTGGAACTGGCGGGGAACGGACACCAGGTTCAAATCGGCCGGTTTCGCGGAGAACGCCGACTCCGGCGGGGAGACTCCGAGCTGCTCGGCCAGTTCGGCGCGTTCGCGTTCCACTTCGCGCAGCGCGGGGTGCTCGGTGTCGAAGTCCTCGGGCAGGAAGGTCCGCAGCAGTGAGAAGTGCTCGTTCGCGGCGAAGTTGGGCACCAGCGACACCCCGGCAACGCCGAGCACCTCGGCCAGCATCGGGCCGGCCATCATCATCATGTCGTAGCACACCACGTCGGGGGGATCCTCGGTGAAGTGCCTGCGCAGCGCGGGGAAGGACTCACGCACGTGCTCGAGGAGATAGCCCATCATCTCCGCCAGCATCTCCGGAGTCATCCGGTCGAACGACTGCGTGGGCGGGGCGAGATCCATGCCGGCGTCGACGCCTTGAGCACCGCTGGCCCGCACGGTTTCCAACTTGCGGTTTCCGGTGGCGTAGCTGACGCGGTGACCGCGCTTGTTCAGCTCCTCCACCAGCGGCAGGTTCGGGTTCACATGCCCGTCGAAGGGCGGCGCCATGAACGCGAAATGGCGGGGCATACTTCCTCGCAGCGTCATTCGAGAAAAATTTGGCATTCGTCGCCACTTTCGTTTCGATTATTCCGCCCCGCGCACGGCAAACGCCCGTGCCCACCCACAAAAGTGACGTCATCAACATCATCAGTCCCACGAAAGAACCAAAACGGGCGGCGTCGAGCGAAACATCGCCGCGCTCTCCCGCGACGTCCCCGACCGGTTCCACGTCGCAGGACGTCGAAACACTCGCCGGAAACGGGGAAACGGGAAAAATCGAACAACATCCTCCCCGAGCGCCTTCCGCGGAGGCTTCGGGGCAACGTCCCCCCGGACGAGAGGTGCACGTGGACCAACGAACTCGTCGAATCGGCGAATTTCGTGGCGGACCGGCAAGCACTACGCACGCTGCAACAGGACCTTCCTCGGCCTGTCCTGTCCCGTTGAGCTGCTAACCGTGGGAGTGCCGCCGTTCGCACCGAGTCTGATGCGGCCACGGTGTTGGCCCACGACCGCGACCGCATCGCGCCGGAAAGCCATGTGGTGATCAGCCATCCGCCCCACCTCGACATGAGCGACGAGCAGCTGGCCGAAGGCCTGAACGCAACAGCTGTCCCGGTGCCCACGACGTGCGTGAGCACGGGATCGAGCATCTCGTCCGCCGGTGTCCGCGGGATCAGCCAGAGGGCGGGGGTGATGGGGTGGACACAGCGGGGGACTCGTAGCCGTCGTGCGCGAGCAGCTCCCGGATAGCTTCGACAAGGTACTCGGCACAGGAACGGACCCGCCACGTCGTGTCGTCCCAGTTCTGCTCCTGCTGCGCGAGGTAGACGGCTCGCGCGTGCTCGAGCACGGGGCGGTGCTCCTCCGGGAGACGGCGGAGAGCCCAGTCCGCAGCCACGTCCTTGGAACTGATCACTCCCGTTACGAGGGTGGACCAGATACGTGCCAGCGTCAGCACCACGTTGCGTGTGTCGGACCACAGCTCGTCGAGCAGCTCCGGAACGGCGGCGGCGAACGCGTGAACGAGATCCTCGTGCGGCACGGGATCGAGCACCAGTCCCGGTGAAGGACCGTACACCGCGGCATCACCGAGCAGTACCATCGTCACCAGCGGGGCCAGGTCGGGGCTGGTCACCGGTGCAGGGAGTTCCCCGCTTTCGAACTCCGCGCGTAACCACTCCCCGTACTGGAACTCGCAGCGCGGCGGGTAGCGCCACGGCTTCAGCTCGCTCTCGACGGTGACCGTCAACTCCACCGGCCGAGCAGAACCGGACCGCCCGACAGCACCGGATCTCCACAGCAAACCGTCGACGAGTGCCCGCCGCTGCTGCCACGTCATACGCTGACGAGAGACAACGAGCAGGTCGAGATCACTGTGCGGGCGCAGCCCGTCGAGCACCGCGGAGCCGTGCCGGTAGATCCCGACGACGTCCGCACCGAGCACGTCGTGAACCAGACGCGCGGTGTCCTCCTCCTGTGACATCGACCCTGCTCGCTCCGTTCTTCCGGTTCCGCCACGAGCACCGTACCGGTCACCACGGTGACCACGCCGTGGTCAGGGCACCGTCAGGATCCACGGGCCCTGTGCGGTGACCGCGAGCGTCTCGCCGAGCAGGAAGCAGCGGCTGCCGTCCTCGGTTTCCACCGCTCCACCGGGACCGTGCCGGATGCCGTCGCTTCCCCCTTCGGCCAGCGCCGCCACGATCGTCACCACCGTGCCCGGGCGCAGCAGCAGCCCTTCGCCCCGTTTGCCGGGCGGTGGCAGCGCGGGAGGTTCCCGCAGGGCGCGTCCGATGCCGTGGCCGCAGGAGACGGGCATGCCGTAGCCGGCTCCGCGCACCACCAGACCGAGCGCGTGGGACAGGTCTCCCAGCCGGTTGCCCGCCGTGGCCGCGGAGGCGGCGCCGCGCAGCGCCTCCCGGGCAGTACCGGCCGAACGTCGCGCGGGCTCGTCCTCGGCGTCGACGGTCTCGGTGACCGCGGACCAGGCGCACCAGCCGTCCACGCTGGCCGCGCACTCCACGGTGACCAGCTCGCCCGGTGCGAACCCGGTGCCGTCCGGAGCGCGCCCGCCGACGACCTGTTGGCGGGACACGGCCAGTGCCCGCCCGCACGAGGCGGACTGCCGCGCGCCGCCGAAGGCGGGGCGTGCGTCGTGCTCGGCCAGCGCCGCGCGGGCGGTGGTCTCCAGCTCGACGCCGGTGGCCGAGCGGGTGATCCGCGTGGTGACGGTGTTCAGCGCCGCGGCCACGGCCCGACCCGCCTCACGCATGGCCTCGAGTTCGGCGGCGGATCTGAGTTCGACCGACTCCCGCGGCACTCACGTGGTCCCTTCCGGGGTCGAGAGCGCGGCCTCCCGGGAGAACTCGGTGTACAGCACGTGGTTCTTCGTCGGCCCGGAGACCACCCAGCGCTGCCACCAGGTGTCGTGGTCGACAACGCCGAACTCACCCCGGTACAGGTCGTCCCGGCAGGGGTGTTCGGCGCGGCAGTGGCCTTCCCGCAGGTCCAGGGCGTGGAAGAAGTCCCCGTAGTCGAAGTACACGTGAGCCTGGCCGGGGCCGGTCACGTGGTAGCGCAGCGCGCGGGAGGCGGGCCCGCGGTAGTCGCCCAGCCGCAGCGTCCCCCGCTCCTCGTAGCGCAGCACGTCCTCGTCCGGGGTGAACCGGGCCGATCCCTCGAACTCGCCCAGCCCGGCCCCGTCCGGGTCCGAGATCACCCGCCGCAGTGACCAGTCCCCGCCGAAGAAGGCGGGCAGGTCGTGCACGGCACGGCCGCACGGTGCGTTCACCTTCCCCGGGCACCTCCCACGACGGCCTCGTCGGCGGACTCCTCGCTCTCGGCGGGAACCAGCCCCGACAGGTCGGTGCCGGTGTCGTTGGTCCGCAGCACGAACGGCCTGGTCTCGGTGTAGCGGATCACGCTGAACGAGCACGGTTCGACCACGATCCGCTGGAAACCGTCCAGGTGCAGCCCCAGCGCGTCGGCCAGCACCCCCTTGATCACGTCCCCGTGCGTGCAGGCCAGCCACACCGCCTGCGCCCCGTGCTGCTCGGTCACCCGCGCGTCCTGGGCGCGCACGGCAGCCACCGCCCGCGCCTGCATCTGGGCCAGCCCTTCGCCGCCGGGAAACACCGCCGCCGAGGGGTGCTGCTGGACCACACGCCACTGGGGCTGTTCGGAAAGCTCCTTCAACGAGCGGCCGGTCCAGTCGCCGTAGTCGACCTCGGACAGCCCCTCGTCGGTGTCCACCGGCAGCGCGCGCCGACCGGCCAGGTCGGCGACCGTGTCGACGCATCGTTGCAGCGGGGAGGCCACCACCGCCCGCAGCGGGACGGGGTGGAGTCGATCGACCAGCCCGGAGGCCTGGGTTCGGCCCGTCTCGTCCAAACCGACACCGGGAGTTCGTCCGGCCAGGGTTCCCGCGCCGTTGGCCGCCGAACGCGCGTGTCGCAGCAAAATCACCGTCGCCACGCCTCGAGCATACGTACGAAAGGTGCCGCACCGGACATCCGGTGCGGCACCTTCCCGCGTCCACTTGGTCGTCACTCGGTCATGCCTGCAGCACACCGAAACCGAGCAGCACGTACACGGCGAGGCCGACCAACACACGCCACCAGACGAACAGGTAGACGCTGTGCTTTTCCACGTACCTCAACAGCCAGGCGATGCAGGCATAGCCCACCAGCCCGGCCAGCACAGTGGCCACGAGCATCTGCGGACCGCTCGGTTGCAGCCCCGCCCCGCCCGGGTCGAACACGTGTCCCAGCTCCAGCAGCCCGGCCGCGAACACGGCCGGGATCGCCAGCAGGAACGAGAACCGCACGGCGGTGGGGCGGTCCAGCCCCAACGACAGCCCGGCCGTGATCGTTCCGCCGGAGCGGGACACCCCGGGAACCAGGGCCAGCGACTGGGCCAGCCCCATGAGCACACCGTCACTGAGCCGCAGCTCGGCCTGCTTGCGCAGCTGGGGCCCGTAACGCTCGGCCAACCCGAGCAGCAGGCCGAACACGATCAGCGTTGTCGCGGTGATCCACAGGCTGCGCAGCGCCCCCCGGATCAGGTCCTGGAAGAAGAAACCGAGGATCCCGATGGGGATGCTGCCCACGATCACGTACCACGCCAGGCGATAATCCTGGGTGCGGCGCACCTCGGGATTGACCATGCCGCGGAACCACGTCGCGATCAGGCGTGCGATGTCGGCGAAGAAGTAGATCACCACGGCCAGTTCCGTGCCGATCTGGGTGACCGCCGTGAACGACGCGCCCGCGTCGGCGTTGAACAGCAGCTGCGAGACGACCCGCAAGTGCCCCGAGGACGAAACAGGCAAGAACTCGGTCAAACCCTGCACCACGGCAAGCACCACGGCCTGCAACCACGTCAACGGAATCCACTCCAGCACAGTCGAATATCGCGCTCCGTCCGGAGCACCACGTACGGCCTTCTCGGCCGGAAATCTTGCAGCATGCCCCGAACAGGCGTGGGGGCGGGCCGTCCGCGGTGAATTCGACCCCAACTGGGCAGGTCAGTGGTCGACTCCCCCTCCTCGCGGACACGTTGCGCCACTCATGAACACGCTCGACTCACTCAACGGGGGAACGAGTGATTCGTGACACAAAATTTGCGGACCGAGTGTGTTCACCCCGAAACTCGGCGGGACGTTCCGGGAACGAATACGCTGTGCCACCGTGCGCTATCGACAACTCGGCAACACCGGTCTGCGCGTGTCACGACTCGCGCTGGGGACCATGAACTGGGGGCACGGCACCGACAGCACCGAGGCGGCCGCCCAACTGGCCACCTTCCACCACGCCGGCGGGACCCTGGTCGACACCTCCCCCGAATACCAGCACGGGCGCAGCGAGACGATGCTCGGCGAACTGCTGGGCACCGACGTCGCGCGGGAGCAGCTGCTCATCGCCACCACCACGGGCCCGCACCCCTCCAGAGCGGCCCTGCTGGACTCGCTGCACGGCTCGCTGCGCCGCATGGGCATCGACCACATCGACCTGTGGCAGCTGCACGGCTGGGACCCATCCGTTCCCCTCGAAGAGGCCCTCGACACGCTCGACACGGCGGTCACCAGCGGAAAAGTCCGCTACATCGGGGTGTCCAACCACAGCGGGTGGCAGCTGGCCACCGCCGCGGCCCTGCAGGGCACCGTGCCGGGGCGCATCCCCCTGGCCTGCGCCCAGACCGAGTACTCGCTGCTGCAGCGCCACCCCGAAACCGAGATCCTGCCCGCCGCGCGCCACCACGACCTGTCCCTGCTGGCCTGGGCACCACTCGGCCGTGGCGTGCTGACCGGCAAATACCGCGACGAAACCCCCGCCGACTCCCGAGCCGCCGACCCCGAGCTGGCCGACTACCTCGAGCACCACCGCACCCACCGCGCCGGACGCATCGTGCACGCGCTGAGCACGGCCGCCGACGGGCTCGGCACCTCCCCCGCGGCGGTGGCCCTGGCCTGGATACGCGACCGGCCCGGCGTCGGCGCGCCCGTGGTCGGGGCCCGCACCGCCGAACAGCTCAAAAGCTGCCTCGAGTGCGAGGACGTGACCCTGCCGCCGGCCATCCAGGCCGCCCTCGACGACGTCAGCGCCTTGTGACCCCGCTCGAGCGGGGCAAAACCCGGTCACAACGGCACCGAGCCGATGCGCGATCCTGGCGGGGACGTCGGACACCGACGCCCCGACTCGTCTTCCCAGGGAGGTCGCCGTTGCGACGCCTCATCGCCGCGTGCCTGGCCGCCTCGGCGCTGCTGGCCGGCTGCTCCGACAGCGACGGCGGTTCACGCCCTCTGCAGGTCACCGACGAGCTCACCGCCGCGACGCCGGCCACCTCCCCGCCCACGACGACCGAACCGGCAGGCCGGGTGGTGCCGGCCCCGCCCGCCGACCACACGGTCGTGCTGCCCGAGCAGCACACCCTCGCCCTGGCCGGGGCGGACCGCGCGAGCATCACCCTGTTCGACACCCGCGCCATCGAACAACCACCCCGCACCGTCGACCTGCCCGCCCCCGCCGCCTCGCTGCGCCCCGTGCGGGGCGGGCAAGCCCTGCTGGCCGCGCTGCCCGCGGCCAACGCGGTCGCCGAGATCGACCTGGCCAGCGGGCGGGTGCACCGCACTGCCGTGTCCGGCGGGCCCGTCGACGCCCTGCCCGTCGCCGACAAGCTCTTCGTCGCCCGCCCGCAGGCCAAGGACGTGGCCATCCTCCGCGACGGCGAGATCCAACGCCGCGTCGACGGCTTCCCCGGGGCCCACGAGCTGCTCCGCCGGGGCTCGACCGTGGTCGTGCTGGACCGGCTGACCACCTCCCTGACCCCGCTCGACATCGACACCGGGGACAAGCAGCCCGCGCTGCGCGCCGGCGAGGGAGCCACCCGCGCGGTGACCGACAGGTTCGGGCGGGTGCTGGTCGTCGACACCCGAGGCGAGGAGATCATGGCGTTTTCGACCGAACCGCTGATCATGAAGCAGCGTTCCCCCGCGGGCGGTTCCCCCTACGGGCTCGCCTACGATCCCGCCCAGGACCTGGCCTGGGTCACGCTGACCGCGCGCAACGAGCTCGTCGGCTACGACACGGCCACGGGACAGGCCGAGCAGAGCCACCGCGTGCCCACGGTTCGCCAACCCGAATCGGTCGCGGTGAACCCGGAAACCGGCACCCGCTACATCGCTTCGGCCGCCGGTGAAGGACTACAGGTGGTGAGGAAATGAGCACGAGCGGCACCGCGGAGTCCGACCCCGACTGGGAGTACTACCCGCTGCGGCTGCCCGCCGGGGTGTCCCGGCTGAGCGCGGCGACCAGGCTCAGCATCCACGCGGAGTTCGCCGGCTGGGAACTGTCCCGGGTGCTGCTGTACTCCGACGGGTCCCGCAAGGTGTGGCTGCGGCGCAAACGCAGCCGCGCGACCGCCGGGCTTCCGGAGCCGCTGCCCCTGCCGTGAACGCCCCTGCTCAGGGGACGCGCTGGAACCACTCCGAGGTGGCGAACTTGGTGGCGATCAGGTCCTCGGCGCGCCGCTGCTCGTCCTCGCCGACGCTGTCGGCGACCAGGCCGTAGCGGCTGCGGAAGCCGGACTCCAACCGGTCGATGACCGTCTGCCGCTCCAGACCGGTCTGACGGCGCAGCGGGTCGACGCGTTTGACCACGCTGCCGACCCCCTTGTCGGACAGCTTCACCCCGCCCACGCGCAGCACCTGGCCGAGTTTTTCCACGTCCACGTCGTAGGACATCGTCACGTGGTGCAGCACGGACCCGGCGACCCGCTTCTGCGCGGCACCGCCGATCTTGCCCCCGTCGGAGGTGATGTCGTTCAGCGGCTGGTACCACACGTTCAGCCCCAGCTCCCGCAGCACTTCCAGCACCCAGTCGTCCAGGAACGCGTACGAGTCGGCGAACGACATGCCCGCCACCAGCGACTTCGGCGCGTACAGCGAGTAGGTCACCGTGTTGCCCGGTTCGACGAACATCGCACCTCCGCCGGTGATCCGCCGCACCACCTCGATGCCGTAGTGCTCGGCGGTGGGCATGTCCACCTCGTTGCGCACCGACTGGAAACTGCCGATGATCACCGACGGGTCGGCCCACTCCCAGAACCGCAGCGTCGGCGACCGGCGCCCCGCGGCCACCTCCTCGGCCAGCACCTGGTCCAGGGCCATGTGCATCAACGGCGACCTGGGCCGTTCCCGGATCACCCTCCACTCGTGGTCGCGCCATCCGGTGGACCCGGTCACGGCACGCCGCACCGCCACGGCCACCGACTCCGGCCCGAACCCGACCATCCGCGCCTGCGGGTCCATCCCGTCGCGCACCAGGGCGGTCAGCGCGTCCACGTCCGCGTTCACCGCGGCCCCGCGCATCGACCGGTTGATCTCGTCGAGCGCCTCGTCGGGTTCGAGGAAGAAGTCCCCGCTGATGCGCACCTGGCTCAGCCTGCCGTCGGCGACCTCCACATCGGCGGCCACCAGTTTCCCGTCCGGAACCTTGTACTCCCCGTGCAACACGAGCTACCTCGCACCTGTCGCTGCTTCGAATCGGCCGTGGACAACTCTAGGCCTTAGCAGCGCAGACCCGACGTCAGCCCGCGCGAGCCCCACGCCCCGCCGGGGTCAGCTCCGCGCGCCGGCCCGCCCGCCGCGCCACCGGACGTGGACGGCGCGCAGCACCAGCCCGGCCAGCAGCAGCCCGCCCCCGCCCAGCACGGCCTGCGCGGGCAGGGTGGCCGCCAGCAGCACACATCCCGCCCCGCCGAGCACGGTCAACGGGCGGAGCAGGCCGCGCCGCGGTCCGGGCAGCGTGAACGCCGCCGCGTTGGTCAGCGCGTAGTACAGCAGCACCGCGAAGCTGGAAAAGCCGATCGCGCCGCGCAGATCGACCAGCAGCACCAGCACGAGCACCACCGCGCCGAGCAGCAGTTCGGCGCGGTGGGGAACCCTGCGGCGCGGGTGCACCGCCGCCAGCCACCGGGGGAGTTCGCCGTGGCGCGCCATGGCCAGCCCGGTGCGGCCGATACCGGCCATCAGCGACAGCAGCACACCGGCCGCGGCGACGGCACCGCCGATGCGCACCACCACCGCCAGCCCGGCGAGGCCGCCGGCGCGGGCGGCGGTGGCCAGCGGGGCCGTCGAAGTGGCCAACTCCCCCGGCCCCACGGCCAGCAGGGCGGCCGCGCCCACGGCGGCGTAGACGAGCACCACCAGCAGCAGCGCCAGCGGCACGGCCCGCGGAATCGTGCGGGCCGGGTCGCGCACCTCCTCTCCGAGGGTGGCGATGCGGGCGTAGCCGGCGAAGGCGAAGAACAACAGCGCCGCCGCCTGGGTGATGCCGGTGAACCCGTGCGGGAACCAGCCGGTCAGCCGTGCCGGGTCGGCCTGGCCACCGCCGAGGCAGGCGGCCACCGCACCGGCCAGGGCCAGCAGGGTCAGCACCACCAGCACCCGGGTCACCCGGGCGGTCTTTTCCACCCCGAGGCAGTTCACCCCGGTCAGCACCACCACCGCGGCCACCGCCACCGGAACCGGCTGCTGCGGCCACGCGTAGGCCCCCATGGTCAGGGCCATGGCAGCGCAGCTGGCCGTTTTGCCGACGACGAACCCCCAGCCGGCCAGAAACCCCCACACCGGGCCGAGCCTGCGGCCCGCGTAGACGTAGGTCCCGCCGGACTCGGGATAGCGGGCGGCCAGCCTGGCCGAGGCGGTGGCGTTGCAGTAGGCCACCGCCGCCGCCACCGCCAGCGCGATCAGCAGCCCGGATCCGGCCGCCGCCGCGGCCGGGCCGAACGCGGCGAACACCCCCGCGCCGAGCATGGAGCCCAACCCGAGCACCACGGCGTCGAAGGTGCCCAGCCGACGGGCCAGCGCGGGCGAGTTCGCCGGCGGTGTGGAACTCAACGAGGGGCCGCCTTTCGTGGGAACGACGTGGTGGTGCCCGACGCCCGGAAACCACCACCGCAAAGGACCACGAGGCGGCAAGGTCCCCGCTCGCGGGGCCGGGGCTCCTCCGCCACGTGGTACCGACCGTGCGGGAGGAATCGTACAGCGCCGAGCAGCAGGCCCAGCCGGCCTCACGCTCACCGCCGAGCACCTCGCCGCGGGGCTGAGCACTCACCCCGCACGGGGTGTTCGGCCGGGGCCGCGGGCTTTCAGTCGGTCGCCGTGTCCAGGAAGGCGTCCCGCGACGAGCTGGTGACGTGGCGGGACCAGAGGGCCTGCAGCGGCGCGAACAGCGGCGGTTGCAGGTCGAGCACGCTGACGTGGCCGTTGGCCGCGGGACCGGCAGCCGCGGTGACGAAGGCGACGTGGTCGGTGTCGAGCACCGCGGTCACCGGCGGGGTTCCCTGGATCGGATTGCGATGCACCCTGGGTTCGAACCCGGCGCGGCGGCAGTGGTCGACGAGCAGGTCGGTGTAGCCGGAGCGGCCGGGATGGCCCCAGACCATGATGGATTCCTCCGCCAGCTCGCCGATCTCGACGCTGTCGCGGTCGGCCAGACGGTGCCGGCAGGACACGGCCAGCCGCAGGCGCTGGTGGGTCACCGTGCTGCGGGTCAGCCCGTGGGCGGGGGTCATCGCCCGGCACAGCCCCAGGTCGAGCTGGCCGGACAGCAGCTGTTCGGTCAGCTCGCCCGGGTAGCGCTGGTTGACCTGCGGGCTCAGGTCGGGGTGCTGCCGGTGGACCCGGCGCAGCAGCGCGGTGATCTCGTCGCCGGTCACCGCGGGGGTGTGGCCGATGCGCAGGGTTTCGTGCTGTCCGCGTCCGATGCGGCGGGCGCGCAGCACCGCCGAGCGGGACACGCCGTGCAGCACCCGCGCGTCGGCGACCAGCGCCTCGCCCGCGGGCAGCACGGTCAGCGCGTTGCCGCCGCGGTCGAGCAGGTCGACGCCGACTTCGCGTTCCAGCGCGCGGATCGAGGTGGACAGGGCCTGCTGGGACAGGTGCAGCCGCGCGGCCGCGCGGGTGAAGCTGCCTTCTTCGGCGACCGCCACGAGGTGTTCGAGCTTGTGCAGGTCCAGTGCCATGTAGCGTCCTGTTTTCGCTGTTTCGTCGAGTTGTCGGCGGACCCACCGAGCGGGCCTCTGCCCCCTTTCGTACCGTGCCCGGCCACGGTGCGCGGTGCGGGCGGCGGGCTCCGAGGCCGCCCGCACCGCTTCCATCCGGTGTCACCGGGTGGTGTAGCCGCCGTTGGGGAACATGGTCTGCCCGGTGAACCACCAGCCGTCGGTGGCCAGGAACTCGATGACCGGGGCGATGTCCTCGATCTGGGTGAGCTGGTTGCCCAGGGCCTGCGACTTGTGGAACTGCACCCGCTCCGGGGTTTCCTGCGGGTAGAAGAACGGGGTGTCCATCGGTCCCGGGGCCACGGTGTTGACCGAGATGCCCCGGTCGGCGAACTCCTTGGCCGCCGCGCGGGTGAAGTGTTCCAGCGGAGCCTTACCTCCGGCGTAGGTCGAGTACCCGTCGGTGAACGCCGCCAGCAGCGACGTCCCCAAACTGATGATCTTGCCGTTGTCGTTGAGCCTGCGCCCGGCTTCCTGAATGAAGAAGTACGCCGCCTTGGAGTTGACGGCGAACATGCGGTCGTAGTCCTCCTCGGTCGTTTCCAGGATCGGTTTGCGCAGCACCATCCCGGTCGTGTTCACCGCGATGTCGGCCCCGCCGAAGGTGTCCACGGCGGCGTCGAACAACTGCCGCACCTCGGCCACCCGGGTCAGATCGCCCTGCACCGCCACCGCCTGCGAACCGGCCTCGCGGACCGCCTCGACGGTCTTGGCGGCGTCGTCGGCCGAGGAGTCGCTGTGGTGGTGCACCACGATCTTCGCCCCGTCCGCGGCGAAGCTGGTGGCCAGCAGCCCGCCCAGGTTCTTGGCCCCTCCGCCGATGATCACGACCTTGTCCTGCAGTTTCTTCTCGGACATGCTCTCCCCCTTCGGTGTCGATGCCGACAGGCGTCTCGCCAACGGCCGCACCGTCGATGTTAGGGAGCCGTCGCGGGGCACGGGAAACGCGGACTTTCGGTGGCCGTACAAACGCGGCCGATATATCCGGGTGACAGGCGGGTCGCTGCCCGCGCGCGGCGGGGAACGCGCTTCGGTGCGATCAGGTTTTCACGTCGTGGTCGTTCGCACAACACTCGCCCTGTTTCGCGGGGGCGGACTCGCCGAAGTCCGGGGAATCGCCCTTGACGGTGTAGACCTCCCAGGGTTCCCGGCCCGGGCCGTGGACCCAGACCTTGTCCTGGGTCGCGTAGCAGCAGGTGCTGTCCTGCTCGGACTCGGTGAACAGGCCGAGTTCGGAGAGCCGTCGGGTGGCCGCGTGCACGGTGGCGGTGTCGGCGACCTCCACGCCGAGGTGGTCCATGGCGGTGTCCTGCCCCGGTTGCCCTTCCAGCAGGACGAGCTTCAGCGGTGGTTCGTCGACGACGAAGTTGGCGTAGCCGGGGCGCAGCTTGGCCGGTTCGCTGCCGAGCAGCTTGGTGTAGAAGTCGATCGAGCCCTGCAGGTCGCCGACGCGCAGGGCCAGTTGAGCGCGGGACATGCCCGACCTCCTGGATAGATGTTCGTCGAAACAGTAGGAGCGGCCGAGTTTGCCCCCCGGATTAGACGAATGTCAATATAGAGGCATGTCGAATCAAGAGGTGGAGGGTGAACAGGAGTTGTGCTGTTCACCGCTGATGCGCCAACCGCTGGACGAGCAGCAGTCCACGAACCTGGCGCGGGTGTTCAAGGCCATCGGCGACCCGGCCCGTCTGCGCCTGCTGTCCCTGATCGCCTCCCACGCCGGCGGCGAAGCGTGCGTGTGCGACCTGACCGGCGCGTTCGACCTGTCCGGGCCGACGATCTCGCACCACCTCAAGGTGCTGCGCGAAGCCGGCGTCATCGACGGGCAGCGCCGGGGCACGTGGGTCTACTACCGGGTGCGCACCGAGATGCTGGCCGTGCTGTCCGGTGTGCTGCTTCCGGCCGACAACGAGGTGGTGCCGGCGTGACCTCGACCGACACCACGCAACCGGCCGAAAGGGCCGTGGCGGCGCGCATGTCGGCGCTGGACCGGTTCCTGCCGGTGTGGATCGGCGCGGCCATGATCGCGGGACTGCTGGCGGGCCGGTTCGTGCCCGGGCTGACCACGGCGCTGAACTCGCTGCACGTGACCTCGGGCGTCTCACTGCCGATCTTCGTCGGCCTGCTGGTGATGATGTATCCGGTGCTGGCCAAGGTCCGCTACGACCGGCTGGACACCGTCACCGGCGACAAGCGGCTGCTGCTCTCCTCGCTGCTGATCAACTGGATCGCCGGACCGGCGGTGATGTTCGCCCTGGCCTGGATCTTCCTGCCCGACCTGCCCGAGTACCGCACGGGGTTGATCATCGTCGGCCTGGCCCGCTGCATCGCCATGGTCATCGTCTGGAACGACCTCGCCTGCGGCGACCGCGAAGCCGCCGCGGTGCTGGTGGCGCTGAACTCCGTGTTCCAGGTGATCGCCTTCGCCGGGCTGGGCTGGTTCTACCTGACCGTGCTGCCCGGCTGGCTCGGCCTGGACACCGCCGGGTTGGACATCTCCGCCTGGTCCATCGCCCGCTCGGTGCTGATCTTCCTGGGCATCCCGCTGGTGGCCGGATACCTGTCCCGCAGGCTCGGGGAACGCGCCAAGGGCAGGTCCTGGTACGAGAACCGGCTGCTACCCAAGATCGGCCCGTTCACGCTGTACGGGCTGCTGTTCACCATCGTCGTGCTGTTCGCCCTGCAGGGCGAGGCCATCACCGCGAACCCCTGGGACGTGGCCCGCATCGCACTGCCCCTGCTGGTGTACTTCGCCGCCATGTGGGCCGGATCGTTCGCCCTGGGCAAAGGCATCGGACTCGGCTACGAACGCTCGACCACGCTGGCGTTCACCGCAGCGGGCAACAACTTCGAACTGGCCATCGCCGTGGCCATCGCCACCTTCGGCGTCACCAGCGGGCAAGCCCTGGCCGGGGTGGTCGGGCCCCTGATCGAAGTCCCCGTGCTGGTCGCGCTGGTCTACGTCAGCCTGGCCGCCCGAAAGCGGTTCACCCCCGAGAGCACGACAGCCCCGCATCGATGACAACACCCCGCGAGGAGAACGACGTGTCCGTGCCGGAAGTACTGTTCGTCTGCGTGCACAACGCGGGCCGCTCGCAGATGGCCGCGGCGCTGCTGCACCACCACGCCCGCGGCCGGGTCGGTGTCCGCTCGGCCGGCACCACCCCGGCCGAGGAGATCAACCCGGCCGTGGTCGAGGCCATGGCCGAACTGGGCATCGACGTGTCCCGACAGCTGCCCACCGAGCTCGACGCGGACACCGTGCGGACCTGCGACGTGGTGATCACCATGGGCTGCGGCGACGCGTGCCCGGTCTTTCCCGGCAAGCGCTACCTCGACTGGCAGCTCGACGACCCGGCGGGCAAGACGCTCGACCAGATCCGCCCCATCCGCGACGACATCGACGCGCGGGTGCGCAGCCTGCTGACCGAACTGGCCCTCGAAGGCTGAGGCCACCAGCGCGGACCACCGACGGTGATCGCGGCCGACCCCCAGTCCGGCCGCGATCACCGTGCGGGCCGCCACCGCCGGGTGCAGCATGGCCGGACACACACTCCACGAAACCGAGTGAGGAGTGCGCCCGTGCATCCCGACGACGACACCCCGGCCCCGGCGCAGCCGGTCGAGCACACCGCCCCGCCGATCCCGCACCAGCCCGGGCACCGGCCCAACGACACCAGCACTCCGTGGCGGCTCGACGAGCAGGAGGACACCCACCTGGTGCGCGGCTACGACTGATCCCCGTCCGGAGCTCTCCGCCGAGCCGCCGGGCCCGTCCGGATCGGGCGGCGCCGGGCTCGCGAACCTGCCGGTGGTCACCCCTGCCCGCCGGGGGCGAAGCGGCTGCGGGCGCGCAGCTCGTCGACCACCTCGGCCGGGGCCCTGTCCGGGGCGCCCGCGTCGTGGTCCGGCCGCGGGTCGTACTCGATACCGAGCTGGATCCGCCGGGCGAGCTCGTCGCCCGCGACGCGCCCGACCAGGGTCAGGGCCATGTCGATGCCGGCCGATACTCCGGCGGCGGTGACGTACTTGCCGTCCACGACCACCCGTTCCCCCACCGGGCACGCCCCCAGCTCCGCCAGCCGGTCGCGGGCCAACCAGTGCGACGTGGCCCGGCGCCCGGACAGCAGCCCCGCCGCGGCGAGCACCAGCGACCCGGTGCACACCGACGTCGTCCAGCCGCTGGTCTCGTCGACGGCGCGCAACCACCGGTGCACCGGCCCGTCGGACATGTGCGCGGCCTGGCCGGGCCCGCCGGGCACGAGCACGATGTCGGGATCAGTCACCTCGCCCAAACCGGCCCGGGCGACCAGGTGCAGACTTCCCGCCTGGTCCCGCACCGGCCCGGTGCGCTCGCCGACGAAGATCACCTCGGCGCCGGGCAGGCGGCTGAGCACCTCGTAGGGGCCGACCGCGTCGAGCGCGGTGAACCGGTCAAACAGCAAGATCGCGATGCGCATCCGCGCCCTCCTCGGCGAAGCCGGACGGGACGGGCCGGAACCGGCTCCGGTAGTCGGACGGGGCGACGCCGAGCGCGCGCACGAAGGCGCGCCGCATCGCCTCCGGGGTGTCGAAACCGCAGGCCAGTGCGGTTTCCTCGACGCTGTCGCGGGTGTCCTCGAGCCTGCGGCGGGCCGCCTCCAGCCGCACCTGATCGACGTAGCGCCCCGGTGTGATGCCCACCTGCTCGGCGAAGACGCGCGTGAACTGCCGGGGCGAGAGGCTGGCCCGCTCGGCCAGGGTTCCCACCGACAGGTCGGCGTCCGGGTGCTCGGCGATCCACTGCTGGACCTGCCGCAGGGGGTCGCGCTGCGCCGTCTGGGTGGCGAGCTGGGTGCTGAACTGGGCCTGGTTGCCGGGCCGCCGCAGGAAAACCACCAGGTGCCGGGCGATGCTCAGCGCGGCCTCGCGCCCGAGGTCCTCCTCGACCAGGGCGAGCGCGAGGTCGATGCCGGCGGTGACCCCGGCCGAGGTGGCGAGGTTGCCGTCGCGCACGTAGATCGGCTCCGCGGCCACGTCGACGTCGGGAAACCGCTCGGCCAGGTCCGCGCAGTGCTCCCAGTGGGTGGTGGCCCGGCGTCCGGACAGCATGCCGGCCTCGGCCAGCAGGAACGCTCCCGTGCACACCGACACCACCTGCCGCGCCCGCGGGGCGTGCTCGCGCAGCCACGCGACGAGATCGGGCTCGGGAGCGTGCGCCCCCTCGCCGCCGGGGGCCAGCAGCACGTCGGGAGTCGGTGCGCGGTTCAGGTCGACGTCGGGGGTGAGCCGCAGCCCGCTGGAGGCGCGCACCGCACGAGCGTCGAGGCCCGCGGTGGAGATCTCGTAGACCGGTTGGTCACCACGCGACTGCAGCCACGTGTTGGCCTCGGCCAACACCTCCAGCGGCCCGGTCACATCCAGGCTCTGCACCTGGTCGAAGAGCACGATCAGCACCGGTCGGGTTCGCATGGCAATCATGCTGGCCCGCACCCGCTGATGGCCACAACGTCGAGTGTCCCACCTTTTCGGACACGCCGAGCGGTATCGAGCCTCCCCGAGGCGACGGGCTCCGTGACGACTTCCGCCGACACACGAGCGGGCCGTCGCCACCGGTCGAAACGATCGGCGGCGACGGCCCGCGGCAACATCGGAACGCGGCGTGGGCGGCGCGGCCCACACCGCGGCACTCGAAAGTGCGCGGCGGGGGCTACTCGCCCACCGACTCCGCTTCGGCGGGGGCGGACCGCCCGCGGCGGCCGAAGTACAGCAGCCCGGACAGCAGGGCCGCCACCAGCAGCGCCGTCATCACCACGAGCAGGGGGATCGCTCCGAACTGGACGATCAGCGGGATCGCCGCGGCCGTGACCAGGCCTCCCCCGAAGAACGGTTCCAGCACGAGCTGCTTGTACCCGAAAGCCGGGTAGGCCGGGGTGCGCAGCTCGGGATCGGCGATGCGCATGAGGATCAGCCCGGTGGCGGTGACACCCATCGACTGGCCGAAATCCCCCACGCCGCGCTCGAACCAGTAGTCCGGCAGCATCCGCGGCGCCAGCAGCAGGAAGGCTCCCAGCGACCAGGCGATCCCGCATGCGGCGAGCAGCACGAACGGGACGATGTTGTCGGCAATGACCTCCAGCGACAGCGTCCCCATCGCCGCGATGATCAGCATGTCCAGGGCGAATCCCTGGATGCGCTCGATCATCATCCGGTCGACCACCTCGGCCCGGTCGAAACGGTTGATCACGAACTGCAGCAGGATGCCCCCGAGCATCGCCAGCGGGAACAGCGGGACATAGCCGAAGATCTCGATGGTGTCCACCCACAGCGCGTTCTCCACCGCCTGCAGGCCCCACAGCAGCAGCTGGCCGATGATGATCGCCAGCGCCAGGAAACCGAAGTGCAGCGTCAGCGGCTCGATCGACGAGGGGTGCACGGTCAGCGTGGCCGCGGACCGGCGGTTCTCCTTCTCCACCAGCCCCATGCGTTCGGACACCGTGGGCGCCGAGTCCGCGCTCAGTTCCTTGGCGTGGCCCTTGCGCGCTCCCCAGTTGATCAGCACGATCCCGATGACGATCCCCGACAGCAGACCGATGGTGGCCATGCCCAGCGCCAGGTCCTGACCTTGGGCGAACCCGAACTGCTCGAAGGTGTTGCCCAGACCGCCTGCGGTGCCGTGGCCGCCCTCGAAACCGATCTCGATCAGGGCTCCCGTCAACGGTGGCAGACCGAAGACCGGGGACAGCACCAGCAGGGCCAGCAACAGCCCCAGCACGTACTGCCCGCTGCTCAGCGTCAGTCCGAAGGCGATCTGCGGGCCGGCCAGCCGCCCGGCCTCACGGGCCTTCGGCATGCGTCGCCCCAGGAACAACCCCGCGAACACCACCGAGATGAGCAGCCCCGGCAGCTCGGACCAGACCTGCTGGACCTCGCCGCCGAACAGCCCGCCCTCGGTGAACCTGTCGGTCCCCAGGGCCGCGGCGATGTTGCCGAACACATCGGGCCCCAGCAGCAGCGCGATCCCCCCACCGATGATCGATCCGGGGAGGAACAACTTCTGGGCCAATCGCCACTTCACCCGCACGAGCTTGGCCACGAGCAACAGCACCCCCAACAACAGGAGTGCGAAACCGATGGTTTCGGAAGACATGATCACCTTTCGGCAACCGGCGTTGGACGACACCCTCGCGGAGTTTTCCGGGGTGTCCGGACAAGAGCCGAGCTGTTGTTCATCGGCGGCGCAATCCTATTTCCCCGGCCGAGAGGACCTGCACACAGCAGGGGATTTTCCGCAAGCACATCGACTGCCCTGCGAAAACACCGAGCCCGTTCCGCGGTGGGCACACCCGCTCGGACGAGGTGACCGCACGGCCGTGCCCAGCGGGATCGCGACCACGAACAGCCACCGGTCGAACACGACGCCGCCGGCCCCGCGGGGCGGGAGCCCTGTAGACTCGCCGGACACCGAGTCCCACCTCTCCGGAGCCGAACATGTGCCCACCCGCTGCTGCCGAAAACGGGCGACACCAGCTCGATCCGGTCGCGCTGTCCGTGGCACGTTACAGCGAACACGCCGCCGACTACGCGCACCAACACGCGGGCAAGATGCGCGATCGGGTCGAGCGCTTCACCGCCGCACTGCCCGACGCGGCGACGATCCTCGACGCGGGGTGCGGACCGGGGCGTGATCTCGCCCGGTTCACCGCCGCAGGGCACCTCGCCCAGGGGATCGACCTGAACCCGGAGTTCGCGTCCATGGCCAACGCCTGCGCGCCCACGCTGCTCGGCGACCTCCGCGAGGTCGGATCCCTGTTCGCGGCCGAGACGTTCGACGGGATCTGGGCGTGTGCCTGCCTGGTGCATCTGCCCACAGCGGACACGCGGGACGTGCTCGGCCAGTTCGCCACGCTGCTGCGTCCGGCGGGCAAGCTCTACGCCTGCGTCAAGGCCGTCGGCGAGACCGGGTGGCTCGACGAACCCGACGCCCGCCGCTGGTACACCGTCTGGACTCCGGAGAGGTTCACCGAGGCGGTGCGGCAGGCCGGCTTCGACGTCGACGGGACCACCACGGACGTGTTCGTGGAAGTGTGGGCCAGCCGGTCCGGTTGAGACGGAGCCGCCTCGCCGAGTACTCTGGGCCCGATCGACCTACCCGGCTGCCGGGGGAGTCATCGCCCGAGGCACGTGTGACCGGTTGGGGGTCGATTCACATGGACACGTCGTCCGTTGATCTGTGGCGAGCCCAGGGCAAACCCGGAGCACGGGTGCTGTGGGACATGGTCGAGGGTCCGATGCCGCGCGGCCTCATCGGTGTCGGCGACCCCGATCTGCACCACCTCGACGGCACCTGGACCCTGTTCCTCGGAGGGTTCACCACCCGATTCCGGAACCGGCTGTACCGGGCCACGCTGGCCGAGCACGCCGATCCGGCCTCGGGACGGTGGCAACTGGACCGCGACGTTCGCGGTCGAGCCGCTCCGCTGGTCGCCGACCCTCCGCGCGGGGCGTGGGACGCCGGTGGCATGCACACGCCCTGCTACGTCCCCGCCAACAACGGCCGTGCAGCCCGGATCTACTACTCCGGCCGCGCGAGCTCCAAGCAGTACGGCGCGGGCAGCCGCTACTCGATCGGCGTTCTCGAACGGCGAGAAGGCGGCTGGGTCCGCCGCGAGTCCCCGGTCGTCGAAGGTCACGGCTCGAGAAGTTCGGTGCTGGAACCGCGAGTGATCCCCACCGGGACCGGATACCGCATGTGGTACCAGGCCAACCCCCACGAGATCGGTCCTGGTGAGCAACCGGACTACCGAATCCTGTGCTCGGACAGCGCGGACGGGATCACCGACTGGTCCGCTCCGCGCGTGTTCGCCGACGAGTCCGAGGGATTCTTCGACAACGCCCTCACCCGCTGGAACGGCCGGTGGGTCATGCTGCTGGCGCGCGGTTCGAACCTGCACGGCACCCCGGACTTCCCCGCGCAAGGCCTGTGGTGGATGACCGCCGACCAGCCCAGCGCCGATCGCTCCGCGTGGTCACCACCTCGGCGGCTGCTCGACACCGATGCCGCGGACACGCCCGAGTGGTTCGCCCGCGGAACTTACGCACCGGAGCTCACGTTCCCCGACCCGTCCTCGACGCGGTCGACGATCCTGTTCACCGCGACCCGCCGGACCCCGCGGTGGCCTTGGTTGGCCCTGCGACGGATGGCCCGCCTGCACCGCCCCCCCGTCCCCGCACCGTTCCACCTCGCCGTAGGGTCCGTCGCCCTCGAACTCGACCCGACCGCACCCGACTAGAGCAGCACGCTCGCGGGACGGACACCACCGGCGCTCGAGCAACGCCCGGGCCGGGCGGAAGCGGCAGCAGCGCACCGTCCCGCCCGGCGAACCGCTCGGCTCAGTCGCAGCAGTCGTCGTGCGGTTCCTCGCCCGAGGTGGCCAGGACCAGCCCGCCCGGGGCGCAGCAGTTGTCACCACGCCAGGCCTCGCGGCCCTCCTGCACGGCCACGGCCGCGATGACCAGAGCCACCACCGGGTCGGCCCAGGACCAGCCGAACAGGCCGTTCAGCAGCAGCCCCAGCAGCAGCACCCCGGACAGGTAGGTGCACAGCAGGGTCTGCTTGGAGTCGGCCACGGCGCTGGCCGAGCCCAGCTTGCCGCCGATGCGGCGCTGGGACAGCGACAACACCGGCATGATGACCAGCGACAGCGCGGCCAGCACGACCCCCACCGTCGACGACGCGGGATCCCCGCTCCCCGCCAAGGTGCGGACCGCCTCGACGGTCACGTAGGCGGCCAGCGCGAAGAACGAGACCGCGATGATCCGCAGCGCCCGCCGCTCCCGGAGCCGGCGCACCTGCTCCTGCCGGGCCGAGAACTGCCAGGCCACGGCCGCTGCCGAGGCCACCTCGACCACCGAGTCCAGCCCGAAACCGATCAGCGCCGCCGAGGAGGCCGCCACTCCGGAGCCGATCGCCACGATCGCCTCGATCACGTTGTAGGAGATCGTGGCCGCCACCAGCAGCCGCAGCCAGCGGATCAGCACCGCCCGGCGCCGCTGCCCCGGCTCCTCCCGCTGGGCCTGCGGTGCCGCCCCGGTCGGAGCGCAGCACCCGTCGTCGCAGTGCTGCTCGACCGGCGGGTCCTGGCGGGACCGCGTGGGCTCGCTCATGAGGAGACCACCTCCCAGGTCACGTCCGAGGACTCCGCGGAGTCGCGCTCGTCGTCGACGCAGGCCTCCTCCGGTTCGACGGCCAGCACCACTTTGACCAGTTCCCGCAACGCCGCGGCCAGGTGCGCGTCCGCGATCTCGTAGCGCACCCGGCGCCCCTCGGAAACGGCCACCACCAGCCCGCAGCCCCGCAGGCACGCCAAGTGGTTGGACACCTTCGAGCGGGACAACTCGAGCCGCTCGGCCAGCTGCCCCGGATAGTTCGTCCCGTCCAGCAGCGCGGTCAGGATGCGGCAACGCGTCGGGTCGACCAACGCGCGCCCCAGCCTGGCCAGCGCCTGTTCCTGAGTCTCGCTCTTGAGCACGACGCCAACGGTACAGCCTTCGCTGTACTACAGTAAATGCTGAACAGTTATCGGCTCGGGCGAGGACGAAAGCCGACTGCCCGGTGCTACCGGAAATCCCGCTGCCCGACGCGAACGCCTGGAAGAACGCAGCTAGACACCGGTCGTGCCGTCGATGCGCTCCCGGACCAGATCCGCGTGGCCGTTGTGCCGCGCGTACTCCTCGATCATGTGGACGTAGATCCAGCGGAGGCTGACCTCCTGCCCCGCGAAATGACCGGTCTCGGCCAGGGCACGGTCGGCGCAGCACTCACGAGCACCGACGACCTCCGCTTTCCAGGTGCTCAGCGCCTCGTGCAGGCTCGCCCCCTCGGCCAGTTCGAAACCACCCTCGGTGCCGTGGGGGTCGGCCCGCGAATCGTGGATGGGCGGCGCCTGCTCGCCGGCCAGGACCCGGCGGAACCAGTTGCGCTCCACCTCGGCCATGTGCTGGACCAGGCCGGTCAGCGTGATCCCGGACGGCGGCACGGAGGCGGTGGCGGCCTGCGTGTCGTCCACCCCCGCGCACTTCGTCTCGAGGGTGGCCCGGTGGAAGTCGAGCCAGCCTTCGAGCACGGCGCGCTCGTCGGCGTTCATGGGCGGCACTGGACGTTCGATGCTATTCATGCGCAGATCCTCACACACGCTCAACGGCCCACTCCGGGCGCACCACCCGGCCTCGGCACGCCCCGGCGCCGAAGCCCACCTCCGGCACCACCCCGCTCCGGCTCAACGCAGGACGTCGACGACCTGCCGGGCCGCCTGCGCGATGAGCGCGTCGTCGTACTCGGCGTCCCTGCTCTGCCGGTCCGACATGACCGCGAGCACGATCGGGGCCCGCCCCGGCGGCCTGATGACGGCGATGTCGTTGCGGGTCCCGTACTCGGCGGCCCCGGACTTGTCCCCGACCTCCCAGCCGGAGGGAACACCGGCCCGGACCAGATCCCCCGTCAGCTTGGCGGTGCGCAGCATCTCGTTGAGGATCGCGCGCTTGTCCGGCGCCAGCACGTCCCCGACGGTGAACTTCCACAGGGTCTCGGCCATGGCCCGCGGAGTGCTGGTGTCGCGGATGTCGTCCGGAGCGGACCGGCGGTTGAGTTCGGGTTCGGTGCGGTCGACGTGGATGGTCGTGTCCCCGATCCCGCGCAACGCGGCCTGCAGAGCGGCGGGGCCGCCGATCTCGCGGAACAGCAGGTTCGCGGCGGTGTTGTCGCTGTAGCGGATGGCGGCGTCCAGCACCGCGCGCAACGTCATCCCCGTGTCGACGTGCTTCTTCGTGATCGGTGAATAAGTCACCAGATCGCTCCGGCTGTAGTGGATCCGCCGGTTCAGCCCACCGATCGAGTTGCGCCGCAGCACCACCCCCGCCGACAGCGCCTTGTACGTGGAGGCGTGGGCGAAGCGCTCGTCAGCCCGATGAGTCACCTCCTCACCCGTGGCGGTGTCCACCGCGTACACCCCGAGCCGGGCGTCGAACCGCTGCTCCAACCCGGCGAACCGATCCTTGGCCTCGGCGGAGGAGGCCGCCTTCGGGGGCGAGGCCTCGACCCCGGCACACCCCACCAGCGCGAACAGAGCCAGCAGGGCGATGCCCACCCGCTGGAAACGACGTACGAGCACCGAAAATCCTTTCCTCGTCGCAATGACACGCACAGTCTCGTGCCCCGGAACTCATGCCGTCCAAAACGCACCCCGGCACTTTCATGCCGAGAACGCATAGAATGGTGCGGTGGATCTCGTCGATGGCTGCAGGGCGTTCGTCAACGTCAGCGAACTCGGCAGCTTCACCCGCGGATCAGCCGCGGCCGGCATCGCACAGCCGGTGGCCAGCCGCCGGATCGCCGCGCTGGAGAACCACCTCGGTGAACGGCTGTTCGACCGCTCGACCCGGCGAGCACACCTCACCCCCTTCGGCAGGGACATGCTGCCGTGGGCACGGCGGATGGTGCGGCTCGCCGACGCGATGGACCACGCCGCCCAGCGCGCCCGACAACGCCCGCTGCGGATGGCGGTACCCGCGTACTGCACCACCCGCGACCTCGCCGAACTCGACGCCGAGGCCCGCTCGTGCGACCTCGTCCTCGAGTTCCGCCCCGCCGAACCGGGCGAACGCCTCGACCTGCTGCACACCCACGACGTGCGCGCCGCCCTCACCGCGGTGCCGCCCGACGAAGCACACTGGACGGTGACGCTGGGCCTGGGCAGCGCGGTGAACCTGCGCCCCGGCGCCGTGCACCTAGAAACACTGCGCATCGGCCGCACCGGAGGCACACCGCGCCGTCGGGTGTGGATCCAGCCCGAGGACGACCTCCCCCACGTCCGGGACCGGCTGACCCGCCTGCGGGACTCCCTGGGGCTGCGCCCCTCCCAAGTCGCCGTGGCCGACTCGCTGACCTCGGCCGTCGGCGAAGTGCTCGGCTCCGCGGACCTGCTGCTGTGCTCAGCCGCCCAAGCCGAGGAGTTCGGGCTGCAGTGGCGCCCCCTCGCCGAGATCCGCCTCACCCGCGGGTTCACCATCGCGGCCGACGTCGGCGACGACGCCGAACGCCTCCGCACCCTGCTGTGGCCGGGCATCGCGCGCTGCCTCGGCGGTGACCCGAACCCATGACCGAAACCCCCGCACGGAAACGGGAGAACACGTGCCCGCCGAAAAGCTGACCAGCGGACTCGTCGCCGAACTCGAGGACGGCGGGCTGCGCGGATCGTTCCTGGTGCGCGACCTGAGCTCCGGCAACGAGATCGGCATCGAGCCGGAGCTGGCCTTCCCCGTCGCCTCGCTGATCAAAGTGCCGCTGGCCACCACCACGCTCGACCGGATCCACCGCGGCGAACTCGACGGGTCCCGGCGGTTGGAAGTGCAACCCGGCCGCGTCACCACACCCGGACCGACCGGGCTGACCAGATTCCAGCACCCCGCGCAGGTGTCCATCGACGACCTGCTGTACCTGAGCATGGCGATCAGCGACAACGTGGCCGCCGACGCGCTGTTCGACCTCACCCCGCCCGCCGCGGTCACCCGCGCGCTGCGGGGCTGGGGGCTGAACGGCATCACCGCCCGGCACCGGCTCGGCGACCTCGCCGACACGCCCCAGGAACGGCTCGAACCGGACAAGGCCCACCTGGCCCACTCGCTGGCCATCGGAGCCGGAACCGCCGGACGCGGCCACGAGATCGCCCAACTCGACGTCACCCGGGCGAACTCCGGCTCGGCTCGCTCCTTCGTCGACCTGCTGCAAGCACTGTGGACACCGTCGAACATCGACCACGCCGTCGCCGCGCGAGCACGCGAGCTCATGGGCAGCAACCTGCTGCGGCAACGACTGGCCCCCGACTTCAGCTCCGATGCCTCGACGTGGTCGTCCAAGACCGGCACGCTGCTGAACCTGCGCCACGAGATCGGAGTCGTCGAGCACTCCGACGGGCAGTGCTTCGCCATCGCCGCGCTGACCGAATCGCGCGTTCCCGCCGCGACCCAACCGGAAGCCGAAATACTGATGGCGCGGGTCGCGCGCACGCTGCGCGACCACCTGCGCCGCTGACACCGCCGCACCCGTCGACGTGGACCGTTACCGACCGTCCGCAGCGGCGTGCCGGGCGAAAAGCGCGTACGTGTTCGAAACCGACTCCCCGCCGAACGCACCGACGGGGCCGGAAGGACGGCCGAGTCGGCGACCCCACGGGATCGACCCGCAGCGACCGCGTCAGCGCAGCGACTCGGTTCGGAGCTACGCCGTCCCCTCGTCGATCGGAGTGTTCTGCGCGGCGGCCAGCCACCACCGACCGTCCCGCTCGACCAACGTGTACAGCGCCATCTCGGGGTCTGAATAGCAGCGGTACAGGATCCTCCGCTAAGCGTTGAGGGTGTTGATCGTGTGGTGGTACGTGGCTGGTTGAATCCGTCCTGTGCCGGTGGAGTTCTTGACCGATGAGCAGGTGGCCCGGTTCGGGCGGTTCGCTGACCAGGCACCGTCGCAGGCAGAGTTAGAGCGGTTCTTCTTCCTCGACGATGCCGATCGTGCGCTGGTCCGGCGGCATCGCGGGCAGCACAACCGGCTGGGGTTCAGTCTCCAGTTGGGCACGGTGCGGTATCTGGGGACGTTTTTGCCGGATCCGTTGGAGGTGCCCACCGAGGTGGTGGACTTCCTGGCGTCCCAGTTGGAGATTGCTGACCCGTCGTGTGTGAAGTCCTATGCGCAGCGGCAGGCCACCCAGTGGGAGCACGCTGCGGAGATCCGCAGCGAGTGCGGCTACCGCGACTTCGCCGACGCCACCGACGAGGTCGCGGAGTTTGTGTCGGCGCGGGCGTGGACGCGGGTGGAGTCGGCGAAGGCGTTGTTCGAGGCCGTGGCGGCGTGGCTGCGGGCGAACCGGGTGCTGTTGCCGGGCGCGAGTGTGCTGGCGCGGTTGGTGTCTGAGCACCGCGAGCAGGCGAGCCAGCAGCTGTATGCCGCGCTGCACCAGGCGGCGGCCGAGGCGGATGCCGAACTGCCGCATCGGTTGACGGGGTTGTTGGCGGTGCCGGAGAGCTCGCGATTCTCCGAGCTGGAGCGGTTGCGGCGCGGGCCGACGCGAGTGTCGGGGCGGTCGGTGACTGAGGCGTTGCATCGGGCCTCGGAGTTGTCCGGGATCGGCGCGGGGGCGGTGGATGTCTCGGCGGTGCCGGCGAACCGGCTGGAGGCGCTGGCCCGCGACGGGCTGTCGGCCAAGGCCCAGGCCATCGCGCGTCGTGAGGCGCCGCGGCGGACGGCCACGCTGGTCGCGGCGGTGCGCAGCCTGTCGGCCTCGGCGGTCGACGATGCGCTGGATGTGTTCTCCGTACTCATGAACACCAAGCTGATCAAGGCCGCCGAGCGCACCAGTCGCGAGACGAAACTGGCCCGGCTGCCGAAACTTACCCAGGCGTCGGCGACGTTGGCCTCGGCGTTTCGAGTGTTGGAGGACATGCGGGAAGCCGCCGACCAGGGCGGTGGCGGTGAGCATGTGGTGCTGGATGTGTCCGCTGTATGGGCAGCGATCGAGGAGGTCGTGCCGCGCACGCGGCTGGCGGCGGCGATGGACACCGTCGAGGAGCTGGCCCCACCGGAGGCCGACGACGATGCCGCCTGGCGGGCCGAGCTGGTCTCGCGGTGGTCCACGGTGCGCCCGTTTCTGCCGCTGTTGGCCGAGGTGATTCCGTTCGGTGCGACCCCGCATGGCCAGCCGGTGCTTCAGGCGGTGCGCGAGTTGCCGGAGCTGATCGGTCGTAAGAAGGTCCGGGTCAGTGAGATCCGCGAAGAGGTGGTGACCGGCTCGTGGCGCAAGCTCGTGACCAGTGGCGAGGGAGTCGAACCGGGGTGTGTGGACAAGCACGCCTACGCGCTGTGTGTGCTGGAGGCGCTGCACCGGGCGCTGCGGCACCGCGAGGTCTTCGCGACCGATTCGCAGCGGTGGGGTGATCCCCGCGCTCGGCTGCTGGACGGGGCCGCGTGGGATCGGATTCGGCCGAGTGTGCTGACCGGACTCAAGCTGCCTGAGGATGTCGGAGCGCACCTGGACGAGCAGGCCGCGGCGTTGGATGTGGCGTGGCGGCACTTGGGCACGCGCTTGTCAGCCACTGCCGGCCAGGGGCGGGTGCGCGTCGAGCCGGGCCGAGATGGGCGGGCTCAGGTGCGGGTGGACGCGCTGGAGAAGTTGGAGGAGCCGCCGTCGCTGGTGGCGTTGTGGGAGTTGACCGAGCGGATGCTGCCCGAGGTGGATCTGCCGGATCTGCTGTTGGAAATCCATGCCCGCACCGGGTTCTTGTCCGAGTTCACCCACGCCTCCGGCGGCGAGTCCCGCATGGAGGATGCGGAGTTGTCGCTGGCGGCGGTGCTGGTGGCTGAGGCCACCAACGTCGGCTACAAACCCGTGGCGCGGTCGCGGCATCGGGCGCTGAACCGGGCACGGCTGTCGCACGTGGAGCAGAACTACCTGCGGGCCGAGACGCTGAAAGCGGCCAATGCGCGGCTGATTGAAGCTCAGGCCGAGATCGGCCTGGCCGGGCTTTGGGGCGGCGGCATGGTCGCGTCGGTGGATGGGCTGCGGTTCGTGGTGCCAGGCAACACGGTCTACGCCGGGCACAACCCGCGGTATTTCGGCCGTCGGCGTGGGGCGACCTGGTTGAACGCGATCAACGACCAGGTCGCCGGCATCGGCGCCACGGTGGTGCCGGGTACGCAGCGGGATTCGCTGTATCAGTTGGACGTGCTGCTCAACCCCGATCACGGCCAACGCCCGGAGCTGGTCACCTCTGACACGGCGGGGTATTCGGACATGGTCTTCGGGCTGTACCGGATCTGCGGCATGGCCTACGCGCCGCGGCTGGCCAGCCTGTCCGATAGCCGGTTTTGGCGCTTGGACGCGCACGCGGACTACGGCGCGGCGAACGATCTGGCCCGGCACCGGATCACACCGGAGCGCATCCGCGCGCACTGGTCGGAGATGCTACGGGTGGCCAGCTCGCTGGTCACCGGCACCGTGCGCGCCTACGACCTCATCCGCGCTCTGGGCCGCGACGGCAACCCCACCCCACTGGGCCAAGCCTTCGTCGAGTACGGCCGCATCGCCAAAACGCTGCACCTACTGGCAGTGTGCGATCCGGACGACGACAGCTACCAGCGGGCGCTGAACGCCCAGCTCAACACCACTGAGTCCCGCCACCGGCTGGCCCGCAAAATCTGCTTCGGCTCCCGCGGCGAGCTGCGCCAGAGCTATCAGGAAGGCATGGAAGACCAACTCGGTGCGCTGGGCTTGGTGCTCAACGCCGTGGTGCTGTGGAACACAACCTATCTTGACGCGGCCCTCGGCCAGCTGCGCGAACAAGGCTATCCCGTCGACGACGCCGACGCGGCCCGTCTGTCCCCGCTGGGCGATACGCACCTCAATGTCCACGGAACCTACACGTTCCCCCCGACATCGTCGGGTGAGCTGCGTCCACTGCGGGATCTTAATGAGCTCGTCAAGGTAGACGGGCTATAGCGCGCCGCTGGACTATCGTGGTTGTCGTGGATCTCAAGACAGGCTCGCAGGCGGAGCTGGTTCGCTCCGGGTGAGTGGGACGTGGCGTGGTGACCAGATCGGGGAGTTGCCCGCTGGCGATGTGGACAGGTCACCGGTGGCGGTGCTGGTGGCCGGGACTGGGTGGTGTGGCAGGCAGTGATGGGACGACGGATCGATGAGGTGTTCTCGGGAGGGCCGCGACCTGCGTTGACGGTGGTGATGGTCAACGCGGTCGTGATGGGCTTGGCCGGTGTCAGCGCACCGATCGGCTGGATGTTGGTGCCCGGTGTGGTGGCGATGCTCGTGCGGCCGCGGGTCGCGGTGGTGGTGTCGGCGTGGGCAGCATTGTTGGCGCTGGTATCGGTGTTCGTTCCCGTCGTTGCCGGGCACCGGACTGGGGGGATGTGGTTGGTCGCCTCGGCGGTGTTCTTGGCTGTGCTGCCGGCCCTGTCCTGGGCACGTCGGCGGGGGGTGCGTGCCGGAATCGAGTCGTGACAGGTCCAGACGCCGAGTGGGCCACGGGCACAGCAGGCCCCGTGCCCCGGCATGCGGTGTTGGGTGGCTCGTGTGGGATGTGATCGGCGATACTGGGCCGTGCGTGCGGAGTATCGCCTTGGGGCGGTCATGATGTGCGCGTTCCCGGGTCGGCGTGGCTGCTTGGCACGCTGCTGGCGCCGATCCGGGGCAGGTCCCGAACACCGCCGGGGTGGGGTTCGTGGCCGCGGGAGGGTTAGGCGGGGGCGCCGGTGTCGCCGAACCAGTCGGCGAGTGTGCCGCTGCGGCTGACGGCACGCAAACGGCGTTCGGTGCTCGCGCGGCGGGCCGAGGTGGTGACGATGAGCAGTTCGTCGTCGGCTTCGATCCAGGTGCTCGGCTGGGGGACGAAGGCGTGGCCGCGGCGGATGATCAGGGTGATGGCGCTGGGGTCCGGCAGCCGGAGACCGGTGGGGGTGCTGTGATGCAGCCGCGAGTCTTCCGGCACGGTCAGGGTCAGTAGTTCGGCGTCGATGATTTCCAGCGGGGCGGCTTCGATCTGGACCTCGCGGGTGGTTTCGCGCGGGATCAGCCGTAGCCGGTGGGCCAGGGGGCGCAGGCTGGGGCCCTGGATGAGGGTGAAGATCATCACCAGCACGAACACGAGGTCGAGCAGCCGGTCGCTGCCGGGCACCCCGGACACGATGGGGAAGGTGGCCAGCACGATGGGTACGGCTCCGCGTAGTCCCGCCCAGGACAGAAAGGCGTGTTCCCGCCACGGGAGACGGAAACCGGCCAGGCTGATCACCACCGACAGAGGCCGTGCCAGCAACAGCAGCACGAGGCCCACCCCGAGGGCGGGCAGGATCTCGCCGCCGAGTTCGCTGGGGGTGACCAGCAGTCCCAGCAGCACGAACAGGCCGATTTGGGCCAGCCACCCCAGCCCTTCGGCGAAGGAGCGGGTGGCCGCGCGGTGGGACAATCCGGAGTTGGCCAGGGTGACGCTGGTGAGGTAGGCGGCGAGGAATCCGCTGGCTTGGGCCACCCCGGCCGCGGCGAAAGCGGCGATGCCCAGCCCGACGGTGGCCAGGGGGTACAGTCCCGAGGCTGGCAGCGCCACGCGCGGCAGCGCCATGGCACCGAGTCTTCCCAGTCCGAGCCCGATGATGGCTCCGACGACGAGTTGGTAGGCCAGGCTGCTCGCGATCTGGGCCGGAGCGATATCGAGCGGCGTGGCGCTGAACAACAGCACCAGGATCACGGTCGGGGCATCATTGAAGCCGGATTCGGCTTCCAACAGCCCGGCCACGCGTTTCGGCAGCGGCAGCACCCGCAGGATCGAGAAGACGGCCGCCGCGTCGGTGGAGGACACGATCGCGCCCAGCAGCAGGGACAACTGCCAGGACATTCCTAACAGCAGGTGCGCCCCCGCCGCTGTGACCACGGTGCTGATGCCGACACCAACGGTGGCTAGAATCCCTGCCGGAGCCAGCAGGCGGCGGATGTCGGACCAGTCGGTCGTCAGTCCGCCCTCGACGAGGATGACGGCCAGAGCGGCCGTGCCCAGGTTCTGCGCCAACTGGGCGTCGTCGAACTCCAGTCCGATGCCGTCCTCACCGAGCGCGACTCCGACCAGCAGGAACAACAACAGGGCCGGCAGCCCCACCCGCGCGGCGAGACGGGTCGCGACGATGCTGACCAGCAGCACACCGGTACCTGCCAGCAGCACCACGTACAGCTGCTGCAGACTCATCCGATCCCCGATCTGTAGCCGGTCACCGGTTCCGGTGGCTGACACCGCGCAAACGCGCGCAACGGGCTCGCGAACACGTCCGTTCCCAGCGGGCGCCCGTGGCAGGCGCAATGCGCACCGAACCACGGTGACCAATATCGGAAGTGATCATAGCAAAGCACGTCCGGCGGTGATGTATGCTCCCCGAGGTCGTCGGCGGTTGATCACCGTGACCGGGAGGATGGGTGCTCGTGCCTGCCACCACATCGCAAGCACACCGCGACAGCTCGCCCCACGAGCTCGTATTGGCCGCCTACCGGGCCGCACTGGCTGGTGCGGAACTGTCCGAGCAGGCCCGGCGCGCCTACGCCTCACGGGTAGCCGGATTCCTCGACTGGCTCACCTCGACCACGACGCTCGCGCCCGAAGCGGGCGACCCGCTGGCCGAGCCCCGCGCCCGCGACATGGCCGTGCGCTCCTACCGCACCTACCTCGCAGGCGAGCGCGCCGCGAAATCCAACACGATCAACGCGGCACTGACCGCGCTGGACCACTTCTACGCCCACCACCTCGGCCTGGGAACACCCCACGTTCGCCGGGAACAACAGCCCGCGAGCACGCCGGAGCCCCTCGACGGGGACGAGCAGCGCCGGTTCCTGCGGGCCGTGACCGCCCACCCCTGCCCACGAGAACGGGCGATCGCACTGATGCTGCTACGCACCGGACTGCGCACCGAGGAACTCGCCCACCTCGACCACACCGACCTAGCAGTGTCCGGAACCTCCAGCACGGTGCGAGTGCGCCCCCAACCCCACTGGAATCCCAGCACCCGCCGCGAACTACCGCTGCCCGGATCCGCCCGCGCTGCGGTGACCGCCTGGTTGACCGAACGCTCCCGCTGGCCCCATGCCACCGACACCCCAGCGCTATGGCTCAACCGACACGGCGGCCGACTAAGCGTGCGCAGCATCAACACCATCATCCGCGAACTCGCCGTAGCCGCCGACCTCGTCCACACCACCGGCCCCGAAGCAGGCAAAGCACGCGTGCACCCGCACACACTGCGCCACACCTTCGGGCTCCACCTCGCCCGCAACGGCCTCGACACGGCCACCATCGCCACGCTGATGGGACACGCCAAACTCAGCTCCGCCCGCATCTACACACGACCGGCCGCCGAACAACCACCGCGGACCACCGCGTAACCCCACACCCTCACCCGGGCCGCTCACGCGCGGCGAGAATCATGCCGATCGTTCGCGCCTCACCGGCTGTCAACCGCAGCCACAACCGCGCCGCATCCGGATCGTCCGGCTCACGCGTGTACAACTCGAAACACCCGTCCCGAGTCGCGTGAATACCGACACCAACTCCGGCCTCCGTGACGAACTCGTACAGCGTCCCGTGCCCGAACAACACCTCCGTGGTGACATCCATAACCCAGTATGCCCGCAGCCACCGATCCACCGCATGTGTCGGGGAACGACCGTTTGTCAACACAACCCCCACACCGGTGGTCCACACCGCCCGACCCATCCCACGAGCATTGGGAAAACCGGGTGTCCACCAAATCGATCACGGCCCTTTGTCGTACAGCCGGGCGCGCTCACGATCGTGAAAAGTGCCCACCGAGGGCCACCACCACGGCCGACCTCGTCCTCGACGGCGGCTTCTTCAACACGATCGGAGCGGCGCGCGCATCGGCTACGCCCGCGCCCTACTCGCCGAACCCGGACCACGATCAACGCTGTCGAGCCAAAAGCCCCCTCTCCACTCATCCGCTACCAGCCCAACCCCAGTCTGGCGTCTACAACCGATGGCTTGGCGGAGGATCCTGTTCGAGTACTACTCAGACCCCATCTCGGAGAATCCGCTCTCCTCGAGGGCCTGCCTGCGGATGTGTGCGATCGCCACACCGGCGGCGGGCGCGAGCACTCGGACGATCTCGAACCGCGACGACGGGGCGACCGCGGCCGCCATGAGCCGACGGTGCACGTCCAACAGCTCCTCGACGTCGCCCAGCGTCCTCCCGTAGGGACTTCCCCACATCACGTCGGCGGCGAAGGAACCATCGTAGGTTTCGGCCTCACCCGCATCGAGCCCCTCCTGGAGCTCAGCGGCGAACCGTTCCACCGCTGCTTCGGCAGCCGCCTGAGCTGCCGGGTCGTTCAACCGTGGCCGCACCTCTGTGGTCATTCCCTGCCTCCTCGTCCGGATTCGCACCAACGCTAGGAGTTCAACCGAACTAGAAGTCAATCCGTGATCAGCACCCGACCGCTCCAGGACGGAAAAACTCGCAGCCGGATCCCCACGCGGATGAACTCGTTTCCCCAGTCGCCCGACTCGGTCCACGCCGTTCCCCGGCGCGATGACACCGACAGTTGTGCAACGTGCGCCGAGCACCTCCGCCGGGGAACAGCCGCAGGTCGTCGGGCATCCCGTCGAGCGCAGTTGAGATGCCCGGAGTTGTCAGCCGAGGTCGACCACGCGCTTGCCGCGCCGGTCCAGCATCGCCGCGAAACGGCGCTGCTCGTCCGCGTCCTCCCGGGAAGCGTTCGCGTCCGTGCCGACCAGCCAGGTCAACCCGCGACACCGCCCGGCGGGCAGCGTGTGGTCCTCGTCGACCAGAGCGACCGCGTACAACCACTCGGAGCCGGCGTGCTCCTGGGCCCACTGGACGACCTCTAGCACGTCGGCTCCCGTGACGTCGTAGGTGTCGGTGGACCACGATGCCGGCGGGGCGTCGCCGCCTGCGAAGAAGTAGACGCGGAACCTCGGCTGGTGCCGCTCCCAACTGCTGTCGCGCTCGTCCACGCTCGTGATGCGCACGGCCGCGATGCTAGGTGGTGCGGCAGGGTTCGCACGAACGGCACCCGCAGTGCCTGCATCATCAACCAGGCCCCCGCACGGTTGTGCCGGCGGACCGCGAGTCGAGCACGTCGCACGGATCCGTCACCGTGACCAATGTGTCTGACGGGGAAACCCGACGAGGACACGGGGAAACGACCTCGGGTGCTTTCTCCCCCGCAATCGAACAGTTCTGCTCCGCAACCCTTTCCGTTTCCTTGCTTGTGGGTGTTCGTGGTAACTGGACCGTTGGTTTCTTTGAAAGTTTATTTTAGTCAACACTGAAAACATAGTGACTGCAGAACACTGAACACGTTCGCGGCTTCTCGTCGATCCGAGGCTTCTCAGCGCGGATCTTCCACCGTCGAAGTCGGGCAGGCTAACCTGGCGTAATGCAGCGCACAGTGCGGATCCTCGTGGACGATCCGTCCGATCCGGAGGTCGCGGGCTTCCTCGAAGAACACCTCGCCGACATGGAGCACACCTCCCCGCCCGACAGCAGGCACGCCCTCGACATCGCGGGACTGCTGCGCCCCGAGGTCACCTTCTGGACCGCGCGCAACGGCACCGAGCTTCTCGGGTGCGGAGCGCTCAAGGAGCTCGACCACCGACACGGTGAGATCAAGTCGATGCGCAGCTCACCGCGTCGCGCGCGCGGGAGTGGCCAGCCGTCTCCTGCGGCACGTCATCGACACGGCGCGGGAGGGCGGCTACCACCGACTCAGCCTCGAAACCGGTTCGGCGGAGTTCTTCCGCCCCGCGCGGGAGCTGTACCGCAAGCACGGCTTCACCGACTGCGCGCCCTTCGGCGACTATTCACGTGACCCGAACAGCGTGTACATGACGCTGCGGCTCTAGGAACCGCCCCGACCGTCCGCGCCGGGCAGGTCCAACTGCGCGTCGGGCGACGGCACCGGCTCTTGTGGCTGTTCCTCAGGGACGTCCTCGCTCCTCTCGGCTCGCCCCGAACGAGCCGAGAGCCTTCCCCGACACCGGCCGGCGCCTGGACGGGCTCCCCCTAGCCCGAGGAACCTGGCCCCGGCGCCGACGCGATCACTTCCTTGTTCCTCGACACGCGTTATCGACACCGACGACCTGGGGAAGCGCCGATGCCCGCCGAGTGTCGATGGATCACCGTCTTTCGATGGTGGCTGTGTCGGCGTCCGTCAGTTGAGGTGCGAGCCCAAGAGCCTGCTTCGGATGCGGACGAGCTCGTCGCTGCGGACACCGGCATCGAGAAGATACCGCTCGACGTCGAAGCCGTCTAGGGTCGCCAAAACGGCTTCTCCGGTCGTGATACCCCGCTCCGCGAGGACGGCCTCGATGATTGGGCCTTGGTCCTCGACGCCCAAAGCGGCGAACAACGCCGTGAGAGCTTCGGTCGACATGGTGTAGTCCGCCGCGATGGCCTCGGGGTCTACGTCGGCCAGCGCGAGCAGCAGGAGCGCGATCAGCCCAGTTCGGTCGCGGCCGGCGCCACAATGGAACAGAACACCACCTGGGTTGCTGCGGGCCATGGCCTTGATGACGGCAGCGCAGCGGTCGGCGTTCTGCTCGAGGAAGACAGGGTAGTAAAGCGGACTGCCGTTGAGTTGTTCCTGGTTGACGTGCTGCCAGAACTCGACATCGTCGATGTCGTCGAGCGGGACTTCGATCCGGTCGATACCCGACGGTGTGGCCGTGACCGTGCCGGTAGCCGTGAACTGCGCCGAACCCGGCTGCGCTGTGGGCGATTCCGCCGTGGTCCTGATCTCGTCCGTATTGCGGAGGTCGACGATGGTGCGGACGCCCGACTTCCACGCTTGGGACCAGCCCGCGTCGGTGACGAAACGAAGGTCCGCCGCCCTGAAGAACACGCCGTGGCGCGTCGTGCTGCCGGACCTGGTCGGCAGACCACCAAGGTCCCTGGTGTTGAAGAAGCCTTCCCAGGCCACTGCCCTGCTGTCCGTGTTCATGAGCTGGGCGCTGCCTCCTCAATCAGGCTGTCGGCGATCGATGGTTGCCCGTGTCGTCTGTATTGACGTTTGGACACGCCGGTTGGTTCGTCCTGTCGACGAATTGGTGCTGATGTGGGCAAAACGACGGTTCGGGCTTGTGCTCGCACCTGCATGAGACGCCTTTTTTCGCCCCGCACCGGTTCCTGCATCGCGTGCACTGGCCCTGTCGACGTTTGAGGACTGGACCGGCGACTACAGCAACGCGTCGTCGACCGGCTGGCAAGCGGCCGGTGACCAGTGCGCGCGGACTCCTGCTCCACCGGGAACCTGGTCATGCCCCCCGCGGTCAGGGACTTGCCATGCTTCGGGAACCGTTGACCGTCCGACGAGAACATCGTGCCGCCGCTGCCGGTCCGTCAGATCCTCACCCCCGCCGACCGATGCGCTGTCCACCGCGGTCTCCGGATGGATGCCGGTCTTCTTGGGCGTTGATCCACCTACCGGAGACCTCACTGCGTTCAAGCGGCCGGGCCCCACGTTCTTGGCTTGTATCAGCTAGCGACGCGGTACGCTGGATCAGCTCGTGGGACGTCGCTGGTGCTGCGGGCGCCGACCACCCGATGAGAGGCTCGGCGCATCACGACTCCGCCGATGATTTGCCCCGCGTCACGCGCTTGAGCGCGTTCGTTACTCCGGGGACCAGTACATAGACCGTGGCGGGCACGAGTACGGCTGTCAGGACGAGCGTGCGCAGCGGCAGGGCGAGCTGCGACAAGCCGAAGCGTTCGAAGAGCCACAGCACGAGGATCAGGGCCGGGTAGATCGACAGCCACATGACGAACACCTGACCCAGGCGATGAGGACCGTGGCCGCCGGTGGTCATGTCGTGCCCGGGGAGCTGTGCCCTGAATTCCCGAGCACGTCAGGCTCCACGAGAGGACTCAGCACGGGCATCCCAGACTCCGGTCGTGGCGGTCTCACGGGCGTACTCCGCGAAGTCGCGGGGCTGACGGCCGAGAACGCGCTCGACGGTGTCGGTCACGTGGGCCCTGCGACCGTCGAAGACCTCGACCATGAGAGCGGTCAGCTGCGTCGCGTACTCGGCAGAGACACCTCGTTCGGTCAGCGACGAGATGAACTGCTCGGGCGTGACCGGAAGATAGCGAATCTCCCTGCGGGTCGCCTTCGACAGCTCGCCGACGGCATCGGCGAAGGTGAGCAGTCGTGGTCCGGTTATTTCGTGGATTCGGCCGGCGTGGCCGTTCTCGGTCAACGCCGCGACTGCGACATTAGCGATGTCCTCGGCGTCGGTGAACGGTTCCGCGATGTCTCCGGCCGGAAGCGCCACCACACCGGCCCGGACCAGGTTCACGAGGAACGCCTCGCTGAAGTTCTGGGTGATGAACCCAACCCGTACGATGGTCCACTCCGCACCCGAGTCACGCACCGCCTGTTCGCACCGCTCGGCCTCTGCGGAACCGCGGTCGGCGAGCAGGACGAGGTGCCGGACGCCGCAGTCCACCGCGAGGTCCGCGAAGGCCCCCACGGTCCTGGCAGCGCCGGGGAACGCCGCATCAGGGTGGTAGGCCACGTAAGCCGCGTCCACGCCTCGCAGTGCGGGTTCCCATGTGGTCTCGTCGGCCCAGTCGAACGGCGGGTCGGCACGCCGCGAGCCGACCCGCACCGGCACGTCACGCGCCGCGAGCCCGGACACGATGCGGCATCCGGTCTTGCCCGTCCCCGCGAGGACCAGTGTCGTCGGCTCAGTCGCTGCTGCCATGCTCCACAATCTACTGGGATGCCCGGAAACGGGCCATGGCCGAGGCTCGCACGTCCGTAGTGGTGCGTCTGGTGCTGTACCGGCGTCCCTGGCCGATCCTGCTCGACGAAGCCGGGTTCAGAGACGCGTTCTTGCTGCGGTCCATCCTGACCCCGCGGCGGACCTCGCGTCGGTACCAAGCGGTCTCCGCCTCCGAAGGTCGACCCGCTACCCCTTCGGCGAATACTCACGTGACCCGAACAGCGTGTACATGACGCTGCGGCTCTAGGAACCGCCCCGACCGTCCGCGCCGGGCAGGTCCCGCAGCGCCGACTCGATCCGGTGCCGGACGGTCTCGGCCGGTGCCGAGGTCCGCAGCACACCGACCACGACCTCGCTCTCCGGATCCCCCGCTGCCCCGGACGTCTCGCCCGGTTCGCGGTCCACCAGCCCGGCGTCGTCGAGGGCCGCGCGCAACGCGCCGTGCGCGTCGATCTCTCCCCCACTCTTGAGCCAACGACGCAGCACGTGGTTGTGGGTGGCGACGACGGTGGCCGCGGTGACCGACGCCCGCAGATCGGCATTCGGCCCATCCGCGTAGCACCGGCGCAGGTACCGCGCGAACACTCGCTGGTAGCGGTCGATACTGACGATCTCGCGGTCCCGCAGCGAGGGCACCTGCCGCGTCAGCTCGAAGCGCTTGAGCGAGACCTCCGGTTCGGCCAGGTAGGTGTCCAGCACGCTCTCCGCGGCGCGGCACACCACCCGCATCGGGGACGCGTCCGCATCGGACCGTTCGAGTTCGGCGACCACTTCGGCGAGGCGCTCGTCGTGATCGGGAAACACCACTTCCTCCTTGGAGCGGAAGTAGCGGAAGAAGGTGCGCCGCCCGACTCCCACGGCCTCGACGATGTCCTCCACGGTGGTGGCGTCGTAGCCCTTGCTCGCGAACAGGTCCAGAGCCGCCACGGCCAGAGCGCTGCGCAGCCTGCGCCGCCCTCCTTCGGTGCGCCCGGCCCGGGACTTGGAGCCGCTGGAGTTTTCCTCGGGCATGACCCGCAATGTAACAGGACCCGATTGCTGTTGGCACGCAGTGCCGTTAGCATCACTTCATATCGCGCCTAATGGCACCGAATGCCAAAGACGCGTCCGGCAATCGATCCGCGGGGCCCGCCGCCCCCGCGAACCACTCCGTGACTGGAGGAGGAAACTCGTGGACTCGAGCTTCGACACCTACCAACTCTCCGACGAGCACGAAGCCCTCCGGGACGCCGTGCGCTCCCTCGCGGAGAAGGAGATCGCACCTTACGCCGCCGAGTGCGACGAGCAGGAACGCTACCCCCGAGAAGCGTTCGAGGCCCTGGCGAAGTCCGGATTCGCGGGGGTGCACGTGCCGGAGGCCTACGGCGGGCAGGGGGCCGACTCGGTCGCCACGTGCATCGTCATCGAGGAGGTGGCCCGAGTGTGCGCCTCCTCCTCGCTGATTCCCGCGGTGAACAAGCTCGGCACGGTTCCGATCCTGCTGTCCGCCTCGGAGGACCTGAAGAACAAGGTGCTGCCCTCCATCGCCGCCGGGGAGAGCACGGCCTCCTACGCGCTGTCGGAGCGGGAGGCCGGCTCGGACGCGGCCTCGATGAAGACCAGGGCCCACCGCGACGGCGACACCTGGGTGCTCAACGGAACCAAGTGCTGGATCACCAACGGCGGCGAATCCAGCTGGTACACGGTCATGGCCGTGACCGATCCCGACAAGGGACCCAACGGGATCAGCGCGTTCGTGGTGCACGCCGACGACCCGGGTTTCGAGGTCGGCGGTAAGGAGAAGAAGCTCGGCATCAAGGGCTCGCCCACGGCCGAACTCCACTTCAACGACTGCACCATTCCCGCCGACCGGATCATCGGCGAGCCGGGCACGGGCTTCAAGACGGCCCTGCGCACGCTCGATCACACTCGCCCCACCATCGGCGCCCAGGCCCTGGGCATCGCCCAAGGGGCGCTCGACTCGGCGGTCAACTACGTCAAGGAGCGCAAGCAGTTCGGCCAGGCGGTCGCCGACTTCCAGGGCGTGCAGTTCATGCTCGCCGACATGGCGATGAAGATCGAGGCGGCGCGGCACATGATCTACGTGTCCGCGGCCCGGGCCGAACGCGAGGAGGGCAACCTGGGCTTCATCTCGGCCGCGGCCAAGTGCTACGCCTCGGACGTGGCCATGGAGGTCACCACCAACGCCGTGCAGCTGTTCGGCGGCGCCGGATACACCCGCGACTTCCCCGTCGAGCGGATGATGCGGGACGCCAAGATCACCCAGATCTACGAGGGCACCAATCAGATCCAGCGCATGGTCATGGCCCGCTCGCTGCTCAAGTGAGACCGGCGGAGTCGGGAGGGCCCGCGCCCCTCCCGGCTCCCGACGGCGGCAGCCGCCGTGCAGGCACCGGCTCGACCTCACCGTCCGCACTGGAGCTCGACGAAGTCGTTGACCCCGTCGTAGCCGCGCCGCAGCGCCCAGACCCAGCCCCACCGGTCCCAGCAGGAGAGCTCCCCGGCGGGAGCGGTGAACCTGGCCCGCTCCTCCTGGGACCAGAACCGCTCCAGCGCGCCGAACTCCAGCACCACCCAGTCCCCCAGCCTCTCCGGCCGCAGCTGTTCACCGGCTCCACGCAGGTCCCTGCCGGTGTCCCTGTAGCGGCTCCAGCCGCTCCGCCTCCCCGGCAGCAGCGCGAAGCCGTACAGCAGCCCCCGCAGCTCCCCCACGGCGCAGTCCACACCGGCGTGTCGCCAACGATCGAGTATCAGCACCTCGCTCGGCAACCCGCCGGAGGAAGTCCCGGAACCGCCCATCACATCTCCCGCGTGCGCTGCGACAACAGTGCAGAATCCGAGTATGGGCCCGACGTGGGCGGCGCGCACTGCCACGCTCGCCGCCCGGCGAACGAGCCGGTGGGAACTTTTCGGGAACGCGTTCCTCCCGGTGTTTCGTTACCGTCGAACCACCGGACTCACTCATCGGTCACACCACACATCGGACGGGAGATCCGTGGTCGAGCAACGGGACCCACCGCGCAGGAGAACGACCTCGCTGAGCCGGGCCAGCGGCGCCATGGCCCTGGCCACGATGGTGAGCAGGATCAGCGGGCTGTTCGCGAAGCTGCTGCTGGTGTGGGTGCTGGGGCTGGGAGTGGTCAACGACTCCTACACCGTGGCCAACACGCTGCCGACCGTGGTCAACGAGCTGCTGCTCGGCGGGGTGCTCACCAGCGTGGCGGTGCCGTTGCTCGTCAGCGCGCAACGCAACAGCGAGGAGGAGGGCGAGGCCTACGCCCAGTGGATGATCACCATGGGCGTGGTGCTGCTGGGGGCGGCCACGGTGCTGGCCGTGCTCGCCGCTCCGCTGCTCACCGAGCTCTACCTCGGACCGCACACCAGGGCCAACCGCGAGTTGACCACGGCGTTCGCCTTCCTGCTGCTGCCCGGCATCGTCTTCTACGGGATGTCGGCCATGCTGATGGCGATCCTCAACGTTCGCCAGGTCTTCGGCCCACCCGCCTGGGCACCGGTCATGAACAACGTGGTCATCACGACCGCGGTGCTGCTGTACACCGCCGTTCCGGGGCGGATCACGCTGGACCCGGTGCGCATGAGCGATCCGAAGCTGCTCGTGCTCGGACTGGGGACGATGCTCGGGATCGCCGCGCAGAGCGCGGTCATGATGCTGTCGCTGCGCCGCACCGGTTTCCGCTTCCGCTGGCGCTGGGGCTGGGACCGGCGGCTGTCCGAGTTCGGCGCCCTGGCGGGCTGGGTGGTGCTGTACACGCTGATCAGCCAGATCGGCATGATCGTGACCATCCGGGTCGCGGGGCAGGGCACCCCGGGCAGCGTGGCGACCTTCCACTACGCCTGGCTGCTGTCGCAGGTCCCCTACGGAGTGCTGGGCGTTTCCCTGCTGCAGGCGCTCATGCCCAGGATCAGCAGGTCCGCCGATCAGGGCGACACCGAGTCCTTCGTCCGCGACGTCGGCCTGGGCGCGCGGTTGAGCACGATGCTGCTGATGCCGGTCAGCGCGCTCATGCTCACCGGCGGGTCGGCCATCGGCGTGGCCTTCTTCTCGCTCGGTCAGGGGACCGTCGGGGCCGCCGACAGGCTGGGGGTCACCCTGGGGGTGGCCGCGGCGGGCATCGTGCCCTTCGCGATCACCATGCTGCAGCTGCGGGCCTTCTACGCGATGAAGGACGCCCGCACTCCGATGCTGATCAACGTGGGCATGGTCGCCTTCCGCGCCCTGCTGTGCTACGCGCTGCTGATGGTGCTCGACCCCCGGGACCTGGTCATCGGGGTGACGCTGGCCATGTCGTTGAGCTTTCTCGTGGGTGCCGTGGTGGGCCAGGTCTGGCTGCACGTGCGGCTGGGCAGCGCCCAGACCCGCGAGACCCTCGTCGGGGTCGGCTGGGCGCTGCTGGCCACGGCAGCGGGGTGCCTCGCCGCGACCCTGACCCTCCGCCCCGCGGCGGGTGCGCTGGCCGGGCTCGGCGAGGTCGCCGGGGCCTGGGGCGATCTCACCATCCGCGCCGCGCTGGTGCTCGGCCTCGGTTTCGGTCTGATGCTGCTGCTGCCGATTCCCGAGATGTCGATGGTCCGGGCCCGCCTGCGGCGGGTGCTGGACCGGCTCCGCGGGGCGTGAGGCCGCGACCCGACGACCGAATCGCAGCGGGCCAGGCCCTCGGCTCTCCGCTGGTGGGGCTGCTCAGCGACCTCCACAGCCCCACCGGATCGTTCCTCACCGCCGCGGCGATCGCCGCCCTCGGAGCCGCTCTTCGCCCGACCGGCTCGCACACCTCCGGGAACACCGCTCAAGAACCCGCCGGGGCGCACGCACCGAGCTCGACTCCGTAGCACCGCAAGAACGCCCGACCTCGTTCACGCCACCCGCTCCCGCCCGAGCACTCCGGGGAGCGGACACGCACCGGGTCACCCCCGCACCCGCGTGCGCTCCGCACGCAGCTGTTCGAGTTCGGGGAACTCGGCAAGTTCGCCCAGCGGGGCGCCCACGGCCCAGGAGAGCACGGTGTCCGCCAGGGCGGGGTTGCGGGCCAGCACCGGCCCGTGCAGGTAGGTGCACACCACCCTGCCGGTGACCGCGCCCTCCAACCCGGCGGCGCCGTTGCCGATGCCGTGCAGCACCCGCCCCAGCGGCCGTGCGCCCTCGCCCACTTCGCTGCGCCCCAGGTGGTTCTCGAACCCCGTGAGCACGCCGATCCCGGCGAGCTCGGAGCGGGTTCCCAGCTCGCCGATCGCCCGGTCTGCACCCGGCCGAGTCTCGATGTCGACGAGGCCGAGCCCGGCCTGGCTCTTCCCGTCGCCGGTGGTGAACCTGGTGCCCAGCACCTGCAGCCCGCCGCACACCCCCAGCACGGCGGCTCCCGCGTCGACGGCGCGCCGCAGTCCGTTCCCCCGGTTCAGGAAGCTGACCGCGGCCTGCTGGGCGACGTCCTCTCCCCCGCCGAGCAGGTAGATGTCGCAGGACTCGGGCAAGGACTCCGCCGAGGAGAGCACGGTCACGATCTCCGCGCGGTAACCGCGCCAGCGCAGCCGCTGCGCGAGCACCAGGGCATTGCCCCTGTCCCCGTAGGTGCCGAGCAGGTCGGGCACCACGAGGGCGATGCGGACCGTCGACTCGTCGGTCGGTGCCCCTGCGGGCGGTGGCGTGTCGGGGCTCGGTTCTTCGGTCATGGGCGCTGCCTCTTCGCGAACAGGTCACGGAATGCGGTGTAGTTGGCGATGACCTCGGCGGGCTGGTCCGATCCGGTGATCGACGCGCTGTGCAGCGCCTGCTGCACGTCGGAGGTGATCTCGCACGGCACCTCGGCATAGCGCAGCCGCACGGCGAGGTCCAGCGCGCGTTCCCCGGTGACCAGCACTGTCCGCCCGGCCAGCCGTTCGAAGTCGATGTCCCACAGCCAGGAGACGTCGTGCCCGTCGGCTTCCCTGCTGTTGACGACCAGCACCAGGGGCCGGGTGTTGCTCGCGACGAGGTCGAGCATCTCGAGCCAGCTGGCCGGGTTCTTCGCCAGCAGCAACCGCACCGCGCGCCCGGCCAGCACCGTGTGCTCGTAGCGGCCGTTGGCCTCCTGCACGGCGCGGACCCGCTCCAGGGCCGTGCGGGGCGCGACGTCGAGCGCCGTGCTCGCCGCCAGCGCGAAGGTGGCGTTGACCCGGTTTATCTGGCCGGGCAGCGGCAGGGACAGCTCCTCGTGGGTCCCGTCCGGGGCGACCAGCCCCGTCTCGTCCACCGTCCAGTCGGCTCGGGGGCGGCGCAGCCCGCACGCGCACTTCCACTCGCCGTCGACCTCCTCGAGGAAGGCCCCGCAGCGGGGGCAGTTGAGCGCGTCGTGCTTCCAGCGGCACCCTCCGGAGACCCAGGTGACGTCCGGGTGGTCGAAAGCCGCGGAGACGATGTTCGGGTCGTCGGCGTTGGCGATCACCCTGGTCCTGGGGGCTTTCGCCAGGGCCTGCCGAATGCTGGCCTCGACGCTGCGTATCTCGCCCACCCGGTCGAGCTGGTCCCTGCTGAGGTTCAGCAGCAGCAGCACCGCGGGCTGGAAGCGGTCGGTCAGCTGGGCCAGGTGCAGCTCGTCGACCTCCAGGGCCGCGAAGTCCGCGCGGGGGCGCGTCATCAACGCCGCCACGTGGCCGTCGAGCATGTTGGCCCCCGTGGCGTTGCTGACCGCCTCCCCCGAGGCGCGCAGCGTCTCGGCCACCATGTGCGTGGTCGTCGTCTTCCCGTTGGTTCCGGTGATCACCACCACGCGTTTGTCCGCGACGAGCTCGCCCAGCAGGTTCGGCTGCAGCGCCAGGGCCACCCTGCCTCCGATGATGCCGCCGCTGCCCAGCCTCAGTCGTTTGGAGGTGTTCGTGGCCAGCCTGCCCGCGAACAGGGCCAGACGGGTACGCAACCGGTGCCACGTGGTCCGGCCGATTTCCGGGCCGCGCGGCGGCACGATTCGCCAGCGCTGTCCGGAGGGCCGTGAACACGACTCGCCACCGTGGTGCTGTCCCCCGCGCGCACCCTGCCGGGTCGTGTCCGTCATCGTCCGTTCCTTTCCTCAGCGAAGCGGGCGTCGTGCGACCCCCCGGAACGAGTCGGGCGGCGACTGCCCCGGGCTCTGCCCGGGGGCGTGACCGGCGGAGCGGTTCACCGCTGACCGGATCAGCAGGCGCCGCGCTCCCAGCAGGACCGTCAGCGTCGCGCCGACCACGACAGCGGCCGTGCCGACCCATTCCCTCGGTGTGGTGATCAGTTGCGCCGTGTCGACAACGGAGATCAATTGTTCGGCGACCATGATTCCTCGCGTCGTTTCAGTGTAATGGATGCGATGCTTTTTCGCCGGACACGAACGAATCCGCAAGATTTTCACATCGGGATCACGGGATGTCGATCACAACACCACCGACTGCCCGCTTATCTCCACAGCGGACTACCCGAAAACGGGGGATGTCATGTGAATTCGAACACGAAAAATCTTACGTCATCCAAAAGAATGAGCCACTACTTTTTTGCCACCGTGCGTCACGAGAATACGCATCGCGCTTCGTTGAACACTGTTTCCCGCTGCGCAGCGCAGAAGGTCAACACACGTTCGAGTAAAACAACAACCACGCTCAGTGATAGCGCTGATTCGGCGGTCGAGAGCTTGATCGAGTCCGTGGCCCGACCTCACTTGACGTGCGGGCACAGCTGCCACACGCTGAGGCCTCCGGCTGCCGGAAGCGGAAAACGAAGGCAAGGGTTTCCTCGCCCGCTCGCCGCACCCTCTGCCGAGGAGGGGATCGGAATGGAAAGTGTCGTGTTGATTCTGCTGTCCAGCTTCGTCGTCGTCGGAATCCTGTGGACGGCGTGGGACCTGCACATCGACCGGCGAAGAAGACGCAGACAGTGAACCGATCCGCGCGGAAGAAAAGCCGGAGACCACGCGACGGAAATCGAACGTGCTCACGAGAACGCCCGTCGCCTCGCTCCGGCTTCCGCACGGCAACCGCTCCCCCGCCAGTCGCGATCCGCACCAGACAGCAGTCGTCAGCTCGACCTCGGCGCCCTTCCGGCCCCCGGAGCGCCAGGTTCCCGGATCAGCACCCGCCCTCGCCCGCCCGGGCGGCAGCGCAGCTACCCCCTGCTCCCGCGGTCAGCGCGGGCCGGCCCGTCGGGCGGGATCGTCCTCCAGCGCGGCGCGGTCCCAGTCGCCGCACTCGGCCGCTGCCTCGTAGGTGGCCCGCAGGAAACCGAGCAGCACGGCCTCGGGATCCCGCGCCCGGCGCACGCTGTCGTAGGGCAGCAGGAACTCGCCGTTGTCGAAGTGCGCCTCCTCCGGCAGCACCGGGTACTCGGCGAACCCCGCCGGTTGCGGATAGGCGTAGGAGTAGAACGCCCCCTCGGGACCGCCTCCCGGCCAGAACCCGCAGCTGCTGAGCTCGTGCGAGTAGCCCTCGACCATCACCCAGTCGCCGCAGTTGGGCGCACCCCCGGGGTGGCGCGGGGCGGTTCTGCCGGAGAAGCGGGTCACGGCCAGGTCCATCGCCCCCCAGAACAGGTGAACCGGGCTGACCTTGCCGATGAACCCCGAGCGGAACTGCTCGAAGACCCGCTGGGCGCAGCGCAGCTGCCCCCAGAACAGCCGGGCGTGCTCGGGTTCGTAGCAGCCGTGCTCCTCGTCCTGCTCGAACGGGATCGCCCTGGTCACCTCGGTGGGTTTGGTCCGGATCGCGACCGGCAGCCCCAGCTGGTCCAGCTGCCGCATCGTCTCGCGGTGGAACTCGGCCACCGTTTTCGGCTCGAGCTTCACCGCGCGCTGCTCCCCGCTGCTGGAGCGGATCACCAACCGGTGGTCGGTGAAGTCGAACTCCATGTCCAGCGTCCGACCGCTGTGGTCCATGGCCCCCGTGGTCAGCCCGCGGGCCGACACGTACAGCGGGATCTGCCACCAGTGGTTGATCATCGGGTTCAGGGCCAGTTTGATCTTGCCCACCAGCTGCAACCACATGTGCAGGGTGTCGCGGGTGTCCACCCAGTCGGACACCCGCAGAGCGGGCCACTGCTCGACCCGCAGCACGGACTCGGTGGTCATCGACTACCTCCCCGACGAGAGGGACTCGGTTCGATCGGCTGGTCGCGAGCGGCCGCGCCGCCCGCCAGCGGCAGGCGCCCGGACCGGGGCGGGCCCGAAACCCCCGTCACGAGGGTTCCCCCGTGGGCGGCGGGGTGAAGGTGATCTCCTCCTCGGGCCCGGGAACCCTGAGGGCGGGCAGGGACTGCTCGATCTCAGCGCGGGACGGCTCCAGCCACGGCGGCAGCTTCAACGCCCTGCCCAGTTCCATCAGCGGTTCGTCGACCGTGAACCCGGGCGAGTCGGTGGCGATCTCGAACAGCACCCCGCCGGGCTCGCGGAAGTAGATCGAGTGGAAGTAGCGCCTGTCCAGCACCGGGGTGATGTCCAGTCCCCGGTCGAGCAGGGTGTTGCGCCAGTCGACCTGCTCGGACTCGTCGGGAGTGCGCCACGCGATGTGGTGCACCGTGCCCGCCGCGACCGTCCCCAGCGGGGCCTCCGGGCTGCACAGCACGTCCACCAGCGCCCCGGAGCCCTCGCTTCCCGCGGCGAAGCGGAAGCGGGACCCGGACTCCTCGACGAGCCGGAAGCCGAGCGTGTCGGTCAGCAGCTCGGCAGTGTGCTCGTGCCCGATCTCGGTGACCGTCACGGAGTGCAACCCCCGGATCGCGTACTCCGGCGGTATGGTCCCCTCCTCCCAAGGCCCGCGCTGGTCGGCCATCGGATGCCCGACCAGCTCGATCAGCAGGCCGTCCGGGTCGGCGACGCGCAGCGCTTCCTCGCTGGAGCGGGTGGCCGGAGTTCCGACGTTGACCTCCAGTCCGTCCAGGTGCCGGTACCACCAGCCCAGCGAGTTCTGCGGCACCGAGAAGGCCACCGCCGTGGTCTGCCCGGCCCCGCGCCGCCCGCTGGGCGCCCCCGGCCAGGGGAAGAAGGTGATCAGCGTGCCCGGTTGCCCCGATTCACCCCCGAAGTACAGGTGATAGGTGTCCGGGGCGTCGAAGTTGACGGTCCGCTTGACCAGCCGGAGCCCGAGGGCCGTGCGGTAGAAGTCCGCGTTGCGCTGCGGGTCCGTGGCGATCGCCGTCACGTGGTGCAAACCGGTGGGTGTGCTCGGCATGCTTTCGGCCTCCCTCGCTGGCCGTCCGCCGCGGCCGCCCTCACCCGGCGGGACGACTGGCTGCCGCAACCATCGTCCGGCATCAGCGGTCGGTTCGCAGTTCACGACCGCTCGGGTGGACAGGCACCGCTGCTCACGGAGCGCCGGCTCCGGGGCGACGCATCATGGCCCAGGTTCGCGGACCGTCGTCGGGGATCTCCACCTCCGCGACGACCTCGAACCCGAACCGGCGGTAGATCCGCACGTTGCGCTCCTGCGAGGTCTCCAGATAGACAGGCCTGCCTGCGCGCTCGGCCTCCACGAGACCGGGCCTGATCACTGCCCCGGCCATTCCGGCTCCCTGACTGCCGGGGTCGACTCCCACCGTGCCGAGGAACCACACCGGTTCGGCCGGCCGGTGCGGGTTCAGGGCGGCTTCGGCCCGCTCGGACTGCTCCAGCCGGTCGCCGGACAGCTCGGCGAACCGCGGCGCCAGTTCGGCGAAGACCTCGTCGATGCCGGTGCTGTCCGGGGTGGTCCACACGGAAACCGCCGCACAGCCCGGGGTCACCCACACCCGCCCGCACTCCAGACCTATGCGGGAGACGAACAGGCGCTGGAACTCGGCCAGCCTTTCCTCGTGGGCGTCTGCCGCGATCACGTGCCGCGTCCAGGGGTAGTCCACGAACGCGCGGCGCAGCGTGCGCACGGCGGGTTCGACGTCCTCGGCGGTGGCGAGGCGGGCTGACGCGGTGGACTCGGACATGCGAGACCCCTTCACGGATGAGCGGCAACGACACTTCCGATACTATCCGGACTCGGTTTCCCGAGATCCGGACGAGGCGCGTCCCGCCGCATCTTGTCCGAAGGAGCTCGCCGTTCCGACGGCGCGTGTCACTGCCGCGCAGGAGCGCGTTCGCGCTGCGGCACCACCGTGTAGTACGGATCGCGGGCCGTTTCCCGTCCGGCCTCGAAAACACCGTAGCGGGTGGCCACCGAGGCGGCGGTTCCGCTCAGCCCGGCCACCCAGGCGGCCACCCTGCTGCGCCCGGCGAACAGCGCGGCCCCGGCGCAGACGGCCGACAGCGCACGAGCCGCGCGCAGCACCTTGCCCGGCCTGCCCGTGCGGTAGGCCTCGGCGATCCTGCCCGCCCGCCGCTCCATCAACTCGCCGAACGCCAGCTCACCCACGGCCCCCACTGCGGCCATGCGCCGCGCAGGCGCCGACTGCGACCGCGGCGTCAACGCCGTGCCCAGCGAGCCCGCCCCGAGCAGCGCGCTGGAGGCGAACACGAACGGCAGCTCGCGATACACCTCGTGCCAACCGGGCACGGCCGTGTCCGTCAGCAGCACCGCTGTGTAGGTGGTCATCCCCGGGGCCAGCACGGCCGAACCTCCCGCGGCCAGCCGCGCCGGCAGCGGGGCGATCCCGCTGAGCTCGGCGACGGCGACCGCACCGGTCAACCCGGAGAACGGCGCCAGGATCCACGAGCCCACGCTCAGCGGGGAGGTCGGTTTGAACACGCGCAGCATGTTCAGAAAGCGGGCGGGGCGCCCGAGGTCGTGGATGAGCGCCACCACGCTCGCGGTCGAACCGGCCGCCGCGCACAGGCGCCCCGTCCGCCGCAGTCGCCCGTTCCCGCTCGCGTCGGCCAGCACACCCATGATCGCCGAGGCCCCGGCCATGCCGCCGAGGTAGAGGTAGGCGGGCACGTCCGGCACCTTCCAGGTCGGCTCCTTGATCACGGGGTTTCCGTAGTAGGACCGGAAAGGTTCCCTGCCCGAATCGTTTCCGGCGTGCTCGTCCCGGCCCGTGTTCGCGACCTCCGCGTGCTGCCCGTCGGTGCTCACCTGCCACCTCCCAGAAAGCAGCCCGCTATGGTCACCGCCGCGGTCGCGGCGGCCGCGGCCGCGTACTTGGCCATCGCGGGCAGGTCCCTGGTGGTCACCACCGGGTCCGGCGGCAGCCCGTAGACCTCCGGCTCGTCCAGCAGCAGGAAGAAGGCCCCGTCCCCGCCGACACCGTCCTGCGGATCGTGGCCGTAGAGCCTGGCCTCGGTGATGCCCTGCTCGTGCAGCTGCTCGACCCGCTGCTCGGCGCGCTCCCGCAGTTCGTCCAGGGGACCGTACTGGATGGACTCGGTCGGGCAGGCCTTGGCGCAGGCCGGGGTCATCCCCTCCCCCAGCCGGTCCTGGCACAGGGTGCACTTGGCCGCGCCACCGGTGTCGGGGCGCATGTCGATCACCCCGTAGGGGCAGGCGGGAACGCAGTAGCCGCACCCGTTGCACACCTCGTCCTGCACCACCACGGTGCCGTGCTCGCTGCGGAACAGCGCCCCGGTCGGGCACACGTCCAGGCAGGCCGCGTGGGTGCAGTGCTTGCACACATCGGACGACATCAGCCAGCGGATCTCGGTGGCGTCGCCGCCCTCCTCCTGCTGGGCGGGCTCGGGAGACCCCATGCCGGGCATGCCGATGTCCACCCGGGAGCGGGTTTGGGGATCGATGCGCTGCTCCACGAAGGCCACGTGCCGCCAGGTGTCGGCGCCGAGGTCGCCGGTGTTGTCGTAGGACATGCCGGTCAGGTTGAGCCCGTCCTCCGGCAGGAGGTTCCACTCCTTGCAGGCCACCTCGCAGGCCTTGCACCCGATGCACACGCTGGTGTCGGTGAAGAACCCGGACCGTTGCGGGTGCTCGGCGGGATAGCCCGCCTCGCGGGCGGGATCGGGCAGCGGTCCGCTGAGTCGGTTCTCGGTGTCAGGACTCATTCGCTCTCCCTTCGGCGCCGTCGTCCCCGCTCGAGTACGGGTATGGCGCGCCCTCGACGGGTTCCACCCCCGTTCGCTCGGTGATCCCCGCCCTGCTTCGGTACTCGTCGATCAGCCGACGAAGATCCGCGCCGCGAGGGCGCCTGCCCGGACGGATATCGCAGGTGTCAGCCTTGGTTTCCATGATGTGCACGTTGGGGTCCAGCGCCACACCGATCAGCTCGTTGGCCGCGTCCCCCGTGGTCAGTCCGCTCGTTCCCCAGTGCCACGGGATGCCGATCTGATGCACGGTGGTGTCGCCGAACCGCAACGGTTGTATGCGCTGGGTGACCAACACCCTGGCCTCGATCGCAGCACGCGCCGTGATCACCGTCGCCCAGCCCAGGTGCCGCAGCTGCCGCTCCGCAGCGAGCTCGGGCGAGAGCTCCACGAACATCGCCGGGGCCAGTTCGCTCAGGTGCGGCAGCCAGCGGCTCATTCCACCGGCCGTGTGGTGCTCGGTCAGCCGGAAGGTGGTGAACACGTAGGGAAACACCGCGGAACCGGGCTCGGTCCCGCTGGGGTGATAACGGTTCTCCGGCCTGGGAAAGACTTGCCGAGCCGGGTTGCGCTGCCTGCTGTACGCCCTGTTCGCCAGTGGTGATTCCTGCGGCTCGTAGTGGGCGGGTAGCGGACCGTCCACCAGTCCCGCCGGTGCGTACAACCACGCGCGGCCGTCGCTCTGCATCACGAACGGCTCGGTGCCGCGCAGCGCCTCGGGGCCGAGCGCGTCCGGGCTGGGCTCGTAGTCGGGAGGTTTGGTCGACTCGAAGTCGGGCACGTCGTGCCCGGTCCAGCGCTGCTGCTCCGAGTCCCACCACACGCACTCCTTGCGCCTGCTCCACGGAACACCCTCCGGGTCGGCGGCCGCCCTGTTGTAGAGAATGCGGCGGTTGGCGGGCCATGCCCACCCCCACTCGAGGGCGGTCCAGGACTGCTCGTCGCCGGGTTTGCGGCGTGCTGCCTGGTTGACCTCCTCGGCGTACACACCGCAGTAGATCCAGCAGCCGCAGCGTGTGGACCCGTCGTCACGGAGCTGGGTGTAGGCCGACAGCGCGTTGTCCGCGGCGTCGGTACCGTTGATCTCGCGGAGCACGGCCGCCGCATCGGGTTCGGCGATCTCTCCCTCGGTGGGATAGTCCCAGGTCAACTCCAGGAGTTGACGGTCGCGCTCCCGCTGCTCGGCGGTTCGCTCGCCCTGTCGTTCGCGGAGTTTGCTCCGGATCCTCCTGCCGAGGTGGTAGTAGAACCACAGATCGCTGCGCTGGTCGTCCTGCGGTTCCACCGCCTTGTGGTGCCACTGCAGCATGCGCTGGGTGTTGGTGAAGGTGCCGTCCTTCTCGGTGTGCGAGGCGGCGGGCAGGAAGAACACCTCGGTTCCTATGTTCTCCGGGCTCCACTCGCCCTCACGCACCTCGGGGCCGTCCTTCCAGAAGGTGGCCGTCTCGACCATGTTCAGATCGCGCACCACCATCCAGTCCAGATTGGCCAGCCCCATACGTTGCTGCTTCGCGTTGACCGTGCCCACGGCCGGGTTCTCCCCGATGACGAAGTAACCGCGCACCCGGCGCTCGATCTGGTTGACCACCGTCTGGAAGGTGCTGTGGTTACCGCTCAACCTGGGCAGGTAGTCGAACCGGAAGTCGTTCTCGGCCGTGGCGTGTTCCCCCCACCAGGCTTTGAGCAGGCTGACCAGGTAGCTGCGCATGTTGCCCCAGTACCCCTTCGCGGCGCTGTCCGCGGAGGAGAACGTGTCCAGGGACAACTTCGGGTGGGCATTCGGCATCGGGATGTAGCCGGGCAGCAGCTCGAACAGGGTCGGAATATCGGTCGACCCCTGGATGCTGGCGTGCCCGCGCAGCGCGAGGATGCCCCCGCCCGGTCTGCCGATGTTGCCGAGCAGCAGCTGCAGGATCGAGGCGGCGCGGATGTACTGCACCCCCACGGTGTGTTGCGTCCAGCCCACCGCGTAGGCGAAGGCGGTGGTTCGTTCCCGCCCAGAGTTGGCGGCCACGGCCTCGGCCACCTCGAGGAACTTCTGCTCGTCCACTCCGCACGCCTGCTTCACGAACTCCGGTGTGTAGCGGGCGAAGTGCCGCTTGAGGATCTGGAAGACGCAGCGCGGGTGCTGCAGCGTCGGATCGGTTTCGGGGACACCGCGGTAGACCGGCCCGCCGGAGCCCGCCCGCTCGGGGCCGGCCGCGCTCTCCTTGCCCGACGGCTGGGACTCCGCGTTCGCACCGAACAGCTCGTCCAGGCGATCACGTTCACCCGCCGAGGCGTTGACCCTCGTTCCCTCGTAGTGCCAGGTGGTGGTGTCGTAGCTTCCTTCCGCGAACCCGGAGAACAGCCCCTCCAGGTCCTCGGTGTCGACGAACTCCTCGCCGACGATCATCGGCGCGTTGGTGTAGTTGACCACGTAGTCGTGGAAGTAGTGCCCGCCGGACAGCACGTGGTTGATCAGTCCACCCAGGAAGGCGACGTCGCTGCCCGCGCGCAGCGGCACGAAGGTGTCGGACATGGCCGAGGTCCTGGTGAACCTGGGGTCGACGTGGATGACCTTGGCACCGCGACGCTTGGCCTCCATCACCCACTGGAACCCGACCGGGTGAGCCTCGGCCATGTTGGACCCCTGGATCACGATGCAGTCGGAGTTGCTCAGATCCTGCTGGAAGGTTGTGGCCCCTCCGCGGCCGAAGGAGGTTCCCAGACCGGGAACCGTGGAGGAGTGTCAAATGCGGGCCTGGTTCTCGATCTGGATCGCGCCGAGGGCGGTGTAGAGCTTCTTCATGAGGTAGTTTTCCTCGTTGTCCAGCGTCGCCCCGCCCAGGCTCGCGATGCCCATCGTGCGGTTCAGCCGAGTACCGTCCTCATCGGAGGACTCCCAGGTCTCGTCGCGGGTGCGGATCACCCGCTCGGCGATCATGTCCAGCGCCGTGTCCAGGTCGAGGTCTTCCCAGTCGGTGCCGTGGGGGCGCCGGTAGCGCACCTTGGTCCGCCTGCTCGGGGAGGTGACCAGGGAGAGGCTCGCCGCCCCCTTCGGGCACAGCCTGCCCCGGCTGACCGGGGAGTCCGGATCTCCCTCGATCTGGGTGACCGCGCCGTCCCGGACGTAGATGCGCTGGGCGCAGCCCACCGCGCAGTACGGGCAGATCGATCCGACCACCGAGTCGGCCTCGGAGGTCCGCGCGTGCTCGGTGTCGGTCCGCTCGGAGCGGGCCGCGTGCCCGCGGCCGAGGGAGTCCGCGCCCGTGATCTGGCGGATCACCGGCCAGCGCAGCCATTCCCGCATCTCGTCTCACCCCCGTCGGCGCGTTCACGGGCAATGCTGGGCGCCCGCGGCGACCGGTGCAACCGCGACGCGCCTCGCCCGGTGCGGGAGCGGGCGTCGCCACCCGGTCGAGCGTGTCCGTGCTCACGGTGCGGTGAAACGTTCGAAGTCCGCACACGGCGGGTGAGCGGTGCGATACGTTGCCCGCCGGGCACGTGATCACGCCCGCGGGCGTGATCGCGACACGATCGAGTGAGTACAGGGGGAAGTGTGGCGGACGAGAGAAGTGGACAGTCCAGCGCGGACGCCGCGAACGGGGACGGCCAGGGCGAGCTGGACGCCACGGACCAGGCGGCACTGGACGCGGCGACGCAGATGCCGAACAGCGGGACCTTGCTCGGCGGACTCGCCGAGGTGGCCAGCGACATGCAGCGCATCGGCGAGCGCGCGAACACCAAGGCCGAGCTGGCCCAGTCGCTGAGCAGCAACACGCGCATGGTCGTCGACCCCGACGAGGTCGACGACCTCGCGAAGTTCTTCGAGGACGAGGCCGATAAGTTGGAGAGTCGATCACTAGAAGTTCGAGAACTGGCAAACGTGTCGCCCCCCGGAACCGATCCAGTCAGTACGGGGGCTGCATCCAAACACGGACAGGTTGGGGCAGGCGATGACCAAGCTTACTACGAGAACTACGTGAAACTCGCACAAGTATTCAAAAGCACTGCGGAGAGCCTGCGCTCCAGTGCCAAGCAGACCCGCATCGACGACGAGAACGCCGCCGACAGCTTCAACCGAGGAGCCCAGAATGCGTAACACCATCACCACCAGCATCTCCCTACTCGCAGGGATCCTGCTGCTGGCAGGCTGCGGCGGCCAAACCGACCAAACAGCGCAGAACACCACCACCGGGGCGAACACCCCCACCAGCACAAGCAACGCTGCCGGAGTGAACCTGCCCGAACGCACCGCACCAGCCAAATCACTCAAACTCGACAACCCCTGCTCCATCATCACCCAACAACAACAAAACGAATTCGGAGTGAACCGCACGCCTCAGGAAGAGACATCCAACGGCAAACGGGGATGCAAGTACGAAAGGGGGGATGCCGGATCGAACGGAGGATGGTACGCGTTCGTAGCAGCTGACCCCAACAGGACAGCTCAAGAATTCGGAGCAAGCAACACGAATGTGGATGTCGTGGATATAGGAGAGTATTCTGCATATCAATCCGACGATGGCAGCGCATGCATGATCGCTGTTGACGTCGCCGAATCAGGATCAGTTTTCGTGAACGGGATAACACGACTTCAAGAAAACCGCCCTGATGCTTGCCCGCTGTTCACCAAGTTCGCTGAGGCTGCGGTGCAGAACCTGGAGAACACCTGAATCACGACGAGAACGCCGCCGACAGCTTCAACCGAGGAGCCCAGAATGCGTAACACCATCACCACCAGCATCTCCCTGCTCGCAGGGATCCTGCTGCTGGCAGGCTGCGGCGGCCAAACCGACCAAACAGCGCAGAACACCACCACCGGGGCGAACACCCCCACCAGCACAAGCAACGCTGCCGGAGTGAACCTGCCCGAACGCACCGCACCAGCCAAATCACTCAAACTCGACAACCCCTGCTCCATCATCACCCAACAACAGCAGAGCAACCTTGAGGTAGATCAACCGACCGAAGGAAAAAACCTCAGCGATAACCACGGGTGTGATTACAAGAGAGGCAAGTCTGGCTCCGAGGGAGGATGGGCCATGTTCGTCGCTGCCGACACCGACAGGACGACTCAAGAATTCGCCGACAAACGTCCCAGTGGAAAAGTTGCCAGCATCGCAGAATACCCCGCATACCAAGTCGAGAAGCAGTACGGATGCCTGGTAGCAATGGACGTATCGGACTCCGGCTCGCTCTTCGTGAACGGAACGACACGACTCCAGACTCGCGCTGCACCCTGTTCAGTCGCGACCAAGTTCGCCGAAAGCGCGATCGAAAACCTGCCCAACGCTTGAGAGGAATGCCAGATGGGAGACAGACGCACACTACCGCCGTCCAACCTCGACGGAGCTCAGCTGGAGCAGATGCGCTCCTGGGTCAACAGCGGCAAGGGCGCCGAGGCGCTGTCCGAGAAGTCCGCGCGGTGGCGCGCGGAGGAGAAGTACATGCGCGACCTCGCCACCCGCGTCAAGGACCGGCTCAAGCGGGCCGGGGCCGTGACCGAGTCCAAGGGCAACGAAGCCATGCAGAACGCCATGTCGCCGGTGGTGCTGTGGACCGAGGTGGCTGCCGACAACGCGCTGGCCGAGGCGGAGCGGATGGAGGAGCAGGCCCAGGCGTTCAGCAAGGTGCAGTCCTCCGTTCCCGCCGCGTCCGAGGAGAAGCCGGTCCCGGAGGAGAACTTCTTCGGCCAGGCCTGGGCCGGGCTCACCGGCGGCAAAACCGACAACGAGCAGGCGCTGGCACACAACGAGAAGCTGCGTCAGGACGCGGTCACCGCATTCAAGTCCTATGACGGCGCCTCGCAGACCACGATCAGCGCCACCCCGACTTTCACCTCTCCCCCGGAAGGCGGAGTGGAGACCGGAACGCGGTCCGGTTCGAACCCCGAGGTCGGCGGCACCGGCCCGGGAACCGGTTCGGGCGGAACCGGCACCCCCGCGGGCACCCGCAGCTCCTGGTCCGGGACTCTCGACCCGAGCGGCTCCGGCAGCGGAGCGGGCACCGGCGCTGCCGGACAGTCGGTGGGCAGGCCCGGCGCGGGCACCGCTCCCCCGGCGGGCAGTCACTCCGCCTGGCAGAACCCGTCCGCGAGCGGGACTCCCGGATACGGGCAGGGCGGCACCCCCGGCGCTTCCCAGGGCTCCGGGCGCGTGGCCGGCGGCAGCGGTGTCGTGGGCGGCACCGGACGCGCCCCCGGAAGCCGGATCCCGGTGCGCGGACTCGGCTCCGGCGCGGGCGCCGGAACGGGATCGGGAGTCGGACGCGGTGCCGGTTCGGGAGCCGGCCGCGGCTTCGGCCCCGGTGGGCAGTCCGGTGTCGGCCGCGCCTCGACCGCTGCTCCCACCGGAGGGGCCACCGCTTCGGGCTCCGGAGGCGCCCGCGGCGGCGCTGCAGGTGCCCCGCGCGGCGGTGGTCAGCAGGGCGAGGAGGACGAGGAGCACGAGACGCCGAGCTACCTCGTCGGCGACTACGGCTACTTCGACGGCGACCTGCCGCGCGTGGCCCCGCCGGTGATCGGCGAGTAAGCGCCCCGACGAGCCAGCGCTTCCCGCACGCACGGCCGAGCACGGCGCCGGGATCCTCCCCGGCGCCACGTATCCCGCGGAGACCATGAACATCGAACTTTCCGAGCAGGCCTTCCACCTCGCCTGGCAGCACTTCCGGCTCGGCACCAAGCCGCTCCTGCTGAACGTCCTCCCGGAGGGCATCACCGAACAAGAACGCCGCGACACCGAGCAGCGAGCCGGGCAAGAGCTGCGCCGGCTCGGTTTCGGCGACCGGGACGCCGAGGACGACATCTCCGGGGTGTTCTTCCCGCTGAACCACTACCGGATCTCCTTCGACCTGGTGCACCGCTACCTCACCGAGGAGGGCGAGCACCGCCGCGCCGCGCTGGCCGCGGTCGGACCGGGCAGCTCCGCGCTGGTGGTGCGGGAGTCCGGTGTGGTGCGGATGCGTCAACTGCGTTCCGCCGACGCACCGCACCGCTCCGTGGTGGAGGTGCTCTCCGGGCTGAGTCCCGGACCGGGCAAGGCCGTGTCGGTGCCGAGCGAGCAGCTCGACGCCGCCGCTGCCGAGGCGGGCGACTCCGACCGCGCGATGCGCGAGGCGCTGCTGCGCCGCGGGGTGCGCCGGGACGACGCGAGCGCGCTGGTCGACATGGCCGGTGGCGAGCGCGTGGGCTACGCCCAGTTCGGAGCCGCGCGGATGGACCAGCGCGGAAACCGCTTCCGCTCGGACATGGTCAGCAACTGCTTCGCCACCACCAAGGGCTGGTACCTGATGGAGGAGACCCGCCGCAGCGGCCAGGCCTGGACCACCTTCGCACCGATCGACCACGGCCGGATGACCGAGCGGGTGCGCGAGCTGAGCAAGACCATCGTGGTCGATTGATCCTTTCGGCAAGCACCTCTTGGAGAGTGCTCGGGTTGGTTTGCTCAGGTGGTTGCGTAGGGGAACCTCAGTCGGGGCCTCGCTGCGGGTGCCCCGACATCGGGTAGCGACCTACACAACGTCGGGACCGTCCTCGCGAGACCCGCGACTGAGACCCCCCGGCGGTGCCGACCGCGTAGGTGGGCGAAAGCGGCTGGCGCCGCTTGTCCCGCAACCGCCCCGACCGACCGGGGGCTCGCCCGATCCGTGCAGCCCCGGGCGGGACGCTCACCCCGCGGCGACGGCCCGCTCGGACAGGTGCGCGGCGGCCTCCTGCAGATCAACGCGGTACAGCTCGTCCAGCCAGAACAGCGTGTCCAGCAGCTCGTGCAGCTGGCCGGTTCCCACGCTCAGCACGGCCTCCCCCTGGCGCAGCTCCAGCCTCCGCGGCCCGGACATGGCCAGATACACCGGCGCGTGCTCGTGCTCGCCTGCCACGACCCAGTGCGCGTTCATCTCGTCTCCTCCTGATCGGGTCGGTGATCGCTTCCCGGTCGAGCACGCTCGACGGACTCCCCGCGGGCACGCAACGACACTTTCGTGTGATCACGGTTCCTTGCCCAGTGGGCAACCCGCCAGGGTTTTTCCGACAGCGCCCGGCGAGGGAAGGAGCGATCGTGGAAGAGCGCAGAGGGGTTCCGGCACGCGTCAGACGGGTCTCCGGGGAGCTGCGGGAACTGCGGGGACGCACCGGGCTCAGCGCCGCCGAGGTGTCCCAGTCCCTGGGGATCTCGATGAGCAAGCTCAGCCGGATGGAAACGGGGGCGCGCGGGCTGGCGGCCGACGACGTCTCGGCCCTGCTCGGGCTGTACCGCGTGCCGGCCCGGCGTCGCGAGGAGATCCTGGCGCTGGTGCGCAATGGCGGGGACCGCAACTGGTGGCAGGTCCAGGACGCCGCCCTGCCCGCGCTGTGGCAGGACCTGATGCGTTTCGAGGAGGAGGCCACCGCGCTCCACAGCTGGGAAACGCAGTTCGTCCCCGGTCTGCTGCAGACGGACGAGTACGCCGAGGCCGTCATCCGCGGCACCACTCACGAGCTGCCGGAGCACGAGATCGAACGCCTGGTCAGCGCCCGCATCGGCAGGCAGGCGGTGCTGCTCGGCGCGCACGCGCCGCGGCTGGAGGTGCTGCTGGACGAGCCGGTGCTGCGCCGCCCCACGGCCGACCCCGGCGTCATGCGCAGGCAGCTGCTGCGGCTGGCCGAAAGCAATCGGCGCCCCAACGTCACCGTCCGGGTGGTCCCGCTCAGCGCGGGCATCCACCCCGGCATGGAGGGGCCGTTCGTGCTGCTGGAGTACGGCCAGCAGCCGAACCTGGTGTATCTGGAGCACCGGGGCAACAGCGCGTTCCTGGAGGAGCCCGAGCACGTCGCGGCCACGGGAAGGTCCCTGCGGTGGTTGCGCGAACTCGCGCTTTCCCCGGATGATTCCAGCGAGATCATCGCGCGTTCCGCCGATGACCCCGCGATCAGCGAAGGAGCGAGCACGTGGACACCGTGACCAACTGGCGCAAGAGCAGCCGCAGCAGCAGCCAGGCCAACTGCGTGGAAGTCGCGTTCACCGAGCACGGCATCGCCACGCGGGACTCCAAGCACCCGCACGGCGATTCGCTGCTGTTCCCCCGTGCCCGGTGGAACGACTTCCTGCGCAGCCTGGACCACGCGCACCCCGGGACCTGAAGCCGCTCGCAGGCGGCATCGACTCCAGGTCCCGGTGCCACTTCCTCACCGCTGCTCGGCGGCGGCCTGTTCCGAATCGGCCCGATCCGAGTCGGCTTGCTCCGGCTCGGCCTGCTCCGAGGCGGCCTGCGTCCCCTGATCGGAGGTCTCCTCCGCGGAGGCCGCGGTGGTCGTGCTCGCCTTGCCCGGCAGGAAGAACCAGGCGATCAGCGCGGCGACCGCGATCAACCCTGCCGCGGCCAGGTAGGCCACCTGGGAGGCCTCCATCCAGGCCCGCGAGACGTCCTGGGCGAGCTGCTGTCCCCGCTCACCCAGCGACCGGGCCACCATCATCCCGCCCGGCAGCGAGTCCTCGGCGGTCTGGCGCGCCTGCTCGGGCAGCCCGGTCAGCGAATCGGAGATGCGGGCGGCGTAGCTGCCACCGAGCACGCTGCCCAGCACCGCCACACCCAGCGACGCTCCGACCTCGCGGGTGACGTCGTTGGTGGCCGAGCCCATGCCCGCGCGCTCCTTGGGCACGTTGGCCATCAGCTGGTCGGTCGCCGGGGCCATGGCCAGCGACATGCCCGCAGCCGTGCAGGACAGCGGCAGCAGGATGTGCCAGTAGGTGGAGTCCGCGGTCAACGTGCTCAACCCGGCCATTCCGACGGCCGCCAGCAGCAGCCCACCCGCGATGGTGTTGCGCGGCCCGAATCGCCCCACGATCTTGGACACCTGCGGCGCGATCAGGACCATCATCACCGACATCGGCAGCATCGCGGTGGAGGCCGTCAGCGGCGAGTAGCCGAACACGATCTGCAGGGTCTGGCTCAGCGCGAAGAACACGCCGATCATGGCGAAGAACACCAGGGTCAGCGCCACGGCCGAGGCCGAGAACCCGCTGCTGCGGAACAACCGCACGTCCAGCATCGGGTCCTTCTGCCGCCGCTCCCACAGCACGAACAGGGCCAGCAGCACCAGGCCGAGCGCCACCATGGACAGCGTGCGCGCGGAGAGCCAGCCGACGTGCTGGGCCTCGATCAGCGCGTAGACGGCGATGGTGATGCCCGCCGTGGACAGCAGTGCACCGAGCAGGTCCAGCCCGCCGTGACCGCCCTCGGTTCCGGTGTGGGCCGGGATGTAGCGGATTCCGGCGATCACCCCCACGATCACGACCGGAACGTTGATGACGAAGACGGACTCCCAGGAGAAGTACTCCAGCAGCAGCCCGGCGAGCACGGGGCCGAGAGCACTGCCCGCGCCCGAGACCGCAGCCCAGATCCCGACCGCCTTGGTGCGCTCCCCGCTCGGGAAGACGCTGGTCAGAATGGACAGCGTGACCGGCATGATCATCGCGCCGCCCACACCGAGCAGCCCGCGGGCGGCTATCATCTCCGCGCTGGATCCGACGAACAGCCAGACGTAGGCCGAGACCAGGCCGAACAGCACCATGCCCGCCTGCAGCATCCACTTGCGCCCGTAGCGGTCGGCGATGGACGAACTGGTGAACAGCAACCCGGCGAAGACCAGGGCGTACGAGTCGGAGAACCACTGCTGCGCGGCGGTGGAGGCATCGAGCGCACGCGAGAGCTGGGGCAGTGCGACACTGAGCGAGGTGTTGGCGAGCATGGTCGCCGACAGCGCCAGGCACAGCACCAGCAGTGTCGCCCATCTGCGCCGGTACACCGTTACGTCGATACCTTCGGCAATCGCCCCCTGCTCCCCCGTGCTCGGTTTCGATTCAGCGGCGGCTCCGCCGTTGGACATACGCACTCCTTTCTCCTACAACAGAATATGGCAGTACTGCCATTTGGCATAAGTGACAATAGGCACAGTTGACGCTGCGCTGCGACTTCCAGGAAGCTGACACCATGACCAGCGTTGCGGCCTTTCCGGCCGAAGGACCCGAGGTGCGGGGCAGAAGAGCGCTCAAGGCCGCCAGGACCCGAGCGGGCATCGAAGCGGCGGCCCTGAAGCTCTTCCGCGAGCAGGGGTTCGAAGCCACCACGATCGAGCAGATCTCCCGAGCCGCCGACATAGCCCCGCGAACCTTCTTCCGCTACTTCCCCAGCAAGGACGCGGTGCTGTTCGGCGACCTCAGCGGCGAGCTGGAACGCGTGCGCGAAGCGCTGAACGAGCGCACCGGCGACGAGCACCCCATGCACGCGCTCGCCGTGGCGATGCTCGACGCCACCGACCGCATCGAGGTGGACCGCGAGCAGCACCTCATGCGCGCGGAACTGCTCAACGCGCTGGACTCCACCGGCGAGTACGAGATGCACCTGATGCGGCAGCGCTGGATGCAGGACATGGCCGAGCTCGTCGCCGAGTACCTGGGAACCGACCAGCGGTGCGACCCGCGCCCCGGAGCGTGGTCGATGACCATGGTCTCCTGCTTCGGCGCCGCGATGCACTCCTGGCTGGCCCGCGAGGACGGGACCACGCTGCGCGAGATCTTCTCCGAGGTGCTCGACAGCACCGCCCAGGGACTGACCCAGGCGGCGGACCGGGCCAAACGCGACCAGGACACCCGCGCCGACACCACCCCGGCGCGGTGAAACGCGCCTCAGCGCCGCGGAAACCGGCCGGGCTCACCCCGCCCCGGCGTCCGCGACCGCCGTCGCGCACAACTCGTAGGCCCGGCGAACGGTGTCGTCGAGATCCTCCACCCCGGCCCGCGCCACGATCGCGTCCAGCTCGCTCAACCCGGCCCTGCTCAGCAGCCGCTTCTCGTTGGTGATCCACTCTCCGCGAGCGGCCAGCACGGCGTGCGCGCTCTGCGCGGCCGCCTGGGTCAGCAGCGCGGTGCACTGCGCCAGCCTGCCGTGGGGTGCGTGGTTGGCCCGCGCGTACTCGAAGACCATCTCGGCAAAGCCCCACCAGGTGCGGCGGGCGTGCTCACGCAGCGGTTCGGGAAACTCCGGCCGCGGGAGCTCGCCGCGCAGCACCCGGTTGCTCGCCAACTCGGCCAGCAGGAGGTACGACGGGATGCCCGCCAGGTGGAACAGCAGCGGCTCGTGGCGGAAGCGCCCCGACCGGGCCTCGGCGAGTTCGTGCTCGATCACGTTCAGATCGCGGAAGTGCACGTCCACGGGGCGCTCCTCGATCCGCAACCACGCTCCCCCATCGAAGATCCCGCCCCACGCGCCGAGCTCGGAGACCTCGCCCGGCCAGCCGACGTCCCGCAGGTCCTGCGGGTCGAACCGGCCGCGGTAGTAGATCGCGAAGTCCCAGTCGCTGTCCGCACGGTGGGTGCCGAGCGCCCGGGAGCCACCGAGCGAAACCGCGCGCACTCCGGGGAGCCCGGCCAGCCGATCCGCGACGCGCTGCGCGAAGGAGTCCTCGTCCATCCCGAGGATGCTCGCACGAACCCGGCGACGAGCGCCGCTGATTTTTCCGCTCACCGCACGGTGATCTCGTGCTCCGCGCGCTCCACGAGCTCACCGATCACCGGGGCCCCGGGAATCTCGCCCGCCACGAGCAGCCCGCCCGAGGTCTGCGCGTCGGCCAGCAGCAGCGCCTCGTGCTCGTCCACCGCGGACAGCTCGGCGCACCCCTGCACCCAGTCGAGGTTGCGACGGGTCCCCCCGCTGACGTGACCGCTGCGCACGGCCCACCGCGCCCCCTCCAGGTACGGAACGGCCGACGAGTCCAGCACCGCGGAAACCCCGCTGGCCCGGACCAGCTTCCGCAGGTGCCCCAGCAGCCCGAAGCCGGTCACGTCGGTGGCGCAGTCGACACCGGCCGCCACCGCCTGCCGAGCCGCGCCCTCGTTGAGGGTGGTCATCGTCTCGACCGCCTGGGGGAAGACCTCGCCGGTGGCCTTGTGGCACGTGTTGAGCACCCCGATGCCCAGCGGCTTGGTCAACGACAGCGGCGTCCCCGGCTTTCCCGTGTCGTTGCGCAGCAGCCCCGAGGCCGAAGCGGTCCCCGTGACCGCCAACCCGTACTTCGGCTCGGGGTCGTCGACGCTGTGCCCACCGGCCAGCGCGCAGTTCGCGGAAGCGGCGACATCGGCCCCGCCCCGCAGCACCCGCTCGGCCAGCTCCACGGGCAGCACTCCCCTGGGCCAGCTCAGCAGGTTCACCGCGACCAGCGGCGACGCCCCCATGGCGTACACATCGGACAGGGCGTTGGCCGCGGCGATGCGCCCCCAGTCGTAGGGATCGTCCACCACCGGGGTGAAGAAGTCGGTCGTGGCCACGATCGCGGTGTCGCCCTCGAACCGAACGGCAGCGGCGTCGTCCCCGGACTCGAGACCGACCAGCACCTCACTCTGTCGAGGGAAATTCACTCCCCCGACCATGGATTCCAGCTCGTCCGGCGGGATCTTGCAGGCACATCCGCCACCGTGCGCGTACTGTGTCAGCCGGTAGGTTTCGCCGATGGGAACCTCGATGTCGGTCATGGACGTGAACCTAAAACATCGGGCGCTCACCGGCACTCCACGAAAAGGTGAAACGGCGCTGGAGGCGTATGGGTGCCTGGTGGCCCCCGCGGTCTTCAAAACCGACGTGGCCGAGCAACTCGGTCAGGCGGGTTCGATTCCCGTCCGCCTCCGCCACACCACCACGGCCGGCCAGCACCGGCACCGGGATGCTCAGCGCGCACCCCGGCCACGCACGGTCCCGTGCCACCAGCTGCGCAACCTGTCGCGCACCCGCGTCCGGCCTGCCGGCCCCTCGGGGATCCGGGCGGGCTCGCCCGCGGCAGCGCCCTCGCCGGACCACTCCGAGTCGGCGGCGCGCTGCTGCCTCCACTGCCGCACCACCTGCTCCACGTCGACCGGACCCACCTTGATCTTCGGGCCGCTCGGTGCGCGCAGCCACTCGACGACGCGAATGTTGAGCTCGTCGACGAGTTCGCGCACCGCCTGCTCGGAACGCTGCTCGGCCACCCGCTCCGGGAGCCGGTCGATCTCCTTGCGCAGCTGCACCGCAGGTGGCAGCAACGACTCGGTGGACAGCCCCTCCCGCTCGACGTACTTCTTCACCCAGGCCAGCTCGTCGTCCGGGCTCGGATCCGGCAGCGGTTTCCCCATTCCGGGCAGATCGTCGAAGTCCCCGCGCTCCCGGGCGACCCGAACCTGACGGTCGATCCAGCTCTCGAAGCTCATCCCCGGAGGTTTGCGTTCGGTCATGGCGCGGCTCTTTCCGTGGTCTCCGTCCCGCTTCGGCCGGACGATCACGCGCGGAGCACTGACCACCCGGTCGCCGCGCGGGCCGTCCTCTCCCGATGCTGCCCACCGTTGCGCCCGGAATCCACCTCCGGCCACCCGCGCGACGAGCCCGCGCTCACCGGTAGCAGTACGAGTCGGAGGAGGCGTCCCCGCCCTGCAGACGCACCTGGTGCACCCGCAGCCCGCGGAACTCGGCCCCGTTCGGGAAGAACTCCGGATCCAGGCGCATCCCGCCGCCCGGGTCGGCATCGATCCTGGCCATCCACGCTCCGACACCGGCGGGGTAGAACTGGTCGTCCCACGCGCCGTACAGCGAGTTGGTCACGTACACCCGCCTGCCGTCACGGCTGACCTCCACCATCTGCGGGCCACCGGACAGCGGCGACCCCGGCTCGGCGGGGTGCTCCGCCGCCCGCGCGATGCCACCCAACCGCACCGAGCCCGTCTCCACCGGGTGCCGCGGGTCCCGGACGTCGAACTGCTTGAGCTCACCCGTCCCCCAGCACGAGACGTACAGGAACCGGTCATCCACCGACAGGTTGATGTCGGTGACCAGCGGCGGAACCGCCCCGAACGGCCGCAGCACCGGAGGCAGCACGTCCGGATCGGCCTCCTCGGCCGGGATGGTCACCACCTTGTCCGCCGTCCAGCCGTCCCCCTCGCGGGACCAGCGCCACACCGAGGCGGACAGGTCCTCGGTGGACACGACCACCCCCACGTAGCCCCAGGTGGCCTCCGGGTCGTGGGCGGGACGCAGCTCCAGCGGCATCTGGTGCTGGGCACCCAGGTCGACGCGCTGGATGTGCTGTCCGTTGGAGAGGTCCCAGAAGTGGATCGCGTGCCCGTACTCGTTGGCCAGCAGCCGCTCCGGGACGATGCCCGACTCCACCATCGAGGGAGTCCCCCACTCGCTGCTGACCAGGGTGTTGTGCTGGAGGTGCCACCAGGCGTCGTAGGCGAGGTACTGCGGCCCCCGGTCGGTCTCCCAAGGCCCCAGTACCTCGAAGGTGTCGTGGTCCAGCACGGCGATCCCGCCGGGACCTTCGGCACCGCCCGCGCTCCCGAGACAGGTCAGCAGCACCCCCTCCGGTCCGCAGTGCAGCGTGTGCGGCCGGGAGTAGCCCGCACGCTCGGCCAGTTCCTCCCCGGGGACGGTCTTGACCAGCGCGGGCTGGCGCGAGTCGGAGTAGGTGTCGAAGACGTGCAGGTCACCGGAACGCAACCCCGGAGCCAGCAGGTAACGGCGAGCCAGCCCCGCCATGTCGTGCCCCTCGTGCAGGAACGCGCTGCTGCAGGCGTTCCAGCCGAAGTGGTGCAGCTCGTCCCCGTGCCCCGGGGTGTCCGTCCAACCGACGACCCTGCCGTAGGACTCCGACTCCGGGTTCACGTCGAGCACGGCCAGCGCGTCCGGCTGCTGCCGCGTCGGGTCGAAAGCCACCAGGTAGGCGAGCTCCTCCCCCGGAGCGGCGACCGCCTCGGCCGGGCTGCGGTAAAAAGTGGGATCCATCCTGTGCACCTGCTCCGCGTCGTTCGATCACCGTGCGCGATCAAAATATTCCGCTCGGTGCGCACGGGGAAGGTTCCGCGACTGGCGTGTCGCAGCACGATCGGAGGTCACGCGCACCGGGGAGAGCTCACGACGAGCGCGTCGGCTCCGTGGTGTCGCGACGCAGGTCGAACAGCCGGTCGCAGAACTCGTCGGGGGCGCGGTGCTCGCGGGACCGCCACTCCACCGGGACGCCGTCGGCGAGCCGCCGCATCAGGTCGGGAATCGCGGCGGTACCGACCGGGGGACCGACCTCGGTGCCCGCGGGCAGGTCGAGGTCGACGCCGAGAACGGCGCCCTCGGCCGGGGTGGTGACGTACACTCGCACCGATTCTGAGTCGAACCAGGAGAAACCCGCCAACCTGGGCGCGTGCTCGGCTGGCAGCGGGGCGGGCTCCCCGGCCAGGCTCAGCAGGGTCGTGCGCAGCGAGTCCTGGACCATCTCCAACCGGGGCAACTCGGGAAAGTCCCCGCTGTCGCGCACCGGGGCACCGTGCAGCCACCCGACCACCGGCAGGCCCTCGAACCACGAACGATCGTGCCCGCGCCTGCTCTCACCGTCGCGCAGCAGCCAGAGCACGTCGTGGTAGCGGCGAGTCCTCCCGGCACCGTCCACCCGGGAGATCCGCAGCGCGTAGCGGTGGGCGAGCTGGTTGTGCGGGGCCAGACCGACCCAGAACTCCTCCGGCCCGCCCCGCAGCACCACGCAGACGGTGGCTCCCCTGCCCTGCACCACGTTCATGCTCGCCGCGGCGAGATCCCGCACCAGCCCCAGATAGCTCTCGTCGTGGTGCAGCTCCGGCTCCGCCACCTCGAAATCGCCTCCAACGGTCACGCCGCGCTCGTCGAACGGCCGGACGAAATCTTCGTCCACATCGGTCATTCTCTCCGAGTTCGGGGGCGCGGATTCATTGCCGGTTTCGTTCGGTGAAGCCGAGCTTGGTTTGTCTCGATTTAATTTCATTAAACACTGAAACAACGATACTGATTGTTCTTGCCAAAACAGCGACAGGCGCAGCGAGGAACACCGAACGCGCAGCGCTGTGCTCGTACGGTTTCCGGCGTGGACGAGCGTCGCAACATCCCCGCCACCGATCAGCTGCTCGACGATCCCCCCGTGGCGGCCGCGATCGAGCGCTTCGGGCGGGAGCGCGTCAAGCGCACCGTGCTGGCGGCACAGCACCGAGCCCGGAACGGTGAGATCGCGGCCGCGGACGTGATCGACGAGGTGCGGGCGAACCTGCCCCGGGAGTCCGGCGGGCTGCGCAGGACGATCAACGCCACCGGGGTTCTGCTGCACACCAACCTGGGGCGGGCGCGGCTGTCCGAGGCAGCCGTGCGGGCGCTGCACGAGAGCGCGGGCACCTGCGACGTCGAGCTCGACCCGGAGACCGGCCAGCGCGGTCGGCGCGCGGCGAGCGTGCGCCGGTCATTGCTCGAAGCGGTGCCCGCGGCCGCGGACGCGCACGTGGTCAACAACGGCGCCGCCGCGCTCTCGCTGGCCGCCACGGCGCTGGCCGCAGGCGGCGAGATCGTGCTGGCCCGGGGCGAGATGGTCGAGATCGGCGACGGGTTCCGCATCCCCGAGCTGCTGGAGTCCACCGGGGCGCGGCTGCGCGAGGTCGGCACCACCAACCGCGTCAACATCGACGACTACCGCGCGGCCGTGGGCCCGGACACCGGCCTCGTGCTCAAGGTCCACCCCTCCAACTTCGTGATCAGCGGATTCACCTCCACCGTCGAGGTCGGACAGCTCGCGGAACTGGACGCCCCCGTGGTGGTCGACATCGGTTCCGGACTGCTCACCGCGCACGAGAACCTGCCGGACGAGCCGGACGCGAACAGCGTGCTCACCGCGGGGGCCGACCTCGTCACCGCCAGCGGGGACAAGCTGCTCGGCGGCCCGCAGGCCGGGTTGCTGCTGGGCGACGAGCGGATCACCGCGGCGCTGCGCGCCCACCCCATGGCCAGGGCGCTGCGCGTGGACAAGCTCACGCTCGCCGCGCTGTACGCCACCCTGAACGGGCCCGCCACCCCCACGGCCCGAGCGCTGCGGCGCGACCGGGCCGAGTCCGAACGGCGCGCCGAAGCCATCGCGGAGAAGCTGAGCGCTGCGGGCGTACCGGCCGCGGCCGAGGCCAGCTCGGCGACGGTCGGCGGCGGCGGAGCCCCCGGGGTGACGCTGCCGAGCGCGGCGGTGGCCCTGCCCGAGCACTACGCGCGCACGCTCCGCGGGGCGGACCCTCCCGTGCTGAGCCGCGTGGAGCACGGGCGCTGCCTGGTCGACCTGTTCGCGCTGGACCCCGCCGACGACGCGGAGCTGACCACGGCGATCCTCGCGGCGGGGTCCCCCTGCCCCGACCCCGGCGGAGGAGGTCGAGGATGAAGGTCGTCGCCACGGCGGGGCACGTGGACCACGGCAAGTCCACCCTGCTCCGCACCCTCACCGGGCTCGAACCCGACCGGTGGGCCGAGGAGCGGCGTCGCGGCCTGACGATCGACCTCGGTTTCGCCTGGACCGAGCTGCCCGGCGGCGAGACGATCGCCTTCGTCGACGTGCCCGGGCACCAGCGGTTCGTGCGCAACATGCTCGCGGGCATCGGCGAGGTGCCCGCCGTGCTGTTCGTGGTGGCCGCCGACGAGGGCTGGATGCCGCAGTCCGAGGAACACCTGCAGGCGCTGCACGCCCTCGGCGTCGCGCGCGGGCTCCTCGTGGTCACCCGCGCGGACCTCGCCGATCCCGAGTGGGCGCTGCTGCAGGCGCGGCGCAGGCTGTCCGAGACCTCGCTGGCCGGGATCCCCGCCGTCACGTTCAGCGCCACCACGGGCCTGGGTGAGTCCGAACTGGGCGTGGAGCTCGAAGCGCTGGCGGGCTCGCTTCCCGACCCTCGCCCGGCGGGCGACGTCCGGCTGTGGCTGGACCGGGTATTCAGCGTGCGCGGGGCGGGCACGGTGGTCACCGCCACCCTGCCCGCCGGGGAGCTGACCGTCGGCGAGGAGCTCGTGGTCGGCAGGACCGGCCGACGCGTCGTGGTCCGGGACCTGCGGAGCCTGGGCGAGCAGGTCCGACGGGCGCGGGCGACCGCGCGCGTGGCGCTGAACCTGCGGGGCGTGCACGTCGACGAGCTCGAGCGCGGGGACACGCTGCTGACGCCGCGGGCTTGGTTGACGACCGACTCGATCGACGTGCGGCTGACGAACCACTGCTCGGCGGAACTGGCACGCGAGCTCACCACGCACATCGGCTCCGCGGCCGTGCGGACGCGGGTGCGTCCCCTGGGCACGGACACGGCGCGGCTGTCCCTCGACCGGCCGCTGCCGCTGCGCATCGGCGACCGGGCCCTGCTGCGCGACGCGGGCAGGCACCACGTCCCGTGCGGGGTGACCGTGCTCGACGTCTGCCCACCCCCGCTGCGCCGCCGCGGCGCCGCTGCCGCCCGCGCGCGCGAGCTGGACGGTCACGACGAGCACACGGCGGGCGGCGCGCTGCTGGCGCGGCACGGTGCGCTGCGCGCCACGCGGCTGCGCGCCATGGGGGCCACCGCTCCCCCGGACGCCTGCGGAACCGGTGACTGGCTGCTGGACGCGCGGGCGCGGGAGCACTGCGCCGCGCGGCTGGCCGAGCTGCTCGGGCGACGCCGTCGGGAGCAGCCGCTGTCCGAGGGAGTTCCGGAGCGGGAGGCGCTGCACGCGCTGGGACTCGAGGACCGGGCGCTGCTGGATCTCGTGCTGCGCTCCCCGCGGGCGGCCGGGATCACCTCCCGCGACGGGAAGCTGATGCTTGGCGAGTCCCGTGCGGAGCAGCACCTGCCGGAGGGGATCACCGCCCTGCGCGCGCGACTGCACGAACACCCCTTCCGCGCCCCCACCGCGGAGGAGCTGCGGGAGCTGGAGCTGGACCGCGAGCAGCTCGGGGCCGCCGCCACGGCCGGGAAGCTGCTCGGCGTCGGGGAGGGCGTCTACCTGCTGCCCGAGGCGCTGCAGCTGGCGGTGCGCAGGCTCGCCGAGCTCCCCTCCCCCTTCACCCCCGCCCAGGCGCGCGAGGCGCTGGACACGACCCGCCGGGTGGTGGTGCCGCTGCTGGAACGGCTGGCCAAGGAGGGTTACACGCTGCGGCTGCCGGACGGCACCCACCGACTGCGCCGCCCGCGGTGACCAGCGGCACGCACGGCGCCCCGGGAGGCGAGGTTTGCACGACACCGCCGGATGGGCATCCACGGAGGGACGCGGCGCGGCTATCGCGGTGCGCCGGACGCTCGCGGTGTCGGCGAGCTCGCCGATCGGCCGTAGGAGGAAGGGCATGCCGCAGAAGATCTGGAACGGGTCGATCACGTTCGGGCTGGTGACCATCCCCGTCGGCCTCTACAGCGCGACCGAGGACCACAGCGTTCACTTCAACCAGTACGAGCGCGGCACGCACGACCGCGTGCGACATCTCAGGATCAACGAGCGCACCGGGGAACAGCTGCGCGTCGAGGACATCGTCAAGGGACGCGACGTCGGCGGAACACTGGTGACCGTGGAGCAGCGGGAGCTGGACGAGCTCGTCCCGCTGCGCTCCAGGACGATCGAGATCGACGGCTTCGTGGAACTGTCCGAGATCGATCCGGTGCACTTCCACCGGACCTACTGGCTGGCCCCGACGGAGGAACAGCAGGACCGCCCCTACCGGTTGCTGCACCGGGCGATGCTGGAAACGCGCCGGGCCGGCATAGCCAGGCTCGTGCTGCACGGTCGGGAGTACCTCACCGCGATCCGGGCCACCGACAGGGCGCTGGCCCTGAACACGCTGTTCTTCCTGGACGAGGTGCGCGACCCGCCGACCGCGGTGGGCCCTCCGAACGAGGACGCGCGCAGCGGCAGGGAGCTGCAGCTGGCCATCGACCTCATCCGCTCGATGAGCGAGCCCTGGCGACCGGAGCGCTACACCGACACCTACACCTCCCGGGTGGAGCAGCTGCTGACGGACAAGGCCGCGGGCCGGGCTCCGCGCCCGGAGCCCGAACCCGCCGAGCTCTCCGAGACCCCGGAGCTCACCGAGGCGTTGCGCCGCAGCACCGAGCGCGCCGAGCGAACGGGTGAGCCCGCTTCCGGGCCCGCGCGCGGGCAGCGGTCGTCCGCGCGGGAGGCGAGCGAGTCGGTTTCCACGTTAAGCCGGGACGAGCTGCGGCGTCGGGCGCGGGAGCTGAACATCAAGGGGCGTTCCAAGCTCAACCGGGCGCAGCTGGAGAGGGCCGTGTCCGAGCAACCCGCGGCGCACCGGGAGGAGCAGGTGCGCGGCAGCCGGAGTCGCCGAACCACCGATTCCGCGTGATCCGGTCCACAACTACAAGATCCGAACAACCTTGAGTCGGTTGGATGCGTTAGCCTTGAGCGAAACCGACGCAGGAATGCCAACCGGCATCGCTCACGTTGGAAGCGATGAGCTCTCCAACGAAGCGTGCGAACGAAAGAGGTAGTAATGACCAACTTTTTCGGTTCCGGCGGGCCCGGTTCTAGTCCCTTCGACGATTTCCTCGCTCGCTTCCTCGGCGGGCAGGGTGGAACCCCGCGGCCGGTGCAACGCGTCGACATCACCCGGCTGATGACCCAGCAGGCCCAGGAACTGATGGCCACGGCCGCGCGGTTCACGGCCGAGCGCGGCGGTCACGACCTGGACGCGCACCACCTGCTCTGGGCTGCCACGCAGACCGAGACGACCCGGGCGATGATCGAGCGCGCCGGGGCCGACCCCGCGACGATCGCCCAGGGCATCGAACAACAACTCCCGCAGACCGAGAGCACCGAGGAGCCCCCGGCCCTGACGCCCGCGGCCAAGCGCGCGCTGCTGGACGCGCACCGGGTGGCCCGGGCGGTGGGCTCCTCCTACATCGGCCCCGACCACCTGCTGCTCGCGCTCGCGGCCAACCAGGAGTCCACGGCGGGCCAGATCCTCGCCGCCGCCCGCGTCACCCTGGAGTCGCTGCAGAGCGGGGCGGCCGCTGCCCGCGGCGGCGGTGCCCCCGCAGGCTCGCAGAGCACCGAGAGCCAGCAGAGCAGCGCCACGCCGACCCTGGACGAGTACGGCCAGGACCTGACGGCCAAGGCCCGCGACGGCGGTCTCGACCCGGTGATCGGCAGGGACTCCGAGATCGAGCAGACCGTGGAGGTGCTGTCCCGGCGCACCAAGAACAACCCGGTGCTCATCGGCGAGGCCGGTGTCGGCAAGACCTCGGTGGTCGAGGGCATCGCCCAGCGCATCGTGGACGGCGAGATCCCGGACGTGCTCGCCAACAAGCGGGTGGTGCAGCTCGATCTCTCCGGCGTGGTGGCCGGGACCCGCTACCGCGGTGACTTCGAGGAACGCCTGAACAAGATCATCGATGAGATCACCCAGCACAGCGAGCAGCTGATCATCTTCATCGACGAGCTGCACACCGTGGTCGGCGCGGGCGGCTCGGAGGGCGCCGTCGACGCGGGCAACATGCTCAAACCCCGGCTGGCCCGCGGCGACCTGCACGTGGTCGGAGCGACCACCCTGGACGAGTACCGCAAGAACATCGAGAAGGACGCGGCGCTGGAACGCCGTTTCCAACGCATCGACGTCGCCGAGCCCAGCGTCGAGGACACCGTCCAGATCATGCGCGGGCTGCGGGACCGCTACGAGGCGCACCACCAGGTGCGGTTCAACGACGAGGCGATCAACTCGGCGGCCGAGCTGTCCGACCGCTACATCACCGACCGCTACCTGCCGGACAAGGCGATCGACCTGCTCGACCAGGCCGGGGCGCGCAAGCGCCTGCGCACCCGCACCCCCACCACGGACGTGCGGGAGCTGGAGGAGCAGGCCGAGCAGCTGAGCAGGGACAAGGCCCAGGCGGTCACGAACGAGGACTACGAGCAGGCCTCCCAGCTGCGGGACCAGATCAACCAGGTGCAGTCCAGGATCCGCCAGGAGCGGAACAACCCGGACGGGATCCCCGTGGTCAACTCCGACGACATCGCCGAGGTGGTCTCGCGGGCCACCGGCATCCCGGTCACCCAGCTGACCGAGGAGGAGAAGGGCCGCCTCATGCGGCTCGAGGAGCAGCTGCACCACAGGGTGATCGGGCAGGAGGAGGCCGTGCAGGCGGTCTCGCGCGCGGTCCGGCGCTCCCGCACCGGGATGGGCGACCCGAACAGGCCGGTCGGCACCTTCCTGTTCCTCGGCCCCACCGGTGTCGGCAAGACCGAGCTGGCCCGCGCCCTCGCCGAGTCGCTGTTCGGTGATCAGGACCGCATGATCCGCATCGACATGAGCGAGTACCAGGAGGCTCACACGGCCAGCCGCATGGTCGGGGCTCCCCCGGGGTACGTCGGCTACGGCGAGGCGGGGCAGCTCACCGAGGAGGTGCGCCGCCGCCCCTACTCGGTGATCCTGCTCGACGAGATCGAGAAGGCCCACACCGACGTGTTCAACATCCTGCTCCAGGTCATGGAGGACGGCAGGCTCACCGACGGTCAGGGCCACACCGTGGACTTCCGCAACACGGTGCTGATCATGACCAGCAACCTCGGCTCGGACATCATCTCCAACCGCTCCGGGGTGCTCGGCTTCACCACCAGGGAGGAGGAGCAGACCAGCGAATCGGCCCGGGAACGGCTGATGGTGCGGCTGCGCGACTCCTTCCGCCCCGAGTTCATCAACCGGATCGACGAGGTCGTGATGTTCCGCAAGCTGGAGTCCGAGCAGCTCAGGCGCATCACCGAACTCCTGCTGGACGAGACGAAGCAGCGGCTGCAGGCCCAGGACATCGACGTCACCTTCGCCGATTCGGCCGTGGACTGGCTCACCGAGCACGGGCACCAGCCCGAGTACGGTGCTCGGCCGCTGCGCCGCACCATCCAGCGCGAGGTGGACGACGCCATCTCCGACCTGCTGCTGGAAGGACGGCTGGCGCACGGCCAGCGCGTCGTGGTCGAGGCCGGGCAGGACCAGCTGAGTTTCTCGGTGCAGAACGCACCGGCCGAAACAACCGCCTGACCCGTCCGGGCGAACCCGCGGGGGCGCGGTGAACCCACCCGGTGCACCGCGCCCCCGCTTTCGGCTTTCCGAAGCTGCTTTCCGGCGCTGCTTTCCGGCGCGGCACGGTGCCGACCACGCGCCCCACGTCGCCCGCGGCGCGGGCAGTCCGCCGCCTGCGCGAGGATCAACCGCCTCTGCTCCGGGCCAGTTCGGCCAGCATCGCGTTGTAGGCGGCCAGGTCCTCGTCACCGTCCCGATCGGCCCTGCGGGCCGAGCGGGTGTCGTACCGGTACCACTGGGTCAGCAGCGCCAGCAGCACCAGCACCAGGGGCACCTCCCCCATGGCCCAGGCGATTCCCCCGCCGAGGAACTGGTCCGCCAGCAGATCGCGCGGCCACGGCAGTTCCAGCGCCCGGTAGAAGTCCGCGGCCAGCGGGTCCGACAGGCTCATCGTGATGATGCCGAAGAACGCGTGGAACGGCATGACCGCCAGCACCACCCCGAGCCGGGCCACGTGCGGCAGCGGACGTGGTGCCGGGTCCACCCCGATCACGGTCCAGTAGTACAGCCAGCCCACCAGCAGGAAGTGGGCCTTCATCAGCTGGTGCCCCCAGTACTCGAACATCCCGAGCTCGAAGAGGTCGGTGAAGTACAGCGCGTAGAAGGAGCTCACGAACAGCACCGTCGCCACCCCGGGACCGGCCACGAAGCCGGTCAGCGGGGAGTGCAACCAGGCCAGCAGCCACTCGCGCGCCCCCGCCGAGCTCCCGCGTCCGCGTGCGGGCAGCGCGCGCAGCGCGAGCGTCACCGGCCCGCCCAGCACCAGCAGCACCGGGGCAAGCATGTTGAGAACCATGTGAGCGAACATGTGGAGGCTGAACACCCCGCCCGCGTAGACCCCCACTCCGGACGAGGTGACGAACAGGACGCAGCCCCAGCCGCTCAGCCAGGCCGCCGTCCTGCCCACCGGCCACGCGTCCCCCCTGCGCCGCAGCCTGCGCACCCCGAGCAGGTAGACCGCGGAGCACACCACGGCGCAGCCGCCGAACAGCAGGTCGAACCGCCACCCCAGCAGCAGGTTCCACAGGGTCGGCGGGGCAGCGAGGTCATAGCCGAGCACGGCCTGGCTCGCGGTGACCTCCGAACCACCCGGCCCCGCGGCCGAAGCGATCATGACCTCGGAGACGGCGAACCCTGCCACCAGCAGCACCAGCTCCGCACCGAGCAGCCGGAGCACCGCACGCCGGCGCCGGCCGACATCGCCCGCTGTCGGGAGGGTGAAGCGGCGCCGCACGAGGACGCCGAGCACCGCGACGGCCACCAGGCAGCCGATCTTGCCGAGGACCGCGGCGAGATGTCCCGCACCGCCGGCCCCGTACTCCCGGGTGGCCACGAGGACGTCGGCAACGCCGGACACGGCCAGCAGGCTCCAGCACCCGGCCGCGAGCCACCGGTAGCGCCGCAGCAGCAGCCGCGCGCGCTCCTCGGTGCGCCACAGGTGCAGCCCGAGCGCCAGCAGCACGCCGAGCCAGACCGCCGCGGAGGTGACGTGCAGCACGATCGCGTTCGTGCCGACGTCGTGCCCGGGGTTATCCCCCGAGCGACGGACCACCGCGGTGGGCAGCAGCGCGAGCAGCGCCACCCCCGCCAGCAGCGAGGTCGTCCGCCAGCCCCGCACAACCCGGCAGGCGACGGCCAGCAGCAGGGCGAGCACGGCGGTGAGCACCGCGGCCACCGGCTCGGCGGGCTCACCCGCCGTGAACGCCCCCGGGGAGAACGCCCGCAGCAGCTCGGCGCAACCCCACAGGAGCGCGGCCAGGCCCGCACGCCGCACGTGACCGCGCGCCCGCTCCGCGAGGCGGTCGCAGGTCTCGGCGGCGAAGAACACGGCGAACACCAGCGAACCGACGCACACCGCCCCGGACAGATCCCCCAGGGCACGAAGCACGAACTCGAACGCCCGCGTCGCGAACATCTCCCGGACAGGCACCGTTACCCCACCCATCATCTCGTCGGACGGAAGAAACCGTCAGACTGATGCTTTCCTGTCGTGTTGATGGTTGGTGTGGCGCTTCGGCGCCGGAGGCGCCGAAACGACCACGTTGCCCACCGGCGCCGCCACGGGTTCTCGCGTGGTGCTCTCGCGAGGACGGCCGGAGACGTTGTGCAGGTCGCTACCCGATGTCGGGGCACCCGCAGCGAGAGCCCGCGAGGGGTTCCGCCAAGCGAGCACCGAATCAAAGGTGAACAGAAAATCTCAGAAAACGCTCGCGGTGAGCATGTAGGCCATGCTCGCGGCCATGACGGCCAGGCTGAGGCGGACTCCGAGGGAGCGGTGGGCGACCAGGCCGAAACCGCGCCCGCTGCCGCCCGCGGGTGCCGGACCTGCGGCTCCGGGAGCCGTGGAGAGCTCGACACCGGTAGGAGGCAGCCGGGGCGGGGTGCGCGAACTCGGGAGTCGTTGCCAGAGTCCCCCGGCCCAGATCACGGTCTCGCAGCACAGGTAGGCGACGAGCACCAGGGTCAGCCAGGAGGGACGCAGCTGGAGGGGCACCATCATGTAGGTCATGATCAGCATTCCCGCCGCCGCCGTGCCCCACAGCGGGTTGAACCCGCCCTCGCGCCGCCCGATCACGCCCGCCGCGACCACCTCGACCAGGGCCACCAGGGCGAACAGCACCAGTCCCGCCCGGTAGAGCCCCGGGTAGCGCATGTGGGGCAGCAAGTACATCACCGCCATCCCGGCGGCCATCAGCGTGTGGCCGACGTGCCACCACCTCGGCTGGCCGGACATCCTCCCGGCGTGCAGCGCGTGCTGCGCGAACACCACCACCAGCAGCAGCGCCCAGAGCGGACGGGACCAGTCCGGCAGCAGCGACATGCCCATCGGCGCGTCCATGCGAGTTCCTTCCTAGCGCGACCCTTCGCCCTGCTGGTCGACGCACGCCCCGCTCCGGTTCCCGGTCCACCCCGAACCGGGGGGCGATGATGACGACGATCACAGCGTGCCGCCGCGGGAGGAGCGCCCGGCCCGCCGCGCGCCCACCCGCGGTCACGGGCGGGACCGCTCGGGGCTTCACCAGGCGCGCACCGGCTGATCGAGGGCTTCCGGCGGGGCTGAACCGACGGGCTCCACCGGGCGGGGCAGGACGCGGACCGAAGCGACGAGTCTCCGCCGAACCCCTCGAAGCCGACAACGTGTCCCGAGCACACTTCGCAGCGCGCGGAGGTGTCCGGTGAGCACATAGTGATTCCCGGGTTCACCGGCTAGCGTGATCCGACATGACGACGGACTCCGGTGCCGAACCCGCTCGCACGGCCGAGCTCTCCGGAACCACGGCGCTGGTGACCGGAGCGGCGAGCGGGATCGGCTACGCCTGCGCCGCGCGGCTGGCCGCGGCGGGCTGCTCCGTGCACCTGGCCGACCTGGACCGACCTGCCGTGCTGCGGGCCGCCTCCGAACTCGACGGCCACCCGCACGCGGTCGACCTGACCGAGGAGACCGCGCTCGGACAACTGCCCGCCGAGGTGGACATTCTCGTCAACAACGCCGGAATCCAGCACGTGGCCCCGATCCACGAGTTCCCGACCGAGGTGTTCACCCGGATCCAGCACCTCATGGTCACGGTTCCCTTCCTGCTGATCCGGCACTGCCTGCCGCACATGTACGCGCGGGGCTGGGGTCGGGTGTTGAACATCTCCAGCGTGCACGGGCTGCGGGCCAGCCCGAACAAATCGGCCTACGTGGCCGCCAAGCACGCCCTGGAGGGGCTGAGCAAGGTGACCGCGCTCGAAGGAGCCCGGTACGGGGTCACCAGCAACTGCGTGGACCCGGGCTACGTGCGGACCCCGCTGCTGGAGGGCCAGCTCGCGGCCCAGGCCGAGACCAACGGAATCACCGAGGACGAAGTCGCCGACCGGGTCTTCCTGCAGCACAGCGCGATCAAGAGGCTGATCGAGCCGGAGGAGGTGGCCGCCGTGGTCGGCTGGCTCTGCGGCCCTGGGTCGGACCACCTCACCGGGACGTCCGTCCCGATCGACGGTGCCTGGACGGCGCACTGACGACGCACCGAAGTCCCGAGTCCGACGACGCGGAAGGAGTGGCAGATGAGCTCGACGGGATCCGCCGCACCCACGAGAGGGGCCCTGGCCCGGATCGTCGGGTCGAGCATGATCGGCACCACGATCGAGTGGTACGACTTCTTCCTCTACGGGTCGGCGGCCGCGCTGGTGTTCAACAAGGCCTTCTTCCCGTCCGAGGACCAGTTGATCGGCACGCTGCTCGCGTTCTCCAGCTTCGCCATCGGGTTCGTCTTCCGCCCGCTCGGCGGTCTGGTCTTCGGTCACTTCGGCGACCGGCTCGGACGCAAGAAGCTGCTCGTCATCAGCCTGCTGATGATGGGCGGGGCCACCTTCGCGATCGGTCTGCTGCCGACCTACGGAGCCATCGGCTTCGCCGCCCCGCTGCTGCTGACCCTGCTGAGGGTCGTGCAGGGCTTCGCGCTGGGCGGCGAGTGGGGCGGGGCCGTACTGATGGTCTCCGAGCACACCGACTCCGCCAGGCGCGGCTTCTGGGCCTCGTGGCCCCAGGCGGGCGTGCCCACGGGCAACCTGCTGGCCACCGCGGTGCTGGCCCTGCTGTCGGCGTTCCAGTCCGAGCAGGCCTTCCTGGAGTGGGGCTGGCGCGTCCCCTTCCTGCTGTCCGGGCTGCTGGTCCTGGTCGGACTGTGGATCCGGCTGTCGATCAGCGAGTCCCCCGTCTTCCTGGAGGCGGCCGACCGCGCGCGGCAGCACGCCGCACCGGAACCACCTCCGATCCTGCGGGTGCTGCGCTTCCAGTGGCGCGAGGTGCTGATCGCCTCGGGGGCGCGCTTCGTGGAGAACGTCTGCTACTACGTGATCACCGCGTTCGTGCTCACCTACGTGACCAACCAGCTGGGACTGTCCGAATCGACCGCCCTGAACGCGGTGCTGCTGGCCTCCCTGGTGCACTTCGCCGTCATCCCGGCGTGGGGCGCCCTGTCCGACCGGTTCGGCCGCAGGGGCGTCTACCTCATCGGAGCGATCGGGAGCGGGGTGTGGGCCTTCGTCTTCTTCCCGCTGCTCAACACCGGGGCCTTCGCCATGATCGCGCTCGGGGTCACCGGAGGGCTGATCCTGCACGGAGCCATGTACGGCCCGCAGGCGGCGTTCATGTCCGAGCTGTTCGGCACCAGGGTGCGCTACTCGGGGGCCTCGATCGGCTACCAGCTGGCCTCGGTCGTCGCCGGCGGGCTCGCTCCCTCGATCGCCACCGGGCTGCTGGTCTCCTTCGACAGCTGGGTGCCGATCGCGTGCTACGTCGCGGCCGGTGCCGTGCTCACCTCCGTGGCGATCCTGTTCGCGACCGAGACCAGGGGCAGTTCGCTCCGCTCCGCGGACGCGGAGCAGCCCGCCGAGCAGCGCTCCTGAGCACGCCGGGGCGAACCGCCCGCAGGCACCGTGATCGCGGCGGGATTGCTCCCCGACGGCCGCACCACCGAGGATGAGCGCCATGCACGAGCCGGCCGAGCACCTGCTGCGCCTGTTCGAACTGCTCGTGGAGGACGCCGACGAGGAACGGCTCGCCGAGGTGGTCGCCACCGCGCGGGCCCGTGATCCGCGGCGGGAGCACTCGGGGCTGGTCGAGCGGGCGGGCGAGCTCGCCCTGCGGCTGCGGCGCACCCAGGAGGAGCGGCGTCGCCACGAGTCCGAGCTGGCCGCGCTGTTCGACACCGCGGGGGACCTGGCGCGGGTGCGGGACCCGGACGCGGTGCTCGGCGCCATCGTGCACCGCGCCAGGACGCTGCTGGGCACCCACGTCGCCTACCTGAGTCTCAACGACGAGAGCGCAGGCACGACCTACATGCGGGTCACGGACGGATGCGTCTCGGAACTGTTCCAGCGGGTGCGGCTGGGGCTGGGCGAGGGACTCGGCGGGCTGGTGGCCCAGACAGCGCTGCCCTACTCCACCGGTTCCTACTTCGCCGACACCCGCTTCACCCACACCGCGGCGATCGACGAGGCCGTGCGCGACGAGCGCCTGGTGGCCATACTCGGGGTCCCGCTCACCACGGGCGGTTCGGTGATCGGGGTGCTCTACGCGGCCGAGCGGACCGGGCGCGAGTTCTCGCGGGACGAGGTCGCCCTGCTGTCCTCCCTGGCCGATCACGCCGCGATAGCCATCGACAACGCCGGATTGCTGCAGGAGACTCGGAACGCGCTCGAGGAGCTGCACACCGCCCACGAGACGATCCGCGAGCACAACGTCGCGATGCGTCGCGCGGAGCGCGCCCACGATCGGCTCACCGATCTCGTGCTGCGCGGGGGCACGGTCGACGACGTGGCCGAGGCGGTCGCCGGGGTGCTGGGCGGCGGCATCGCGGTGCACGACGCGGAGGGCACCGAGCTGGCCTGCGCGGGGACGACTCCGCTGGAGTGGCCGCGTTCCGCGGTGCACCGCTCCGGCAGCAGCGGCAGGGCTGTCCCGTGGGGCGCGAACCTGGTCTGCGCGGCTCTGGCCGGTCCCGAGCTGCTCGGCAGCCTCACCCTCGTCGGGTGCGGCGAGCTCAGCGACGCCGACCGGCGACTGTTCGAGCGGGCCGGGGTGGTGACCGCGCTGGTGCTGCTGATCCGGCGTCGCACCGCCGAGGCCGAGCAGCGGGTGCGCGGTGACCTGGTCACCGAACTGCTCAGCGCCCCCTCCCGCGCCCGGGTCGGCCTGTCGGACAGGGCGCGTCGGGTCGGGGTCGATCCGACGGGTGAGAAGGTGGTGCTGGTCGCCTCGGCCGACGTGGCCGACCGGGAGCGGTTGGTCGCGGCGGCCTCCCGGCACGCCGAGCGCCGCGCGGGGCTGGCCGGGGTCCACCTCGACCACCTCGTGGTGCTGCTGCCCGGAGCGCAGGCGGGTGACCAGGCGCGGGAGCTCGCCCGCGGACTCGGCGGCTCGACCTCCCGGCGGGTCACCGTGGGCGCGGCCGGCCCCGTGGACGGGCTCGAGGACGTCACGCGCGGCTACGAGGAGGCCCGCCGCTGCTTGGACGCCCTGCTCGCGCTGGGGCGGACCGGCACCGGTGCCGCGCTCGCGGAGCTGGGCTTTCTCGGCGTGCTGCTCGGCGATCGCGGTGATCTGGACGGGTACGTGGAGCGCACCCTCGGAGCCGTGCTGGACTACGACTCCCGGCGGGGGACCGAGCTGCTGCGGACGCTGCGTGGCTACTTCGACTGCGGCAGGAGTCCGAACCGGACGGCACGCGAGCTGCACGTGCACGTGAACACGGTCGGGCAGCGCCTGGAGCGGATCTCGGCCATACTCGGCTCGGACTGGCAGAGCTCCGAGCGCTCCCTGGAGATCCAGCTGGCTCTCCGGCTGCACCGCCTGCGGGCGGGAAGCTGATCTCCGAGCTCCGGGAGGCGCCCGTCAGCGGCGGGACGACTCGCCACCGAACGGGGCCCCGCTTCCGGCAGGTGGGTGTCCTCGGCCGCGTGTCGGAGATCTCAGCGTCCTGCCCGGACGAACCGGAGGCGAGAATTTGAAGGGATTCAGCCGGCTTTCTAGACTGAATCGCGCGAACACGGACGGTTTTTTTCGATCACCCGTCAGGACCAGCCCATCCCAACGCACCCGCCCCGCTCCGGAGGAAGACGTCGCATGCGGACCGTAACCGGCCCCACTGATCACGTAGTCGTCGTGGGGGCTGGACTTTCCGGTTTGGCCGCCGCGCTGCACCTGCTCGGAGCCGGACGCGAGGTCACCGTCGTCGAGCGCGAGACGACACCGGGCGGACGCGCGGGGCGACTGGATCTCGCCGGGTACCGCATGGACACCGGTCCCACGGTGCTGACCATGCCCGAGCTGCTGGACGAGGCGCTCGGCGCGGTCGGTGAATCGGTGCACGAGCGGCTCGAGCTGATGCCGCTGGACCCCGCCTACCGCGCCTGGTTCGCCGACGGCTCCGGCATCGACGTGCGCACCGACGCCGACGCGATGGAGCAGGAGGTCCGCGAGCTCGCCGGACCGGACGAAGCGGCGGGCTACCGGAAGCTGCGCCAGTGGCTGCACCGGCTCTACGCGGCCCAGTACAGCACCTTCATCGACGCCAACTTCGACTCCCCGCTGAACCTGGTGGAACCGAACCTCGCCCGGCTCGCCGCGCTCGGCGGGTTCGGCAACCTGAACCGGGCCATCGGACGCTTCCTCGGTGACGAGCGCCTCAAGCGCGTGTTCTCGTTCCAGTCCCTGTACGCCGGTGTCGCACCGCACAACGCCCTGGCCGCCTACGCGGTGATCTCGTACATGGACACCGTGGGCGGGGTCTACTTCCCTCGCGGAGGAATGCGGGCCGTGCCGGACGCCCTGTCCGGGGCGGCTGCCGCTGCGGGCGCGACCATGCGCTACGGCAGCGCGGTCGAGCGGCTGGAGCGCGCGGGTTCGCGGGTCACGGCCGTGCACACCGAGCGCGGGGAGCGCATCCCGTGCGACTCGGTGGTGCTGACCCCCGACCTTCCCGTGTCCTACGGTCTGCTCGGGCGCACGCCGCGACGCCCCCTGCGGATGCGTGCCTCGCCCTCGGCACTGCTGATCCACACCGGCACCGACCGCGAGCAGCCGCTGCTGCGGCACCACACGCTCTCGTTCGGAACGGCCTGGAAGCGCACCTTCGAGGAGCTGACCCGGCGGGGACGGTTGATGACCGACCCCTCGGTGCTGATCACCAACCCGACGCGCAGCGATCCGTCGCTGGCCCCGGAGGGCAGGCACCTGCACCACGTGCTGGTGCCCTGCCCGAACCTGGACCTGGCCGGCCAGGACTGGCAACGCGTCGCCGGGGCTTACGCGCAGGAGACGATCGAGCTGCTGCAGGACCGGCTCATGCCGGGGTTCGGCTCCTCCATCGAGGTGAGCCGCCTCGTCACCCCGCAGGACTGGGCCGCGCGCGGTCTGCTGGCAGGTACCCCGTTCAGCGCAGCCCACACCTTCGCCCAGACGGGCCCGTTCCGCCCGCGCAACCTGGTGCGCGGGCTGGACAACGCGGTGCTCGCGGGTTGCGGAACCACTCCGGGGGTGGGCGTCCCGCCGGTGTTGATCTCGGGGAAGCTGGCGGCCAGGCGCATCCTGGGCGAGCAGCGCGGCAGCGGTTCGGCCGCGCGCACCGCGGGTCTCGGAGCGGGCCGGCGATGAGCGCGCACGAGCTGGACGCGGCCGGCGTCCGCGACCACGGGCTCAGGGCCGCCTACCGCGACTGCCGCCTGCTGAACTCCGCGCACGGCCGGACCTACTTCCTGGCCACGCGGATGCTTCCCCCGGCGAGGCGGCCCGCGATCCACGCGCTGTACGGGTTGGCACGTCAGGTGGACGACATCGTCGACGACCCCTCGGACACGCTCGACACCGCCACCAAGCGGGCGCGGTTGGACCAGCTGTCCACCGAGCTCGACTCCGCTCTGGCGGGTGGGCGCAGCGAGTCCCCGGTCGTTTCCGCCGTGGCCGACACGGCGCGGCGCTACGACATCGAGCACCGGCACTTCACGGCGTTCATGTCCGCCATGCGACAGGACCTCACCGTCACCGACTACCCGAACCGCCGCGCGCTGGACGAGTACGTGCACGGCTCGGCCGAGGTGATCGGGCTGGAGGTGCTGCCGGTGCTCGGAACCGAGGGCCCCAGGAGCAGGGCCGCCCCCTACGCCGCCGCGCTCGGGAACGCCTTCCAGCTCACCAACTTCCTCCGCGACGTCGGCGAGGACCTGCGCCGCGGCCGGGTGTACCTGCCCGCCGACGAGCTCGCGGTGTTCGACGTCGACCGGCAACGACTGCAGCGGTGCCTGCGGAACGGCCGTCCCGACCGGCAGGTGCGCCGCGCGCTCGGCGATCAGGTGGCCCGCACCAGAGCCCTGTACCACTACGCCGCGAACGGCATCGAAATGCTCGATCCGGTAGCCCGACCGTGTGTTTCCACCGCTTACACCCTTTACGGTGAGATCCTGGACAGGATCGTGGAGTCGGACTACGACGTTTTCGCCAACCGGGTGTCGGTGTCCGGAGCGCGCAGGCTCGGCGTGGCCCTCGCGGGCGCGGCCGGGGTCGCGAGCGCTCGACTCCGCGCGCGGTCGGCGGAAGCGCGCGAACACATGTCGTCCTTTTCGACGTTGGGTGGCCCCTAGACGATGAACTCGGCTCCGTCCGCCTCCGCCACGGAACTGGTCGTCCTGCTGGACGAAACCGCCAATCCGGTCGGCACCGCCCCCAAATCCGAGGTGCACCACGGTTCGACCCCGCTGCACCTGGCCTTCTCCTGCTACGTGTTCGACCGGCGGGGCAGGTTGCTGGTGACCCGGCGGGCCCTGAGCAAGCGAACCTGGCCCGGGGTGTGGACCAATTCCTGCTGCGGCCACCCCTCCCCCGAGGAGGACGTGGACCAGGCCGTGCACCGCAGGGTCGGCCAGGAGCTGGGGGTCCGGCTCGAGGACCTGCGGGTTCGACTGCCGGACTTCCGCTACCGGGCGGTCGACGTCACGGGAACGGTGGAGAACGAGTTCTGCCCGGTGTACACGGCGGTCACCACCGACCAGGTGCGCCCGGACCCGGCCGAGATCGCCGACACGGCCTGGACGGAGTGGGCGGACTTCGTCAGCCTCGCCCGTCGAACGCCGTGGGCGATCAGCCCGTGGGCGGCCGAACAGATCCCACTGCTCGAACCGGAGCTCGGAGGCAACGATGGCGCGGGAGAGCCGCGGGCGAGGTGACGAGCGCACCCCCGGCAGGTGGCGAGTCCGATCCCGGCGGAGGCAGGCACGGCCGGCCGGGGGCGACTGCTCGGGCTATCCGGTGCTCGGGGGTTTCGAGCGGGCCGCCGGGCGTTACGACCTGCTCGTGGGGTTCTCCCCCGGCTACCACGGGGCGCTGCTCCGTTCGGCCGCTCGGCTGCGGCTCCCGGACGGCGGACGCGGGCTGCGGTTGTTGGACGCGGGCTGCGGGACCGGGGCCTCCACCGCTGCGCTGCTGCGGGTGGCCCCGCACGCCCGGATCGTGGCCGTGGACGCCTCGGCCGCGATGCTGCGCCGCGCGCGGCGGAAGAACTGGCCCGCCACGGTCGAGTTCGTGCACGCCTGCCTGGACGAGCTCGACCAGGCCGGCGTGCGGGGCCCGTTCGACGGTGTTCTCGCGAGCTACCTCCTCCGGAACCTTCCCGCCCCGGAGCGCGGGGTGCGGCTGCTGCGTGGCCTGCTCGCCCCGGGTGCGCCGCTGGCGCTGCACGAGTTCTCCGTGCGCGGCCGCCCGTCAGCCCGCCTGGTCTGGACGGTGGTGTGCTGGGCAGTGATCATCCCGCTCGGCCGGGTGGTGACGGGACGTTCCGGGCTGTATCGCTATCTGTGGCGCAGCGTGCTGGAGTTCGACTCGGTCCCGGAGCTGGTGGGAAGAATGCGGCGCAACGGTTTCCACGACGTCCGGGTCGGGGCGATGCCGGGGTGGCAGCGCGGCATCGTGCACACCGTGCTCGGCCGTCGACCACCTCGGGAGCAGGATTGACCGGAGTACGCGAGGGGATCACCGGGCGAGCGGACTCGGAGGGCGCTCCGCCCGGCCGCGACCCCAAGGCCGTGCTGCACCCGGCACCGCGCGGGCACGCCGACGCGAGTCGTCTCGACGCGCCGCCCCGGGTGGTGGTGGTCGGTGGCGGCATCGCCGGGTTGTCCGCGGCCGTCGGCCTGGCCGAGCGCGGCGTCGCGGTGACCGTGCTGGAGCGGGAGCCCTACCTGGGAGGCCGGGTCGGGGGCTGGTCGACCGAACTGGCCGACGGTTCGACCGTGGGGATGAACCGCGGGTTCCACGCCTTCTTCCGGCAGTACTACAACCTGCGCGCGCTGCTGCGCCGGGCCGATCCGTCGCTGGCCGGGCTGGTGGGGCTGCCCGACTACCCGCTGGTGCACAGCGCGGGGTACCGGGACACCTTCGCCGGGCTGCCGCGCACTCCCCCGTGGAACGCGTTCGCCTTCGTGGCCCGGAGCCCGACGTTCGCCTGGCGGGACCTGCCCCGTCTCGGCGCGCGGGCCGCGCTTCCGCTGGCCCAGGTTTCGCTGCCCGAGATCTACCACCGGCTGGACCACCTGGACGCGGCGACGCTGCTGGACCGGATCCGCTTCCCCGCGGCGGCCAAGCACCTGGCCTTCGAGGTGTTCTCCCGCAGCTTCTTCTCCGCTCCGCGGGAGCTGTCCGCAGCGGAGCTCGCCACGATGTTCCACATCTACTTCCTCGGTTCCAGCGAGGGGCTGCTGTTCGACGTCGCCTCCGACGCGTTCCCGGAGGCGCTGTGGGAACCGCTGAGGAGCTATCTCGGCTCCCTGGGGGCCTCGGTGCGGACGAGCACCCGGGTCACCTCCGTGGTTGCCGGTAGGACCTCGCGGTTCGAGGTGCTCACCGACTCGGAGGTGCGGGAGGCCGACGCCGTGGTGCTGGCCGCCGACACCGCGGGGCTGCGCGAGGTCGTGCACCGCTCCCCCGGGCTGGGTGGCGCCTCCTGGTGGCGTGAGCGGATCGGGAGGCTGCACCGGGCGCCGCCCTTCCTCGTCTCGCGGCTCTGGCTGGACCGCCCGGTGCGGAAGGACCGTCCCGGCTTCCTCGGCACGAGCGGCTACGGTCCGCTGGACAACGTCAGCGTGCTGGAGCGCTACGAGCGCGACGCGGCCCGGTGGGCCGGGCTGCGCGGTGGGTCCGTGATCGAGCTGCACGGTTACGCGCTCCAGGAGGAACCGAGCGTGGACCGGTTGCGCTCCAGGATGCTGGCGGAGCTGGCCAGGATATACCCGGAGACCGCTGTGGCCGGGATCGTCGACGAGCGGCACGAGCTGCGGCAGGACTGCCCGCTCTTCCCGCCGGGTGGTTTCTCCGAACGCCCCTCGATCACCACTCCCGATCCCGCCCTCGTGGTGGCGGGAGATCTGGTCCGGGTGGACCTGCCGGTCGCGCTGATGGAGCGCGCGGCCACGAGCGGGCTGCAGGCGGCCAACGAGCTGTTGCGCGGTTGGGGCATCCACGGACACGCGCTGTGGAGCGTGCCCGACCGGGGGCGTTCGGCCGCGTTGCGCGGGCTCTCCCGCGAACGGCACCGGGGGTTTCCCACCGCGGACGAAGCGTGACCGGGCCTCGCGGGGTCGGCCGGGCAGCCCGTCGCGCACGTCGGGACGGGGGTCAGCCGGGGAACCGACCGGTGCTGCGCAGCTCGTAGCGCCGCTGCGCGTAGGCGAGGTCGTCGGCCCACAGCCGCAGGGCCACCCGCCGGATCAGCGGACGCAGCAGCGCCGCGGCGGGCAGCACCGCGCGGAATCCCCTGCGCCGCGAGTGGGCGACGGTGGCCTCCACGACGGCGGTGCGCGGTGCACCCGCCGAATCCGTCCCCAGCGGCGTGGCGTGGGTTTCCACCACGCTGCCCGCGCCCTCCCCCTCGAGGATGCGCATCACGACGGTGCGTGGATCCGGGCAGGTGAACTCGGCCGTGACCGGGACCCCGAGCCCGGGAAGCACCTTGAAGGTGACCAGGACCTCGAAGAAGTCGTTCTCCTCCGCGCTGTCGACCGCCGGGGCGTGCCGCACCTCGAGCTCGGCGAACGAGTACGGGTGGAACCAGGATCCGTGCCAGGGGTCGAGCCTGTTGGCCACCACGTCCTCGGGCTCGCACGTGCCCACCACGGTCGCCACTTCGGCGATGCTCTCCCGCAGCGCGGGCCGCCGCGGGACCACCGGGGACTCGAGCGGCTGCTCACCGCCGATCGAGTCCAACCGCACCCACGCCAGCACACCGTCGTCGTGCGCGGGGAACGGCGACCACCCCGCACCGCCGCGCTCGGTCAGCCGCAGACCGTGCCACCTGCAGACGAGTTGACCGCGGTCCACCGCTGCTTCCCCGAGCGGCGCCCCCAGGTGGGGGCAGATCCCCGGCCCCGCGTGGAGCCGACCGTCCGGTGTCCGCCAGGCCACCACTTCGATCCCGCCCACTGTCCGGGTGAACGGTTCGGTGCTTCCGATCCGCCCGCTCCCGGCCAGCACGAACCAGTTTCCCGCCGGACGTGCCCTGGCGCGCTCGAGCGCGGCCGCGATCGCAGCTGGGCGGGCCGCGCGCCACGTCCCCTGCTGCGCGGCCCACCTCGGAGTGCGCAGCCTCCGGAACGGGAAAGCACGACTCCGCACCCGGTTCGTTGCCGAGTACCCGACCATCGCGGGCTCCTTCGTTCGCCATGGGACTTCCGGCGGCAACCGGACGGGACGGCGGCGAGCCTAGCGCGTTCGGAACCGGCACGCGCGGATCCATTCCACTTCGCGCGTCGTGTCGGGCTGATTCGGAGTCGGTGGGCCCCGGTGGGGTCTCCACCCTCGGCGAGCGGGTGCCAGCTGGCGGCGGTGCGCTCGCTTCAGTCCTCGTCACGCAGGGTCTGCACGGCGCGCCGCGCGCACTCGCTCAGGTCGTCGGCGGCGGCCGCGGCCTGGTCCATCGCGATGTGCGCGGAGCGCTGTTCGGGGATGCCCGGGTTCTCGTAGCGCTTGGCCAGCCCGTCCAGCAGCGCGGCGAGCCGCTCCCCGATGACGGTGGTCGTTCGCAGCAGTTCGTAGGCGATCTCGTACTTGGTCTCGGTGTCCCGCTCGGCGTCGAGCTCACGAACGGCCTGCTTCAGTCGATCCGCGTCATGGGCCACCACGCTCCAGGTTGGCGTTTCCGTGGTTCTGTCCATCAGTGTCTTCCCCCAATTACCGCGCTCCCCGCGGAAGGGTCGGGTCACCGTCCGGACTCCCTTCGGAGGCCGTTCCAAAGTCGAAACACCGCGCTCGGCGCAGAATTCCCTTGCCCGTGTTAGCGAACATAGTCACGAGCCCGTCAGATCACAATCCGATTTCGAAAAGTATATGCGAAATCGGCACTGCGAGCTTTCACGTGACCGCGACGTCCACGACGGATTCGTGCGACAGTCGTGGCGAGAACGGCAACCACGACAGAGCCGCGAGACAGGACCGCCGGAACGGACGGTGCGCGATGAGCGAGGACAGCAAGATCGTCGTGGGGGTGGACGGCTCGGCTTCGTCGCTGGCCGCCCTGGAGTGGGCGCTCGGCCAGGCCGAGCTCACCGGGAGCGCGGTCGAAGCCGTCACCGCCTGGGAGTACCCGGCCTTCTACAGCTGGGAAGGGGGTGCGATATCCCCGAGGGAGTTCGAGAGCGCCGCCAGCGTGACCGTCGAGGACGCGGTGGACAAGGCGGTCGACCGCCGGAGTTCCCCGCCACGGGTGCGGACGAGGGTGTGCCAGGGCGACTCGGCGCAAGTGCTGCTGGACGTCGTCGACACGACCGACCTGCTCGTGGTCGGCAGCCGCGGGCACGGCGGATTCGTGGGTGCCCTGCTCGGATCGGTCAGCCACAAGTGCACCCAGCACGCCCGCTGCCCCGTGGTGGTCGTGCACGCCCAGGGCGAGCGCGGCTGAACCGGACGGTTCCGCTCCCCCGGAAGCCCCTGCCCGGGGCTCGTCGGGGAGCTCGGGCCGATGCGACTCCCGCAACACCGGTCCGAGCTTCCCGTCAACCGCGACGCATGAGCATCAGGGAGCTCATCCCCAAACCGAGCAGCACGATCACTCCACCCACGATCACGTTGCTGAGCATCATCCCGAGGCCGACTCCGGCTCCGACGATCACGAACGGAGCGATTATCGTCCACGCTCCCAACAGCGGGACCACCCAGGAGACGGTGTGCGTGCGGCTGTACGCGGAGGCGAAGCCCAGCGCCAGCACGGCCACCGTCAAGCCGATGACCAGGTTGCCCATCGCCACGTCGAAACTCGTGGCGCTGAACTGGATCACCCAGGGCGAGATCGCCAGATACACTCCGGCCAGCAGCGTGCCCCCTTCCAGGGTCTGCCCCTGCGGGCTCTCGCTGGCCTCCTCGTAGCGCGCCCGCATCTCGACGAGATCGGGATGCCTCTCGATCGGACCGGCTTGTGACATCTCCATCCCCCTTACCGCTCGCCGTTGCAAACGGCCCCCTCCGCTCCGGCCACCTCGAGCGGTCGCGGCTCGACCAGCGGAGGTCGTAGGGCACCTCGTTTCCGTTCCGCGGCCGGTTCGGAGAGCCCGCACCGCCACTGTGACCCCGCTCACCCCGAATGTCCAGCTAAAATCACCCGGAAAACCCCGGGTATTTCCGGTACGCCGTCTACGGGCGCTCGCTCCCGCACACCCGCTCCGGCGCCCCTTCACCCCTCGGGTGCGCAGCCCGGCGGGGCGGTCCCCGCCGCACGGGCGAGCCGGCGCAGGCGCACCGCTTCGAAGTCGGGCCCCGGCGGATCACTCCTCCGAGCTCGTCGGGTGACCGCTGGTCAGCTCGTCCTCGCCGCGCGCCTGCCGCTCCTGCTCCTCCTGCTCGGCGGCCCGCAGCTGCGCGGTCTCCTCGGGGGAGTCGGGCCACAGCAGGCTCCCCGGCAGCGGGCGCCCGGCGGCGCCCAGCTTGTTCATCTTCTTCGGGACCGGCGCCCCCTGGTAGGACAGCGGAACGGGGTGGCCGTGCTCGTCGGTGGGACCCAGCGGTTGGTGCACCTCGATCACCTCCCCGTGGGGCAACCTGCGGACGATGCCGGTTTCCACACCGTGTTCCAGCACGTGCCGATCGGCCCGCTGCAGGCCGACGCAGATGCGATACGCCACGTAGTAGGCGATGGGCGGGCCGAGCAGCACGCCGATGCGGCCCAACCAGGTCATCAGCTCCAACGCGATGTCGAACTTGAAGGCGACGATGTCGTTGGCCCCGCTCACCAGCACGATCGTGAAGAACGTGATGGCCATGGCCCCCAGGCCGGTTCGAACGGGAACGTCTCGCGGACGCTGGATCAGGTTGTGGTGCGCGTCGTCGCCGCTGAGCTTCCGTTCCAGGAACGGGTAGGACAGCGCCAGCGTGAACACCAGACCCAGCCCCAGAACGAGCGGGAAGAACGGAGCCGGAAGCGTGAATTTGCCGGCGAAGTAGACCTCCCAGGGCGGCCAGAGCCTTCCCATGCCGTCGGTCCACATCAGATACCAGTCGGGCTGTGAGGCCGCCGACACCTTGGATGCGACGTAGGGGCCGAGGTTCCAGACCGGATTGATCTGGAAGATCCCTGCCATGACGATGACCACCCCGGCCACCGTCGCGAAGAATCCTCCCGACTTGAGCGCGAACACCGGCAGAATGCGCACTCCGACGACGTTGCTCTCCTTGCGGCGCACTCCGGGGAACTGCGTGTGCTTCTGGTACCACACCAGCGCCAGGTGGACGGCGATCAGGGCGGCGATGATCCCCGGCAGGAGGAATATGTGGATCATGTAGAAACGCTGGATGATCTCGTCACCGGGGAACTCGCCCCCGAAGAGCAGCCAGTGCAACCAGGTCCCCACGATCGGAACGGACAACGTGATCCCCGACGCGATCCGCACCCCGGTTCCGGACAGCAGGTCGTCCGGCAGGGAGTAGCCGGTGAATCCCTCGAACATTCCGGTGATGAACAGCAGCACCCCGATCGCCCAGTTCGTCTCCCGCGGGCGGCGGAACGCCCCCGTGAAAAAGATCCGGAACATGTGGGCCACGATCGCGGCCACGAAAATCAGCGCGGCCCAGTGGTGTATCTGCCGGGCGAACATTCCGCCGCGCACTTCGAAGGATATGTTCAGCGTGGACTCGTAGGCGCGGGACATCTCGACGCCCCGCATGTCGGTGAACACCCCGTTGTAGGTGACCTCGGTCATCGAGGGATCGAAGAAATAGGCGAGGTAGGTTCCCGTCAGCAGCAGCAGGATGAACGTGTAGAGGGCTATCTCACCGAGCAGGAAGGACCAGTGCGTCGGAAAGACCTTGTTCATCTGCCGCCGCGCCCCGGAAGCCAGCTGCAGACGTTCGTCCACTTCGTTCGCCTGGCTCGCCGCAATCCGGTAGGCCTTGCTCGACTGCCTCGTCGGCCGTGTCAATCTGCTCATCGCGACGATCACGCCTACCCTTCGGGAGATCCCCGGTCGGCGGTTTCCGCAACCTCCGCGTGCAAGCGTAAACAGACAGACCACGCTACGCGACTGCGCCGAACCGGGTCCGTCCTGAGTTGCGCGCGCACCCGCTGCGAGTAACGTCGGTGAGGTGACCCGCAAGTCGGCTCAGCTCGACGAGCAACTGCACGAGTACCTGGTGCAGCACGGCGCACGGCCGGACGCGCTGCAGCGGGAACTGATCACCGACACCGAGCGGTTGTGGCCGAACAGCGCGGAGATGCAGATATCTCCGGAACAGGCCAGCCTGCTCACCCTGCTCGCCAAGGCGATCCACGCGCGCGCAGCGGTGGAGGTGGGCACGTTCACCGGCTACTCCGCCCTGGCCATGGCTCGCGGCATGGACAAGGGCGGGAAACTGCTGTGCTGCGACATCAGCACCGAGTACACCGATGTGGCGCGGGACTTCTGGCACCGCGCCGGCATGACCGACCGCATCGAGCTCAGGATCGGCCCCGCGCTGAGCACGCTGCGTGCTCTCGAGGCGGAACCGAAGCTCGACCTCGCTTTCATCGACGCCGACAAGACGAGCTACATCGCCTACTGGAACGAGATAGTGCCGCGCACCCGCTCCGGCGGGTTCGTCGTCGTGGACAACGTGCTGGCGGGCGGCAACGTGCTGGCCACCGAGCGGGACGAGAGCGCGCACGCGATTCACGAGTTCAACAGGTACGTGCTGCGCGATCACCGCGTGGAACTCACGATGCTTCCGATCAGCGACGGGCTCACCCTGGCGCGCCGACGTTGATCGCGGTGGGACGCGGCCCGTGCTCCGCCCACGCGTTTCGATCAACACCGGTGCGGGTAGCTCGCCACTGCGAGTTCTCGAACGACGAAAGGCGAGTCCATGACCCAGCCGGAGTCCGCTGGCCGCACGATGGCCAGCTTCCAGGAGCAGGTTCAGCAGCGCACCGGGTTGAACGACGCCACGGAGACCGAGAGGTTGACCCGTGCGACGCTCCGGGCGCTCTCCGAGCGACTGGCCGCGGGCCAGCTGAACGATCTGGAACCCGCGCTGCCGCCGGAGCTGCGCGAGGAGTTGTACCGGTTCGACGGCCGGGCCGTCTCCTTCGACAGGGACACCTTCCTGGACCAGGTCAGCGGGGAGGTGGACACGGTGGACATCGACGAGGTGGAGCGCAGGGTCCGCGCCGTCTTCGAGGTGCTGCTGCAGTGGGCTCCCGGTGAGGAGATCGAGGACACCATCGCGCAGCTGCCCCCGGATCTCGCGGAGATGTTCCGCTGACGCCCGAACCCGCTGTCGCGCCGCGGCGGTCCTCGGCAGGAGCCCGCTCGTGCCGGCCCGGTGAGGACTTCGGCAGGGGGTGCTCCGGAGGCGGAAGCGGGACTTCCGGTCACGTCCCGTCCGTGGGGGCGATCGTCACGTCGATCACGTCGCCCGCCGCCGCGAGCAGTTCCCGGTCGGCCCCGTCGTCGACGACGAGCCTGTCGTAGTCGCTCAGCGGGGCCATCCGGTGCAGGGCCTTGCGCGGCATCTTGCTGGAGTCCATCAACAGCACGCTGGTGCCCGCGGCCGAGAGCATGGCCCGCTTCACCTGGACGAGCTCGTGTTCCTGGTGGAAGGTCATGCTCGCGTTCATCGCCGAAGTGGACACGAAGGCCATGTCCACCGACAGCGCTCCGACCGCTTCGATGCACGGCAGCCCGAGGAAGGAGTCGTGCGTGGCCGAGTAGTTTCCCCCCAGGCACATCAGGTGCACCTCGGAGAACCCCTTGAGCACCTCGATGGCGGGGAGGTAGTTGGTGGCCACCGTCAGCGGGCCGACTCCCCCGAGCAGGCCCGCGAGCGTGAGTGCCGTGGTCGAGTCGTCGAGCAGGATGGACGAGCCGGGTTCGACCATCCCGAGCGCGACCTTGGCGATGGCGTCCTTGAGCTCGCGGTTGGCGCCCATCCGGTACTCGGAACTGCCCTCGAAAACCGTGGAGGGCTGGGCCGAGACCCCTCCGTGGAACTTGCGCAGCAGACCGCGTCTGGCCAGCTCGTCCAGATCGCGGTGCACCGTCATCAGACTGACGCCGACCAGTTCGGCGAGTTCGGCGGCGCTGGCCGAACTCCTGTCGAGGACGTAATCCACGATCTGCTGCTGACGCTGCTCTCTCGAACGCGTCCCCTTGGATGTCCTGCTCATTCCCCACGCCTACGCATTGGCCGTTCCGGCGCTCCCGGCGACCGCGGCACGTGTCGGACCCCGCCGAGAGGTGGTCCCGCCGACCGCCGACACGGCTGCCGAGAACCCGACCGAGCCAATCTACCAACCCTGCGGAGGAAATTTCGCAATCGATCCGCGTCCGCACGTGTCGCGTCGCCACCTCGTGGGTATTCCGATGCGAAATTCTCCCCCGTAGCTGGAACGGTTGCCTTGACTTACGTGATCACTCAGCCCTGCGTGGATGTGCTGGACAAGTCCTGCATCGACGAGTGCCCGGTGGACTGCATATACGAGGGCGACCGCATGCTCTACATCCACCCCGACGAATGCATCGACTGCGCCGCCTGCGAACCGGTGTGCCCGGTGGAGGCCATCTACTACGAGGACGACGTCCCCGAGGAGTGGGCCACGTACACCACGGCCAACGCGGAGTTCTTCAGCGCCACGGGCCTGGGCTCTCCCGGCGGGGCGGCCAGAGTCGGGAAGACGGGCACGGACGTGGCTCCGGTCTCCGAACTGCCCCCGCAGGCCTGATCCGGCCCCGCTCCGGGAGCCGACGACCTGACGAGGAGGCGACACACAGCAACAGTACGATCGCCAAACGCACACGGGAGCGGTACCGTTCCGCGGAGACGAACGGTGCACACACCGGTACTCACGCGCCGGAACCACCGCCGTCGAGTACCGCGATCGGTGGAAGGACATTGGCCGGTGACCCCGTACGATCCGCCCGACCGGAAACCGGAACGCGTGCTGTTGCTCAGCGCCGACATCGGTGAGGGGCACAACGCGACCGCCCACGCCACCGAGGAAGCGCTGCAACGCCTGTGGCCGGGGTGCGAAACGCTCCGGCTGGACACCCTGAAGGTGATGGGGCCCGGGGTGGGACCGCTGTTCAGGTGGATCTACGTGCGCAACGTCGAGTCCACCCCGTGGTTGTACGACCTGTTCTACAACGCGCTGTGGCGTCAGCGTTGGTTCGCCGACGCGTCCCGCGGGTTCGTGGGGGCCTGGGTCGGCCCGCTGCTGCGGCGGCGGATCCGGGACCACTCCCCCGACGTGGTGGTATCCACCTATCCGATGGCCACGGCCGGGCTGAACCGTCTTCGCCGCCGCGGGGAGCTGACCGATGTTCCGGTCTCGGCGATCGTCTCGGACTTCTGTCCCCATCCCTTCTGGGTCTACCCCGAGGTCGACCTGCACTACGTCATGAGCCGGGCCAGCCTGCGGGAGCTGCACCGGGCCCAGCCCGACGCGGCCGGAGCCGTGTGCGTGCCCCCGGTCAGCGAGCAGTTCCGCCCGGTCGACAAGGACAGCGCCCGGCGCTCCGCCGGTGTTCCGGTGGAGGGGTTCCAGCTGCTGATCGCCTGCGGCTCGCTGGCGTTCGGTGCCGTGGAACGCGCCGTCGACACGGCACTGGCCGAACCGGGGGTCGACCACGTCGTGGTGGCCTGCGGCCGCAACGAACAACTCCGCCTGCGGTTGCTCGAACGCCCCGACCCGGCCGGGAAGCTGCTCCCGCTCGGCTGGCGCGACGACATGCCCGAGCTCACGGCCGCGGCCGACGTGGTGCTGTCCAACGCGGGCGGCGCCACCGCGCTCGAGGCGATGGCCTGCGGCCGCACCGTGCTCATGTTCGAACCGATCGCCGGGCACGGGCGGGCGAACGCGGAGCTCATGGCCCGAGCGGGCCTGGCCGAGCTCTGCTACGACACGGGCGAACTGGCGAAAACGCTGCACGAGTTGTCCACGGACGGGCAGCGGCTCGAGAGTCGTGAGCGCGAAGTGCTGGAGCACGCCACTTCCGGGGAGTTCACCGAGCAGGTGAGCCGTCTCGCGCGGCTGCCCCTGCACCGGGGAGGACGCGGGCTGCGCGCGCAGGACCGGTTCTTCGTGCACGCCGCCGAGTCGGCCGTTCCCCAGCAGACGGGAGCGATCCTGCGCCTGGAAGAGATCCCGGAGGGCAGAACCGCGCAGGACTGGGCGCAGCACCTCGCCGGGCTGATCGAGCAACGCGCCCGGCAGCTCCCCCTGCTGCGCAACGTGCTCGTTCAACGGCCGCTGCGGGCTCCGAGCTGGTACACCGCAGCCCGGATCGATCCTCGGTGGCATCTCGAGCACCGGGAGGTCAACGAGCACGCGGCCCCCGGAGCGATCCGGGATTTCTTCGCCTCCGCGGTGCGCACCGACCGCCCGCCCTGGCAGCTCATGGTGCTGCGCACTCCGGAGAGCACGCTGATCCTGGCCAAACTCCACCACGCGCTCGGCGACGGCATAGCCGTGACCAGCACCCTCGTCCGGCTGCTGCGCGACGACGGGGACCAGCTCGACCAGCACGCCGCGACCGCGCGGCGAGCGGGCAGCTCCGCGGCCGGATCGAGACCGTCCAGCATCGTGCGCTCCTGGCTCCGACAGGTCCGCACCGCGGCACGCGGCTTCGTCAGCCTGGCCACGGCGGGCTCCGCCCCGACCTCTCCCCTGAACGGCCCGAGCACACCGGGGCGTTCCTTCGACTCGGTCGAGCTCCCGATGCGGGAGGTGCGGAACACGGCCAGGACGCACGGCGTTCCGCGCAGCGTCCTGCTGATCGGCCTGGTCGCCGAGGCGCTGCACAGGGTGCTCGACGAGCACGAGGGCACCACCAGCGGACAGCGAATGCGGGTGATGGTGCCGCGCACCACGCGCACCTCGCGGGCGAACGCGAGCGCCGAGGTTTTCGGCAATCACACCGCCGCGGTCTCTGTGGACCTCCCCGTCGGCCCGATGAGCCCCGCGGAACGGCTCGAGCGGGTGACACGGGCGTTGGAGGACAGCCAGCGCAGCGGACAACCCCTCGCGGCCGGGATCGTCATGTCGGCTCTCGGGCTGCTGCCGACCCCGCTGCACCGGGTGATCGTCCGCACCATCTACCAGCGGCGGTTCTTCAACGCGATCGTCTCCGCGATGCCGGGCTCGCCCCGGCCACCCCGGGTGTGGGGGGCGCTGGTGGCCGGGGTGATCCCGGTCCTGCCGCTGGCCTCGGGAGTGGGGACCGCGGTGGGCATGATCAGCTGGGGGGAGACGGTCGGCGTCGGGGTCACGGTGGACGCGCGCAGCGGTCGCCACGCCGAACGGCTGGGGCAACGAACCCGCGAGATCCTGGAGGAGCTGGCGAGCTCGCCCGCCGAGCCGGAGATCTCGCGCGCTGCCCCGAGAGGACGAGGTTGAGCGCGGCCGGGGCCTGGTTCACGGTGGCCGTGCCTGCCGCGCTGGTCGGCGCGGCCAGTTTCGGCATGGCGAGCGCGGTGCAGCAGCGCGCCACCAAGCAGGTCCCCGACATCCGCACGCTCAACCCCCGGCTGCTGTTCGAGCTCGTGCGCAAGCCCGTCTGGCTGGCCAGCGTCGGCACGGTCATCGTGGGGCTGTCGCTGCAGGTGGTGGCGCTGGCCTACGGTCCGCTGATGCTGGTGCAGCCGCTGCTGGTCACCAGTGTGCTGTTCGCGGCGGTGCACGCCGCCTGGCTGGCCCACAGGCGGCTGGACCGGCTCATCGTGCTGGGGGCGCTCTGCTGCATGGGCGGACTGTCCGCCTTCCTGCTGCTGGCCCGTCCCAAGGGCGGTACCGAGACGATCGGTCCGCAGGCCGTTCCGCTGGCGCTGCTGCTGGGGGCGCTCACGGTCGCCTGCCTGCTTGCCGCCTCCCGCTTTCCCGGTGAGATCCGTGTGATCGCTCTGGCACTGGCCACCGGGGTGCTGTACGGCGTGACCGCGGCACTGATGAAGATCGTGGCCGACCAGTTCCGCACGGGCGGCATCGCGGCACCGTTCCAGCACTGGGTGCTGTACGCGGTGTGCGTGATCGGCCCCTGCGGTTTCCTGCTGAGTCAGAACGCCTTCCAGCAGGGCAAGTTGATCTCGCCTGCGCTGGCCGTGATCACCACCGTCGATCCGCTCGTCGGTGTGGCCATCGGCATCAACTGGTTCGGGGAGAGCGTCAACTCCACACCGGCCGTACTCGGCGGGGAGGCCGTGGCCGCGCTCGCCATAGTCGGGGGCATAGTGCTGCTGACCCATCGCGGGGAGACTCTGCGTCGGGTGCTGGAGCAGGCCGACCCCGCCGAGAACGAGGACGACCAAGCATGGGGGTGAGACCGGTGGGAACCGAACTGCGGGGACGGACGGTGCTGCTGACCGGCGGCTCCTCCGGCATCGGAGCGGCCACCGCCGAAGTGCTGGCACGACGTGGCTGCGACCTGCTCGTCACGGGACGCGACGAGCAGGCGCTGAATCGGGTGGCCGAAAGGACCGGGGCGCGGGCGCTGGTCGCCGATCTCTGTTCCCCCGAGGAGCTGCGGCGGGTCGCCGAGCGGGCCTCCCACGCGGAGGTTCTGATCAACAACGCCGGCGTCGGCTGGTCCGGGCAGCTGGAGGAGATGCCGGCCTCGGAAGTCCACCGGCTGCTGGCGGTGAACCTGGCCGCTCCCGTGGAGCTGACCAGGATGCTGCTGCCCGCCATGCGCGCCCGTGGCCGGGGGCACGTGGTCCTCATGTCCTCGATAGCCGCTGTCGGGGTCGGCGGTGAAGCGGTCTACTCGGCGAGCAAGGCCGCGCTGCGAGCCTTCGCCGCCAGCCTGCGCTACGAGCTCTCCGGGGACGGTCTCGCGGTGACCACCGTGCTGCCGGGCGCGGTGCGCACCCCCTTCTTCCAGCGTCGCGGTCTCGCCTACGAGCGGAGCTTTCCCCGGATGCTGTCCGCGGAAACGGCGGCCGAGCGGTTGGTGCGGGCCGTCGAACGCGGCCGCGAGGAGAGCTTCCTGCCCGGGTGGCTGGACCTCGCCGCACGGTTCCAGGGGGCGCTGCCCGGGACCTTCCACCACCTGGGGCGCAGGTTCGGGCAGGTCCGCTGACCCCGGGCTCGCGGAACCGGGCCGGCGCGGCCGCGCCCGGGGACCGTTTTCGCGAGCTTGCCCGGACACGGCCGCGATCCGCTCAGCGAGCTCCTGGCGGGAACGGCAGCCGGCGCAGCAGCCCGGTCGGCAGCGGGCTCCCGCCGTCGCCGATCCGCAGCCGGATGCCGTGGCCGCGCAGCTCCCTGCGGAACCACAGCAACGACACCACGGCGGCGAGCGCGACCAGACCGTAGGAACCGGCGGTGCTCACCAGCAGGAACTCCCCGATGGTGCGCTGGGCGAGCATCCACAGCGCCCCCACGCCGTTGGCGGTGAACACCGCCGCCCACAGCAGCGAGACCCGTTTGAAGAACCGCTGCAGGGCCACGTGCCCGACCAGGTGGGGTGGGAAGACGCAGAAGTCGTCCGCGAGCCGTGCGATGAAGGTCCGCTCGAAGGGCACCGTCACCAGCAGGGCGGCAGCTATGAGGAAGTTCTGCAGGCTCGGTTGGAGGAAGTAGAGGAAGGCGCTCTGCGAGACCACCCCGACCACCGTCCGAACGACCAGCAGCGAGGTCGTCAGCAACAGGACTGCGGGAATCCGCGCCCGCAGCACCAGACGACAGGTCACCGCGGCGAGCGTCCAGCCGAGGGCGGCCAGCAGGCCGCCCGTCAGGTCGGTCAGGTTCAGCAGCAGGTAGAACAACCCGAGCGGCACGAGCGTGGTCTCGAGGAGTTTCTTGCCCGCGTGCACCAAGTGGGTCCGAAGCCCGCTCAGCTGGACGGTGGTCGATATATGCATGCGCACCTCACGCGGCACGTGCGGGAGGGTCGGTCCCGCACTCGTGCCGTGGACGGTTTCATCGCGCTACAGCCGTGCGACGAGTGCCCCGGCGGAAACTCGCCGGGAATTTCACTGTATCCCGCCGGCACGCTACCGAACCGTCGCGCGTGAGTACAGCCACAACGGGCGAGGATCATCCGCGCACGGCGCGCAGGGACTCGCGCAACGAGCTCATCGTCGCCATGACGGCGGTGGGTTCGTATCCGCAGTGGGCCATACAGTTCGCGCACCGCGAGTCCCGTCCCCTGCCGTAGGACTCCCAGTCGGTCTCCTCCAGCAGCTCGCGGTAGGACTGCGCGTAACCGTCGGCCATGAGGTAGCAGGGGCGTTGCCAGCCGTACAGCGAGTAGGAGGGAATGGCCCAGGCTGTGCAGGCGAAGTCCTTCTTGCCCTCCAGGAAGTCCAGGAACAGCGGCGAGTGGTTGAGCCGCCACTTCTTGCGCTTGCCGTCCGCGAAGGCCTTCTTGAACAGCTCCCGCGTCTCCTCGACCCCGAGGAAGTGCTCCTGGTCGGGGGCCTTGTCGTAGGCGTAGGCGGGCGAGAGCATCATCTGGTCGACCTGCAGCTCGTCGTTGAGGTAGTCCAGCACGTCCACGACCGTCTTCGGGGTGTCGGTGCTGAAGAAGGTGCTGTTGGTCGTGATGCGGAAACCGCGCTGCTGCGCGTCCTTGATGTTGTCCACGGCCTGGGCGAACACGCCCTGCTGGTTCACCGAGGCGTCGTGGCGCTCCTCGAGGCCGTCGATGTGCACGGCCCAGGAGAAGTAGGGGGAGGGTTTGATCTTGTCGATCTTGCGCGGCATCAGCAGGGCGTTGGTGCACAGGTAGACGAACTTCTTCCGCTTGACCAGTTCGTCCACGAGCACTTCGATCTCGGGGTGCATCAACGGCTCACCGCCCGCGATGGAGACCACGGGGGCCCCGCACTCCTCGACGGCGGAAAGGGCCTGGTCCACCGGCATGCGCTGCTTGAGCACGTTGGCGGGGTGCTGGATCTTTCCGCAACCGGCGCAGGCAAGGTTGCACGCGAACAGCGGCTCCAGTTCGAGAGTCAAAGCGTATTTCTTGCGCCTCAGAATCTTCTGTTTGGCCAAATAAGCGCCGACCCTGATGGCTTGGCGGGGTGGAATACCCATCACGGAACCTCTTTGCTCCAGCGAGATCGAACAGTGTCCTGCGAACCGGCCCCGGCAACGGTGCGGAACCACCGCAGCAAGGGGTCACCGGTCTCGCGTAACCGCCGCAACGCCCCGACGAGTCGCCACGGCGTTCCGGGGCCGATCAACGGTTGTCGCGGAGTGTCCAGCACGACCCGCACGACCGCGCGGGCTCGCCGCCCCGCCACCGGGGTCAACACTCCCGACTCCATGTCCACAACCAGTGCGCCGGTACGTGCCAGCGCGAGACGCTCATCCCCGGTCACGGGGTGATCGGTGGTCACCACGCTCCCCAGGCGGACACTCAGGCCGGCTCGACGCAGCTCGCGAGCGAGCAGCTCGGGAGCGCACAGCGAGTGAGTCCGCTCCCCCGCGAAGACCTCGGTCCCCACGACCACGTCGCCGGCACGCAGCGTCGGATCGAGTCCGCCACCCAGCCCGGCCACCGCCAGCGCCCCGAAGTCGGCGGCGGCGAGGCCGCCGGCCGAACGGGCACTGCGGCGCGGGCCGTACCCGGTTCGCACGATCCTGAGACCGGAGCCGCGCAACGCGGCGTGCTCCACTCGCAGCGGTGCACAGACGAGCAGCTCCGGCCTCATGAACGCACCTACTCCCCTCGAACCGCCCGCCGGTAGCGGCCGAGCGCGGCGAGCGGGAAAACCTGCCGGTAGAGGTGGTAGTTGATGTAGAAGTCACCGGGAAAACCCGTTCCCGTGAACTGCGGCTCCGACCAGTACCCACCCGGCTGCTGGGTCTCGACCAGGAAACCGACCCCTCCGCGCACCGCCCGCGTGTCGTGACGCCCCACGGCGAGCAGGGCGAACAGCGCCCAGGCCGTCTGCGAGGCCGTCGAATCGCCCCGGCCTATCCACGCCGGATCGTCGTAGGAGCGCAGGTCCTCGCCCCAGCCGCCGTCCTGGTTCTGGTGCTCCTCCAACCAACGCACCGCACGCCGCAGCGCGGGGTGCTCCGGGGGGATCCCGGCCCGCACCAGAGCGGGGACCGCCGCTCCGGTCCCGTAGATGTGGTTGACGCCCCACCGCCCGTACCACGAGCCGTCGTCCTCCTGGTTCTCCAGCAACCAGCGCACCCCGTCGCGCACGACCGGGTCGTCGCTGTCGCCGGTCTCGACCAGCGCTTCCACGACGTGGGCGGTCACGTCGGCGGAGGGCGGGTCGATCACGGCCCCGAAGTCGCAGAACGGCAGCTTGTTGACCAGCCACCGGGTGTTGTCCGCGTCGAAGGCCGCCCAGCCCCCGTCCTTGGAGCGCATGCCACGCAGCCAGCGGCGCCCCCTGGACACCGCCGAAGCGACCCGGTCCTGTTCGGCGTATCCGGTGCGGTTGAACGCCAGCAGCACCTCGGCGGTGTCGTCGATGTCGGGGTAGCCGTCGTTCTCGAACTCGAACGCCCAACCGCCTCCTCCGGGCAGCGCGGGGCGGCGCACGGCCCAGTCGCCCCGGACCATGATCTCCTCGCCGCGGACGTACTCGAGCGCGCGGTGCATAGCGGGGTGCTCCCCCGAGAGCCCGGCGTCGTGGAGGGCCTGAATCCCCAGGACCGTGTCCCACACCGGGGACTGGCACGCCTCCATCCTGCGCATCCGCCCCTGCGCGGTGTCCTCCCGGATCAGGAACCCCTCCAGGCCGGTGATCGCCGTGCGCAGCACCGGGTGGTCCAGCGGGTACCCCAGCAGGTTCAGGGCGAGGATCGAGTACACCCACGGGGGCTGGATGCCGCCCCAGCAGCCGTCCGCCTCCTGGCGGGCGACGATCCACTCGGCGGCCCGGCGCATCGCCTGCCTGCGCAGGGGGCGGATCGGGTGACGGCCGTAGCCGTGCAGCACCCGGTCGAGCTTGTCGAACACGGTGTCCCAGGCGGAGCCGTCGGCGCCCTGCCGCAGCCGCCCGACCGGGCCTCCCGTGCGCAGTTCCTCGGTCCGCACCCCGAGCTCACGCTGCGGCCGCAGCGTGCTCACCACCGTCAGCGGAACGATGGTCTGACGAGCCCAGCACCCCCAGTCGGCCAGGTTCAGCGGGAACCAGCTCGGCAGGAAGACGATCTCGGGGGGCATCGCGGGGAGCTCGTCCCAGGACCACTGGCCGAACATGGCCAACCACATCCGGGTGAAAACCCGGGTGCGCTCGATGCCGCCCTGGCGCAGGATCCAGTCGCGGGCACTGGCCATGTGCTCCTCGGCGACGTCGTCACCGGCGAGCTTCAGCGCCACGTAGGCCTCGACGGTCACCGAGAGATCACCGGGGCCGCCGTGGAAGGTGCCCCACGTTCCGTCGGAGCGCTGCTGGGAGCGTATCCAGCGCGCGCTCTCGGCCGCCTCCTCCGCCGTGAGGATCCCGAGAAAGCGCCGAAGCATCATGTCCTCGGCGTCCATCGTCACGTTGGTCTGCAGCTCCCCCTTCCACCAGCCGTGCTCGTGCTGGCGGGAGAGCAGGTGGTCGCGGGCGGCCTCCATGGCGGTGAGCCAATCCGGCTCCCCGCCCTCCCACCGCGCGTCCCCCCGGTCCACCAGCACGGTGCGCGGCTGCTCTCCCGCAGCGGGAGACGCCTCCGTCCCGTGTGCGGCGGGATCGGCGGCCTCGGTTCGACGCAGGGATCCGGTCACTGATTCCTCCGGAGAACGAAATCGGCGAGTTCGGTCAGTCCTTCGGTCACGCCTTCGCACTCGGCGCGGTGCAGCTGGCGGCGCGCTGCGGTCAACCTGCGTTCCGTCTCGGCCCTGGTCCAGTCCTCGGACCCGGAACGGCGCAGCAGCTCGGCCGCCTGCTCCAGCTGCGTCTCGGTGAGGGGCTCCGACTGCTCGTAAAGCTCGCGCAGCCGCTGCCCCGCGTCCGTGCCGGAGTTGAGCGCGTGGACCACAGGCACGGATTTCTTGCGGGCCCGCAGGTCGGAGAGCACGGGCTTGCCGGTCTCCTCCGGATCTCCCCAGAGGCCGAGCAGATCGTCGACGAGTTGGAAAGCCATTCCCAGCTCGAAGCCGAAAGCGTGCAGCCTTTCCACCGTGTGCTCCGAAGCCCCGGCCAGCAGAGCTCCGATGGAGCACGAGCAGGCGATCAGCGCGGCCGTCTTGCCCGCGATCATGCGCTGGCACTCCTCGATGCCGACGTCGAGGCGCTGCTCGAAGTCCAGGTCCGCCGCCTGGCCCGCGATGAGGCTGCGCACTGTTCCCGCGAGGTCGCGGGCCGCTCGCAGCGCTCGCGGGGACTCCTCCTCCAGCACCACGTCGTTGGCCAGCCCCAGCAGCGCGTCCCCGGCCAGCAGGGCCGTGGAGCGCCCGAAAACGCTCCACGCGGTGGGGCGGTGCCTGCGGGAGAGGTCGCCGTCCATCAGATCGTCGTGCAGCAACGAGAAGTTGTGCACCAGTTCGACGGCGGTCGCACCGGCCAGCGCGTCCTCCTCCGTCCCGTTCCCCGCGCGTGCGGAGAGCAGGACCAGGGCAGGACGCAGCGCCTTGCCCGAGCGCTCCTCCGGAGTTCCGTCGGCGGCCGTCCAACCGAAGTGGTACTCGCTGACCCGTCGGGTGTCCGGGTCCAGCCGACCGATGGCCCGCCGCAGGTGCGGGTCGACCATCTCCCTGGCTCCGACCAGGACCGAGGGAACCGTCGCGGTCATGCGTCACCTCCACGCCACGCTGCGCTGGCTGTCGATGGCCCGGCTCACTACCCGGGCCGCCGTGTTCCCACTGCGCACAGCCCCCTCGAGGGTGTCGGGCCAGCCGGTGTCGGTCCACGCTCCCGCCAGCACCAGACCCGGTCGTCCCGTCCGTCCCGAAGGGCGCAGTCGTCGGGTTCCGGGTTCCGGCAGGAAGGTCGCGGCGGGTTCACGGGTGATGAAGAAGTCCAGCACCCCGGCTTCACGTGCTGCCGGGAACAAGCTTTCCATCGCGGGCAGGTACTCGGCACGCAACCGCGCCGAGCGCGTGTCGACTCGATCGTGTGCCGCCGACAGCGAGACCACCAGGTACTGTCCGCTCGCGGCGTTGGCCACCGCGGTGCGGTCGAACAACCACTGCACCGGCGAGTCGAGCGCGGCCGCCATGGGCAGTCTCGTGACCGGACGGTCGAAGTGGACGTGCACGTTGATGATCGGGGCACGCGACAGACCGCTCCAGTCCGGCTGCTCGGGGGTGCGTCGTTGTTCCAGCAGCTTTCCCGCCGCCGCGTTGGGCACGGCGAGCACCACGGCGTCGGCGGTGATCTCCTGGTTCCGCTCCCCTTCCCCGGTCCGAACGCGGTAGTCACCGAGTTCGCCGCTGACTTCGAGGACCTTGCTGCGCGGAAACAGCCGCACCCCCGCCTCGAGCAGCTTCTCCCTGGCGGGATCGCCGTGCACCTCGCTCAGCGGTCGTTCGATGGTTCCGATGTCGCCACCGGCGGCGGTGTCCAGCATTCCGGTTCGGAACACCTTGACGGCCAGGGCCAGGGAGGCGTTCTCCGGTGTCGCGTTGAGCGCGGCCGTGCAGAACAGCTCCCACAGCGCTGTCACGGCCCGGCGCGGCTCCCCGCGGGAACGAAGCCAGGAGGCGAAGTCGGTCCGGTCCAGGCTCGGGTCGTCCGGGTCCAGCTTCCGCAGCGCCAGCGCCGTGCGCGCGGCGGCGAACCGTTCGCGCGGGGACAGCGCCTTGTGGCCGATCAGAGCGGGCAGCAAGTGGGCCGGGGCGGGTAGTCTGCTCCGCCGCAGCGTCCAGCTCTCCCCCGCCGGGGTGACCACGGGAACGTGGAAGCGCGGTTGGATCCGCACCTTGTCCAGCGTCCCCAGTCGACGCAGCAGGGCCGTGTAGTCCGAGTAGCAGCGCAGGAAAACGTGCTGTCCGGTGTCGACGGTCAGCTCCCCCCGGCGGAAGGAGTAGGTGGCTCCGCCCAGCCGTGCGCGCGCTTCCAGCAGGGTGACGTCGAATCCCGCGTCACGACAGCCCAGTGCCGCCGAGATTCCCGCCAGACCACCCCCGACGACGACCACTCGTCCAGGGCTCATGAGGACATCCCCGCGAAGGAGCGGGCTGCGACCACGGCCTTCTGCCAACCGGACAGGCCGGTCCGCCCACGCATCACCAGAGTCGGATCGGCGGTGATGCGCCGCAGCAGTTCGTGGTAGATCCCGGCCATCGCGGCACAACAGGCTCGGCTTCGATGATCGAGCATCGGCAACAACCGGAGTCCTTCCCCGTACCAGCGTTCGGCCCGTTGGCTCTGGAAGCGAACCAGTTCGGCCACCTTCGACGCGTCGTCCGTGAACATTCCCCGCGAGTCCAGCTCGAGCGTCACCCCGAAACGACGCAGATCCTCCTGCGGCAGGTAGATCCGCCCGCGACGGCGGTCCTCCAGCAGGTCGCGCAGGATGTTGGTCAGCTGCAGAGCCACTCCCAGCGCGTCCGCGCGCTCGGCTGCCACTCCGGTGACCGGTTGACCGAACACGCCCAGGGAGAGCCTGCCGATCGACCCGGCCACGCACCTGCAGTAGTGCGCGAGCTGCTCGAAGGTCTCGTACTCGTTTCCGCGCACGTCCGCTTCGCAGCCGTCCACGAGCTCGTGGAAGGCCTCCAGCGGGATCGGGAGCCCGCGCGCGGCGTCGGCCAGTGCCACCAGCATCGGGTCCTTGGAGTCCCGGTGGACCTCCCGCAGCTTCGTTCGCGTGTGCTCGAGCCGCTCGAGCTTGCGCTCGGTCGACAACGTCCCGTCACCGATGTCGTCGACCCTGCGCGCGAAGGCGTACACGGCTGACAGGGCCTTGCGCTTGCCCGCGGGAAGCAGCCGGATCCCGTAGGAGAAGTTGCGGGCCTGCGTTCTGGTGATCTGCTCGCAGTACTCGTAGGCGCTCGCGGTCCGGTCGTGCTCGCCCCTGCTCTCCGGGGCCAACGACAGCCGGGCCCATTCGCCCAGCATCCGCAGCCGGCCGGGGCGGATGCGCACCGCGAGCGGGTCGTGGCCTGCGGGGCGAAACGCTCGCGCGGTGGCCAGCCCGCCCGCCACGTAGCCGGCCACGGCCAACCGCGCCAGCCCGGAGAGTCGCGCGACCAGCGGTTGCCCGGCGCGAAGCATCCCGACCGCTCGGTCCACCTCGAACCAGACGAGTCCGCGTAATTCGCTTGAGGCCGCGGAAGTGGCGAGTTCGGATTCGCGGCACCCGAACTCGTGCAGGTCCTCGGTCGGCAGGTAGATCCTGTCCTGCTGGTAGTCCTCGGCGACGTCCTGCGAGTGTTCGAGTATCTGCAGTGCGGAGCAGATCCGGTCGGAGAGTTCCGTCAGTTCCGGGTCCGCCCTGCCGAAGATGTAGAGCACGAGCTCGCCCACCGGATTGGCCGCGTACTTGCAGTAATCCAGCAGCTCCTCGAAAGTCTCGTAACGCCGCACGTACTGGTCCCGCCGATTGGCGGTTATCAACCGGGCGGGAACCTCGCGGGGAATACCGCACTCGTGCACCGTGGGCGCGAAGGCCCGGAGCAGCGGGAGGCGCGGACTGCCGTCGTAGACGCGGCCCAGATCGGAGTCCAACAGGTCCAGCAGACCTTCCCGAGGGCCGCACGCCTCGTCTCCGGCGTAGTCGACGAGCCGGGCGAAACCGTACACCGCCATCAGGTGCTGTCGGATCCGGTACGGCAGCACCCGGGCCGCGACCGTGAAGTTCTCCGACTGGGCACGCGCCAACACGTCACCCGTTTCGGGGAGTTGGCCGGGCAACACCACCTCGAACGATCGTGCAGGCTGTCGAGCGGGGCGGGCACGGTCCGGTAGCGCAGCCATGTCCACCTCCTACCCCGCACAGTTGTTGAGGGCGTCCATTGTCGACAGCGTAGATCGCTGATGGACATGACGCAGGCCTACTGGCTTCATCCGATTAGGTGACGCACGGTGTCGACACCAACACTCGGAGCAGTGGAACGACCCCGGAAGGAGCAATCAGTCCCTGACCGATCGCACGCTCAGCCGCCCCAACGCGAAGGAGGCCAGTGCCGTGACCAGCGCTCCCACCGCGAAGAAGAAACCGAGCTGGGCCCATACCCACATGCTCGGCGAGCCGAGCGGGGAACCGATAGCGGTGGCAACCCCCTCGGTCCCCCACAGCCGGCTCAGGCTGGGGCCGACCAACAGCCACGCCCCTCCCAGCAGCGCGAGAGAACCTCCCATGGCGGCGAGGAAGCGGTTACCTGCCGGGCCCATCACGAGCCCGCCCAGCAGGATCGCCACCCCGGGCAGCACGCACAGCCACAACCGATCGGCCGTGAAGACCCAGGGCTGTCCCGAACCGAACCCGTAACCGAAGTACGGACCCACGAAGGGAACCAGCGCCGTCCAGACTCCCAGCAACACAAGCAACGATCCGCTCACCGCGCCGCGGGTGCGCGGCACGGCAACGATGGACCCGCGCGCGGTGTTCGGAGCTCCCGAGTAGTGCTCGGTCAGCCTTCCCTCGAACTCGGGCCGCAGTTCGGGCTCGGTCGAGGCCGTGGGAGCGGAGCGGACCTGACGCTTGCTCGCACTGACGCGCACGGCGTTCTCTCCGGGGTTCGCGTCGTGCAGCGGAACGAAGCGCTGCTTGTTCCGGCCCGCTCGAACCACCCCCCAGGTCGGCGACCCCGAGTCCGGGGCCAAGTAGACCTGTTCCAGGGTCCCGATCCGCGAACCGCCCCGGTCGACGACGGTCCTACCGGACAGGTCCTCCGATCCCGAGCGCCCTCCTTCGGAGCGCTCGGGACCGTGGGGTGCGGTGGACATTCCCACCACCTCCACACTCACGTAGCACGATAGGAACCGCCACCGCTCTCACCGGTGCTCCCGCCGGAGCCCTCGGCTCCACCGGAACTCCACCGCTGCTCCCCCTCGGGGGCTCCCTGCGGCTCCGGGGTGGTGCTGCCCGCACCGCGCATCGTCCAGCTCTGCCCCGATTCCTCGGTCCCCGTCGCCTCCGGGCCCGCGCTCGCGTGCTGCCCGCCGCGGACGGTCTGCCGGTAGCTGGAATTAATCATGTCGGCGGCGGCCTCGCGCCCGCCCAGTCCGAACGCGATGGCCGAACCGAGAGCGATGGCCCCCACCAGCGCCACATAAGTCACGGTGACGATCACCGGGGCGATGCGCAGCTGCGTGAGGATCATGAAAACGCCGATGGCCATCACCAGGGTCGGGGCCGCCGTCCGGGCCATCCGCCCCACAGGGGTGTCGCCCATCGTGCGGTCCACCAGTGTTCCGACCGCCCCGGCCACCGCCGCGGCGAGCAGGAAGATGGCCAGCGCGGCCAGCACGCGGGGGAGGTAGCCCAGCACCGCGTTCATGAATCCGGTCAGCGCGGGAATGCCGAGCGTGCCGATCGCCGAGGACAGCACGAACAGCATGACCACAGCGAAAACGACCGTGCCGATCAGCCTCGCCGGACTGCCCTGCGGGCTGAGGCTTTCCACGTAGCGAGCTCCCTGGCCGGATCGGGACATCCGGTCGTCCAGCCTCAGCTTGCGCAGCACGCGGGTGACGACCGCCCGGAGAATCCTGGCGATCAGGTAGCCGATCACCAGCACGAGCAACGCGCCGATCAGCTGCGGCAGGTAGCCGACCAGCTGGGTGAAGCCGCTCTGCAGACTGTCCAACACGTTGAACCCGGTTCCTTGCGCGAGGATCATATCCATGGCGCGCCTCCTACTGCCGGCATCGTGTGCAGCCGATTGGAACCCCGCACCGCGGAACGCGCAAATGCAAACAGTTCCCACTTCCGCGCAGCAGCTCCCACGCCCTCCCCGAGCTCACCGCGCGCTCTGCGCAGGGCCTTCGGACGACACCCACTCGTGGGTGCCACAACGGGTTTTGCCGCCTCCTCGTGCGGGAAACCCCGCGACTGTGGAACGAATGGAATTCAGGCACGAACTCGCCCAACAGCTACGCGTGGACTCGATCAGGTCCTCCGCCGCCGCGGGATCCGGGCACCCGACCTCGTCGATGTCGGCCGCCGACCTGATGGCGGCGCTGCTGGACGGCCATCTGCGATTGGACTTCGCCCACCCGGACAACCCGGAAAACGACCACCTGATCTTTTCCAAGGGACACGCCTCCCCGCTGCTCTACGCCTGCTTCAAGGCCGCCGGGGCCATCGAGGACGCGGAGATGATGACCTTCCGCGAATTCGGCAGCAGGATGGAGGGCCACCCCACCCCCGTGCTGCCGTGGGTGGACGTGGCCACCGGCTCCCTCGGGCAGGGACTTCCCATAGGCGTGGGCCTGGGAATGGCCATCAGCGCGCTGGACAACCTCGACAACCGGGTGTGGGTGTTGTGCGGCGACAGCGAGATGGCCGAAGGCTCGATCTGGGAAGCGTTCGAACACGCCGCCCACTACCGGCTGGACAACGTGACCGCGCTCATCGACGTCAACCGCCTCGGGCAGACCGGGGAAACCATGCACGGTTGGGAGCTGAGCGCCTACTCGGCCAGGGCGCGCGCCATCGGTTGGCACGCCATCGAGGTGGACGGGCACGATCCCTCCGCGATCGAGGAGGCGTTCAACGAGGCCGAGTCCACCACGGGACGTCCGACGGCCATCGTGGCCCGCACGCTCAAGGGCAAGGGCGTGAGCGAGGTCGAGGACCGCACCGGTAAGCACGGCAAGCCGCTCGAGGACTCGGAGGCGGCCATCTCCGAGCTCGGCGGGTACCGCGACCTCGACGTCAAGGTCTCCGCTCCCGAGGGCGGCAAGCGGCCGCGGAGCTTCGACAGCGCAGCGACCGAGCTCCCGAGCTACGAGCTCGGCTCCTCCGTGGCCACCCGCAAGGCCTACGGTCAAGGCCTGCGCGCTCTGGGCACCCGGCGCGGTGACGTGGTCGCCATGGACGGCGAGGTGTCCAACTCCACCCACTCGGAGCAGTTCCGCGAGGGTCACCCCGAGCGCTACTTCGAGATGTACATCGCCGAGCAGCAGATGCTGGCGACCGCGGTGGGGATGCAGGTGCGGGGCTGGACGCCGTTCTCCTCCACCTTCGCCGCGTTCCTGACCCGCGCCTACGACTTCATCAGGATGGCGGCCGTCAGCCGGGCCGACCTGTGCCTGATGGGCTCGCACGCCGGGGTCGCGATCGGCGAGGACGGCCCCTCCCAGATGGCGCTGGAGGACCTGGCCGCCATGCGCGCGGTGCACGGCAGCACCGTGCTGTACCCGTGCGACGGGAACCAGGCGGCTCAACTGCTGGAGCCGATGGCCGACCGGAGCGGGATCTGCTACATGCGCACCAGTCGCGGTGCCTCCCCCGTGATCTACGGGCCCGAGGAGCAGTTCCCCGTCGGGGGGTCCAAGACGGTCCGCGACGGGGACCACGTGACGCTCGTCGGCGCGGGCGTGACCCTCCACGAGGCGCTGGCCGCCGCCGACCGGCTCGCCGAGGAGGGCATCCGGGCGCGGGTCGTCGACCTCTACTCGATCAAACCGATCGACTCGGAGACGTTGCGCTCCGCGGCGAACCAGACGGCCGGGCTGATCACGGTCGAGGACCACTGGCCCGAAGGGGGCCTCGGGGACGCGGTGCTGGCCGCGCTCGCCGACACCGGAACGACCGCCCCGGTGCGCAAGCTCGCCGTGTCGGTCATGCCCGGTTCCGGCAAACCGGCCGAACTGCTCGGACAGGCCGGGATCGACGCCACGGCCATCGCCGAAGCCGCCCGCGGGCTCGTACGTTGAGCCACCTCGCCTAGAGCGCGGTGACCCGGCTCGATCGACCTGGCGGTCCCCTCCGCGGCGGTGCCGGCTGCTCGGCCCCTGCTCCGGCACCCGGCACCGCCGCGCCACGCCGAGATCGCCCTGGCCCACCAGGACGGCGACAATGGGCGAGAATGCCCTCGCAACAAGGGCCAGCAGGTCGGTCGAAAGGCTGAACAGGAACGTGACGACGTCGATTCACCAAAGGATCGCCGAGGAGCTCGGTGCACGCGCGGAACAGGTGGCAGCTGCCGTGCAGCTGCTCGACGACGGGGCCACGGTCCCCTTCGTCGCCCGGTACCGCAAGGAGGTCACCGGCGCGCTCGACGACACACAGCTGCGCACGCTGGAGCAGCGACTGCGTTACCTGCGCGAGCTGGAGCAGCGGCGCACCACGATCCTCGAGGAGATCCGCAAGCAGGGCAAGCTCGACGACGAGCTGCACGCCCGGATCTCCGCCGCCGACTCCAAGGCGCGGCTGGAGGATCTGTACCTGCCGTTCAAACCCAAGCGCCGCACCAAGGCGCAGGTGGCGCGGGAAGCGGGGCTGGAGCCGCTCGCCGACGCGCTGCTCACCGACCCGCAGCAGGAACCGCAGACCGTGGCCGCGGACTACGTCGACTCCGAGAACGGGATCGCCGACGCCAACGCCGCGCTGACCGGGGCCCGTTCGATCCTGGTCGAGCGGTTCGCCGAGGACGGCGACCTGATCGGCGAGCTGCGCGAGCGGGCCTGGGGACGCGGGCTGCTCTCCTCCAAGGTCCGGGAGGGCGCCGAGAACAGCGGGGCGAAGTTCGCGGACTACTTCGATTTCGCCGAACCCCTGCGCACACTTCCCTCCCACCGGGTGCTGGCGCTGTTCCGCGGGGAGAAGGAGGAGATCCTCGAGCTGTCCCTGGACCCGGATCCGGAGCACGATCCCGCGCAGGGCCCCGGTGACTACGAAGCGGCCATCGCTGCCAGGTTCGGCATCAGCGACGCGGGACGTCCGGCCGATGCCTGGCTGCGCGAGACGGTTCGCTGGGCCTGGCGCACCCGGATCATGGTCCACATCGACCTCGACCTGCGCGGCAGGCTGCGCCAGCAGGCCGAGGACGAGGCGGTCCGGATCTTCGCGGGCAATCTCCGCGACCTGCTGCTGGCCGCTCCGGCAGGTCCACGTCCCACGATCGGGCTGGATCCCGGCTACCGCACCGGTGTGAAGGTCGCGGTGGTGGACGGGACCGGCAAGCTGGTGGAAACGGCCACCATCCACCCGCACGAGCCGCAGCGGCGCTGGGACGAAGCCGTGACGACCCTGCAGCGGCTGGTCGATCAGCACCAGGCCCGGCTCATCGCCGTCGGCAACGGGACCGCTTCCAGGGAGACCGACGAGCTGGCGGCGCAAGTGGTGGCCTCCCGCGAGAACACGACCAAGGTGTCGGTCTCCGAGTCCGGGGCCTCGGTCTACTCCGCCTCGGCCTACGCCTCCAGGGAGCTTCCCGAGGTGGACGTCTCGCTGCGCGGGGCCGCCTCGATCGCCCGCAGGCTCCAGGACCCGCTGGCCGAGCTGGTCAAGATCGAGCCGAAGTCCATCGGTGTGGGCCAGTACCAGCACGACGTGTCCGAGTCGAAGCTCTCGCAGTCCTTGGACGCCGTGGTCGAGGACTGCGTCAACGCGGTCGGCGTGGACGTCAACACCGCATCGGCCCCGCTGCTGACCAGGGTTTCCGGGATCAACGCCGGGCTGGCCGAGAACATCGTCGGGCACCGCGAGGCGCACGGCCCCTTCAGTTCCAGGCAGGGGCTCAAGCAGGTGTCCCGGCTGGGGCCGAAGGCGTTCGAGCAGTGCGCGGGCTTCCTGCGCATCACCAACGGGGACGACCCGCTGGACTCCTCCAGCGTCCACCCGGAGAGCTATCCCGTGGTGCACCGCATCGTCGATTCCACCGGCGGATCGCTGACCGAGATCATCGGCAACACGCGGCTGCTGCGCGGGCTGCGCCCCGCCGATTTCGCGGACGACTCCTTCGGGCTCCCCACGGTCACCGACATCATCTCCGAGCTGGAAAAGCCCGGCCGCGACCCGCGCCCCGAGTTCCGCACCGCCCGGTTCGCGGAAGGGGTGCACTCGCTGAACGACTTGAAGCCGGGCATGGTGCTGGAGGGCGCGGTCACCAACGTGGCCGCCTTCGGAGCCTTCGTCGACGTGGGGGTGCACCAGGACGGCCTGGTCCACGTCTCGGCCATGTCGAAGTCCTTCGTCGAGGATCCGCGCGAGGTCGCCAAACCCGGTGACGTGGTGCGCGTCAAGGTCCGGGAGGTGGACGTGGAGCGCAAGCGCATCTCCCTGACCATGCGGCTGGAGGACGAGGTCACCGCCGGAGGCGGCGACAACGGCGCGAGCTCCGACGGCGATTCGGCCTCCGGTCGGGGATCACGTCCGCGCCGGGAGAACGGCAACGGCGCAGGCGGTGGGACCGGCAAGAACGGCAGGAGCGGAAAGGGCGGCAAGCAGGGCAAGCAGCGGGACGGCAAGCCCGCGGGGGGCCGGCAGGGCGCCCTGGCAGACGCCCTGCGGCGCGCGGGTTACGACGCGGGGTCCTGACCACCGGCCGCCTGGCCGGGGCGGAACCCGTAACCGCTGATCCTGGTGAACGGCCACTGGTGCACCGGACGAGCGAGCAGCTCTCCGGGAGGGTCGGCGAGCTCTTCCGGTGCACCGTCGAAGTGGGCGAGCACGACCACCCGGTCCTGCCCCCCGCGGTAGACGGCCGCGTCGCGGCACGAGCCGTGCTCGCTCATCTCGGCCAGGGTGCTGTCCGCCCACGCGAGCAGTTCCTCCTGCCTGCCTTCCGCGGCGCGGGCCTCCCACATGAGGGCCTCCGTCACGACGTCACCCCCTTCGCATCGGCGCGCAGCTCCGGTATCGCGGGCACTTGCGAGGCGTTGTCGATGTCGGCCCTGCTCATCCGGAACCGCTCGGGGTAGGCCTGCCTGGTGCTGCGCCGCGCCGGTTCACTGGTGCGCCAGGTGTACAGGCACAGGTCGCAGCGCAGCACCTTCCACGCCCCGGGCACGGGCGAGGTCGCGAGTTCGCTGATGTTCTCGTCGGCACAACGTGGGCACATCGTGTGCTGCCTCCGGTTTCCTCGTTCGGTGTGGTTCAGCGCTTCTCGTTGGCTCGTTCGGCGATCATCGACGACAGCTTGTCGATCCAGGCACCGGTCTCGGGGAGGTCCGTGACCGGCTGGCCGTAGCGGCCGCGGTCGTCCGGTGCCACGGGGGTGGTCGCGTCGATGACGAGCTTGTTGGTGACCCCGGGCGGCTGCGAGCCCGGATCCAGTTCCAGCACCGACATGTTCGGCAGGTTGACCAGATCGGAAGCCGGGTTGACCTTGGTGGACAGCGCCCACATGACCTGGGGCAGGTTGAAGGGGTCGACGTCCTCGTCGACGACGATGACCATCTTGCAGTAGCCGAGCCCGTGCGGGGTGGTCATGGTGCGCAGACCGACCGAGCGGGCGAAACCGCCGTAGCGTTTCTTGGTGGACACGATCGCCAGCAGCCCGTGGGTGTACATCGCGTTGACGGCCTGCACCTCGGGGAAGTCGGCCCGCAGCTGCTGGTAGAGCGGCACGCAGGTGGCGGGGCCGATCAGGTAGTCGACCTCGGTCCACGGCATGCCGAGGTACAGCGACTCGAAGATCGGGGAGGTGCGGTAGGAGATCCGGTCCACGCGCAGCACCGTCATGTTGCGCCCGCCCGAGTAGTGTCCGGTGAACTCGCCGAACGGTCCCTCGATCTCGCGTTGACGCCCCTCGATGACCCCTTCGAGCACGACTTCGCTGCCCCACGGGACGTCGAGCCCGGTCAGCGGGGCCTTCGTGATCGGTTCCGGGCTCCCGCGCAGCGCGCCGGCCATCTCGTACTCGGACTGCTCGTAGCCGAGCGGGGTTCCGGCAACGACGGAGATCACCGGCTCGTTGCCCAGGGTGACCGCGACCGGAAGGTCCTCCCCGCGCTGTTCCGCCGCGTTGAGGTGCAGCGCGATGTCGTGCATCGGGACCGGCTGGAGTCCGAGGCGGTTGGTGCCCTTGACCTCCATCCGGTAGGTACCGACGTTCTGCTTGTCGAAGTTCTCGGGATCATCCGGGTCGCGGGAGACGACCGCGGCCTTGTCCAGGTAGAAGCCCCCGTCCCCGTCGTTGAGCCGGAACAGCGGCAGCACGTCGAACAGGTTCACGTCCGAGCCGCTGACGGAGTTCTCGGCCCACGGGGGGTCGTCCCTGCGCTCGACGGGGGCGGGGAAGTTCTCCCAGCGTCGGATGAACTCCTCCACCTGCCCCCTGGTCGAGGTGTTGGGCGGCAGGTCGAACGCGATCGCGTGGTTGGCCCACGAACCGTGCGCGTTCAGCGCGATCCGGGGGTGTTCGAATCCGGTGACGTTGTCGAAGTACAGCGCCGGGGCCTGCTCCCCGAGTCGGTTGGCCGCATTGGCCGCGGCTCCCAGGTCGGGCTCCGGATCGACCTGCTCCTCGACGTGCAGCAGCTGTCCCTGCTGGTCGAGGGCATCGAGGTAGGAACGCAGATCGTCGTAGGGCATGTGGCGTTCTCCTGACGTACGAGCGCGGTGGGGTGGGGTCACGAATCCGTTCGACGCGCGGCGTTGAGCCCTTGCCAACGTCCGGCCGAGGAGCTCGACAGGCCGAACTGGTCGAGCACCCGGTTCACGACGTGGTCGACCACGTCGCCGACGACTTCCGGGTTGTTGTAGAAGGCGGGCATCGGCGGCACCAGCACGGCTCCCATGCGGGCCAGCGCGAGCATGTTCTCCAGGTGGATCTCGTTGAGCGGGGTCTCCCTGGGAACGAGGACGAGCTTGCGGTGCTCCTTGAGGGTGACGTCGGCGGCCCTACCGATGAGTCCGTCGGCGTAGCCGGTGCGTATCCCGGCGACCGTCTTCATGCTGCAGGGCAGAATCACCATGCCGTCGGTGTGAAACGATCCGGAGGAGATCGTGGCCGCCTGGTCACCGGGTCCGTGGACCTCGTCGGCCAGTTTGGTGAATTCCCGCGCTCCGTACCCGGTCTCCAGCTCGATCGTGGTTCTGGCCCACCTGCTGAGCACCAGATGCGTGTGCACGTCCGGATCGCCGCGCAGCGCCTCGAGCAGCCCCGCGGCCAATGGAGCCCCGGTGGCTCCCGTGACTCCCACCACCAACCGCATTGTCACTCCAAAAATCGTTCGTGAACGAACGTTCGTGTAAATACTAGCACTGGACCGGACGGGAACGCACGGGGTCACCTCCCGGTTCCGCGCAGCTGCCGCCCCGCTGCTGCCCCGCCGAGCCGGCGACCGCCCCGAAGGTCGGACCCGCGCGGAGCGGCCACGCTGTCCGGGACCCCGCACCGGGGACAATGGAAAACTCCGACAGGAGAGCGCGGGTTGCTCCGCTCGGGAGGTTGGTGCGCGCGTGGGGAGCTCCGGCGGTGCCGGGTGCGCAGGCGGGTGGAGGCGACTCCGCCGCTCGTCCTGCGACCGCCCCGACCGAGCGGATACCCGCCCGATCCGCGCGGGCTCTAAGATGCACGGGCCCCAACGACGACCGACTGCGAGAGAACACAGTGGAACTGGACGCGGCCGTCTTCCACCTGCTGCGCCGCACGCTGCAGGAGCACAACGCCAACTGGCAGGCGCAAATCCCCGAACTGACCAAACCGCAGTACGCGGTGCTGCGCGCGGTGGACGAGCACCCCGGCATCGAGCAGGCCGCCGTCGGCCAGCAGGCGGCCATCGACAAGGCCACCCTGGCCTCGCTGCTGCCGAGGCTCGAACAGCGCGGACTGCTGTCCCGCGCCGTCGACAGCGGCGACCGCAGGCGACGCCTGCTGCACCTGACCGAGCCGGGACGGGAGGTCCTGCTGCGGGCGGATTCGGTCGCCGAGTCCGTCAACGGGGCCATGCTGGCCCGCCTGTCCGGGGCGGAGCGCGAACAGCTGCGCCACCTGCTGCGGAAACTGGCCGACGAGCCGGGCGGCTCCACCACCCCGGATCAGCAGGAGGCCCCGCCGTATTGACCCCCGGAAAAATATTGACTTCCAGTGAACTTCAAGTCATTTGATCGAACGACACCGATCCCACCACGAAGAAAGGTGCCGGCATGGACAACGGAGTGAGCTGGGCGACGATGCGGTCGCTGACCAGGGACAGTTCGGTCACCCGACAACGGCTCCCTCCCGGCCTGGCGAAACGGATACTGGCCTACGCGCGGCCCTACCTCGGCGTGATCGTGCCCTTCCTGCTCATGGTCGCGGCCACGGCCACGCTCGGGGTGGTCACTCCCCTGCTGTTCAAGGCGATCATCGACCGCGGGGTCGTGCCGGGGCGCATGGGGGTGGTTCTCTGGCTCGCCGTGGCGGTGGCCGGGGTGGCCCTCGTCGAGGCGGTGCTGACCCTGCTGCAGCGCTGGTACTCCTCCCGCCTGGGTGAGGGGCTGATCTACGAGCTGCGCCGCGACGTGTTCGACCACGTGCAGCGGATGCCGCTGGCGTTCTTCGTCCGCGCCCAGACCGGGGCCTTGACCAGCAGGCTCAACAGCGACGTCATCGGGGCGCAGCGCGCCCTGACCAGCACGCTGTCCTCCGTGGTGTCCAACGTGCTGAGCCTGGTGCTGGTCCTGGCCGCGATGTTCGCGCTGTCCTGGAAGATCACGCTGATCGCGCTGGCCCTGGTCCCGCTGTTCCTGTTCCCGGTCCGCTGGATCGGCAGGAAGCTGCAGCGCGTCACCCGCGAGCAGATGGCCGTGGACGCGGAGATGAGTTCGCTGATGACCGAGCGCTTCGGGGTCGGCGGCGCCATGCTGACCAAGCTCTACGGCAGGGCCGACGAGGAGACCGCCCAGTTCGCGGGCAAGGCCGCGCGGGTGCGGGATCTCGGCGTGCTGTCGGCCATGTACAGCCGGGTCTTCTTCGTGGGGCTGACGCTGCTGGCCGCGCTGGCCACCGCGGTGGCCTACGGCCTCGGCGGCACGCTGGTGATAAGCGGCTCGCTGCAGCTGGGCACCCTGGTGGCGCTGACCTCGCTGCTCACCCGCCTGTACGGTCCGCTGACCTCGCTGTCCAACGTCCACGTCGACGTGATGACGGCCCTGGTCAGCTTCCACCGGGTGTTCGAGGTGCTGGACCTGGAGCCGATGATCCGCGAGCGGGAGGACGCCGTCGAGCTCCCCGCCGGGACGAACAGCCTGGAGTTCGACTCGGTCTCGTTCCACTACCCCGGTTCCGACGAGGTCTCGCTGGCCTCGCTGGAATCGGTGGCGCGCCAGGAGAGCACGCCCGCGCACCAGGTCCTGCACGACGTCTCCTTCCGCGCCGATCCGGGGGAGATGATCGCGCTGGTCGGGCACTCCGGAGCGGGCAAGACCACGATCGCCCAGCTGGCGGGCAGGTTGTACGAGGTGGACTCGGGAAGCGTCCGCGTCGGCGGGTACGACGTCCGGGACGTTACCCTGGCCTCGCTGTACTCCACCATCGGCGTGGTCACCCAGGAAGCGCACCTGTTCCACGACACGATCCGGGCCAACCTCGCCTACGCGCGCCCCTCCGCCACCGACGCGGAACTCCTCGACGCGCTGCGCACCGCCCAGCTCGAGGAGCTGCTCACCGAACTGCCCGACGGGTTGGACACCGTCGTCGGCGACCGGGGATACCGCCTCTCCGGCGGGGAGAAGCAGCGCATCGCCATCGCGAGGCTGCTGCTCAAGCAACCGCCCGTCGTCGTGCTGGACGAGGCCACCGCGCACCTGGACTCGGAGTCCGAGGCCGCCGTGCAGCGGGCGCTGCGTGGGGCGCTGCACGGGCGCACCTCGCTGGTGATCGCCCACCGGCTGGCCACCATCCGCCGGGCCGACCGCATCCTGGTGATCTCGGAGGGGCGCATCGCCGAGCAGGGAACCCACACCGAGCTGCTGGAGCAGGACGGGCACTACGCCGAGCTGTACCGGACCCAGTTCGCGGACGGCGCGGAGTCCCGCGCCTCGGCAGCGGTGGACGGGGCCGCTCCGGGGCCGGTGGGGATCGCCGAGGGGGCCCGAAGCCTCCCGAACGACGAACAGACGGCACGGCGGAGCTGACTCCGGGACGCTCGCGAGCGCCCCGGCACCACCCCGGGGCCGCCGGCCGGTTCGGAGGCGTTTCCGAGCCGGCCCACTCCCCGTCCCGAGTTCGCGTCACCTCCGTGCCCTGCTCGTCACCGCGCGAGCGTCCGCCGGTTTCCGGGCGGAGAGGTCTGCCCGAGTGGAAAGCTCCGGCGGGTTCGCTTGCGCCCGGCCAGAAGTGAATGTACAGTCACTCACTATGAGGACGGGCTCGAGGGCGACGGCCGAGGAGCGTCGACGCGCGGTCGTCCACAGCGCGGTGACCGTGTTCGCTCGCCGTGGTTACGACACCAGCCCGGTCACCCGGGTCGCCGAGCACGCGGGCATCTCCTCGGCGTACGTCATGAAGCTCTTCCCGCGCAAAGTCGACCTGTTCGTCGCCGCGATCGAAGACTGCTACGACCGCATCGTGAGCACGCTCGCCGAGGCCGTCGACGAGGCGGAAAGCCCGGACAGCGCCGAACTGCTGGACCGCATGGGAGCGCGGTACACCGAGCTGATCGCCGACCGCGACCTGCTGCTGCTCCAGGTACAGGCACTGGCCTCGACCCAGACCCCGGAAGTGGCCTCGGCCGTGCGTGACGGCATCGGCAGGATCACCTCGCTGGCCGTTTCCAGGGCCGGAGCAAACGCGGCCCAGGCTCAGAACTTCCTCGCTCGCGGCCAACTGTGCCACCTGCTGACCGCGATCGACGCGTTCGACACCGACACCGACTGGGCGGCCACGCTCACGGAGGGCTTCCGGCACAGTCCGGCTTCCTGACTCGCGCGACGGTTCCACGCCCAGTCGAAGGACTCCGAGAGCACGGGCAGCGCTTGTCCTGCCCTCAAAAGTGAATGAACAGTCACTCACTAAATCGAAGGAGTACTGATGACCACAACCACCGGTGAAACGCACGTCGTGCTCGGCGCCGGTCCGGCGGGAAAGACCATCGTGGACGAACTGCTCGCACGTGGGCTCAGGGTGCGCCACGTCAGCCGCGGTCCGATCGAGGGCGCCCCCGTCGGGGTCGAGACGGTACGTGCCGATGTCTCCTCCGCCGACCAGGCAGTCTCCGCGACCGCGGGTGCCGCGGCGATCTACCACGCCGTCAACGTGCCGTACCACCTACAGGTCGAGCAGTTGCCGGAGATCGGCCGAGCGGTGCTCGCCGCCGCGGGCCGGAACGACGCCCGGCTCGTGGTGCTCGACACGCTCTACCCGTACGGCGAGGCGGACGGCACTGCCATCACCGAGGACACCCTCTGGGCGGCGACGAGCCGCAAGGGACGGATGCGCGCCGCGCTGGACCAGTCCTACCTGGACGCGCACCACGCCGGGCACGCCGACGTCGTGCTGGGCCGTGCGGCCGACTTCTACGGCCCTCGCGTGCTGAACTCCACCCTCGGCGGGGCCTTCTTCCCCGCCGTGCTGACCGCCGAGCCCGCGCTCGGGTTCGGCGACATCACACTGCCGCACAGCTACTCCTACCTGCCGGACATCGCCCGTGGCCTCGTCGATCTCGGCACCACCACCGACGAGGCCGCCACCGGTCGGGTGTGGCACCTGCCCACCGTGCCCGCAGTCAGCACCGAACACCTCCACGACCTCGTCGAGCGGATCACCGGCAGCGAGATCACCGCACGAGTACTCGACCGGCCCATCTCCGCGGGACCGTTCGACGAGCGGTTCATGAACGAGTACGCCGAGCTCTTCTACCAGCACCTCGTCCCGCAGAACATGGTCTCGGCACCGTTCGAGCAGCACTTCGACAGGCAGCCCACCCCACTCGTGGACGGGCTGCGGACCACTCTCGACTGGTACCGCGACTTCCTGGCCTCCCAGTCGGCAGCGGAGAACTCCTGAGCGAAAAAGAGCTCGGATCACGCCGATACACGAGCGCGGTGAGCACGCCCGTCACGAACGTGGGCCTCACCGCACCGTGTCCGGTCCCGTCTCCGGCGAGGTCGATCCACGCGGGGCGCTCCGGGTCAGCCAGCGAAGCCGGAGTCGAAGGCGCACCGCTTCACCCCGGCCAGGAATCTCCCCCACTCCGCGGCGCCCACCCGCAGGGTGGGACCCTCCGGGTCCTTGGAATCCCGCACCGCCGCCGTGGCGGCACCCAGCGCCACCTCGACGCAATCCGAACCGTTGCTGCTATGACTCGACTTGCGCCACTCCGAACGACGATCGGCAGTGACCATACTCGCTACACCTCTCCACTCAGACCAGAGCTTGCGCACGAGCCCTGATCACTTCCAGCGAATCCTCCTGCGAATGCGCGATCGAGCGTAGTGCTTCAGCGTTTCGGGTGTAACCGGCCACCTGGTCCTGATCCTGGACGTAGACTGCTCCGTCCGGGATCTCGACGTATCCGATCGACTGAGCCGCATCGAAGTCCAGCACGGTGAACCGTCCCTCCAAGCCGTCGTGCCTGCCAACGCTCGTGGGCAGGACCAGGATCTCGACATTGGACCAGCACGCCAGTTCGAGTAGATGTTCGAACTGTGCCCGCATGATCTCGGCACTCCCGATCGGCCGATCCAGGACGGATTCCTCGATCAGCGCCGTCAACCGTAGCGGGTCCTCCGTGCAGCTCAGCCGTTGCTGTCTTTCCATACGCAAGCTCACGAGGCGCTCGCTCTGGTCCGGGCGAACCCGAGCGCTGGGCGAAGTCATCCCCGTCGCATAGTCCTCTGTCTGGACCAAGGCGGGAAGCACGAGAGGCGCGTAGATGGTCTCACGCGTAGCGAGCCCTTCGAGTCCCACGAAGGTACGCAACCAGTCGGGGATCACGTCCACCCACGGAGCGAGCCACGTTCGTTGATCCGCTCTGCCGCAGAGCGATACCAATCGCTCGACGTCCCAGGACGGGGCCGCGTAAAACTCCAGCAGTTCAGCGATCTGCTGCGGCTGCGGGAAATACATGCCTTTCTCGAAGTGCCCCACCAAGCTGGAAGAACAACCGACAGCCTTGGCAGCCGCCGCGAGAGTTTGCCCCGCTCTTCTTCGGTAGCTTGCCAGTTCGACTCCGATCAACCAGCGCAATGCTGACGGATCACTCCGAGAGGACACGTCTCACCTCCTGGAAAACACTGTCCGCACACAGTCTGCCTGTGCGTCCCCCACCCCGAGAAAACCCACCCGTTCAGGTTATCGACGAAGCTAGATTTCTAGCTACAGTGATAGATGTCATATCGTCAACTTGAACGGAGTCTCCTCGTGACACTCAAAGCATCCGACGACTTCGCGCCGGATCCGGAAGAGCTGGCCGTCCTCGAAAACGCGCTGACCACCCGCCCCGGAGTTTTCGTCCTCTGCGAGCTCACCCGGGACGAGGCAGGCGAACTCGTCGACGGCCACGTGGCCGCCTGGGGGCTGGAGCTGCCCGACCGGGCGGAGGTCGTCGACCGCGACGGCGGCGGCCGCGGCAGTTTCCGCTCGGCCACCCGCGCCGCCGAGGTCTTCGCCCTGACCGGGGAAACACGTCTGATGTGGACCTAGGGTTCGTTGCCGGACTTCACCGGGGACCGGTCCCGGCCGGGAGCCTCACCGCGCGCTGCTGCCCGCCTGCGGAGCCACCCGCAGATCGGCCTCGATCCGAGCAGCCGTCTCCAGCAGCGGCGGGAGGAGCTGCTCGCGCGCCTGCTCGGGGCCGGTCCTGCTGGCGTGCGAGGAGACGTTCACAGCCGCGACCACCCGGTCGGAGCGGTCCCGGATGGGGGCGGCCACCGAGCGCAGCCCCGCCTCCAGTTCCTGGTCGACGATCGCCCAACCCTGGGAGCGGATGCGCTCCAGTTCGCGGCGCAGCTCCCCCGCACTGGTCACGGTCTGGGGGGCCAACGGCTCCGGGCGCACGCGCTCCAGGTACTCAGCCAGCGTCTCCTCGTCGAGGCCGGCCAGCAGCACCCGCCCCATCGAGGTGGCGTAGGCCGGGAAGCGGGTGCCGATGTTGATGGCCACGGTCATGATCCGCGAAGTCGGCACCCGCGCCACGTAGACGATCTCGTCCCCGTCGAGCACCGACACCGACACCGACTCGTGCACCTGGGCGGTCAACCGCTCCAGGTGGGGTTGGGCGATCTCCGGCAGGGACAGGCTGGACAGGTAGGAGAACCCGAGTTCGAGCACCCTGGGGGTCAGCGCGAACAGCCGGCCGTCGGTCCAGACGTAGCCGAGCTGCACGAGGGTGTGCAGGAAGCGACGCGCGGAGGCGCGGGAGAGGCCGGTGGTGCGGGCGACCTCGCTGAGGGTCATCTCCGGGCGCGTCTCGTCGAAGGCGCGGATCACCATGAGCCCGCGGGCCAAGGACTGCACCGGCCCCACTCCGGAGTCGGCCTCCGGCTCCATCACGCCACCCCCTCGTGGATCTCAAGCACCGCTCTGCTCGTCCTCTTCGGACAGTATTCGATCGGCGAGCGCGAAGGCGCTGTTGGCCTTGGGCACACCGGCGTAGACGGCCACGTGCATCAGCACCTGCCTGATCGTCCCCGCGGCGACCCCGTTGCGGCGAGCCGCCCGAACGTGCATCGCGAGCTCGTCGTGGTTGCCGGTCGCCGCCAGGATCGCGAGGGTGACGCAGCTGCGGGTCGGCCGGTCCATCTCCTCCGAGGCCCAGAGCTCGCCCCAGGCGTAGCGGGTGATGAAGTCCTGGAAGGGAGCGGTGAACTCCGTGGTCCGCTCGTTGGCCCGGTCGACGTGGGCGTCGCCGAGCACCTGCCTGCGAACGGCCGTTCCGGTCCCGGTCCGGTCCGGGGCGGCCCGCTCACCGGCGGCCCGATCGGCACCGACGGACATGCGCTGCTCCTCCCCCGCGAAGTGCTCGACCAGCAGGCGATCGACCTGCTCGGCCCGCTCCACATTGGCCAGGTGCGCGGCGTTTTCCAAGACTTCCAGGCGCGCACCGGCGATGCCACCGGCGATGCGTTCGGCGTGCTCGGGCGGCGTCGCCGGGTCATCATATCCCGCCACCACGAGCGCGGGAGCGGTGATCTCACCCAGCCGATCGTCCAGCCCCATCGTCGCGATGGCCTCGCAGCAGCCCGCGTAGCCCTCGTCGTCGGTGGCCGAGATCATCGCACCGTACTTGGCGAACACGTCCTGCCGGGAAGCCAGCTCGGGCGTGAACCAGCGATCCAGAGCGGACCGAACCATCGCCGAGGTGCCGTTGGCCCGCACGAACTCGGCGCGCTCCCGCCAGTTGGACGCGGGGCCGAGGGCGGCGGAGGTGCACAGCAGGGCGAGCCGGTCGATCCGTTCCGGCGCGTTGCTCGCCAGCCACATGCCGGTCATCCCCCCGAGGGAGACACCGGCGAAGTGCACCCGCCCGATCTCGAGGTGGTCCAGCAGGTCGAGCACGTCACGCCCCAGCAGCTCCAGGTCGTAGGGCCCGGACGTGGCCGGGGTCCTGCCGTGGCCGCGCTGGTCGTAGCGCAGCACCCGGAACCGCGCGGACAGGGCCGGCAGCTGCGCGTCCCACATCGTCCGGTCCGTGCCCAGCGAGTTGGACAGCACCAACACCGGGGCCTGCGGCGGACCGGTCAGTTCATAGTCCGGAATCACCGGTACTCGTCTCCTTCCAACTCGTGTATCTCTCCAGCGCACGGTCGACGAACTCGGCGGCCGAGCCCAGATAGCCCTCCGGGTCGGTCACCTCCAGCACGGCTTGCTCGGACAGCACCGAACGCACCGTCGGGTCGTCGAGCAGCTCCGCACGCAGCCCGCCGCCGTCGTCCCCGATCCCGCTCACCAGCCCGGTGACCAGTTCCTTGGCCCGCCGCGCACCGAGTTCCGGCGCCAGGACCGCGGAGACGCGCTCGGCGAGCAGCGCCCCTCCGGTGACGTCCAGGTTGGTGCGCATGGCCGTGGTGTTCACCCGCAGGTCGGCCAGCATCTCCCTGGTCAGCGAAGCGGCGGTGCCGGTGAGCCGCAGCAGCTCCGTGAAGGGTTCCCACTCGGCCTGCCAGTCCCCCGCTCCCCGCTCGTGCTCCTGGGGCATGGCCGAGAGCAAGGTGGCGACCAGGCCGGGAACCCGGCGCGCAGCGGCCGTCACGCGGACGGCCCGGACCGGGTTCCGCTTGTGCGGCATCGCCGAGGAACCGCCGGAGCTGCCTTCGGCGAGCTCACCCAGCTCGGTCTGGGCGCCCAGCTTGACGTCCAGGGCGATCTTGCCGAGCGTTCCGGCCACGGTCCCCAGGGCGGAGGCCAGCTCGCCCGTTCTCGTGCGCTCGGTGTGCCAGGGGAGCACCGGCTCGGCCAGCCCGAGCCGCTCGGCCAGCGCGGCAGCGACCGACACCCCGCTCGTGCCCAGCGTGGCCAGCGTTCCCACCGGGCCTCCGAACTGGACGGCCAGCCGCTCCCGCCGCAACCGCGCCACCGGATCGGTCGCGTCGACCACCCCGCCGAGCCACCCCGCGGCCTTGCGCCCGAAGGTGGTCGGCAGCGCCTGCTGCAGCAGGCTCCGGCCGGTCATCACGGTGTCCCGGTGCTGCCGTGCGAGTCGCGCGCACTCGTCTGCCACACCGCGCAGCTCCTCCAGCAGCCGGTCCAGGGCCGTGCGGGCCACCAGCATGGCGGCGGTGTCCACGACGTCCTGGCTCGTGGCGCCCCGGTGCACCCAGCCGGAGACCTCCTGCGGAACCCGTTCGGTCAGATCATTGACCAGCGGGATGACCGGTGTGGCCGAGGAAGCCGCGCGCTCGGCGATCGAGTCGACGTCGAAGCCGTCCGCCGCGCACTCCCGGGCGATCCGCTCGGCGACTCCCGGGTCGAGCACTCCGACGTCGGCCTGCGCGCGGACCAGCGCGGCCTCGAACTCGAGCATGGCGGCCAGCCACGCGCGGCGGTCGGTGCACGCGGCGAATCGTTCGCTGACGAACGTGGGGGTGAACAAACCGCTCCCGTCCTCACTGGTGTTCGCTGTTCGGGTCGGCGCGGGTCCGTCGGAGCGGAGTCCGCCGCTGCCCGCGAACGGACGGACCGCTCGCGGGCAGCGACCGATCCGGCCGGGCAGCACCGGTCAGACCGCGAAGAAGACGGTCTCGTCGGCGCCCTGCAACCTGATGTCGAAGCGGAATCCCCCGTCCTCGGCAACCGCGATCAGGGTGTCGCGCCGTTGCTGGTCCACGGTGGACAGGACGGGGTCGGTGGCGTTGGCCTCCTCGTCCGGGAAGTAGATCCGGGTCACCACCCGGTCGAGCATGCCCCGGGCCAGCACGGTCACGTCGATGTGCGGGGCCTCCCACTCCCCCTCCGGGGTGGGAAGCGCACCCGGCCGGACCGTGCGGAACCAGAACTGCCCGTCCGAGTCGGTGGGGCACCGCCCGAAACCGCGTATGGAGGCGCTCGGTCCTCGCGGATCGTCCGGGTGGTCGAACCGGCCGTGCTCGTCGGCCTGCCACATCTCGATCAGCCCGTCCGGGATCGTCTCGCCCGCGCCGTCCAGCAGACGCCCCCGCAGCAGGAAGGCCCCGTCGGTCTCCGGACCGACGATCTCGGGACCGTCCGGCCAGGGCAACCCGTCCGGCAGCGCGAAGAAGGGACCCACCGTCTGGGACGGGGTTGTCGCGGGCTCGCCGTGCTCAGTCGTCATCGTCGTCCTCCTCGTCCTCGAACGGCGTCGCCTCGCTACCGCGCAGCACGATGTCGAAGTGGTACGACAGCGCCCATTCCGGGACCGTGCTGTCCAGATCGAACTCGCAGATCATCCGCTCGCGCGCCTTCGGGTCGCGCACCGAGTTGAAGATCGGGTCCTGGTAGAACAACGGGTCCCCGGGAAAGTACATCTGGGTGACCAGCCGCTGCGTGAAGGCGCGCCCGAACAAGGAGAAATGGATGTGCGCCGGGCGCCAGGCGTTGTCGTGGTTGCGCCACGGATAGGCACCGGGCTTGATGGTGACGAACCGGTAGCGACCGTGCTCGTCGGTCATGCAGCGCCCGACGCCGGAGAAGTTCGGGTCCAGCGGAGCCGGGTGCCGGTCACCAGTGTGCCGGTACCGGCCCGCCGCGTTGGCCTGCCAGACCTCGACCAGGGTGTTCGGCACGGGTCTTCCGTCCGAGTCGAGCACCCTGCCACTGACCAGGATCCGCTCGCCCAGCGGTTCGCCGTCGTGCTGGATCGTCAGGTCGTGGTCGGTCTCGGACACCCGCTCGTGCCCGAGCACCGGTCCGGTGATCTCGGTGAGGTTCTGCGGTAAGCGTTGCAGCGGCTTGCTCGGGTGGCGCAGTGACGTGGACTTGTACTCGGGGGTGTCCAGGGCCGGGTGACTGGCGTCGTCACGCGCGTAGCTGGGCAACAGCAGCCGGTCTGCCCGCCCCGCGATCGAGTCGGTGGACATGCTCACTCCCGATGGCTGTAGAGTTCTTCCGTTCCTCGACAAGGTTCTTCGAACGGGACGTCGACCGGACCGGGGCCGTTCTCCGGCGCGGCAGCGCCGGAGGCTCCACCCGAGCGGTCGCCGACACCGCGGACGTCACCGGTTACGCGTGCAGCACGACGGCGAGCCCCTGACCGACCCCGATGCAGATCGCGGCGAGTCCCCAACCGCCTCCGGCTCGACGCAGCTGGTGAGCCAGCGTGGTGAGGATGCGCGCTCCCGAAGCCCCGAGCGGGTGGCCGATGGCGATCGCACCGCCCCGCTGGTTGACGATCTCCGGGTCGAGCTCGGGCCAGTCCGCCAGGCAGGCCAGCGACTGCGCCGCGAACGCCTCGTTGAGCTCGACCGCGCTCAGATCGCCCCAGCCGATGCCTGCCCGCTCCAGCGCGGTGCGCGCGGCCTGCACCGGACCGATACCGAAGACGTCGGGGTCCACCGCAGCGACTCCCCTGCTGACCACCCGTGCCAACGGTTCCGCACCGGCCTGCTCGGCTCCCCGCTCGCTGCCGAGCAGCACCGCGGCCGCGCCGTCGTTCATCGGGGAGGAGTTGCCCGCCGTGACCGTTCCCCCCGAGCGGAACACCGGTTTGAGCTTGCCGAGCTTCTCCGGGGAGGAGTCCGTCCTGACCCCTTCGTCCTCGGTGAGCTCGGTGCCGGGCACCGGGACCACCTCGTCGGCGAAGAGACCGTCGCGCCAGGCCGCGGCGGCCCGCTCGTGGCTGCGCGCGGCGAAGGCGTCCTGATCCGCGCGGCTGATCCCGTAACGGTCCGCCAGGATCTCCGCGCTCTCCCCCAGGGAGATGGTCCACTCCGGCGGCATCTCGGGATTGACCATGCGCCACCCCAGCGTCGTGGAGTGCAGCGTCTCGTGTCCCCGCGGGTAAGCGCGCTCCGGCTTCTGCAGCACCCACGGAGCGCGGCTCATCGACTCGACTCCGCCCGCCAGCACCACGTCCCCGTCACCGGTCTGCACGAACCTGCTCGCCTCGATGACGGCTTCCAGCCCCGAGCCGCACAACCGGTTGACCGTGGCCCCGGGGACGCTGGTGGGCAATCCGGCCAGCAGCGCGGCCATCCGCGCCACGTTGCGGTTGTCCTCGCCCGCACCGTTGGCGTCACCGAACAGCACGTCGCACACCCGGGCCGGATCCAGCTCGGGACTCCGGTCCAGCAGTGCCCTGACGGTGTGCGCGGCGAGGTCGTCGGGGCGGACCTCGGCCAGTCCCTTGCCGTAACGCCCCACCGGGGTGCGCACCGCGTCGAGTACGTACACCTCGTTGCTCAAGACGACTCTCCGTTCCCGAGGGTTGCCTTCAGTTCCCGCAGGATCGTCAGTTCCCGCTCGGTGGGCGGTTCCTGCGTTCCCACCTCGTCAGCGGTGCGCAGCGGCCAACCGGTGGCAGCGCGCACCTGTTCCACCTCGACCTCGGGCGCGACCCGGCTCAGGACCAACTCCCCGGTTTCGGAGTCCGGTTCCAGCACGCCGAGATCGGTGATCACCCGCACCGGCCCCCTTCCCGGCAGTCCCAACCGCTCGCGCGCACGACCGTCCCGGCCGTATCCCACCGAGGTGACGAAGTCAACCGCGGAGACGAACGCCTTCGGGTTGTGCCGCATCACGATCAGCACCTCACCGCAGGAGGTGGCGATCTCCGGTGCGCCACCCGCGCCGGGAAGGCGGACCTTCGGATCGTCGTAGTCCTGTCCGATGACTGTGGTGTTGATGTTGCCGTAGCGGTCCACCTGGGCACCGCCGAGAAAACCGACGTTGACCCTGCCCGGCTGCAACCAGTAGTTGAAGATCTCGGGAACACCGACCACGGAATCGGCGGTCTCGGCGAGAACGCCGTCTCCGATGGACAGTGGCAGCCGTTCCGGTTCTGCCCCGAGGGTGCCGGACTCGTAGATCAGCACCAGCCCCGGCGCGTGGGTGCGCCGGGCGAGATTGGCCGCCGTGCTCGGCAGTCCGATCCCGACGAAGCACACCGCCTCGTCGCGCAGCGAGCGGGCGGCGGCCACGGTCATCATCTCGTCCGGGGTGAACTCGCCCCCGGTTGCGGACTCGGCTCGAGGACTGCTCATCGTGCGCTCCTCTCCGCGCCGTGGATCTCGGTGTCCAACCATTCCCGGAAGCGCTCCCGGTCCCGGCCGATCGCGTCCCAGTCCTGGTAGTAGCTGTTGTCCCGCTCGTAGTAGCCCTGCGCGTAGGAGGGGTGCGCGCCTCCGGGAACCTCGGCCACCGCGGTGACCGCCCAGGTGGGCAGGACCATGGCACCCGGTTGCTCAGGCAGTTCGTCGACCACTTCCTCCACGGTCACCAGCGACCGCCTCGAGGCGAGCACGGTTTCCTTCTGCACCCCCGTGATGCCCCAGAGCTGCACGTTGCCCGCCCGGTCCGCGCGCTGCGCGTGGATGATGCCGACATCCGGGTTGATGGCAGCCACGGCGGCCAGCTCCTCCCCGGTGAAGGGGCAGCGGACCGTGCTGATCGTGTCTGTGTGGTTCGGCAGATCGGTGCCCGCGTAGCCACGCAGCACCGCGAACGGCAGTCCGGAGGCCCCGGCCACGTAACGATTGGCCATGCCCGCGTGGCTGTGCTCCTCGATCTCCAACGGCCCGGGCCAGGAATTCTGCACGGCGTCCCTGAACCGGTGCAGCGAGCCCACACCGGGGTTGCCGCCCCAGGAGAAGACGAGCTTGTCCGCGCACCCGGCCCCGATGAGCTGATCGTAGATCACATCGGGGGTCATCCTTACCAGCGTCAGATTCCTGGTCCGCTGTCGGATGATCTCGTGTCCCGCCGCGACCGGAATGAGATGCGTGAATCCTTCCAGGGCGACGGTGTCTCCGTCGTCGACTAGCTCGGCCACCGCCGTGTCGAGCTGCAGAATGCGTGCCACTGACCACTCCGTTCCGCGGTGTTCGCACAGAATCCGCACGGATCGCCATCAGCCAACTCTGTTCGCTGAGAGAACGTACGTGCTTCATGCGAACATAATCGTGCGTTCCCCTCCGGTCAATACCGCCGCACGTCCGCGTCCCCCCACGCCGGACGCCCGGCGAGGAAACGCAGCTGATGCGGACAGTGGTCAGCGGCGCGACGAGCACCGCCCCGTCCGCGAGGGAAGCACCGCGACTCGACTTCCCGAATCGTGGGAAGAACAGAACCGAATCACCGGCGTGATCCACGCCGGGAGGACAACGGCGGGGCCGGAGCGCTCACGAGTCGACGCCTTCCGGCCCCGCCGGGCGAAATCCGCCGTCGAGCGGATCTTCAGGGCACCACGGGAACGCCGCCGGCCCCGGACCCCGCACGACTCGGCGGGTCCGGGACCGCTCACCACGCACACGCGCTCCCCGCGCGAGAGCCGCTCGTCCGGCTCCGCACGTCCGGGCAGAAGTGTTCTACCGACCTTCCGAACGAGAAAGAACGAAAACCGTCCCACCTGTTCACGGAAGTTCCAGCCCACCTTCCGCGCTCTCCCGCATCCAGGGCCCGGAACGGGACACCGGAGAACGAGCACCGGCCGCGATCACAGCGGGTACAGCCGCTTGTCCCCGTCCAGGACCTCCTGGTCGCTTTCCGTGAAGGACAGGTGCGCCGGTGACGTCACGGCACGCTCCAACATGTCCAGCACGGTGTCCCGCGCCGTGGCTATGTCGGCGGTGGTGGTGTCCAAGCGCAGATCCGGGTCGCTGGGCTCCTGATACTCGGCGTCGTATCCGGTGAGCCCGGACAGCTCCCCGGACGCGGCACGCCGGTAGAGCCCCTTGGGGTCGCGGCGCATGCACTCCGTGGCCGGAGTCGCCACGTGCACCTCGAAATAAGGGCACCCGTGCGCCTCGTGCTGCTCGCGCACCCCGGAGCGCACCTCCGAGTAAGGCGCGATCACCGGCACGAGAACGGTGACCCCGTTCGCGGCCAGCAGTCTGGCCACGAAGCCCGTGCGACGGACGTGCTCAGCCCGGTCCTCCGCGCTGAATCCGAGATCGGCCGACAGGTTGGTGCGCAAGCGATCCCCGTCGAGAATCTCCACTCGCGCGCCCCGGCCGCGAAGGCTCTCTCCTACGGCTTCGGCGATGGTGGACTTGCCCGCCCCGGGTAAACCGGTCAGCCAGAGCGTAGCTCCCGAGAAATCCATCGTCGGTCCCTTCCCGTACGACACTTAGGTGGAACTGGCGGTGCGATCATCCCGAAACGCCCCAACCCGTACGCATACGTGGTCGCTACTGTACAGAAATCGGGATCACTCGAGTCCTTCTTTCAGCGGAACGTCCGCCCCTGGCAGAGGAAAACCCTTCCCGCGCGTTCCCGTCGCGGAAGCGGCGTCGTCGATCGTGCCGCGAGCGCTTCCCCGGGCGATCCCGCGGGATTGTTAGGCTGTCGCACTCCGTTCAGCGTGTGCCCCGAGTCATCACCGACAGGAGCTGTGAGAATCGATGAACCACGCAGGCCCCGAACGGGTCTACATCCACCTCGGATCGCCCAAGACCGGGACGACGTACTTGCAGGAAGTTCTTTGGAACAACCGGGCTGACCTCGGCCGTGCGGGGGTGCTGTACCCGGGTGACCGTCCCGACGCGCACTTCCACGCGGCCCTGGACCTGCAGAACAAGCAGTTCCAGTCGGACTGGTTCGACGAGAACGTCCCGCAGGCGTGGGACCGTCTCGTGGCGGAGGCGGCCGAGTGGTCGGGCACCGTCGTCATCTCCCACGAGCTGTTCTGCACCGCCACTCCGGAGCAGATCGAGCGGGCGATGAACGACCTGGCTCCCGCGGAGGTGCATCTCGTGTGCACGGCGCGGGACCTGCTTCGCCAGCTTCCCGCGGTGTGGCAGGAGGACGTCAAGAACCGCCACACGCTGACCTTCGAGGAGTTCGTCGGGGGCATACGGGGGACTGCCGAGGAGACGAACCCGCTCAGCGAGTTGTTCTGGCCGCGCCAGGACACCGCGGCCATCCTGGACAAGTGGGCCGCCGACATCCCCGCGGAACGAGTGCATGTGATCACCGTTCCGCCCCGGGGGGGCGATCCGACCACGGTCTGGAACCGCTTCGCGGAGCTCATCGGCCTGCAGCCGGAGGAATTCGACACCGCGGTGCGGCGCCCCAACCGGTCGCTCGGCGTGGCCGAGACCGAGGTCCTCAGAAAGCTCAACCAGCGGCTGGACGGGCGAATCCCCTGGTCCGAGCACGACGAGACGGTCAAATCCCGCATAGCCGGCGGGATCCTCGGCAGCAGGAAACCGCGGACTCCGCTCGAGGTGCCCGCCGAGCACCGGCAGTGGCTCTCCGAGCAGTCCGAGCGGATAATCTCCGAGCTGGCCGGCAGCGGCTACCACGTGATCGGCGACCTGGCGGAGCTGCGCCCCGAGCAGAGCTCGGCCACCCCGAGTTCCCACCCGGACGCGGCCGATCCGGAGGAGACGACCGAGGTGGCCGTCGAGCTGCTGGCGGAGCTGATCGGCGATCCGCCCGTCCGCGTGCTGGAGCCGGAACCGGATCCGCGGGAGCCCGCCCCCACCGGAGTCAGGCAGAGCCTGGTGCACCTCTGCGAGCAGCATGCCGCGTCCCGGAAAGCCCTGCAGCTCTACCGCACGGGCAAGCGAACGCTGCGGGAAACGCGCTCCCGCCCGACGCGGTGAGCGCGCGGGCGGTCCTCCCGCGCGCCAGGCCCGCTCAGGTGTTCAGCCAGGCCGCGGCCCGCTCCAGCGCCTCACCGGTGATCTCGTGTCCACCCCGGTGACGATGCGCGGTCACCTCGGCACCGCGCCGGCGGAGCGTCTCGGTCAGCCGCTCCACCGCCGGCAGCGGTGCCATCGGGTCCCGTTCTCCGTTGGACATCCACACCCTGCTGCCCGTGAGCTCGTGCCACGGCGGATCGCCGACCGGCAGCATGGCCGCGAACAGCACGGCCTCGCTGAGCACGTCCGGCCGCAGCAGGGTCAGTGCCGCCGCGATGTTGGCTCCGTTGGAGAAACCGGCGGCGACGATCCTGCGGTCGGTGAGCCCGTAGTGCTCGCGCGCCCGCCGGACGAACTCGGCCAGTTCCTCGGTGCGTTCCCGCACGTCGGCCTCGTCGAACACTCCTTCGGCGTGCCTGCGGAACCAGCGGGCCGCTCCGTTCTCGGAAACCGAGCCCGCCGGGGCGAGCAGGGGCGCCGAGGGAGCGATCCGCTTGCCGAGCACGGCGATGTCCTCGGGGCCACCACCGGTACCGTGCAACAGCAGCAGCACCGGGGATCCGGGGTCCCCCTCGGTGAAGGTGTGGCGCAGGAAGAGCCCGTCGGCGGTCATGAGGCCAGCCTTTCCGGATTGTTCTCGCTCGGCAAGTCGAGCCGCGGCAGGGTCGCCTCGATCTGCTCCCTGTTCGGCTCCAACCACGGGGGGAGCTTGAGCGCCCGCCCCAGTTCGAGCAGCGGCTCGTCCGCGGTGAAACCCGGTTCGTCGGTGGCGATCTCCAGCAGCGTCCCGCCCGGCTCGCGGAAGTAGATGGAGCGGAAGTACTGCCGGTCCAGCACGGAGGTCACCGACACCCCGCTGTCCACGAGTTCGCTCCGCCAGGCGGCCTGGGTGGACTCGTCAGGGGCGCGCCACGCGACGTGGTGCACGGTGCCCGAAGCCACCAGTCCCCGTTCGGCGCCCGGCCGCACGACGACGTCCACGAACGCGCCCGGACCGCCCGATCCCGCGGCGAAGCGCAGCCGGTTGCCCTCCTGGCCGGAGAACGTGATCCCCATGCCACCGAGCATCTCGGCCGTGTCCTCCTCGCTGTCCACCGAGAGCGTGACCGAGTGCAGCCCGCGAATGCCGTGCTCGGCGGGCACCACGCCGTTGTCCCAGGGAGCCCGCGGGTCCGGATGGGGGTGCGCCACCAGCGACAGGACGAGCCCGTCGGGGTCCTGGAAGGTCAGCGCGTCCTCGCCCTCGCGGTTCTGCACCCGGCTGACCTCGACCCCGGCCTCGTTCAGGTGCCGCTGCCACCAGCCGATGGACTGCTCCGGCACCGAGAAGGCGGTGGCGGTCGCCTGGCCGTTCCCGTGCTTGCCCGGAGGGGCCCCGTGGAAGGGGAAGAAGGTCATCAGCGTGCCGGGGCGTCCCACCTCGTCGCCGTAGTAGAGGTGGTAGGTGCCCGGGTCGTCGAAGTTGACGGTGGTCTTGACCATCCGCAGGCCGAGGGTGCGCAGGTAGAAGTCGGCGTTGCGCTGCGGATCACCCGCTATCGCGGTCACGTGGTGCAGGCCGCTGGTGGAGATGGTCATGCTCGACCTCCTACGAGAGGGTCGGTGGCTTGGTTCGCGCGGGCGGCCCCGTGGCCCCGGCGGCGCCGGTGGACAGCGTGATCGTTTCGACGCCTCCGAAGTCGAGGCCCCGAGCCGATCCGGCCGGAAAAGCTCTGCGCGAGCTCCCGGCGGAACGGTTGCCCGGATGAGTCGGCTGCCCGCGCGTGGAACTGCGCCTCGCCGCGCGGGCAGGGCACCCCGAGCAGCGCCCCGAGCAGCACGTGTGCGGTGTGCCCTGCCGTCTCGCTCGGACGGGAGGCGCTTCAGGCGGCGCCGTCCCGCAGTGCGCGGGCGACGCTTACGACGCGGCGAGCCTGCACCGAAGCGGCCTGCCGGGTCTCGTCGTCCACCTTGCCCTCGCCCTGCCCGTCGACGTGGCTGGTCCCGTACGGGTTGCCGTCGACGAACTTCGAGCCGTCCGTGTAACCGGGTGCGACCAGGATGCCGCCGAAGTGGTGCACGCTGTTGTACAGCGCCAGCAGCGTGGACTCCTGCCCGCCGTGCTTGCTCGCGGTCGAGGTGAATCCGCTGTAGACCTTGTCGGCGAGCAGCCCCTGCTGCCACTGCGGCCCCAGCGAGTCGATGAACTGCTTGAGCTGCGCGGCGACGTTGCCGTACCTGGTGGGCGTACCGAAGATCACCGCGTCGGCCCAGAGGAGGTCGTCCGGGGTCACCTCGGCGATCGAACGAGTGGCCTCCAGGTTGGCCCGCCAGGCCGGGTTGGAGTCGATCGCCGAGTCCGGGGCCAATTCGGCGACGCGACGCAACCGGACCTCGGCACCCGCCGCCTCCGCTTCGGAGACCAGCGCGTTGGCGATCTCGGCGATGGTCCCGGTGGACGAGTAGTAGACGACCGTGAGTTTCACCGGTGTGCTCATCTGGACAGCTCCTGTCCCTCGGAGAGGTCGAACCGATCGACCCTTTTCTCTTGCACCAGAAGACTACCACAAAACCTCTTGCCAGCAAGAGTTTTCCTTGTAAGAGTTAGTGCGGCGGGGGTTAGACTGCGGGCGGCGAAACAAACACGAGGAGAAAGGCGGCCAGGTGGGAACCGAGGACATCGCCACCACACCCCCGGCGGCGACCGACAAGGACACCGACGACGACGAGATCGTCACCTGGTGGGGGCTCGTGATCGAGGGCTACCACACCACCCAGGAACGACTGATGTCCGAGATCGCCGAACGATTCGACCTCACTCCGGGTGCCTTCGACATCCTCGTAAGGCTCGTGCGCTCACCGGAATGCCGCATGCCCATGACCAAGCTGGCCAAGGAGGCCGCGCTGAGCAGCGGAGGATTCACCAAGGTGGCCGACAGGCTGGTCTCGGCGGGACTGATCCGCAGGGAACCGTGCGACACCGACCGCCGGGTCACCTACGTCGTGCTGACCGATCACGGGCGCACCACGGCCGAGGAAGCCAAGCACGCCTGCGCCGAGATCCTGCGTCGCACCGTTCTCGACCCCCTCGGGCCGGAGCACTCGGAACAACTGGCCAACGCGATGCGCACGCTGCGCACCGCCAACACGGAAGCGTGACGCCCTGCCGCCCCTCTCCCAACCGAACGAAACGTGGCCCCTGTGCCGCGCGGTGCACGCGCGGCACAGGGGCCACGGACAACCGGTGAGCGGATCTCCCTCGACGGATCAGGCCTTCTCGTAGAGGCTCCGGGGATCGGCGGCGGCCGCCTCCGACCTGGCGATCCTGCGCTGGTGCAGCTCGGCGCGCACCGCCCAGACCAGCCCCACGACCCAGCTCAGGCCGAGAACAACGCTGACGAATCCGACCGCGAGCGCGGGGACGCCGAGCGAGTCCAGCAGCAGCCGCACGTTCGTGAAGACGATCAGTCCGCCCGCGCCGACCCCCAGCACGCGCACCGGGAGCATGCGCACCAGCCACGCGGCCAGCGGAGCGGCCACCACTCCGCCGATGATCAAACCGAGGATCACCGACCACTTCCAGGCCGCTCCCCCGTTGTGCAGCAGGAAGCCCGAGGTCGCCCCGAGCGATACGATCAGTTCGCTGGCGCTGACCGTGCCCACCGTGCGCCGCGGCTGAATCCGTCCCGTGCTCAGCAGGGTGGAGGTGGTGACGGGGCCCCAACCGCCGCCACCCACGGCGTCCACGAAACCACCCACGCCCCCCAGGGGGAGCAACCAGCGCCTGCCGGACGGGGTGAACCCCGATCCGCGGACGGGTTTCGACCAGGCGGAGAAGCGCAGCACGACATAACCGCCCAGTACCACCAGCAGCACCGCCATCCAGGGGCGGGCCGCTCCCGCCGCCACGGACGAGAGCGTCGAGGCTCCCAGGAAGCCCCCGAGCCCTCCGGGAACGGCCAGCCAACCGACCATCCGCCAGTCCACGTTCCGCATTCCCCAGTGCGCGGCCCCCGAAGCTATTCCGGTACCGATCTTGGCCAGGTGAACCGAGGCCGAGGCCATCACGGGCGCGGTTCCCACAGCCAGCAGTCCGGTTGTGGCCGTCACGCCGAATCCCATGCCCAGTGATCCGTCGACCAGCTGGGCGAGAAACCCGGCCACCGCCACGAGTAACAGAGTGGGCACCAATGCCTCCAGACCGTTTCCGCCCGTCCCGGTAACCACGGGCAGCATTTACAACTAAGTTGATAAAAACGGTACACTTTCAAGTGGATCGATCCAACCACTCCCAGCACGCGGGACGACCGACGGTCGCGGCTCCGCTCAGCGCGACTCCCAAACCCCGCTCTCGCTGGTCCGCGCCGCCACGTCCTCCGGGAGCTCGCCGGAGACGAGCTGGGCTATGGTGACGTTCTCGAGCACTTCGCGCAGGCTGCTGCGCACGGCGATCCAGACCCACTGCAGGACGGAGACCGAGGGATCGTACTGCACGTCCTCCGCCCGGATTCCGTGTATGCTCACCAGCGGCCCGTCGGTCGCCCGAATCACGTCGGCTATCGAGATGGTGGCCGCATCCCGGTCCAGCACCCACCCGCCGGACTGCCCTCGCCGACTCGCCACGAAACCGGCCCGCCGAAGATCACTCAGCACCGCCTGCAGGAAGTTGCGCGGGATCTGCTGGGCGTGAGCCACGTCCTCAGCACTGACCGGGCCGGTCTCCGCGCGGGCTATCTGCACCAACGCGCGCAGCGCGTAATCCACCTTGGCCGAAATTCGCATGACTCGATTGTTCATCACCGAAACAGCGACAGTGCCGCCAGCCCGTGACCGACACGCTCACCGAGGGCACGGCAGCAGGGGCACGACGGCATCGGGGCCGTCCGCCTGCTTCGGCGGACGGCCCCGAGGAATCACGGGTGGTCACCCCTCTGAGGAGGCCTCCCGGCGGACTCAGCCGGTAACCAGGCTCAACCCGTAGGCGTTCAGCGCCTCGTTGACGGGCTGGAAGTAAGTCGTCCCGCCGGAGGTGCAGTCACCCGAGCCGCCGGAGGTCATCCCCTGGGCCTGGTTGCCGGAGATGAACGAGCCGCCGGAGTCACCGGGCTCGGCGCACACGTCCGTGCGGGTCAGCCCCGAAACGGTGCCACTCGGATAGCTCACGGTCTGGTTCTTGGCCTGCACGGTGCCGCAGTGCCAACCCGTGGTCTGACCGGAACGGCACACGGAGGATCCGACGGGGGCCGACTGGGAGCCCTGAACCACGCGGGTGGACCCGTCGTGCGTGTCCACCAGCGGCTGGGGCGTGTCGTCGTTTCCGGTCTCCACGTAGGCGTAGTCGTCACCGGGGAACGACGACCCCGCGAACGAGCCGCTCGGACTGTTCGTGCTGTCCCCGGGGCTGCCACAGTGCCCCGCCGTGACGAAACCGCCCGCCACGGAGAACCCGCTGGAGCAGATCGTCGAGCCGTTGATGGTGTAGCGCTGCCCGCCGATCACGTCCGCGTAGGTGCGCGGCTGCTCACCGGACTCGACCACGCGCACCGCCTCGGAGGAGGCCCCCGTGGACTCGACGAACCGCTCCGCCCGGTCCGCCGTCCCGAACCCGGTGGTCACGACCACCGAGTTGCTGGTGGAGTCCACGTACCAGCCGGTCACCGACTCCGGTGCCTGCTGCGCGTGCGCGTCCAGCGTGGAGCTGGCGCTCTCGAGATCGGCCCGGCTGTCGTCCACCAGCCGCGGGACCGCCCCGCTGGATCTCACCTCGTCGAACTGGGCCCGGTCGGTGACACCTACGACGAGCTCTCCGCTCTCGGCCTTGTAGTGGAAGCCGCCGAAGCCCTTGCCCAGCTCTTCCCGGACCCGATCGGCGATGTCCCTCGCCGCCGCCTCGTCGGCGATCCGCTGCTCGGCCTGAGTGCGAGTCAGTCCCAGATCGCGTTGCATGGCCTGCATCATCGTGGTCGCCTGCTCGGGACTGTTCTGCTCAGGAGCAGCCGCGGTGTTCGCCGTGGCTGGAACCGCCATGGCGGTCAGCGTGCCGGCCGCCAACAGCGCGGTCGCGGCCATACGGCCGGTCTTCTTCCGTTGCATCCGTGTTCTCCCTAACTGCGAAAACGGATCGTCTTCGGTGACCGGCAAGTTTCCTGAGAAATGGGAAGGACGACAATACTGCGTTTGCAGTAGCACTCGCAAAAAGAGCAATCCCCAACAATCACGATGCGTGAAAAAAAGCACAAAAACACCGAGCGCCCATCAAGAAAAAATTAAGATCATTTTCTTTCCCGCGTTGACATCGCGCCGGAATCGGCTAGAGTGATTCGGCTTCCCCGCTGCTTCCCACCGGGAAGACCTGGGGATTCACGTCCGTGAAACATACTCACCGGTCGAAGTCGATGGCGAGAACACGACGAACACGCTGGGTGGCGACGCTCGCCCTCCAACGACCCCCGCAGCGGAGAAGAACGCGAAAAACGGCAATGAAGAACGTGCCCGGCCGAGGGCGAAACCCGGCCTGCTTTCCCGTCGTTCGCCCGTCCCTCCCGGAAGGACGCGACACGCCGCCTCGAGGTTGCTTCGACGAACCTCGGAAAGCGAGGAAGCCCCACACCGCACCGCGCCCGACGCGCGAGAAGTGGGGCCCTGATTCCGGGACCCCACTTCTCGATCGCCCTGTGGAGCGCAGTTCAGGAAAGCGGCCGATCGGTCGGAGCGATGGGCGCCGGAAGCACATCGCGTCCGCTCAGATAGCGGTCGACGCCCGCGGCGGCGGACCGCCCCTCCGAGATCGCCCACACGATCAGCGACTGCCCGCGTCCCATGTCACCCGCGCTGAACACACCGTCCACACTGGTCATGAACGAGTCGTTTCGCGCGACGTTGCCCCTGGGATCGAGTTCCACGCCCAGCTCGTCGACCAGGCCTGCCCGCTCCGGGCCGGCGAATCCCATGGCCAGCAGAACCAGCTGGCACGGCAGTTCCCGCTCCGTGCCCTCCACCGGAACGAACTGGCCGTTCTCCCGGCGAACCTCGACCAGGCGCAGCGCGCGCAGGTTGCCCTGCTCGTCGCCGAGGAACTCCTGGGTGTTCACCGAGAACAACCGCTGACCGCCCTCCTCGTGCGCCGAGGAGACCCGGTAGAGCATCGGGTAGGTCGGCCACGGCTGGTTGTCCACCCGCTCCTTCGGAGGAGTGGGCATGATCTCCAGCTGCGTGACGGAGGCCGCGCCCTGGCGATGCGCCGTACCGAGGCAGTCGGCACCGGTGTCGCCGCCTCCGATGATGACCACGTCCTTGCCCGCGGCGTCGATGGGCGAGCGCTCCAGGTCGCCCTCCTGCACCCGGTTCGCAGGCGGCAGGTACTCCATCGCCTGGTGGACACCGTTGAGCTCCCGGCCCGTGGTCGGAAGGTCGCGGGACCGGGTGGAGCCGCCCGCCATCACCACGGCGTCGTGCTCCGCGCGCAACTGCTCGACCGTGAGATCCACGCCCACGTTCACGCCGGTCCGGAACTCGGTTCCCTCCGCGCGCATCTGATCGAGCCTGCGGTCCAGGCGGAACTTCTCCATCTTGAACTCGGGGATCCCGTAGCGCAGCAGCCCGCCGATCCGGTCGGCGCGCTCGTAGACGACCACGCGGTGCCCGGCCCGGGTGAGCTGCTGAGCCGCTGCCAGCCCCGCAGGTCCCGAGCCGACCACGGCCACGGTGTGGCCGGTCCGCGTCTCGGGGGGCTGCGGCTGAACCCAGCCCTCCTCCCAGGCCCGGTCGACGATCTCGATCTCGACCTGCTTGATGCTCACGGCGTCCGAGTTGATGCCGAGCACGCAGGCGGCCTCGCAGGGAGCCGGGCACAGCGTCCCCGTGAACTCGGGGAAGTTGTTGGTCGCGTGCAACCGCTCGATGGCGCTGCGCCAGTCCTCACGCCAGACGAGGTCGTTCCACTCCGGGATCAGGTTTCCCAGCGGACAGCCCTGGTGGCAGAACGGGATCCCGCAGTCCATGCAGCGCCCGGCCTGCTGCTGCAGGTTCTGCTGGGAGAACTCCTCGTAGACCTCCCGCCAGTCCTTGATGCGAATGTCCACCGGACGGCGCCGCGGGGTCTCGCGCGGCGTGGTCAGAAAGCCCTTCGGATCAGCCATGTGCGGCCTCCATGATCGCCTCGTTGACGTCGCGGCCGTCGCGTTCGGCATCGGCCTTGGCATTGAGCACGCGCTTGAAGTCCTTCGGCATGACCTTGACGAAACGCCGCACCGCGGAGTCCCAGTCAGCCAGCAGGTCGCGCGCCACGGTGGAGCCCGTCTCCGCGCGGTGCTTGTCGACCAGTTCGGCCAGCTCCCGCCGGTCCTCTTCCTCGAGCGGATCCAGATCCACCATCTCCTGGTTGACCCGCTCGGGACGCAGGTCGAGAACGTAGGCGAGGCCACCGGACATGCCCGCCGCGAAGTTGCGTCCCGTGTCGCCCAGAACCACGACACGGCCGCCCGTCATGTACTCACAACCGTGGTCGCCCACTCCTTCGACGACCGCGAAGGCGCCCGAGTTGCGCACGGCGAACCGCTCGCCGACCATCCCGCGGACGTACATCTCGCCGCCGGTGGAACCGTAGAGCATCACGTTGCCCGCGATCACGTTCCGCTCGGCCGCGAAACCCGCGCTCTCCGGAGGACGCAGCACTATCCGGCCACCGGACAACCCCTTGCCGACGTAGTCGTTGGAGTCGCCGACCAGCCGCAGCGTGATGCCGCGCGGCACGAAGGCGCCGAACGACTGTCCCGCCGAACCGGTGAAGGTGAGGTCGATCGTGTCATCGGCCAACCCGGCCCCGCCCCACTTCCGGGTGAGCTCGGAACCGAGCATGGTGCCGACCGAACGGTTCACGTTGCGTATCGGCATCTCCAGGCGCAGCGGGGACCCGTCCGACAGCGCTCCCTCGCTGAGCTGTATCAGGGTGTTGTCCAGCGCCTTCTCCAGCCCGTGCTCCTGCTTGCCGGTGCAGTGCCTGGCCTCGCCCTCGGCGACCTCGGGCACGTGCAGGATCGGCGACAGGTCGATGCCCTCGGTCTTCCAGTGCTTGGAGGCCGGATCGGTGTCGAGCACCTCCGTGTGCCCGATGGCCTCCTCGATGGAGCGGAAACCGAGCGCGGCGAGGTGCTCCCTGACCTCCTGGGCGATGAACTCGAAGAACTTGACGATGTAGTCGGCCTGCCCGTCGAACTTGGCCCGCAGGTCGGGATTCTGCGTCGCCACACCGACCGGGCAGGTGTCCAGGTGGCACACCCGCATCATGACGCAACCGGACACCACCAGCGGAGCGGTGGCGAAACCGAACTCCTCGGCCCCGAGCAGTGCCGCCAGCACCACGTCGCGTCCGGTCTTGAGCTGGCCGTCGGTCTGCACGACGATCCGATCGCGCAATCCGTTGGCCAGCAACGTCTGCTGCGTCTCGGCCAGTCCGAGCTCCCAGGGAGCACCCGCGTGCTTGATCGAGGACAGCGGCGAGGCACCCGTGCCGCCGTCGTGCCCCGAGATGAGCACCACGTCCGCGTGGGCCTTGCTCACCCCCGCGGCGACCGTACCGACGCCCACCTCGGAAACGAGCTTGACGTGCACCCGCGCCCGCGGGTTGGCGTTCTTCAGGTCGTAGATGAGCTGGGCTATGTCCTCGATCGAGTAGATGTCGTGGTGCGGGGGTGGCGAGATCAGCCCCACGCCCGGGGTGGAGTGCCGCGTCTCGGCGATCCACGGATACACCTTGTGCCCGGGGAGCTGTCCGCCCTCGCCCGGCTTGGCCCCCTGCGCGATCTTGATCTGAATGTCGTCCGCGTTGACCAGGTACTCACTGGTCACGCCGAAACGCCCGCTGGCGGCCTGCTTGATGGCGGAACGACGCCAGTCCCCGTTTGAGTCCACGGTGAACCTGTCGGCGTCCTCACCGCCCTCACCGGTGTTGGACTTGGCGCCCAGCCTGTTCATGGCCACCGCGAGGACCTCGTGCATCTCCTTGGAGATCGAGCCGTAGGAGATTCCTCCGGTGGCGAACCGCTTGACGATCTCGGAGATCGGCTCCACCTCGTCGATGTCGACCGGCTCGCGCGCACCCTCCTTGAAGCGCAGCAGCCCGCGCAGGGTCATCAACCGTTCGGACTGCTCGTCCACGTAGTTGGTGTACTCCTTGAAGATGTCGTACTGACCGCTGCGCGTGGAGTGCTGCAGCTTGAAGACCGTGTGCGGGTTGAACAGGTGGGGATCGCCCTCGCGGCGCCACTGGTACTCCCCGCCCACGTCGAGTTCGCGGTGGTGGGCCTTGATCCCGTCCGCGGGGAAGGTCTTGCGGTGCCGTTCGCCGATCTCGGTGGCCAGCGTCTCGAAGTCGAGACCGCCGAGCCTGGAGGTGGTACCGGTGAAGCACCGGTCCACGATCTCCTCGCCGAGCCCGATGGCCTCGAAGATCTGCGCCCCCGTGTAGGAGGCGACCGTGGAGACGCCGATCTTCGACATGGTCTTGCGCAGCCCCTTGCCGAGGGCCTTGATCAAGTTCTTGGTGGCCTGCTTGCCGTCCACACCCGACAGTTCGCCGCGCGCGGCCAGCTCCTCCACGCTCGCCATCGCCAGGTACGGGTTGACGGCGGCGGCGCCGTAGCCGATCAGCAGCGCGACGTGGTGCACCTCGCGCACGTCACCCGCTTCGACGACGAGCCCGACCTGGGTCCTGGTCTTCTCCCGGACGAGGTGGTGGTGCACCGCCCCGGTCAGCAGCAGCGAGGGAATCGCCGCGTACTCGGAGTCGGCTCCCCGGTCGGACAGCACGATGATCCGGGCGCCGCCTGCCACGGCCTCGGACACCTCGCGGGAGATCTCCTCGATCCGCTCCCGCAGCGCCTGGCCACCGCCCGAGGCGCGGTAGACCATGTGGATGGTCACCGACGCCAGTTCCGGCCGGTCCCCGTCGTCGTTGATGTGGACGAGCTTGCCGAGCTCGTCGTTGTCCAGCACCGGGAAGGGCAGCACGAGCTGCTGGCACGCGGCCGGGTCGGTTTCCAGCAGGTTGTGCTCGGGACCGACGTGCGTGGTCAGCGAGGTGACCATCTCCTCGCGGATGGCGTCCAGCGCCGGGTTGGTCACCTGGGCGAACAGCTGGGTGAAGTAGTCGAACAGCTGCCTGGGGCGCTCGGACAGCGGGGCGAGAGGGGCGTCGTTGCCCATCGAACCGACCGGCTCGGCACCTCCGCTCGCCATGGGTTTGAGCAGCCTGTCCACCTCTTCCGAGGTGTAACCGAACAACTGCTGGCGCTGCACCAGCGAGGAGTGCGACGGCACCTCCCTGGACCGCTGCGGCAGCTCGTCCAGGTGCAGCAGTCCCTCGTCGAGCCACTGCCGGTAGGGGTACTGCGTGGCGAGGTCGTTCTTGATCTCCTCGTCGGGGACGAGGCGCCCCTGCTCCGTGTCGACGAGGAACATCCGCCCCGGCTGCAGTCGGCCTTTGCGGGCGACGCGCTCCGGGTCGATGTCCAGCACACCGGTTTCACTGGCGAGCACGACCATGTTGTCGTGCGTGATCCAGTAGCGGCCGGGGCGCAGCCCGTTGCGGTCGAGCACGGCGCCGATCTGCGTCCCGTCGGTGAAGGTCACCAGGGCGGGCCCGTCCCACGGCTCCATGAGGTTGTTGTGGAACTCGTAGAAGGCCCGGCGCTGCGGATCCATCTCCGCGTGGTTCTCCCACGCCTCGGGGATCATCATCAGCACGGAGTGCGGCAGCGACCGTCCCCCCAGGTGCAGCAGTTCGAGCACCTCGTCGAACGAGGCCGAGTCGCTGGCTTCCGGGGTGACTACCGGGTAGATCCGGGACAGGTCCCCCGGGATCAGCTCGGTGTCGAGCATGCTCTCCCGGGTGCGCATCCAGTTCCGGTTGCCGCGCATGGTGTTGATCTCACCGTTGTGGGCGACGTAGCGGTACGGATGCGCCAGGGGCCACGAGGGGAAGGTGTTGGTGGAGAACCGCGAGTGGACCAGCCCGATGGCGCTGGTGAAGCGCTCGTCGGTCAGATCCATGAAGAAGGCGTCGAGCTGCGCCTCGGTCAACATCCCCTTGTAGACGAGGGTGCGTGCCGACAGGCTCGGGAAGTAGACGTCCGTCTCGTGCTCGGCCCGCTTGCGCAGGCAGAAGGCGCGGCGCTCCAGCCGCATCCGCGCGTCCCGCCCGTCGGAGTCCGCGTCGGGCCCCTCGGTGACGAACAGCTGGCGGAAGCGCGGCATCACGCTCCGCGCCAGGGAACCGGCACAACTCGGTTCGACCGGCAGCGTGCGCCAGCCGAGAACGTTCAGCCCCTCCTCGGAGGCGAGTCGTTCGATCTCGGCCGTGGCCCGCTCGAACTCGGCCTCGTCGTCCGGGAGAAAAGCGTTGCCCACCGCGTAGTGCCCCGCGGGAGGCAGTTCGAACGGAACAACCTCGCGCAAGAACGCGTCCGGCACCTGGGTCAGGATTCCCACCCCGTCACCAGTGTCCGGATCGGCGCCTTTCGCGCCCCGGTGTTCCAGATTACGCAGCGCTTCCAGCGCATTGCGCACGATCGCGCGATCTTTGCGTCCGGTCATGTCGGCGACCAGCGCCACACCGCACGCGTCGTGATCGTTGGCGGGGTCGTAAAGCCCCGCGCCGTCGGCGCCCCGTTGCATCCGACCTCTCGCATTCTGGGAAACCGGCATTCGGATCCTCCCGTCGTCAGGCAACGATCTCAGCCGCGCGAATACGACAGGCGAGACCGTGAAAACCTCTCCGGAGCTGACAAGAAGGATGCGCCGTTGCATTCTTGGTCAGTTTGCGGAACTATACAGATTTCCGGGGTGCACGACTACGAGTAAGTAACACGTGTTACACCTACACGTCTGCGTCCCACATCCTGGAAAACTTTGCTCACGTTCCGCGATCACGTGCGCACGCTGCCGGTGCCGAGGACGGGGTCACCGCCTCCGCAAGCGGACGCCACCACTACCGCACTCCAGCCGGGACGCCGTCAACCCCACGACCATCCCGTTGCTTACTTCCGAGTGAGGATCGCTCACTCGTCTCCGCACTCGATGATAACCATCCGCGTCCACACGGCAATGATTTCTTTGAGTACTGAAAACACGAACACCACGAACACAGCTGGTCACACCTTCGGAGCAGCTCCCGCCCGTCTCGGTCCCTTCGATGCGCGTCGAACCTGCCGGAGCCACGCGCGGCCGTGGTGCGCTCCCGGCCGACGTTCCAACCTCGCCGGGGCGGACTTCCGACGAAAAAAGTTCCTCCCCGCGGGAAAGCATTCCCGAAAATCGATTCCCCACAAAGCAGCGGGGAAGAAAAGTTCCCTCGAAGAAACATTCCGCCTCACCCGGTGGGCGAAAACGCGCCTCAACGACCGCTCGACGGCGCAAGCCCGCTCCGCCCGCCCGGGAACTCGGGCAGCCGCCCGCACACCCCCTCGAATCCACCACTACCCAAGCACCCCCTGGGGGCGCTTTCCGCGAGCGCCCCTCCTCCGGAGCAGCACGGGCCCCGCAGAACTGAGTGCCGCCGGTTCCGCGCTCTCGGCGGAACCGACGGCACCTCCCCGCAGATCCACTGCCCGGGCTGACCCGCAGCTGGACCGGAGGGATCACTACCGGGCGGCCTCACTGGCGGAGATCACGGCCCGGGCTTCGCGGGCAGAACCGGTTCCCCGCGCGGCGGGAGGGCTTCACCCCTGGCGGTGAAGCCCTTCGATGCGCTCGGCCAGGGCCAGATCGTTCTCCGTCACACCGCCCGCGGAATGCGTGGTGATGTGCACCGTGAGCCGGTTGTAGTCGTGCACGGACATGTCGGGGTGGTGATCGGCCTCGTTCGCCAGGTGGGCGACGGCGTTGGCCAGGCTCATCGCGGAGAGGAACCCCTTGAGCTGCCAGGTCTTGTGCACCGCGCCGTCACGGTACTCCCAGCCGGAAGCGAGCCGCTTCTCGATCGTGTCCTGCTGCAACAACTCGGGCACTGCGGGCCCTCCTCACTGTCGTTCTACGTCGGCGGATATGCCTTTCCGGAAGGCGGCATCACGGACTCACCCCGAGGACGATTCCTGCTCGGGACGCTGCGGAACGGCACTGGCGACCTCCGCACTGTCCTGATACGTCCCCTCGGGCAGCGTCCGCAGCGCGCGCAGGGTCCGCGGATCGGCCTGGCGGTCCTCGGCGTAGCGAAGCAGCCGCTGCTTGTCGGCCGGGAACTCCAAGCCCTGCAGGGCCTTGTTCACGCGGCGTTCGTCCGCATCCGTCATGGCACCCTCCTGGCGGCAAGGTACGTCCGCGGGCGCGTCGTTGATCACCCCCGGGGGGACCAACGGCGCGCCTACTGTCCGCCACGGGGATACCGTCCGGTGAACACGGGTAAACGTGCCTGCCGGATCTTTTCGCCGTTTTGCGGCTAGCCTGAGATCATGGCGGAATACGTACAGGTCATCACGACGACCGACTCGGAGGAGACCGCCGCCGAACTGGCGCGCGGTGTCGTGGCGGGCCGCTTCGGCGCGTGCGTCCAAGTGGCACCGATTCGCAGCTTCTTCCGCTGGGAGGGGGGCGTGCAGGACGAGCAGGAGTGGCAGCTGCAGATCAAAACCTCCCGCGATCGCGTCGACGAGCTGATCGGGCACCTCAAGCAGCAGCACAACTACGACGTGCCGGAGGTGATCGCCACCCCGATCGTCACGGGCGCTTCCGACTACCTCTCCTGGATCGACGAGGAAACCGGTTCCTGACCCCGTTCCCCGAAAAGCGCAGTTCCCGAGAAGCGCACTCCACGATCAACGACACGGACGAGGGCGCGGGCCGGCTCCCCGGAAGGGGTGAAGTGGAATCGTCCCGAATCCACTTCCCGGCCTGCGCCCGGCTGGGGACGCAGCACCGCCCGACCGAGGCGCGCCGCCCCAGCGACGAACAGGCAAGGGACCCACCCGGATGAAACAACCGACCATCACCCGCGCGGACATCTACACGGCCACGGCCCCACCGGCCGCGGGACTGCTCCTCGCGATGTTCACCCTGCACTGGAACTGGCTCGTCACAGGAGTGCTCCTCGCCGCAACGGGCCTGGTGCTGAACCGGTTACGGAGAGCGGGCTGGGCGACGCGGCTCGGGGTGCTGGCCCTGCTGGCCGGGCTCCTGCTGTGGTTGTGGTCCGGTGACGGCCGCTGGGCGGTCCTGGGCGCCTTCCCCCTCGTGTTCGTGTTCATCCGCGAACTCGCCGCCGTGGTCGACCGACGGGGTTGAGCCGAGCCCGCGCCGCTCCGGAGGCGGCTGTCCCGGAAGGCTCGTGAGGAACACGCACAGTACCGGTCGCCACCTTCGAAGATCCACACTGCTCCGCGGGTTCCGCCCAGCGAAAGACTTCGTTTCTTCACGACGACGAAACGTGTCCCGCGCTGACCAGTTGATCAGACACGTGTCAACATTCGGTGATCGAACCAAGCTCGACGCCGACGGTTCCCGCTCGCACAACGCGCTGATCAACGAACCGGGCGAACCGTAGGAAAGGACTGTCTTCGTGCACGTGCTATGGGGTATCGGCGGCATGCTCGTGCTGCTGCTGATCGCGGCCGCCCTCTCCACGAGCCCCCGCTCCATCCGTCCCCGCACGGTTCTCGGAGCCCTGGCCCTGCAGGTCGTATTCGCTTTTCTGGTGCTGCGCTGGGACACGGGACAACAGGTCCTGAGCGCCGTGGCCGACGGGGTCGGCAAAGTGATCGACTCGGCCAACGAGGGCATCGACTTCATGGTCGGTCCCCTGCTCGAGAACCTCGATGAGAACACCACCCTGTTCGCCTTCCAGGTGCTGCCGATCATCGTGTTCATCGCCTCGCTGACCGCCGTGCTCTACCACTGGAACATCCTGCAGTGGGTGGTCCGCATCATCGGGGGTGGCCTGCAGAAGGTGCTGGGCACGACCAAGGCCGAATCGCTGAACGCCACGGCGAACATATTCGTGGGTCAGACCGAGGCCCCGCTCGTGGTCCGCCCCTACCTGATGCGGATGACCCGCTCCGAGTTCTTCGCAGTCATGACGGGCGGACTTTCCACCGTGTCCGGCACGGTGCTGGTCGGTTACTCGCTGCTCGGGGTCGATCTGGCACACCTGATCGCGGCGAGCTTCATGGCAGCGCCCGCCGGTCTGCTGATGGCCAAGATCGTCGTCCCCGAGACGGAGAAGCCGGAAAGCGACCAGGCGGTGGTGGCCAGCACCAAGGGCACCGACTCCGCCGAGCAGGACTCCGCGGGAGCCGCGGACGGGCAGTCCTCCGAATCCGAGAACGAGGCGGAGTCCGCCGAGTCGGAGAAACCGCGGAACGTGATCGACGCCGCGGCGGTCGGCGCCTCGGACGGGTTGAAGCTCGCGCTCAACGTGGGGGCGATGCTGTTCGCCTTCATCTCGCTGATCGCGTTGCTCAACCTGATCGTCGGAGGTCTGGGCGGTCTGTTCGGGCTGGAGGACCTCACCTTCCAGCGCATCCTCGGCTACGTCTTCTCCCCCGTGATGGCCGCCATCGGCGTCCCGCTCGACGAGGCGGTGCAGGCCGGGAGCTTCCTCGGGCAGAAGCTCGCGCTCAACGAGTTCGTCGCCTTCGCCGACTTCGGCTCGGCGGCCTCCGAGCTGTCCGATCGGACCACCGTCATCGTCACCTTCGCGCTGACCGGGTTCGCGAACTTCAGCTCGCTGGGCATCCTGCTCGGCGGGCTCGGCGGGCTAGTTCCCAGCCGCAGGCCGCTGATCGCCCAGCTCGGCATACGAGCCGTGCTGGCGGGCACCCTGGCGAACCTGATGAGCGCCGCCATCGCGGGCATCGTGGTCGCCTGATCCGGTGGCCGGTCCGACTCGACCTCGGCGGAGTCGGACCGGCCGTCGCCCCGCTCCCACCCGCGCGGGGCGCAGCGGAGTTTGGCAGGCTACTGCCATGACCGCAGCCGATACGTTTCCCCGTCACAGCGCCCGAACCCAGGGTTTCACCTTGGGGGCGCCACGCAATTTCACCGTTTCACCGGACGGCCTGCGGGTGCTGTTCCTGCGATCGGCGAGCGGCACCGACCGCAGCAACGCGTTGTGGATGCTGACCACCGAGGACGGCACCGAGCACCTCGTGGCCGACCCGGCCCGGCTCGACGAGGTGGACGCCGCCTCGCCCGAGGAGCTGGCCCGGCGCGAGAGAGCCCGGGAACGGGCCTCGGGAATCACCGGGTACACCGTGGACAGCGCAGTGTCCACCGCGGCGTTCGCGCTGTCCGGGTCGCTGTTCGTCGCCGACACGAACACCGGACAGGTGACCAGGCTGCCCGCGCAGCACCCCGTCGCCGACCCCAGGCTCAGCCCGAACGGCGACCGCATCGCCTACACCACCGGCGGCGCGCTGCGCGTGATCGGCTCCGACGGGCGCGACGACCGTCCCGTCGCCGAACCGGAGCACGAGCGAGAGCGCTGGGGCACCGCCGAGTTCATAGCCGCCGAGGAGATGAACCGGGGACGTGGCTACTGGTGGGCTCCGGACGGCTCGGCGATCCTGGCCGCCAGGGTGGACGAGTCGGAAGTCGCCCGCTGGAGCCTGGCCGACCCGGCCGAGCCGGCCCGGTCCTCGAACACCATGCCGTACCCGGCGGCGGGCGAGGCCAACGCCGACGTCGCGCTCGAGCTGTTCGAACTCACCGGCACGCGGGTCACCCGGCGCGTCCCGGTGGACTGGGACCGGGCCGAGCACCCCTACCTGGTCGCCGTCCACTGGTCCGAGCACGGTGCTCCGCTGCTGGCAGTGCAGAGCCGCGATCAACGCAGCCACCCCGTGCTCGCCCTCGACCCGGGGACCGGCGGCACCCGCGAAGTGCACCGCGAGACCGACCGGAACTGGGTCGAGATCAAAACCGGCTGGCCCGCCTGGACCCCGGCGGGCGAGCTGGTGCGGATCTCGCCGGTGGAGGGGACCTATCGGCTGCTGGTCGACGGCAAGGACCTCACGGGACCGGAGCTGCAGGTCCGCGCGGTGCTGGACATCGGCGACACCGACGTCCTGGTCTCCGCTTCCGAGGACGATCCGTCCCAGGTGCACGTCTACCGGGTGAGCGACCGGGGGGTGCAGCGCCGCACCGAAAGGCCCGGAGTCCACGGTGCCACGCGGGGCGGTCCCGTCACCGTGCTGTCCTCGGCGGACCTGGAAGAGCTCCACCCCAGGGTGCGGGTGCTGCGCGCGGACTCCCCGGTGGCCGAGATCGCCTCCCACGCCGAGGAGAGCTCGCTCGTTCCCCGGGTGGAACTGCTCCGCCTCGGAGAGCGCGAGCTGTCCAGCGCCCTGCTGCTGCCCCGCGAGCACGCTCCCGAGCACGGGCGACTTCCGGTGCTGCTGGATCCCTACGGGGGCCCGCAGGCCCAGCGCGTGCTGCACCGCAGGCACGGGTACCTGACCTCGCAGTGGTTCGCCGACCAGGGATTCGCCGTGCTGATCACGGACGGACGCGGCACCGGCGGGCGCGGCCCGGACTGGGACCGCGCGATCGCGGGGGACTTCGCGGGCCCTCCGCTGCAGGACCAGGTGGACGCGCTGCACGCCTGCGCCGCCGAGCGCACCGATCTGGATCTGAACCGGGTGGCGATCCGCGGGTGGTCCTTCGGGGGATATCTGGCCGCCCTCGCGGTGCTGCGCCGCCCCGACGTGTTCCACACGGCGATCGCCGGGGCCCCGGTCTGCGACTGGCGGCTCTACGACACCCACTACACCGAGCGCTACCTCGGGGACCCGAACACGTCCCCGGAGACCTACACCGCGAACTCGCTGCTGTCCGACGCCGGAGGCCTGAACGGGCATCTGATGCTGATCCACGGAACCGTCGACGACAACGTGGTGTTCGCGCACTCGCTGCGCATGTCCGAGGCGCTCACCTCGGCCGGGAAGTCGCACACCCTGCTGCCGCTGCCCGGGGTCAGCCACATGCCCACCTCGGAGAGCAAGACGGAGAACCTGCTGCTGCTGCAGCTGGACTTCCTGCGCCGAACGTTGGCGCCGAACGGTTCGGCGGCGAGCTGAAGCGGGTTTCCCCGCCTCGGCTCACGTGCGGGTGCGGGCGGGGTGGAGGCTCCGCCCGCACCCGGAGCTACTCACGCGAAACCCCGCTGCGGGGCCTCAGAGGATCTCCAGCGGTTGCGGCCCCTCCGGGGCGGGGAAACGTTCGTCCAGCTCGGTCAGCTCCTCCGCGGAGAGCACCATGTCCAGGGCCGAGCGATTCCGCTCGACGTGCTCGATCGTGGCTGCCTTGGGAATCGCGCACACACCGTCCCGGCTCAGCACCCACGCCAGGGCCACCTGGGCGGGAGTGGCCCCTCGTCGTGCGGCCAGCCGGCCCAGCACCGGGTCGTCGAGCACGCGGCCCTGCTCGATCGGGGAGTAAGCCATGACGGGAAGTCCCCGATCGCGGGACCACGGCAACAGGTCGAGCTCGGGACCGCGCCGAGTCAGGTTGTACAGCACCTGGTCGGTCTGCACTCCTGTCCCCGCCGAGGTGGCGAACAGCTCGTCCATGTCCGCCGGATCGAAGTTGCTGACCCCGAAGTAACGGATCTTGCCGCTCCGGCGCAGCTCCTCGAAGGCCTCCATGGTCTCCTCCAGCGGCACGGAGCCACGCCAGTGCAGCAGGTACAGATCCAGCCGGTCGGTGCCCAACCGCCGCAGACTGCGCTCGCAGGCGGCCACCGCACCGGCGCGGTCGGCGTTGTGCGGGAACACCTTCGACACCACGAACGCCTCGTCCCTGCGCCCGGACAACGCCGTACCGACCACCTGCTCGGCACCGCCCGAGCCGTACATCTCGGCGGTGTCCACCAACCGGATCCCCAGGTCGAGGCCGTGCCGAAGCGCGTTCACCTCCGCGTCGCGCTCGGAGGCGCGCTCCCCCATGCCCCAGGTTCCCTGGCCCAGCACGGGCAGATCCTCCCCGCCGGGCAGCCGCAGACAACGCATCACTGCACACCTTCCGTCGAGCTCGGAAACGGCCGGTGCCGGGCGTGCACCTCCCGGCCGAACACGGTGGTCGAGCAGGCACCGCCGCTACTTCCGCATGCTCTTGCTCTCCTTGACCCGGACGACCACGCGCACCGGCGATCCCTCGAACCCGAAGGATTCCCGGAATCTGCGCTCCAGGAACCTGCGGTACCCCGCCTCGATGAATCCCGAGCTGAACAGCACGAGGGTGGGCGGACGCGTGTGCGCCTGGGTCGCGAACATGATCTTGGACTGCTTGCCGCCCCGGACCGGAGGCGGCTGCGCCGCCACGATGTCCGAGATCCAGGAGTTGATCCTGCCCGTGGAGATGCGCTGATCCCACGACTCCAGGGCCCGGCGCAGCGAAGGGGCCAGCTTGCCGATGGCCCGACCGGTCTCGGCCGAGACGTTGACCCGCTCGGCCCAGCGAACCTGCACGAGATCGCGGTCGATCTCCTTCTCCAGGCTCCTCCTGCGGTCCTCGTCGACCAGGTCCCACTTGTTGTAGGCGATCACCAGTGCCCTGCCCGACTCGATGACCATGCTGATGATGCGCAGGTCCTGCTCGGTCAACGGGTTCGACCCGTCGATGAGCACGATGACCACCTCAGCGGCCTCGATGGCCGCCTTGGTGCGCAGGGAGGCGTAGTACTCCGTCCCGTCCGCCGTCTTGACCCGCCTGCGCAGTCCGGCGGTGTCCACGAAACGCCACACCTCGCCGTCCAGCTCCACCAGCGAATCGACGGGATCCACCGTGGTTCCCGAGGTCTCGTCGACGACGGCGCGCTGCTCGCCGACCAGCTTGTTGAGCATGCTGGACTTGCCCACGTTGGGCTTTCCGACCAGGGCCACCCGGCGCGGACCACCGCCTCCGCCGAACCGCTCGCGCGGGGTCTCGGGGAACGCGCGCAGCACCTCGTCCAGCAGGTCCCCCGATCCGCGCCCGTGCAGCGCGCTGACCGGATAAGGCTGCCCCAGTCCCAGCGACCACAGCTCCGCGACCTCGGCCTCCGCGCGCTGGTCGTCGACCTTGTTGGCCACGACCAGCACCGGACGCTTGGAACGGCGCAGCACCTTGGCCGCGGCCTCGTCGGTGGCGCTGGACCCCACGTTCGCGTCGACCACGAGCAGAATCGCGTCGGCCGCGGACATGGCCATCTCCGCCTGGGAGGTCACACTCGCGTAGACGCCCTCGGCGTCCGGGTCCCAGCCACCGGTGTCGACGATCGTGAAGCTGCGCCCGTTCCACACGGCGTCGTAGCTCACCCTGTCCCGCGTGACGCCGGGGGTGTCCTTGACCACTGCCTGGCGACGCCCCAGCAACCGGTTCACCAGGGTCGACTTGCCGACGTTGGGCCTGCCCACGACCGCGAGCACGGGTTGCCCCGCCGTCGACTCCTCGTCCTCGTGTTGCTCGTCCACATCGTCGTAATCGGCCCAGTCCGCTTCGTCGGACCAGGTGCCGTCGAGGCCGGCGCCGTCACTGGCGTCGGCAAGCGGCTCTTCGCTCACGCCTCGTTACCTCTCACGTAGTCGTCTCGGTGTCGAAACCGGACCCGGGCCCGTCCAGCTCCGCGAGCAGTCCGGCCAGCTCGGTGCGTATTCGTTCGGTCGCCGCGGCCAGCCCGGCCCTGCCGCGAACTTCGGGCGGATCGACGGGTTCGCCGACCAGGACGTCCACCTCGGGGCGGAAACGACGCCGCCCCGACACCGGAGCCGTTCCCCTGCAGGCGACCGGAACGAGCCGTGCCCCGGTGGAACGTGCCAGCCAGGCCGCTCCGTGCCGTGCGTCGGCCATTCCGCCCTCGCGAGTCCCCTCGGGAAACACTCCGAGCACGCCGCCGGAACGCAGCACCCGAGTCGCGACCGAGAGCGCACCGCGGTCGGGAGCTCCCCTCCGAACCGGTATCTGACCCAGTTTACGCAGCACCCACCCGAGAACGCCGTGGAACAGCTCGTGCTTGACCAGAAACGCGGCACCGCGCGGCAGTACACCGAACAGCACGGGGCCGTCCACGAGAGAGCTGTGGTTGGCGACGAGCACCACGGGGCCACTCTCCGGAAACCGCTCGGCGTGCCGAACGCGGATCCGGTAGACCGACCGCAGTACGGCCCCGCCCATCGCGCGACCGAATCGGCGCAACCCGGCGGAACTCCCCGCGGGCAGCATACCCGGTTCGGACCGACCGCGTCGCCAACGACTCCCCGCCGAGCTCATTTGCCCGTCCGTTCCGACGCCACCAGCAGCCCCCGCTCCTCGACGAGCTCGTGCAACCGCCCCAGCACCTGTTCGACGTCCAGCTCAGTGGTGTCCACCAGGACGGCGTCCTCGGCCATCCGCAACGGCGCGACCTGCCTGTTCGAGTCGAGCGCGTCCCTGCGGCGCACGTCGGCGTGCACCCGCTGCGGATCGGAGGCGCGCCCCGCGGCGGCGTCCTGCGTCGACCTGCGCTGCGCCCTGGCGTCCGAGGAAGCGGTGAGGTACACCTTCAGCCCGGCCTCCGGCACCACCACCGTCCCGACATCGCGCCCCTCGACGACGACCCCGCCACCGGACCCGGTGACCGCGGTGATCAACCTGCGCTGCTCGGCCACCAGCATCTCGCGCACCTCGGACACCGCCGAGACGGCGGAAACGGCCCCGGTCACCGCCTCACCCCTGATCTCATCGCCGACGTCGTCGCCGTCGAGCAGCACCCCGGGAAGCTCCGGGTCCATGCGCATCACCACGCGGGAATCCCGCACGACGCGGGCCACTTCCTCCGGATCCTCGGGGGAAACCCCGGTACGCAGCACGGCCGAGGTCACGGCACGGTACATCGCCCCGGTGTCCAGATAAGCAGCCCTCAGCGAGCCGGCGAGCCTGCGAGCGGTCGTGGATTTCCCCGTCCCCGACGGCCCGTCAACCGCCACGATTCCGTTGAGCTCGGGCTGGGACACCTCGGACGACCTCCTCTACCGTGCCGGATCGCATCGCTCGGTCGGACTAACCGACCGACCCCTCATTCTGCCTGTCCGCGAACGGGACCACTCAATCGCGTCCCCACGAACTCCTCCGCGGTGGCGCCGGGGCCGAGCACGATCCGCGCAATTCCGACCGGTGGGGGTGCCCGTCCCGGCGGCAAGATCCTAGGATCGAGGGCGTGGACGTCACCGTGACCCCGCTGCCGGGGCTGGGCACGCAGCAGGAATTCACCACCGGTTCGGGACGCAGAATCGGGGTGATCACGTATCGGGACGGTCGAATGGAACTGATCGTGTCGGATCCGCAGGATCCGGACAAGATCTGCGCCGCGACCGACCTGACCGGGGAGGAGACCAGCACCCTCGCCAACCTCCTCGGAGCGCCGCAGCTGGTGGGCAAGCTGACCGAGCAGCAGCGCGAGGTCACCGGGGTCACCACCTGGCAGTTGCCCCTCGTGAGCGGTTCCCCCTACGACGGGCGGAGCCTGGGCGAGACCGAGATGCGCAGCAGGACCTCGGTCTCGATCGTCGCCGTCATCCGGGACGGCTCGGTGCACCCCTCCCCCCGCCCGGATTTCGTGTTCGCCGGAGACGACCTCGTGGTCGTGGTCGGCACCGCCGAGGGGCTCCGCGCGGCCAACGAGATCCTGGAGAACGGCTGAGCGGATCCGGCGCGGGCCGGTCGGCGAGAGGAAGCAGGTGCAACACACGGCGAGCGCGCTGATCGAGCTGGGAGCCGTCTTCTTCGGGCTGGGAATACTCGGCCGGCTCGCCTGGCGAATCGGTGTTTCCCCCGTTCCGCTCTACCTGATCGGCGGATTGGCCTTCGGTCAGGGCGGGGTGATCCCGCTGACGGGGATCGAGCCGTTCACCGAGCTCGCCTCGGAGATCGGTGTCGTGCTGCTCCTGCTGCTGCTCGGCCTGGAGTACTCGGCAGGCGAGCTGGTCACCGGGCTGCGGCGCTCCTGGTCGGCGGGTTTGATCGACGTGGCGCTCAACGCGATCCCGGGAGCCCTGGTCGCCGTCATGCTCGGCTGGGGGCCGACGGCGGCCATCGTGCTCGCCGGGGTCACCTACATCTCCTCCTCCGGGATCATCGCCAAGGTCCTCGGCGACCTCGGCAGGCTCGGCAACAGGGAAACCCCGGTGGTGCTGTCGATCCTCGTGTTCGAGGACCTGGCCATGGCCGTTTACCTGCCGATACTGACCGCTCTGCTGGCCGGTGTCGGTCTCGTCGGAGGCCTCGGCACGGTCGGCGTGTCTCTGCTTGCGGTCAGCCTGGTGCTGGTCCTGGCGCTGCGCTACGGGCGCTACGTGTCGGCGCTGGTGGACAGTCCGGACCCCGAGGTGTTCCTGCTGCGCCTGCTGGGAGCGGCACTGCTCGTGGCGGGAGTCGCCTCCCAGTTGCAGGTCTCGGCGGCGGTGGGGGCCTTCCTGCTCGGCATCGCGATCTCGGGGTCCACGGCGACCAACGCCACCAGAATGCTGACTCCGCTGCGCGACCTGTTCGCCGCGGTGTTCTTCGTGGTGTTCGGACTCAACACCGACCCCTCGGCCATCCCGCCCGTACTGCCCTTCGCGCTGCTGCTGGTGGTGCTGACCACGACCACGAAGTTCGTCACCGGCTGGCTGGCCGCGCGCAAGCAGGGCATTCGGCGGATGGGGCGCGCCAGGGCCGGGGCGGCTCTCATAGCCCGGGGCGAGTTCTCCATCGTCATCGCCGGACTCGCGGTGGGATCCGGGGCGGTCACCGGTCAGCTGGCAGCGCTGTCCACCACCTACGTACTGCTGATGGCGGTCATCGGCCCCGTGGCCGCCCGGCTCGTGGAGCCGGTGGCGCAACGGGTGGTCGACTCGCGCGCCGACGCGCGGACGTGACCCCCTCCGGACTGCACGAGCGCGCGAACGCGCCCGAGGTCACAGCCCCACGGCGGTCACAGCCCCACGGCGCGGTACAGCGATCCGAGCTCCTTGTTGTCCAGCGGACGAATCGCCCCCGGGCGCTCGTTGGTCAGGCGCACCGAACCGATGCCCGTGCGCACCAGCCGCTGCACCGGGTAGCCCGCTTCCTTGAACAAGCGGCGCACGATGCGCTTGCGCCCCTCGTGCAGCACGACCTGCACCATGGTGCGCGTTCCGCTGTCGTTGCGGTCGATCATCTTGAAGGAGTCGACCCGAGCCAGCCCGTCCTCGAGCTCGATGCCCTCCTTGACCGTGCGCCCCAGGTCCTTGGGAATCGGTCCCTGCAGCTCGGCGAGGTAGGTCTTGGGCACCCGGTAGGAGGGGTGCATGAGCCGATTGGCCAGCTCCCCGTCGTTGCTGATCAGCAGCAACCCCTCGGTGTTGAAGTCCAGACGGCCGATGTGGAACAGCCGCCCGTTCCGCTTGGGCAGGTAGTCACCGATGCAGGGGCGGTCCTGCTCGTCGGACATCGTCGACAGGATCCCCGCGGGTTTGTTCAGCAGCAGGTGCGTGGCCTCCTGGTCGACCACGATCCTCGTGCCGTCCACGTGGATCACCGAGCTGGAGGGGTCCACCCGGGTTCCGAGGGTGGTCACGGGAACACCGTCGACCTCCACGCGCCCCTCGTTGATCATTTCCTCGGCCGCGCGCCGGGAAGCGACCCCGGCCTGCGACAGCACTTTCTGCAGCCGGACACCGGCTTCTTCCCTCTCCCGGGTATCGGTGTTCGAGCCTGTCGAATCACGTTTCTGAGACATCATCGATCGCATCCACTTCGGGCAACAACGGGGCCAACGGCGGCAGATCCCGCAACGAGGACAGACCGAGCCGTTCGAGGAACAACTCCGTCGTACAGTAAGCGGTGCCGCCTGATTCGGGATCCGTACCGGCCTCGTGGATGAGTCCACGCGCCAACAGAGTACGTATTACCCCGTCCACGTTAACACCGCGCACGGCAGCCACCTTCGAGCGAGTCACCGGTTGCCGGTAGGCGATCACCGCGAGGGTTTCCAGCGCCGCCTTGGTGAGCTTGGCACGCTGCCCGTCGAGCAGGTAGCGCTCCACCACGGGCGCGTAGACGTCGCGGGTGTAGAACCTCCACCCCTCGCCGACCTTGCGCAGGTCGATCCCGCTGCCCGCGGCCGCGTAGCTCTCTGCGAGCCCGTGCAGCGCCTCCCGCACCCGTTCCACGGGCTGGTCCACGCTCTCGGCCAGCAGCTCTTCCCCGGCCGGCACGTCCACGACCAGCAGCAGCGCCTCCAAAGCCGCTCTGAGGGCCCGCTCGGAGCTCAGGTCGGGCCACTCGCTCCCCCCGGTGGCGCTCGCGGAACCGCCCTGCGCACCGCCGCGGGACGCGTCCTCCTCCGGAACGCCGGACTCACCGGTCCGCTCCCCTTCGTTCACCCGTAATCCTCTTCCTCTGCGCTCTCCCGCTCCTCCGCCGCAACCGAGCGGGCCTCCTCCGCGCTGCCCCCCACCCAGCGCACCAGCAGCTCGTCCAGCGGAGCGGACTGTTCGAACATCACAACGGTTTCCCGGAACAACTCGAGCAGGGCCAAAAACCGCGCGATCACCTCGATGGTGGCCGTGCAGTCCCGGACCACCTCGGTGAAGCTCGCGCTGCCCCGCTCCGCGAGCATCACGCGCAGCACGGCGGCGTGTTCGCGCACCGACACCTGGTGCTGGTGCAGGTGCTCGAGCGAGACCTCCGGAGGAGGGGCGGGGCGGAACACCGCCGCGGCCACCTCGGCCAGTCCGTCCGCGTCGACGCCGAGCACCACTTCCGGCATCAGGTCGAGATAGCGCTGCTCCAGCGAAACCGCGCGCGGATACCTGCGCAGCGCGCCTGCCTCCAGCTGTCTGAACAACTCGGCCACCCGCTTGTAGGCCCGGTACTGCAGCAGCCGGGCGAACAGGAGATCCCGCGCCTCCAGCAGTGCCAGGTCCTCCTCGTCCTCGACCTCGGCAGCCGGAACCAGTCGAGCCGCCTTGAGATCGAGCAGGGTGGCCGCGACCACGAGGAACTCGCTCGTCTCGTCGAGGTCGGAACGCTGCCCCAGCTCCTTGGTGTAGGCGATGAAGTCATCGGTCACGCGGTGCAGCGCCACCTCGGTGACATCGAGCTGGTGCTGCGAGATGAGCTGCAGCAGCAGGTCGAAGGGCCCCTCGAAATTCTCGAGCCGCACCGTGAAGCGCCCGCCGGGCGACTCCTGCGCCTCCGCCAGCTCCGGAAGCTCCTGCGACGTCTCGCCCTCAGCGATTCGTGCCTCGCTCACATCTCCTCATTACCAGACCACAAAGCCCTTTCCGTCCCGGTCGGCGATCCCTCCCGCCGGTTCCCCGCGCGCCCGCCCGGGAAGCGGCCCACCGACGTCGGGACCGCCCCGCACGAGCGCCGCGCGGAAGGGGCCGCGGCGGCACCGCACGCGCAGTGGGGTGCTCGCAGCACTTCCCGAGCCGGAAGCACCGCACCGGCCGCCGACGCGGCCGGAGGGATTCGAGCCCGCGGCCCGGAACCGCTCACCGGGCGATGACTTCGCGGGCCAGCGAGCGGTACGCCTTCGAACCGGAGGATCGCGGCGCCCAACGGGTGATCGGCTCCCCCGCGACGGTGGTTTCCGGGAAGCGCACCGTGCGGTTGATCACGCTGTCGAACACGATATCGCCGAAGGCCTCGACCACCCGGGACATCACTTCACGCGAGTGAAGTGTACGCGGATCGAACATGGTCGCCAGAATCCCGCTGATCTCCAGATCCGGATTCAGTCTCTCCCGCACCTTCTCGATCGTGTCGATGAGTAACGCGACACCGCGCAGACTGAAGAACTCACATTCCAGCGGGATCATCACGCCGTGGGCCGCGGCCAGGGCGTTGACCGTGAGCAGCCCGAGCGAGGGCTGGCAGTCGATCAACACGAAATCGTACTCCGCGAGCACGGGACGCAACCCCCTTTCCAGAGATTGCTCCCTGCCGACCTCGGCGACGAGCTGAACCTCCGCCGCCGACAGATCGATGTTGCTCGGCAGCAGGTCCATACCTGCCACGCTGGTCGATCTGATCACTTCCCGCAGACCCGTCGAACGCTCCATGAGGACGTTGTAGATGGTTTGCTCCAGCTGGTGCGGTTGCACCCCGAGGCCGACCGACAGTGCACCTTGCGGATCGAAATCGACCAGCAGCACCTTGCGCCCGTACTCGGCGAGCGCGGCCCCCAGATTGATGGTGGAGGTGGTCTTGCCGACACCGCCCTTCTGGTTGCACATCGCCAGTACAGTGGCTGGGCCGTGCGTCTCCAGAGGAGAAGGCTCGGGAATGTGCCGACGTGGCCTCCCGGTGGGGCCGACGTTTCCACCGATCGGATCGCTGTCGGGGACCTCCCCGTTGGCCAGCTCCGAAGCGTCCGGGGTGATGCTCAGGTCGACCGCGCCCCGGTACCGCCCACCGGCGGAGGGCTGCGGCGTCGACATGGCGGTGGTGACTCCTTAGTTGTGCGACGGCGTTCGAGAAACCTCTTCGGTGCGCAGCCTAGGCGGCACGCGCACACGGCGGCAACGCGCCTCGCCGTTGCCACGGCGAAAAGCTTCACGTCGCCGCGCGACCCGTCAGCGACGGGCCACCGGATACTTTCGGACTCAGTCGTGGGCGCGAGGATGCGTCGTGGCGTACACCTCGCGCAGCGTGTTCATGGTGACCATTGTGTACACCTGAGTCGTCGCGACGGACGCGTGCCCGAGAAGCTCCTGCACGACCCGGACATCCGCCCCTCCCTCCAACAGGTGAGTGGCGAAGGAGTGCCGCAAGGTGTGCGGCGAGACCGAGCTCGTCAACCCCGCCCTGGTGGCGGCCGCTTTCAGGACGCTCCAGGCACTCTGCCTGGACAGTCTACCTCCCCTGACGTTGAGGAACAGCGCAGCAGCCTGCGCTTTCCCCGTCGCCAGACTCGGCCGCGCCCGGACGAGGTAGGCCTCCACCGCCTCCAACGCGGGACGTCCTACGGGGACTCGACGTTGACCACCCCCCTTTCCGTCGAGCAGCACCGTGCGCTCGTGCGTGTCCACATCGTCCACGTCGAGCCCCACCACCTCGGATATGCGGGCCCCGCTGGAGTACAGCAACTCCAGCAGAGCGCGATCCCGCAGCCCGCGGGGGCCGCCGATCGTTCCGCTGTCCAACAGGCGCAGCACCTCGTCCAGGGACAGCGCCTTGGGCAGTCTGCGCGGCAGAGCGGGCGGAGTGACCTCGCTCGCCGGATCGTGCTGGACGTGTCCCTCCACGAAGGCGAACCTGTGCAGCCCGCGAACCGCCACGATCGTGCGCGCCGCCGAGGCCGGGGCCAACGCGACTCCGCCGTGCTCCCCGGTGCGCAGCGTGGCGAGGAACTCGCCCACCAGTTCGGGGGAGATCTCCCGCAACGTCCCGACACCGGATTCGACCAGATACCCCCCGTACCGACGCAGATCGCGCGTGTACGCCTCCAAGGTACTCGAAGCGGTGCCGCGTTCCACCACGAGATGATTCAGATAGGCACCGAACACCCGGCGCAACTCTTCCGGAAGTTCGTCGAGATCCACCATCGGGACGCTCCTGCTGCGGGGACCGGCCGCGCCCGGGGCGCGCGTTCTGACGGGACTGCGTCCTTGGCGCCCTCACCGGGCCTTTCCGGGCGAGCCACCCGACCGGTTCGTCATTTCCCGGCTCGGGCAACACCGGCACACCACCCGATCTGCTCGGGCACCACCGCGGGGCGTCCCACGTTGCTCCCGGGAGGACGATCCCGCCCGCTCAGCGGAACCGCTCCCGAAGCGGGGGACTCACGGGACAGAGCGGGTCCCCCGGTAATCGCTGCGAACGACCGACCCGCGGCGGGAGCACGGAGCACACCGGTCAGTCCGCGGATCTGGCGGCGAAGCGGGTCGGCCGGTCCGTCCACTCCGCGTCACCGGATCTGGGGCGAACGTGCCCGTCCCGCACGGCCCTGGCCGCCAGCAGGCCCGAAACGGCCGGAGCGTTGACGATCTCCCCCGCGAAGACCGATTCGACCGCCCGGTCGAGCGGCACTCTGTCCACGACGAGATCGGCCTCCTCGTCGGCGACCGGTTCCGGACGAGCGACCTCGCTCAGCCCACGGGCCAGGTAGACCCGTTCGGCCTGGTCGGTGAATCCGGGCGAAGCAGCCACGTCCACCAACACCGACCAGTCCCGCGCGGCGAGACCGACCTCCTCGGCCAGCTCGCGCTGCGCGGTGTTCCGGGGGGACTCCCCGCGCACGTCGAGCAGCCCGGCAGGCAGCTCCCACAGCCTGCGCCCCAGCGGGTAGCGGTACTGGTGGACGAGAACCACTCTGTCCCACTCGTCCAGCGCGACCACCGCGACGGCCCCGGGGTGCTCGACGACCTCCCTGCGGGAGCGCCCTCCGCCGGGCATCGCGACCTCGTCACTGCGCAACGCCAGGATATTGCCGACGTAGACGTCGGAGGTGGACAGCGTCGTGAACGGGTGCCGACCGTTGGTACGGCTGATCGGCCCTTCCGCGGGCCCGGAGTTCGCGGACATCTCGCTCCTGACTGGTGCTTTCCTGTCGTGCGTGCGGACGACCGGTGTGGTTCTCGGCGCGGGCAGCCGCCGAAGACCCCGCACGAGCAACTCGCCCCGCCGCGGCCCCGGCGTGCGCTCCCGCACGGGCGGCCCCGACGTCGTGCAGCACGACGCTACCCGATGTCGGGGCCCCGATCACGGAACGACCGGGAACTCCGCCGAGTGCCACCTCGTGCGGGCCGGGCGGAAAGCCTCGAGGAGCGGATCCGCTCAGGCGCCGGCCGTCGTCTGAGCGGACTCGGGAAGTTCGACCGGCAGCCTCTCGGCGGCCCGGTAGTCCAACGCGGCACGCACGAACGAGCTGAACAGCGGGTGTGGACGGGTCGGCCTGCTGGTCAGCTCCGGATGGGCCTGGGTTCCGACGAAGAACGGGTGCTGCTCCCGCGGCAGCTCGAGGAACTCGACGAGACGTTCGTCCGGCGATGTTCCGGAGAACACGATCCCCGCGTCGCTCAAACGCTGCCTGTAGGAGTTGTTCACCTCGTAGCGGTGCCGGTGCCGTTCGGACACCCGGAGGCTGTCGTAGGCCTCGGCCACGATCGAGCCCTCCTGCAGCACCGCCGGATAGGTTCCCAGCCGCATGGTTCCGCCCATGTCGCGCTCGCCGCTGACCACGTCGTGCTGATCGGCCATCGTGCTGATCACCGGATGCCGACAGGAACTCGCGAACTCCGTGGAGTTGGCATTGGGCAGTTCGGCCAGATCACGCGCGGCCTCGATGACCATGCACTGCAGGCCCAGGCACAGCCCCAGCACGGGAATGCTGTTCGTCCTGGCGTACTCGATCGCGCCGAGCTTGCCCTCGATTCCACGCACCCCGAACCCGCCGGGGATCAACACTCCGTCCATTCCGGACAGGGCGCGGGCCGCGGCCGCTTCGCCCTCGCAGTCGTCCGAGGGCACCCAGTTGATCTCCACCTTGGCGCGGTGGGCGAATCCCCCCGCCCGCAGCGCCTCCGTGACCGAGAGGTAGGCGTCCGGCAGATCCACGTACTTGCCGACCAGGGCTATCCGCACCGTCTCGGTCGGACTGTGCACGCGCTCGAGCAGATCGCTCCAGACCGACCAGTCCACGTCCCGGAAGGGCAGTCCGAGCCTGCGGACCAGGTAGGCGTCCAGCCCCTCACCGTGCAGCACCCGGGGGATGTCGTAGATCGACGAGGCGTCGGGGCACGCCACGACCCCGTCGGAGTCGACATCGCACATCAGGGCGATCTTGTTCTTGAGCTCGGAGGACAGCTCGCGGTCGGCCCGGCACACCAGCGCGTCCGGGGCGATCCCGATGTTGCGCAACTCCTTGACCGAGTGCTGGGTCGGTTTCGTCTTGAGCTCGCCGGAGGGGGCGAGGTAGGGAACCAGGGAAACGTGCAGGAAAAAGCAGTGGTCACGACCGACGTCGTGCCGAAGCTGCCGGCACGCCTCCAGGAACGGAAGGGACTCGATGTCGCCGATCGTTCCGCCGATCTCGGTGATCACGACGTCCGGCGTCTGGCCGTTCTCGTCGGGCTCGGCCATCGCGCGAACCCGAGCCTTGATCTGGTCCGTGATGTGCGGGATGACCTGAACGGTGTCCCCGAGATACTCGCCACGCCGTTCCTTCGCGATCACGGTGGAATACACCTGACCGGTGGTGATGTTGGCGTTGCGCGTCAGAGCCCGATCGAGGAAACGCTCGTAGTGCCCGATGTCGAGATCTGTCTCGGCCCCGTCGTCCGTGACGAATACCTCGCCGTGCTGGAACGGATTCATCGTTCCCGGATCAACGTTGAGATACGGGTCGAGCTTTTGCATGGTCACCCGCAGTCCGCGGGAGGTGAGCAATTCGCCCAGGCTGGAAGCCGTGAGCCCTTTGCCGAGTGAGGAGGAAACTCCTCCTGTTACGAATACATGCTTGATCGTCCGTGCTTGCGGCACCAAGAAAAGCTCCCCGTGGTCGATGCCGTCACCGTGCAGGTGTTTGTGCTGGCAGGAACGCTGACACCGCCGCTCCCACGGGACTTCAGCATATCTCACTGGTTCGGCGGAGCGCAGTTGACCCCACCGGACTCGTCGCACGCCCGGTTCCACGCTGCGCACACGCTGGGTAACCAGAAAATCAGCCTTCCGAATTATGCCGCTACGCGCAGTTGTCGTGCATGCTCGTCCGGGACGAAGTACAACCGAGCCGGCCCGGTGCGACGCTCCCTCCCCCAATCGCGCCGGGTCCAGCCGGGCGGCTGTCACGTGCGCACGCCGCCCGGCACACCACAAGCAGCGAGCTAGGTGATCATCCCCGTGCAGAACTCGAGAACCGCCTCCGCGAACCCCCCGAGGACGGTGAGGTAGGGAGCGCCGACCCCGGACGCGGCCAGCGCGAGGAGCCCCATCAGCAACACGCCGAACGCCAGCACGAGAAACACGATGTTCGACAGGCGACTGCGCTCGAACTCCATCGCCGCCGAGCCGTCCACGACTTTTCCGGCCAGGCGCATGCGGGTCAGGAACGTGGAAGGATTGCTCAGACTCCGCTCACGGTCGAGAAACTCCTCCAGGCTCGCCCTGGATCCCGCGATCACCACGAGCGCCGCTCCGTGCACGTCAGCCAGCAACAGGGCCAGGTCCTCCGGATTCCCGCCCGCGGGAAAGGTCACCGCTCCGATCCCGAGCTCCTGAACGCGGGCCGTCCCGGGCGCGTGTCCGTCGGGTCCCGCTGGAATGACCACCTCGCCCGCTTCCCCGAGCGTCCGCTCGGTCAGCAGTGTGGGATCACCCACGATCACATCGGGCGTCAGGCCGTGGGCGCGCAGCGTGTCCGCCCCCTCCGAGACGCCGATCAGCACCGGGCAGTGCTCGCGCACGTACCGGCGCAGCCGCCCGAGCTCGACCGCGTGCCCCTCACCCGGAGCCAGCACGAGCACGTGACGCCCCAACATCTCGACCCGGACCTCGGGCACCCCGATGCCGTCCAGCACGAGCATGCGCTCCCTGCGCAGGAACTCGGCGGTGTTGGTCGAGAACTCCGCCACCCGCGCCGACATCGCGGACTTGGCTTCGCTCATGCGGGCGGCGACGGTCTCGGCGTCCTGCTCCGAACCGTGCACGAGCAGCTCCTCGCCGCGCTTCCCGCGCAGGAAGACCCCACCGCTGTGCAGCCGCACAGTGGCACCGTCCCTGAGCCCGCGAAGGGCTTCGGGCCCCACGTCGTCGATCAGTTTGACCCCAGCGGCCAGCAACACCTCCGGCCCGAGGTTCGGATACTTTCCCGAGATGGAGGAGGAGGCATTGATCACCGCGGAGACCTCGTGGGCGACCAGCGTCTCCGCGGTACGACGATCGAGATCGACCCGATCGAGGAAAACGATGTCCCTGGCAGCGATACGTTGCGGAAGCGCACCGTCGCGTCGCTGCAGACGAGCGGTCCCGGTTATTCCCGGCAATGTCTCCTGCTGACTTCCGAGCAGGCCACTGAGTCGCATATACCGATGGTGACAAAACAGCCACGTAGCGCTGTTGCGCCACGCCGAGCACCTCCCGCGGCTCCCGTGCACTCGCGGAAACCGCGGTGACGAAAAACGACCGTCCCCCGCCCGGAGGGCCTCCGGGCGGGGGACGGTCGCACGTGGTTGCACGAGAACCGCTCCACCGGACGGGACGGTCCGGGGCGGTCCGGTCACTCCTGCCGGGGGGCCTCGCCCGCGTGCTCCGCCTTGTACCTATCCGCCACCGCGAGCAGCTCCTCGGCGTGGGCGCGTCCGGTCTCGGTGGAGTCGAGTCCGGCCAACATCCGGGCCAGCTCGGAAACCCGCTGTTCGTCGGCCACGACGCGTACATCGCTGTGCGTGAAACCGCTCGTCCCCGCGGCCTTGTCCACCACGAGGTGACGATCGGCGTAAGCGGCCACCTGAGGCAGGTGCGTCACCACCACCACCTGGTGGCTGCGGGAGAGCCGCGCGAGCCTGCGACCGATCTCCACCGCAGCCCGACCACCGACCCCCGCGTCGACCTCGTCGAAAACGAGCGTGGGCACGGTGTCGGCGTCCGCGAGGACGACCTCCAGCCCCAGCATCACCCGGGAGAGTTCACCCCCCGAAGCCCCCTTGTGCAGGGGAAGCGCGGGACCGCCCGGATGCGAGCGCAGCAACATCTCCACGTCGTCGACGCCGTCAGGGCCTGCGTGCACCGACTCCCCGTCCAAGGTGATCGCCTCGGAGTCCGAACCGCCCGCCCTGTTCGGGGTCACCGACACGTCGAACTCGGCCTGGGCCATGGCGAGCCCGGCCAACTCGTCGGTGACCGCCTTGGCCAGGCGTTTGGCCGCTTCGACACGGGCCTCGGTGAGCGTGCGCGCGTGCTCGACGAGCTGCTCGGCCAGTCGGTCCCGCTGCGCGGCCAGTTCGGCCAGGGCCTCCTCGGAGGTGTCCATCCCCCGGAGGCGCTCGCGGGCCTGTTCGGCCCACTCGAGCACACCGTCGACGTTCTCGGCGTACTTCCTCGTCAACTGCTTGAGCTCCGCCTGGCGGGCCAGGACCCGTTCGAGCTCGGCCGGATCAGCCTGGAGGTCCTCCAGATAGCCGCTCAGGTCCGCACCCACATCGCTCAGCACCGCAGCGGCCTCCGCGAGCCTGCCCTCCAACTCGCGAAGCCGCGGGTCCTCCGCCGAACCGAGCAGTCGCCGCGCCTGCCCGACCAGCGTGACCGCCCCGGTCGAGTCCGGGTCCTCCTCAGTGGCACCGCTCACCGAGGACAGAGCGCCAGTGGCCACCTCGCGCAGCTGGTCGATGTCGGAGAGCCGACGCGCCCGCTCGGTCAGCTCCGCGTCCTCCCCCGGCTGCGGGGCCAACGTCTCGATCTCGGAGAGGCCGTGCCTCAGGAGGTCGGCCTCGCGCTCCAGCTCGCGGGAGCGCTGCCTGCGATCTGCGAGTTCCCGGACCACCTCGATCCACTCGGAACGGACCCTGCGGTACTCCGCCAGGGGCTTCTCGACGGCGGCTCCGGCGAACCTGTCCAGGGCGGAACGCTGCTCACCAGTACGCAACAGCCGAAGCTGATCGTTCTGACCGTGCACGGCCAGCACCTGATCAGCGAGTTCGGACAGCACCGAGTTCGGCACCGAACGCCCCCCGAGGTGCGCCCGCGACCTGCCCTGCGCGTTGACACTGCGCACCGCGATCAAACTGCCGTCGTCATCGGGTTCGGCTCCCGCATCGCCGGCGACTCCGGCGGCTCCGGAGTCGAGCTCCACCGCGAAACGCCCCTCGACGACCGCCCGCGAAGCACCGTTTCGCACCCGGGAGCTGTCCGCACGCCCCCCGCTCAGCAGGTGGAGCCCGGTGACGACCATCGTCTTGCCCGCTCCGGTCTCACCCGTCACCACGGTCAAGCCCGGGTGCAGTTCGAGGGTGGCGCCGTCTATCACGCCCAGCCCTTGGATGTGCATCTCCGCCAACACAGCACGCACCCTAGCTGGAAGCGTCGAAGCGTGGGGGGCCCATCGCCCGGATCAAGCTCCTCGAGGTCAGCGAACCCGCTCGGTCCGCGCACTCGCCGTGCGCCCCCGCCGCGCCCTCCTACTCGGAAACAGGACCGCGCCACCCGTGCACCGGCAGCTCGAACTTGCGCACCAACCGGTCCGTGAACGAGGTGTCGTGCAAGCGCACCAGACGCAGCGGCTTCTCCGAGGCGAGCACCTCGACACGTGCCCCGGCCGGGAGGTCGAAGTGCCGTTGGCCGTCACAGCACAGCACGGCGTCGTGACCGTTGTGATCGACTTCCAGGGCCAGCACCGAATCGCGTGCCAGCACCAGCGGGCGGGCGAACAGGGCGTGCGCGTTGCTCGGGACGACGAGCAGGGCCTCCACCTCCGGCCAGACCACCGGTCCTCCGGCGGAGAAGGCGTAGGCCGTCGATCCCGTGGGCGTCGAGCACAGGACCCCGTCACAGCCGAACGTCGAAACCGGGTGGCCGTCCACTTCCACGACGACGTCGAGGATGCGCTCCCTGCTGCTCTTCTCGACGCTGGCCTCGTTGAGTGCCCAGGTCGTGGCGAGAACCTGGTTGCCGAGCCGCGCGGTGACGTCGATGGTCATCCGCTCGTCGACGTGGTAGCGCCCCTCGACCACCGCATCGACGGCCTCATCCAGCGCGTCGAAGTCGGCCCCGGCCAGAAAGCCGACCCTGCCCAGGTTCACCCCGAAAACCGGCACACCAGCCATCCTGGCGAGCTCGGAAGCACGCAGCAGCGTGCCGTCTCCCCCCAGGACCAGCACCAGCTCGGTGCCCTCGGCGGCCAGCGGTCCCGGAGCGACGACCCTGCTGTAACAGGTCGGGCTCAGCTGCGGTGCCTCCTCGGCGAGCACTCTGACCCGCATACCGGCACCGATCAGCCTGCCGGCCACCTTCTCGGCCGTGCCGAGGTTGTACTGCCTGCCCGTGTGGAGCACGAGAAGCACGTCGCGGTTCACAGGCCGTCACCCTCTTCGCGGTCCTTCGCGGAGGCCTGCACTCCGTCCTCCGAGTCCCCGGAGGAAGCGGTCACGGCCTCGGTAACCATGGTGGTCACGTCAGGGCGGGACTCCGTCGGTCGCCGGTTCAACCACACGAAGTACTCCACGTTCCCGGAAGGCCCGGGCAACGGGCTGGGAACCACCGCCCGCGGACGCAGTCCGTGCTCGCCCGCCGCACCGATCACCCCCACGACGGCCTCGGCGCGCAGGGCGGGATCACGTACCACCCCACCGGACCCGAGACGTTCCTTGCCCACCTCGAACTGCGGTTTGACCATGAGCACCAGATCGGACTCACTGTGCACGCACTCGCTCATGGCGGGCAGGACCAGGCGCAGCGAGATGAAGGAAAGATCCGCCACCACCAGGTCGACCGGTTCCCCGATGTCGGCGAGACTCAGGTTCCGCACGTTTCTCCGCTCGCGCACCACCACCCGCTCGTCGGTACGCAGCTTCCACTCCAACTGCCCGTAACCGACGTCGACGGCGACAACCTCGCGGACGTCCCTGCGCAGCAGCACATCGGTGAAACCGCCCGTGGAGGAGCCCGCGTCCAGGCAACGGCGTCCCTTGACCTCGAGGCCCTCGTTCTCGAAGGACTCCAGAGCGCCCAACAGCTTGTAGGCCCCTCGGGAAGCCCACTTCGGGTCCTCGACGTCCTCCGCGACCACGATCGAGGCGTTCTCCTCCACCGAGGTCGCGGGTTTGTGCGCGATGAAACCGCGTACCGTGACGCGCCCCGCGGAAATCAACTCGGCGGCGTGCTCGCGTGAGCGAGCGAGTTTCCGCCGCACCAGTTCCGAGTCCAACCGTGCTTTACGAGGCACCGCCTCAACTCCCGCTACCACTAGATCCGGACAACAGCTCGTCGGCCTGGTTCAGCGCATGCGTCAAAGCCTCGTGCACCGCGTCGAACCGCGCGACGTGTTCGGAGACCGGAACGTCGTCCAAGCCTTCCAAGGCGTCCACACAGCGCCGAACGGCCTCTTCGGCCTCCTGGACCCGCTTGGTGACCCCGTCAGCGGATTCGGCCGGGCCGAGCTCTCCACCCGCAGGCTGCCCCGTAGAAGCCATTACCTTCCCGCCTCATTCACACCAAGATAAGTGACACCAATCACAGCAGTCGAACGCCACAGCCGAAAAGAGCTCGAGCTTCGTGAACGTCACTACCACGCTATCGGACTACAAGAGCACCGTGGCACGAGCGAAGTCGGGACGCAGCGGCCCGCGGCCGCGGAGAACGGGGCGCGCGGGACTGCTCCACCGTGCGCGAAAGCCTGCGAACGCCGCAGCACCAACGCCGTGCTTCTAGTCCTGCATTCCCAACCCGTGCAGGACGGACTTGGCCACGTCGTCCCCGGCGCGCACCCGGACATCATCGCCACTGCTGACGCGCCACCAGGCCGCGCACAACGCGCGCAGGGCCGACAGCGCACCTCCCCCGAGAGCTTCGGGCTCAGCCGCGAACTCCCCGACAGTCGTGAGGGTCAGCCCGGTCGCATCCACTTCGACGTTCCAGGCCGACTGCTCCGCGACCACCGACTCCTCCGCCGGCGCGGACAGCGCCGTCAGATCGGCGGCCACGTGCTCGGGGCGTTGCCCCTCGGGGGCGGCGAGCAGCTCCCGCGGCCCGCTCACCCCGGTGAACACCAACAACGACGCCATACCGGCACGTCGAGCACCCGCGATGTCGGTTTCCAGCCGGTCTCCCACGAACAGGGGATTGATCGCCCCAGCGGAATCCGCGGCCCTGTCCACCAGGGGGCGCTCCGGTTTCCCCGCGACCTCCGGAGTCCGTCCGGTCGCCATCTCCAGCGCGTGCACCAGGGCGCCGTTGCCGGGCAGCTGGCCCCGTTCGGTAGGCAGGGTGGCGTCCCGATTGCAGGCGACCCAGTCGGCTCCGGCGCGGATGGCGAGGCAGGCCTCGGCGAGGTCGGCCCAGCTCGTGCTCTCGGAGTGCCCCTGCAGGACCGCGCTCGGGCCCGTTTCCGCCTCACGGACGGGGCGCAACCCGACCGCGGCGAGTTCGTCCGCCAGCGCGGCGGTTCCGAGCACCAGTACGGAAGCACCCTGTTCGATCCGCTCGGCGAGCAGCGCTGCCCCGGCTTGAGCACTCGTGCTCACCTCGGTGAGCGTGGCCGGGATCGAGAGTGAGTTCAACTTCTCGACCACAGCCTCCGGTGGCTTGGACGCGTTGTTGGTGACGTACCGGAGGGTTCCCCCGTTCGCGCGCACTCGCGAGACCGCGGCCTCCGCGCCGGGGATCGCGGTACCACCCCGGTACAACGTACCGTCCAGATCGAGCAGCAGCGCGTCGTGGCCCTCATCGAGTGCTTGCGACATACTCGTTCCCTCTCCGGGCCTCGGAGACGACTCGACCGGTTCGGTCAGTCCCAAACACCGAGGTCGACGTCACGTGAAGTGTCCGCCTGGCCGTCCTCGTCCCTGTTCGAGCCCTCGGTATCGGTCGCGACGTCCGCGTCGGCCTGCTCCACCAGCTTTTCGGCTTCTTCCGGCCCACCGAGCACCGGGACGAGCTCGTCCAACCTCTCCGGGGCATCGGTGGTCTCCTCGTCGTCGGCGTTGGCCGCGTGAACGAACCAGGTGAAGGCCTCCTCGTTGCGCCCCGCCGCGACCAGGTTGTCGGCGTAGGCGTAGAACAGCCGTACGCTCCACGACTCCTTGCGCTGCGGGTCCAGTTCGGGAATCTGGAGGGCGACCACGGCGGCCTCCAGTTGGCCCAGATCACGACGGGCCCCCGCGCCCACGATTCGCAACTCGATCTGCTCGTCCTTGGACAACTCCGAAACGTCCTCGGAACGGAGCAAGTCCAGAGCACGTTGCGGTCTGCCCAGGGCACGCTCGCAGTCGGCGATGATGGCGACGTGTGACTGGCCGCCCATGCGGCGGGCCGCACGAAGCTCGGAAAGCGCCTCGCTCCAGTTTCCGACGTGGTAGGCCGCTATCCCGTTCGCCTCCCGGGCCGCCGGTGTTCGCGACGCCTTCTTGCGCGCGTAGCGAGCGTGCTCCAGGGCCTGTTCCGGATCCGAGTCCAGCAACATGCCCGCTGCCACCACGTGGGCGCCGACGTCCTCCGCGACCATCTTCGGCAGCGAGCGGAAGTCCCGGCGCACCTCCGGATCCAGATGTGCCGCGTCCGCTCCCTCCGGAAGTTTCGGCGCCTTTGCTCGCCCCTCTGCTGCGGCGTTGGGCGCGGCGTTCTTGCCGGATCCTCGTCCACGTGCAGGCCCCTTGCGGAAGTCACCCTTGGAGGCGTCGTCGCGCCCACCACCCGCAGCGGACTTCCCGGTGCCGTGCGGAGGTTTTCCACCTCCCGCGGAACGTCTTCCATCGTTGCGGGAGTGCCCCGCTTTTCCGTTCCGTCCCCTCTCGGGGCCGCGATCCTGTCGCCGGTCGCCCCGCTGCTCGGTGCGACGTCGGTCATCACGTCTCGGTTCCGCGCGCGAACGATCCCCCCGCTTGTCGTCCCGTCCCTGGGACCGACCGCTCTGTTGAGTCGTGCGACTCCCCTTCGGCGCACGGGAGTCGCCACGTTCGGGTTTGCTCACGTGATTCGAACGCTTACCCTGTTCACGTCCGCTACCGGTGTCGTTTCCACGACTCCGAGCACCACGCCTGTCGTCAGAACCGGACACCGGACCTCCCCGAAGAACAATACGAATAACAACACCAGCTTAACCGCATACGAGCAGCAGTGTTGCCGCCGGTAGTGCCGATCGTTTCCCAGTTCACTGTGGTCTGGTGGCGCACTACGTTGTGGGCGTGTGGACGTGGCACACGTTTGTGCCCACCCCTCGCGTCGGGGGGTGGGCACAGTTTGGGGGGTTGGGTCGGCGGTGTCCGAGTCTCCCACACCCGTGGGGGTGCAGTACCTTAGGCGCTGGAGGGCTTAGCTTCCGGGTTCGGGATGGGCACCGGGCGTGTCCCCTCCGCTGTAGCCACCGACCCAAACACAGTGGGGGAATTACACCCGCATGTGTTGGTGGGGTTGGACCGTGTCCAGTTGTGGAACGGTGTGGTGGTGGTGGGTGTGGTGGCGGGCATCGTTGTGTGCTGACCCGTGCCCCCCCTTTGTGGGGGTGTGCGTGGGTGTGTGGGGGGTTCGTCGTTCGGCCGGTTAGTACCCGTCCACTGAACACATTGCTGTGCGTGCATGTCGGGCCTATCAACCCAGTCATCTGCTGGGGGCCTTATCCCACA
>NZ_JAANTE010000019.1:0-1545 GCF_011291845.1 Actinopolyspora sp. BKK2 | reverse complement strand
GTGGGGGTGTGCGTGGGTGTGTGGGGGGTTCGTCGTTCGGCCGGTTAGTACCCGTCCACTGAACACATTGCTGTGCGTGCATGTCGGGCCTATCAACCCAGTCATCTGCTGGGGGCCTTATCCCACAGTGTGGGGGGAGACGTCATCTTGGGGTGGGCTTCCCGCTTAGATGCTTTCAGCGGTTATCCATGCCGAACGTGGCCAACCAGCCATGCCCCTGGCGGGACAACTGGCGCACTAGAGGTTCGTCCGTCCCGGTCCTCTCGTACTGGGGACAGCTCCCCGCACGTCTCCACACGCGCGCGGCGGATAGGGACCGAACTGTCTCACGACGTTCTAAACCCAGCTCGCGTGCCGCTTTAATGGGCGAACAGCCCAACCCTTGGGACCCACTCCAGCCCCAGGATGCGACGAGCCGACATCGAGGTGCCAAACCATGCCGTCGATATGGACTCTTGGGCAAGATCAGCCTGTTATCCCCGGGGTACCTTTTATCCGTTGAGCGACACCGCATCCGCATGCCGGTGCCGGATCACTAGTCCCTGCTTTCGCACCTGCTCGACCCGTCAGTCTCGCAGTCAAGCTCCCTTGTGCACTTACACTCGCCGCCTGGTTTCCGTCCAGGCTGAGGGAACCATTGGGCGCCTCCGTTACCGTTTAGGAGGCAACCGCCCCAGTTAAACTACCCACCAGGCACTGTCCCTGATCCGGGTCACGGACCGAGGTTAGACGCCCGGAACGACCAGAGTGGTATTTCACCAGCAACTCCCCCCACACTGGCGTGCGAGGTTCCCAGTTTCCCACCTATCCTACACAAGCCGAACCAGACGCCCATACCAAGCTGTAGTAAAGGTCCCGGGGTCTTTCCGTCCTGCCGCGCGAAACGAGCATCTTAACTCGTCCTGCAATTTCGTCGGGTCCGTGGTCGAGACAGCGCCCAAGTCGTTACGCCATTCGTGCAGGTCGGAACTTACCCGACAAGGAATTTCGCTACCTTAGGATGGTTATAGTTACCACCGCCGTTTACCGGCGCTTCGGTTCGCCGCCTCACCCACCCGCAGGCAGGTTCACGGCTCCCCTTAACGTTCCGGCACCGGGCAGGCGTCAGTCCGTATACCGCGTCTTACGACTTCGCACGGACCTGTGTTTTTAGTAAACAGTCGCTTGGGCCCATTCTCTGCGGCCACCACCAGCTCACCCCGCACAGGGGGATCACCAGCCATGGCTCCCCTTCTCCCGAAGTTACGGGGACATTTTGCCGAATTCCTTAACCACGGTTCGCCCGCTCGCCTCGGTATGCTCTACCAGACCACCTGTGTCGGTTTCGGGTACGGACCACGTGCCCCCTCGCTAGAGGCTTTTCTCGGCAGCCGGGGATCACCCACTTCGCCACACTGGCTCGGCCTCCGGTCTCACACCACCAACCGTCCGGATTTCCCTGGACCGTCGTGCTACACCGTTACCCCGGGAACAACCATCGCCCGGGCTGGGCTACCCTTCTGCGTCACCCCATCGCTGACCAACACACCCACCAACCACAACCAC
>NZ_JAANTE010000018.1:0-11330 GCF_011291845.1 Actinopolyspora sp. BKK2 | reverse complement strand
GCCGCGGCAACCCCGCCAGCATCTGCCCCGCGAACTCCTCGATCCGCGGAGCCACAACCTGCATCTCCTCCGGTGTCACACCTCCATCATCACACCCACCACCAACGAGTTAACAAAGCCCTACTAGTCGCTACCCGCCACGCTCAAGCCTTGCGCATCGTCCGTGTGCCGACGAACAGGCCGATCAGTACGACGACCGCGGCAGCCGCAGCTCCCTGTAGCGCCTCCGAGCCGAACTGACCGGCGAACAGGGCACGCTCAGCGTCGACGACGTAGCTCAGCGGGTTGAACCCGGCGACTATGCTCATCCATCCCGGGCCTTGTTCCAGCGGCAGTAGCATGCCGGACAGGATCATCAGGGGGAACAGCACCGCTTGCTGGATCGTCCAGAACATCCAGTCCTGGTTCTTCACCGCCAGAGCCAAGGCATAGCTCAGCGCGCCGAATCCCACGCCGAACACCGCCAGAATCACCAATCCGAGCAACGCACCGATTGGGTCGGGCAGGAAACCGAACGGCATCGTGATGGCTACCAGAACACAGGCTTGCACCGTCAGCGGCACCATCTCCTTGAGCGCGCGGCCGATCAGTAGCGGACCGCGCCGCAGCGGGAGGACCAGCGTCCGCTCATGCGCACCGGTGTGCATGTCGAACTGTAGGTTCGATCCGGTGGAGGCGGTGGCGAACAGCGACACCATGACGAGCACACCGGGCACGAACCAGTGCAGGTCCAGCTCGCCGCCGCTGAAGCTGCTCAGCAGCGGCATGAACAGACCGACGAAAATCAGCGGCTGCAGCAGTCCGAATACGACCGACATCGGGTCCCGCAGCACGGGACGCAGTTCGCGCAGGAACACGAGCCAGACGTCGATCGGGAAGCTGTTCGGGTACAAGGTCTTGCTCTGCGGGCGGATCACGGTGCTCCGATAGTCAGTGGACGTCGTCATGTTGCTTCCTCTTCCGTGCCAGAGGCCTCGGCAGTGGCCGCAACTCCGGCCTCGCGCAGGGTCCGGCCGGTGAGCGCGAAGAAAACGTCGTCGAGTGTGGGCCGCCTGGTCTCGGTGCTGCGCGCGGCCACCCCGGCTTGCGCCAACACGAGCACGATTTCCGGCAGACGCTGGCCCGCGTTGTGCACAGGAAGCTCGACCGTGTTGCCTCGCCGGTCGAGGTCCTGCAGTGCATCGGCGGGCACGCGATCGTGCAGGTGTGGCAGCGCGAGTTCTGCCTCGGCGTGCGAATCGAACTCCAGCACCACCCGTTCACCGATGAGGTTGGCCTTGAGCCCGGAGGGGGTGTCATCGGCGATGACCCGCCCGTGGTCCATCACCATGACCCGCTCGGCGAACGCGTCGGCCTCGTCGAGGTAGTGAGTGGTCATAAACACCGTAGTGGCGTACTTGTCGCGCAGGTTGTGGATGTGGCGCCACAGGTTCGACCGGCTTTGTGGATCGAGGCCTGTCGAGGGCTCGTCCAGGAACAGCAGCGTCGGCGCGTGCACCAGTCCCATGGCGATATCGAGACGGCGTCGTTGGCCACCGCTCAGAGAGGAAACCACCTGGGGGGCCACACGGTCGAGTTCGAGGCTCTTCAGCAGCGAGTCGGCGCGTTGCGCGGCAGTGTCTTTGGTGAGCCCGTAGAAACGTCCCTGCATGATGATTTCGTCCCGGACACGCTGGTTGTGCCCAGCGCTGTTCATCTGCCCGACGTAGCCGATCCTGCTGCGCACTGCGGCAGGATCGGTGCGGATGTCGTGCCCGGCCACGCGGGCGGCACCTCCGGTCGGTTCCACCAGAGTGGACAGCAGCCGCAGGCTGGTCGACTTCCCGGCTCCGTTCGGCCCGAGGAAGGCCACCAGTTCGCCCGGATCGACCTGCACGTCGAGCCCGCGGACCGCCTGAACTTGCTTGTTGCCCGAGGCGAACGCCTTCGTGAGCCGTTCGGCCTCGATCACTTTCACACTCATGCCAGGCATGCTACAAATCCTTTAGGTCAGGATCTGACCGGAATTACGTGATCAACACGATCGGTTGTACGCGGATCCACCTCTGCGGACCAACCCAGGTCAGCGACCCGAGGAGGTGCGCATGAGCCGTCCCACCATCGCCCGGGTACTGCGGCTGCTGTCCCTGTTGCAGACGCGTCGCTTCTGGGCCGGCAACGAGCTCGCCGATCGGCTCGGGGTCAGCGAGCGCACTCTGCGTCGCGACATCGACCAACTGCGCGAGCTCGGATACCACGTCACCGCCGAGCGCGGCTACGACGGTGGCTACTCCTTGGAAGCTGGAGGCGACCTGCCGCCCCTCCTACTCGACGACGACGAGCTCGTCGTGCTGGCAGTGGGTCTGCGCGCGGTCGCCGCCCGTGCCGCAGAGCACACCACCGAGACCGGGCTGTCGGCGTTGGCCAAGCTCGAGCAGCTGTTGCCCGCGCGGCTGCGGCGCAGGGTATCCGCGCTACAGTCGCACACGATGCCGGCCGTACCCGAGTCCTCCTCGTCGGCGGCGCCCGAGATGATCGCCCGTCTCGCACTCGTTAGCAGGGACGGCGAACGTGTCCGGTTCGGCTATACCGACGCGACCGGCACCCGCGCGGCGTGCTTCGTGGAACCGCACTGCCTGATCTCCGTCGAACAGGGCTGGTACCTCGTCGCTTGGGATCTGCACGGCGCATCGTGGGAAGCGTTCCAGGTCAACCACATCGACTCCTTCGTCGCGACTGGAACGCGATTCGGCCCGCACGAGCTGGGCGTGCAGCGCGCGACCGAAATCGCCAACGCGGCCGCGGCCCGGTTCGCCCGTCGCCACGTCGGTCTACTGCGCCTCCACGCCTCGTTGAGCGAGCTCCGCGCACAGGTTGGGGCCTGGGCCCAAGACGCCCGGGCGGAATCAGAGACGACCACACTGCTGCCGATCAGTGCCGATCACCTACCAGAACTCATCTTCGGCATCGCATGGATGCCGGACGATTACGAGTTCGAGATCGTGGAGTCGCCGGAATTGGCCGCGTTCGCCCGCTCGCTCGGTGCGCGGCTGCTGAACGCGGGTTCCCGTTCCCAGCACTGACCGCGGTCGGAACGGGGATCGCCGCGAGCGGATCGTGTGCCGTGCTGATGCGCTGCAGACTAGTCAGCAGCAACGGCGCGGCGCGCTGGGACGGCACAGCGAACCAGCATCCGCGGGGCGAAGTCCGCGACCAGTTCGGCACCGTTCGGCCACGTCACCGGTTGCTGGCGGTTTCTACTCGTAGAAGTGCGCGGGGTCGAGCAGGCCGATCGGGATGCGGGCAGTGGTGGTCGTGGCGTGCGTATCGCTCATGCCGCGCAGGACCAGGGCCAGCCGGGGCCGGTGGTCGACCTGTCGGGCGATGTCGAAGAACGTGGCCAGGATGTGCGCGCAGGGGCGCTTGCGTGTGCGGCAGCTGCAGGTGGTGGTGATCGCGTTGTGCCCGGGACAGGGTGATTGGCCGTCCTGGACGAGTGCGTTGTGGATGGCGTCGGACAGATCATCGGAACCGCCCGTGGCCACTTCTCGGGCGTGCTGCAGCTGGTGCTCGCTCCAGACGGGCAGTTCCACCCGCACGTGGTGTGTGCCGTTGTGCTCGACGACCGCGGTGATCTCACCGGGCTGCAGCTGCACGCTGTGAACGTGGTCGTGGCGCGCCAGCGAGCGCGCTTTGGGCAGTGCAGGGTCCGGCCGGCTCAGTGAGGTCGGCTCGGCCAGCCGCTGCCAGTCCTTCCCCCAGGCCGTGGTGCCGACATCGCTCACCGCCGACCTCCTCTGTTCGGGGCGAGCAACTCGTAGAGCTGGTCATCCGACAGGCGCGCCAGATCGCTGTCGATGCTGGTGGACTCCCCCGTGGCCATCCCCGCGATCGCGCGTTTGCCCTCGTGCATGTCGGCGATGGCTTCCTCCAGCGTCCGTTCGGTCACCAGGGTGTGCACGGTGACTGTGTGCTGCTGCCCGATTCGGTGTGCCCGGTCGCTGGCTTGATCTTCAACGGCCGGGTTCCACCACCGGTCGTAGTGCACCACGTGCGTGGCCCGGGTCAGGTTGAGGCCGAACCCCGCTGCGCGCAGGCTCAGGACGAGTACGAGTGGGCCGTCGGGATCGTCTTGGAATCGCGTGACGATGTGCTGGCGCTGCTCGGTGCTCAGCCCGCCGTGCAGGAACGGGACCTCGCTGAGGCCCAGCTCGGTGCCGAGATGCTCAGTGAGCAGCTGCCCGGTCTGGCGGTATTGCGTGAACACCAGCGTGCGTTGCCCTGTGGAGGTGATTTCGGCCAGCATGTCGGCGACCCGGTCGAGCTTGCCGGAACGACCACCCAACGCTGCACCGTCATCGGCGATGAGTTCGGGGTGGTTGCAGATCTGCTTGAGTCGCGTCAGCAGCGCCAGAATCTGGCCGCGGCGGCCGAGGCCGGACCCGAGACCATCGTGGAAGGCGTCATCCAGACTGCTGCGATAGAGTCGCTCCTGCTCGTCGGTCATACCGCACACGACCGTTGTCTCCAACTTGCTCGGCAGCTCGGGGGCGACGTCGGTTTTGCGGCGGCGCAGGATGTGCGGACCGACGATCTCGTGCAGGCGTGCGGCGGCGGCCTGCGACCGGTTCTGCTGAATCGGCGCGGCGAAGCGCCGCCGAAACCGCGCGCGAGTGCCGAGCAGATCGGGATTTGTGAACGCCATCAGCGACCACAGCTCGTCGAGGCGATTCTCGACCGGAGTGCCGGTCATAGCAATGCGCAACCGGGCCGGCAGCGCACGGGCCGCGTGCGCGCCCTGCGACTCCGGATTTTTGACCTGCTGCGCCTCATCGAGCACGGCGGCGTGCCAGACCGTGTCAGACAGGGCGGTATCGCTGCGCAACACCCCGTAGGTCGTGAGCACGACCGAGCCGGGGCGAACCACATCCCACGCACGCTGCCGGTCCGGGCCCGTGTAAGTCAGCACCGGAAGGTCCGGGGCGAATCGGGCGAGCTCACGCGCCCAGTTGCCGAGCAGCGACGTCGGACACACCACCAGATTGGGGTGTTCACGGCACTGCTGCAGCAGCGCGATCGCCTGCACGGTCTTGCCCAGGCCCATGTCATCGGCCAGCACACCGCCGCCATGCTCGGCCGCAGCGCGCAACCAGGCCACCCCTGCCCGCTGGTAAGGACGCAGCACACCGTGCACAGTGGACGACCCATGTTGCTGGGTGTGCGTGCCCGCGCGGCGAGCCGCATCGATCGCGGACGCGGCCGACCACACGGTGCTGCGGTCCAGACCGAGTACGGCATGCCCAGCGGTCGGCAACTCGTCGATCAGGTCGTCGGTGGACTCCCCGGCCCGAATCGCACTGGCGATGCGCGCCCAGACCTGCAGCGACCGCCCTGTACCCGGTCGTGGATGCCACGCCGACAGCGCATCCACCGCGGCATCCGCGGCAACGAACACGGCTGGCACGGTACAGGGAGTGATCGTGCTGGCCGTGCTGTCCGGCAGCGCCATCGTCACCGCGGTCTCATCCCTGGCCGGCAGCCCCACCCCCTCAGCACACATGGCCGGATCCTCGACACCCCACCAGGCGAAACCGTCCGATTCGACAACGAAACTCGCCTGCAACACACCTGGAAGCGGACGGTGTGACGGGGAAGTAGCAGCGCTCGGCACGACTAGATTCACTGTCCCAGAAAACGTGTAGCTAACCAGGACATCCATCCTACGCGACAGCCGAGGATGGTTGCCGCTCCCGATTGCGGGATCGTGGACGCGTCGGACCGGGTGATCGTGACGCCCTGAGCTTGAACGTCGCTCGGTCCATGACGATGCGCTCGTCACCGGCGACGCAGCCACGCTGGTAAGAGTGATGCACCACACAGACGCTCGCGAATCGTCATCACGCATGTGCGTAGGAATCCCGATGTATACGACGTCGCTCCTGCATAGCGGAATCCGAACCCGGATACGGTGACGACGCTTCGGGGGAAGCTGCTTTCGCCGGACGTTCACAGAACCAGCATCAATCCCACCCGATCGAGGGTTGAGGGGAGCGGGTGTGCGTTTTCTAGCGGATGTTGAGCAACCGACCGCTGCCGTTGTGGGACTCGGATACGTGGGCTCGTGCGTGGCCGGTGCCCTGGCCGACCGGGGCGTGCACGTCATCGGTATCGACAACGATGCCACCCGCGTGGCGGAATTCGCTGCCGGACACGTCCGAGTCAACGAGCCCGGCCTCAGCGAGCTCATGACCCGGTGGTTGGGCGGACCGCGATTGCAGGTCACCGACGACTACCGCGCCGCCGCCGAGGCCGACGTGGTGCTGGTGGTGGTTGGTACACCGGCACGCGACGACGGGTCCCTCGCTGACGAACAGCTCGTCGACGCATGCCGAGAACTCGGTCAACATCTGCGGCACGGCCAGCTCGTCATCGCCAAAAGCACGGTGTCTCCGGGAACGACCCGCAACCTCGTCGTCCCGCTCCTCGAGAACGGGGGGCTACGCTGCGGCGAGGACTTCGGCGTGGCCTTTAGCCCGGAGCGACTCTCGGAAGGCAGTGCGCTGCACGAACTAGCTACGTTTCCGATCGTGGTTGGTGGGGTCTGCCCGGACAGCTCCCGCGCGGCGCAGGATTTCTGGCAGCGCGGCCTCGGTGTCGACGTCCGTGCGGTGGAATCGGTCGAAGCAGCCGAGATCGTCAAACTGGTCAACAACTGGTGGATCGATCACAACATCGCCCTGGCAAACGAGGTGGGGAAGTTCTGCGCCGCCTTCGAAGTGGATTCGCTCCAGGTCATTTCCGCAGCCAACACTATCCACCGCGGCAACGGACCGGTGAACGTCCTACTGCCGAGCGTCGGTGTCGGCGGGTCGTGCCTGACCAAGGACCCGTGGATGGTGTGGCGAGCAGCGCAGGACCGAGACGTGGGGCTGCGCACCGTCACCACCGCCCGAGAGGTCAACGACTCGATGCCGCATTACACCGCTGAGATGGTTCTCGACGACCTGCGCAACCGAGACCGGGAACCGGAAAAATCCGCGGTAGCCGTGCTCGGACTGGCCTACAAGAACAACACCGGTGATCTGCGCGAGACACCCACACTGCCGATGGTCGAGTTGCTGCGCCGCGCAGGCGTCGTGGTAACCGTGCATGATCCGCTCGCCGACCCTGACGAGATTGCATCGAAGTTCGACACAACTCCGTGCGCCTCGGCTTACGATGCCGTCGCCGGTGTCGACTGCATCGCTGTTCTGGCCTGGCACCAGGTGATGATCGAGCTCGATTTCGGAGAGCTCGGACGAGCGGCAAACGAGGAGTGTCTACTGCTCGACGGGCGGGCCTACTTCAACGGGGACACGATCGCCGACCTCGAAAACTGTGGGTTCCGCTACCGCGGTGTGGGGAGGTGAGCATGTCCCGGTTCGTCGTGACCGGTGGGTGTGGATTCATCGGCAGCCATCTGGTGGAACGTCTGCTTATGCAGGGGCATGAGGTCGTCGTCGTGGACGCAGCATCTCCGCCGCGCGAGACTCGCCTCTCCCAGCATCCCGGGACGGTGAAGTACGTCAACGCCGACGTCCGTGACCCGGAACATCTCGCCGCTGTCGCGCCGGACGAGGTCGAAACGATCTTCCACCTTGCCGCGAGCGTCGGAGTAGACCGCTATCTCGACCGGCCGCTGGAGGTCATCGACACCGCGCTCGAGGGAACGAGGAACGTCCTACAGCTGGCCGAACTGACCGGCGCCAAAGTGGTGCTGGCCAGCACCAGCGAAATCTACGGCAAGAACCCCCAGGTGCCGTGGCACGAGGACGACGACCGGGTGCTGGGCAGCACGTCGACACACCGCTGGTGTTACTCCACGAGCAAGGCGTTGGCAGAACACGTCGCGTTCGCGATCGCGCACCGGCACGGCGTCCGCGCCACCGTGCTGCGCTACTTCAACGTGTACGGGCCCGGGCAGCGTCCCGCGTTCGTCATCAGCCGCAGCGTACATCGTGCGCTGCGTGGTAATCCGCCGGTCGTGTACGACGACGGCGGCCAGACACGGTGCTTCACCTTCATCGACGACGCGGTCGAAGCAACCCTGCGCGCCGCGTCCACACCGGGCACCGAGGGCATGTGCTTGAACATTGGTAGCTCACGCGAGACCTCCGTCCACGAAGCCGTGGATACTATCTGCCGACTGAGCGGGCACACTGGAGCCGAGCGCATCAACACGTCCCCATCGCTGCGCAGCGGGTATCAAGATCTGCGCCGCCGCGTGCCCGACACCTCCCGGGCCGCCGAGGTGCTCGAGTGGCGAGCCACGACCACTCTCGAGGAAGGCCTTCGTCGCACGGTCACGTGGGCGAAGGAGAACCCCTGGTGGACCGAACTTCCCGATTACGGGGCGGAGTAGCGTCATCGACGCGCACGAATACTTCCGCGGAGTCGTCGGCGGGATGCGCTCCCGCCAGTCCGCACTGCGTGCGGCTGCTTGGCACGCGTCCCTGCCCGAGTGGCGGGACGATACGGTATCCATGCTCACCGCGCCAGGATGGATGCTGCCAGACCCCTGCCCATTGGACGCGATCGAGCTCGACTGGGCCCGTGCCACCGACGACGCGCCGCTGGCGGCCTGCCGCGAGCACAGTTCCCGCCTGCTGCCCACTGGATCGGACGGCCGTCCACTAGCCAGCTACGGGAGTGCCTTGGTCCAGCTCGCTGGGATGGACCAGCTCTTCAACGGGCGGATCTACCGACCTGTCGGCATCGAGTCGCTCGACGGACGGCTAAGGCTGCGGTTCACGCTCGGGAACTACTTTGACTACCTCGACACCACGGAGTTCCTGGCCTACGAAGCCTCCGCACGGGCCGTGGATGCGGCGGATCCATTCGCAGGTGACTATCGACGGTTCGTCGCCGACCCCTTCGACCTGTCTCGCCGTGCGACCGGGCTAGGAGTACTCACCTTGACGATCCGTCACTCCACGCAGGGCGCGAGCTTCTTCCTCCACCGCAGGAGCGACGACCAGGTGGCGGTGGCTCCGGGCATGCTCCAAGCGGTGCCCGCAGGCGAGTTCAGCCCGGCTGACGCCGACGAGCTCTCCACCGCCGAGGACCTCGACCTGTGGCGGATGATGCTGCGTGAGTACGCCGAGGAGTTCCTTGGCGTCGAAGAAAGTTATGGGCGCGGCCTGCCGCGGCCCGACTACCGCAGGCAGTGGCCGTATCGAGAACTGGACGCAGCGTGGTCGACCGGACAGGTACGTCCGTGGGTGTTGGGAATCGGGTTGGATCCGCTGACCTGGAAGGCGGAAATAATCACCGCCTGCGTCATCGATGACGCGGTATTCGACGATGTTTTCGCGCAGATCGTCGTGCACGGCAGGGAGGGAACCATCCTCACCGGACCGAACGGCCGAGGGATCCCGTTCGAGCCGGAGTACCTCCGCGACTACGCCGATCATTCAGGCATGCGGGATTCAGCGCGCAGCTGCCTGCTTCTGACCTGGAAGCACCGGGAGACGCTCGGACTCGCCTGAAGTGCACGGCGGATGCACCTCAACGGACAGGCGCTGGCTCCCTTCTTGACGGACATAGGTGACGAGTCCGGCGGTGATGGGCGGTATAGCTGGGTAAAAGCGCTCGTCGTCACAGTGAGTGAGGATTCAGGGAACGCCTGGAGTTGCTTCAGAGGGCAGCGGTGAGCTGCTGGGCCCACTGTTGGGCTGCGGCTTGGGTGCCACCAACGAGTAGCGGGGTCAGACAGCCTTGCAGCGCCCGCACTGCTTTCCGAACCTTGCCGTGTTCCGGGGCGGGCTGGGTGATTTCCGTGAGCACGTCCCGGGCTGACTGCTCGGTTTCCTGGCGTTCCTGCTCGCTCAGGTCTGTCTGGGGAAGCTCATCAAGGATGGTCGCCACAGTTCGAGCGAGCTCTTCGAACCCGGAAGCGATGTCATAGTGCTCGTTGTGGGTGTGGGTGACCCTGTCATTGTTCCAGGCCATCTGAGCGCCATCACCGCTGTTGTAGATCACCGGAGCGTGATGGATGGTCTGGTGAACCGACGTGCCGGGAAGTGAATCAGGGGCGGCACCGTCCGTCTCCACTGGAATCCGAACGGAGTGCTTGTCGAACTCCTTCTGAAGCTCCTCCACGGCCTTCTTGACCCCGTGTTCATCGATTTCGAAACCATCTTTGGTCATGTGTTCCAGCATGCCAGCAGGAACTGACTCAGCTCAGGGTGCACCTGCGGGGGCGAGGATCGGCATCGCTCATACCGCCTCGAGCCCGGTCAACGCGGAGATAAGCCACGGGACCAGGGCAATGATCTGCTCGGCCAGCTCGGCCAGCTCAGGGTCGAAGTGGATGGTCCACTGCAATATCCACCGGGCGCGAAGCACCAGGTGGTACGTGAGGTGCTCGGAGTGCACGACTGTTGCAGCGGGGTTCACTCGGCGACGTTCGGCATCATAGGCGGCCAGCAGCACGCGCCTGTTGCGCGTACCGAGCAGGCTCTCGTGCAGCACCAGCGTGCTGAGATCGTCGTAGAAACAACCCACGCCCGAGTCTTCGAGGTCGATGACGCCGGGAGCCTGTCCCTGCGCCAGCAGGACGTTGCGACTGGACAAGTCCCCGTGCACGAATCCACGCTCGCGGGTGCAACACGCCTTCGCCGCTGGCGCTGCTTCGGCCATGGCGGAGTCGAGCTTGCCAGCGGCCGCATGGGCGGGACTGGTGCCCTCCGGTAGCTCGTGCAGCCGTCGACGATGGTCGGGCATACCGGCGAGAAGAGCGACGGGCACGTTGTGCAGCCGGGCGGCGATCTGTCCGAGCGTCTGTGTTGCCTCGTGGGACGCGGGCTGGGTACCGCTGAGACGCGTGGTGGCCAGCCAGGCCAGAGTTCCGTGGCGTTCATCGTGAGCGATTACTTCGGGTACGCGGAGGTCGGTCGCATGCGCGGCCGCGTGTATCCCCACGGCCTCACGGCGGCAACTTCCCTGCTGGCGGTGGGTGTAGACCTTCAGCACCGCATACTCGGACAGGTAGACTACACTGCGCCCGCCCAAGCCGATTAGGGGTGGAGAAGCGAACGTGGTGTTCACAGCCGCAGTGGCGCTCCGGCGTGCACGGTCGAGCTCTTCCTCCGGATCATCGAGCTCACTCTCATCGGTGCCAGTGATGGCATCATCCATGTCGCGTCCTTGCTCGGTGGTCCCAATGGGTTACTAAGAGATTCATTAGTAGGGCTTTGTTAACTCGTTGGTGGTGGGTGTGATGATGGAGGTGTGACACCGGAGGAGATGCAGGTTGTGGCTCCGCGGATCGAGGAGTTCGCGGGGCAGATGCTGGCGGGGTTGCCGCGGCG
>NZ_JAANTE010000017.1:0-17498 GCF_011291845.1 Actinopolyspora sp. BKK2 | reverse complement strand
TCGGTGGCCACAGCGGAGGGGACACGCCCGGTGCCCATCCCGAACCCGGAAGCTAAGCCCTCCAGCGCCTAAGGTACTGCACCCCCACGGGTGTGGGAGACTCGGACACCGCCGACCCAACCCCCCACCACTGTGCCCACCCCCCGACGCGGGGGTGGGCACAGACATGTGTGCCCACCCCCGCGCCATGCGCCCACCACAACCGGGGCTCTCACCGGTACCTCCGCGGTGCGGATTACCCTCGGGTCGTGAGTGAAGACATCACTTCGAACTCTTCGAAGACAGCCACGACATCCTCCTCCACGGGGGAGCGGAGCTCCACACCTCTCAAACCGCGCAGTTACGAGGTCACGGACGGGCTCGAGCGCGCCGCCGCACGCGGTATGTTGCGTGCCGTCGGTATGCAGGACGAGGACTTCGCGAAGCCGCAGATCGGCGTCGCCTCTTCCTGGAACGAGATCACTCCCTGCAACCTTTCGCTGCAGCGGCTCGCGGGCAGCGCGAAGGAGGGAGTGCACGCCGCGAGCGGTTATCCCCTGGAATTCGGCACCATCTCCGTCTCCGACGGCATTTCCATGGGCCACGAGGGAATGCACTACTCGCTCGTGTCCCGGGAGATGATCGCGGATTCGGTGGAGACCGTGATGCAGGCCGAAAGGCTCGACGGTTCCCTGCTGCTGGCGGGCTGCGACAAGAGCCTGCCGGGCATGTTGATGGCGGCTGCCCGCCTGGATCTCGCTTCGGTGTTCATCTACGCGGGATCGATCCTCCCCGGGAAGGTGGACGGCAAGGAAGTCACCATCGTCGATGCCTTCGAGGCGGTGGGCGCCTGCTCACGGGGTCTGATCTCGCGTTCGGAGGTGGACCGCATCGAACGTGCGATCTGTCCTGGTGAGGGCGCGTGTGGTGGTATGTACACCGCGAACACGATGGCTTGCGCGGCCGAGGCGCTGGGCATGTCCCTGCCCGGCTCGGCCAGCCCGCCCTCGGTGGACCGGCGACGTGACTCCGGAGCTCGTACGGCCGGCCAGGCAGTCGTCGGAATGATCGAGCAGGGCATCACAGCACGGGACGTGATGACGAAGGAGGCCTTCGAGAACGCCATCGCGGTTGTGATGGCCTTCGGAGGATCGACCAACGCCGTGCTGCATCTGCTGGCCATCGCTTACGAAGCGGGCGTGGACCTGACTCTCGAGGACTTCAACCGAGTCGGTGACCGCACTCCGCACCTGGCCGATGTGAAGCCGTTCGGCCAGTACGTGATGACGGAGGTGGACCGCATCGGCGGGGTCCCGGTCGTGATGAAGGCCCTGCTGGACGCGGGGCTCATCCACGGGGACTGCCTCACGGTCACGGGACGCACCGTTGCCGAGAACCTGGCCGAACTGGAACCGCCGGAACTGGACGGTTCGGTGCTGCACCAGCTGTCCGAGCCGATTCACCCGACCGGGGGCGTCACCGTGCTGCGAGGTTCGCTGGCCCCCGAGGGCGCCGTTGTGAAGAGCGCCGGGTTCGACGCGGAGTCCTTCGAAGGGACCGCCAGGGTGTTCGACGGCGAGCAGGCGGCCATGGACGCGGTGGAGCAGAACTCGCTGCAGGCGGGCGACGTCGTCGTCATCCGGTACGAGGGGCCACGTGGTGGTCCCGGGATGCGCGAGATGCTGGCAGTGACGGGAGCCATCAAGGGCGCGGGCCTGGGCAAGGACGTGCTGCTGCTCACCGACGGTCGTTTCTCCGGCGGGACCACGGGGCTGTGCATCGGGCACGTCGCTCCGGAAGCCACCGATGGGGGACCGATCGGCCTGGTGGAGGACGGTGACCCGATTCGGCTCGACCTGCAGGCCAAAACACTGGATCTGCTGGTCTCGGACGAGGAGATGCAACGGCGGCGTGCCGAGTGGCGTGCGCCGGAGCTCCGGTACCGACACGGGGTGCTCGGCAAGTACGCGAAGCTGGTCGGTTCGGCCGCGCAGGGTGCTGTCTGCTGAGGACCGGACCTGTTTCCGGGGAGCTGCCCGCCCTCCGGGGTGGGCAGCTCGGCCGGATCACTCGGGTGAGGGGCCGGTACCGTCCTGGTGCGCGGGGTTTCCGAGGAGCTCGGTGACGAAGGTGCGCACCAGGTGGTCCCATCGGCGATGGTGCCGCAGCATCGCGTGGCCGCAACCGCTCAGGGAGCGAAAGCGCACGTCGTGCCCGGCGCGGTCGGCTTCGTCCGCGTAGTCCTTCGAAGCCGCTGCCGAAGTGGTGCGGTCCCGGTCCCCGTGCGCGAGCAGCACCGCGGTGTTCTCGAGGTGCTGCCGGGGATCGGAATCCGCTACCCACGGAGCCAGCGCGCAGACCCCGCTGATTCCCGGTTCGGCCCCGAGCAGCAGGGCGGCTCGTCCGCCCATGGAGTGCCCGATCAGCACCACGTTCGCCTCCGGGTGCAGCGTTCGGATCTCCGCCAGCGCCCAGTGCGCGTCCACGAGCGGGTCGCGCGTGGGTTCGTTCCAACCCCGGACCCGGTTGCGCAGCAGCCACACGCCCACACCGGGGGCCGCGCGCACTGCTCGGCGAATCCGCAGTGCCAGCCACCACATCCTCAGATAAGCCAGCCGCCACGGCTTCATCGGTTCGACGCTGCTGGAGCGGCCTCCGTGCAGGAACAGGACCACGGTGGGACCGCTCGCTCGGGTGAGGCACCGGAGGAGAGCGGAAGTTCCCCCGGTGTCCGTGTTCGCCGGTTTCGCTCGGTGAGCGCGCATCACGGTGTCCGGTGGTCGGTGTTCATTCCTCGGTTCGTTTCGTGTCCGTTCCGGAGCGGTCGGGATCCGACTCCGCGTGCTTCACACGGGTCCGGGCACGTTCGACGAGACGTGTTCGCAGCGGGGCGAGTTGTGCGGACAGTGCTTGAGCGCTGATGAGCACGAGTGTGAAGGTGCCCCCGAGCAGCCATCCCGCCACCACGTCGGAGGGCGAGTGGACTCCCAGAACCAGACGGGAGAACCCGGTGATCAGCACTAGCAGCACCGCACCGATCACCGCGCTCACCCACGCCCACTGCCTGAGCAGCAGCCTGCTCAGCAGGAAGGCGAGCATGAGGTAGACGGCCGCGGAGTGCGCGGAGTGCCCGGAGGGGAAGGCGAAGCTGTCCTCGGTGGCGGCGTTGGGCGCGGGGACCGGCCGCGGGCGGGCTATGGTGAGCTTGATCAGGAATACGGTCAGCCCGGTGCCCACCGAAGTGGTGAGCAGCAGTGCGGGCGGGGTCCAGCTACGGGCTTTGACACCGAGCCACACCGCCGCCGTGAGCACCACGAGGGCCACGATGATCCCGTCGCCCAGGTACGTGATGACGTTGAACGCGGTGATCACGGCCGGACCGCGCAGGGGTTCGATCGTTTCCAGCAGCCTGCGGTCGAGGGCCGGAACCGCGCTGTGCTCGTAGACCTGCTCCGTGATGACGGCGAACAGCCGGATCCCCAGCGCGGCGATCACCAGCCCGAGGACGGGAACCACCCACGGATACCAGAACGCCAGCTCACGCCAGCTCGCGTGCCGGGGATCGGCGTGCTCGCCGTTCCCGTTCCTATCCGTCGCTCGGTGATCCTCGCCGGATGGGGCCATCGTCATGGATATTACTCCGAAGCACTCCGCGCGGCCGTTCAGTGGATTCCGAGTGTACTGGCGCACATGAGCGGGTGATCCGGCGATCACCGGTTGGATCCCTCGCCGTTCGGCGGCCGAAGCGCTCGAAGTCCTGGCGGGGACGTGATCAGAACCGTTTTGGTTGGGTTCCGGTTGGATCCGTCGCGCACGTGAAAAAGCCCCAGGCCTGTGACCTGGGGCTTTGGTGCGCCAATAGGGACTCGAACCCCAAACCCACTGATTAAGAGTCAGTTGCTCTACCGCTTGAGCTATTGGCGCGTTGCTTTTTCGCTTTTTCCTTGCCGCCTGGCTTGTTTTCCCCCTCGCCTTGGCGACAAATAAAACAATAGCACGGGCTGAGACCCCCCGTTTCAGGGGGGTGGGCGTCTTGGTGCCCCCGGCTGGATACATGCGTACTGCGCTGCGGTTTCCGGCTCTCCGCGAGTCGGATCCCCGTCGACCACGAGTGTGCCACGCCCGCGTGAGCGCTGACCACCTTCCGCGAGGAGCCCGTCCGGGGCACGCCCCGTGCGACCTCCGGATCCGCGTGACTCCGGCTTCCGCGGAGCGCTCGGGGTCTCCGCGTGGTGGTGGTGAGATTACGGAAAGACTACGGAGCGGTCGTCAGGACAACCCGCGCTGAAGTGGCGGCGTCAACCGGATAACAGTTGCGCGGTTTTCACGCTTTGTGCGCCTTTGGGCGGGTAACGTCATGAGCGTCATCCTGTTGGGGAGTTGTGATCGCCGTGCGGCTGGAAGGACTGACGGCCCGATTGAACGGAATGTCACTGATGAAGTCTTTACGTCACTCCTTCGAGGAGAGTTCCACTTCCTTAGGCCGTGGATTTCGCTTCGCGGTGCTCGGCGTCGTCGCGCTGTTGACCGTGGGCTGCGGAGCCGCCGCGGATCAGCAGGAAGCCGGACAGCACGATTCCGGGGGAACAGCGGAGAGCGGGCCGCCGTCCGTCGAGTTCAGCCCGGAAGGAGGGGCCACGGAAGTCTCTCCGGTGGGCGATATCGGGGTCGAAGCGCACAACGCGAAGCTGACTCGGGTGAACATGACCAACTCGGCCGGGGAAAAGGTCGCGGGCAGCATCGATGAGGACGGAAGCGGTTGGACCCTCGGCGAGCCCCTCGGATACGGAAAGACCTACGAGGTCTCGGTCACGGCGAAGGGATCCGACGGTCGAACGGTGACCGAGCAGTCCGAGTTCACCACCGTGAATCCCGAGAGTCTCACCTACGTGTCGATGAACCCTCTGGACGGGGAGACCGTCGGGGTCGGGCAGCCGCTGGCCTTCTACTTCAGCGAGGACGCCCCCGCCCCGGACAAGCAGCGTGCGGAGCAGGCCATCAACATCAGCACCGACCCCCACGTGGAGGGTGCCTTCTACTGGTTCGACGATCGCGAGGTGCACTGGCGCCCCGAGAACTACTGGAAGTCGGGCACCGAGATCACGATCAACGCGAACGTGTACGGCAAGGACCTGGGCAACGGGGTTTACGGCGAGGAGGACCGCACTGCCACGGTGCGGATCGGCAAGCGGGTGGTCCTCAGCGCGGACGGGGAGAGCCACCGCATGAAGGTCGAGGTCGACGGGGAGGTGAAGCGGACCATCCCGGTTTCACTCGGCAAGCCCTCGTTCCCCTCGCACAACGGCACGCACGTCGTGATGCGCAAGCACGAGAGCTACGTCATGGACTCGAGCACCTTCGGGCTCGGCATGGACGAGGGCGGTTACCGCACGGAGACAAAGTGGGCGGTGCGCATCTCCAACGGTGGCGAGTTCCTGCACGCGGCCCCCTGGTCGGTGGCCGACCAGGGCGAACGCAACGTCAGCCACGGGTGCATCAACATGAGCCTCTCCGAGGCCGAGTGGGTCTACGACCTGGTGAAGAAGGGCGACGTGGTGAACATAACCAACTCCGGTGGCAAGCAGCTGCCCTCCTGGGACGGGTTCGGTGACTGGCAGATTCCGTGGAGCGAGTGGGTCGAGGGGAACAAATGATCACCGACGCGGTCGATTTCCCGGAAAACACCACGGGAGCGCGGCCGGGGTTGATAGGAAGTCACGTGTGGGCAGCGTCAGTGCGGAAGTCAGTCGTTACGGTTGGATCAGCCGTAGCCCGATAAGGGACGCCGCGTGTCTGACCTTGGTGCACGAGGCCGACACCACGCTCGTGGCCCGTTCCTTCGGTGCCGATCCGGAGCAGGGCAGGAACTGGAGCTTCGAGGAGTTCTGCGAAGAGGCCTTCGCCTGTGCGGAGCGGCAGTCCCTGATCGGCCTGCGCACAGTCGGGGAGTGGACACTGGTCGCCGAGGAGAGCCGTTTCGAGGGTGTTCGCCACGATGTGCTGGAAAGCGCCAGCGCGGGCACCGAGGCGGTCGCGATCCACTGGGACCTCGACCGCGCCACCACGTTCAGCCACGCCGTGCACGGTGCGGTGCGCACCTCCTTCGAAGCGGTCCTTCCCGAGTACCGGACCGGCACACGGCCCGACGACCTGGAGGTGGTGCGGGCGGGGCTACCCTGGCACGAATCCGAGGAGGTCCCGCTCGTGCTCGCCCTGGCGGCTCGAGTCACGGGGTGCGAGCTGATGCCGCACTGGTTCGCCGGGCAGTTCCTCACCTGTCCGGTGAAGTCGTGTGAGGGACTGACCACAACCGGGTACCCGGGGGCCACCGGGGACTCCGGACGTGCCCGACCCGTGGGGAATCCGAGAGGATGGAGAGCATGATGCGGTTTCTGCGTCGCCTGTTCGGCCGGGCTCGTGCTTCCGGGGGCGAGCGCGAGCGGGAGGAGGTCTCCCCGACCGAAGCGGCTCGGCGCGCCGAGGAATTCTGGCGGCGCTGGGAGGAACTGCTGCCCGAGGTGGGAGCGGCCCTCGGTGACGGGGAGCCGCAACGGATGGACCACCGATTGGCCGAGGCGGTCGCGCTGCTGCACCCGAGCCTGAACTTCTCCATCGAGCGTGGGCGCGACGCCGTCTACGCGCTGGTCATCACTTCCCAGGCCGATCCGGAGCTGCGCCCCTACACCGACGCGTGGAAGGCGGCCGCGCCCGAGCCGGACTCGCTCTGGGAGTACCACGACGCGGTTCCCCCGGTGCCCGACCCCACGGAAGTGACGGTCAACCTGCACGGCAAGCGCTATCCGCTCGACGAGGTGCGAGTGGCCGCCCAGTTCGACGAGAACAGGAGTCTGGTCGACGTCGCGGTGTATCACCCCGGGTTCGCCGAGTTGGACCACGCCGAGCGGGAGGCGCTGACCTTCCTCCCGCTGCACGCCACTCTCGGGGAGAAACTGGCCGCGGATCGGATCGGCCGGGTGGAAACGGCCGAGTCGTTGCCGGAGAACGCGGTCGACCTGCTGAGCTTCCGGGAACACGTTCGTGCCATCGCCGAGCAGGACGGATCCTCCGGCGCGGGGGAGAGCTGAACCGGGATGACGGGGGAGTTCGCCCGCTGACGCGCCGGTGCGGTGGTCGAGGACCCGGCCACGCGGCCGGGAAGGAGTTCGAAGGGGACCGCGCGCCGTTGTCGGCGGTGCTGGTTAGTCTCGGGACGTGACCAGCAGCGAACGCACGCACGAGCACGATTCCGCGGATGCGGTCTCCCGGGGGGATCCGGAGCGGACGGATTCGGCCGCCGACGGTTTCTCCGCGGCTCCTCCCGAAGGCACGCAGGCCGAGGGGCTGGAGGACGTCCCCCGGCGAACGCGGGAACGCCACGGTGAGCTGGTGGAGTCGGTGCGGTTCCACCAGTTCCGCTACTACGTGCTCGACTCACCAGTGATCACCGACGGTGAGTTCGACGAGCTGTTCGCCGAGCTGCAGCGGATCGAGTCCGAGCATCCTGCGCTGAGCGCCCCCGACTCGCCGACGCAGCAGGTCGGGGGGACCTTCTCGACGGAGTTCACTGCGGTCGACCACCTGGAGCGCATGCTCAGCCTCGACAACGCGTTCACCGTCGAGGAACTCGCGGCTTGGGTGCACCGCGTGGAGCGCGAGACCGAGACCACGCCGAGCTTCCTGTGCGAACCCAAGATCGACGGGCTCGCGATAAACCTGCTCTACCGGAACGGGCAGCTGGAGCGGGCCCTGACCCGCGGGGACGGCCGCACGGGTGAGGACGTCACCCTCAACGTCCGGACGATGAAGGACGTGCCGGACAGGCTGGCCGACAGCTCGGATCACCCCGTGCCCGAGCTGGTCGAGATCCGCGGAGAGGTCTACTTCCGCCTGGACGAGTTCGCCGAGCTCAACGCTTCCCTGGTCGAGGCGGGCAAACCGGCTTTCGCGAATCCGCGCAACGGGGCGGCGGGCTCGTTGCGGCAGAAGGACCCGCGGATCAGCAAGACCCGGCCGCTGCGGTTGATCTGCCACGGGGTGGGCAGGAGGGACGGTTTCGAACCGGCCACCCAGTCGGCCTCGTACGCGGCGCTGCGCGCCTGGGGGCTTCCGGTCTCCGAGCACACGGTCGTGCTGTCCTCGCTCGACGAGCTGGTCGAGCACGTTCGCTACTGGGGCGATCACCGGCACGACGCCGAGCACGAGATCGACGGGATCGTGGTCAAGGTGGACTCGGTCGCCTTGCAGCGCAGGCTCGGTACGACCTCCCGCGCTCCCCGGTGGTCCATCGCCTACAAGTACCCACCGGAGCAGGCGACCACGGACCTGACCGACATCCGGGTCAACGTGGGACGCACGGGTCGGGTCACTCCCTACGCGGTGATGACCCCGGTGAAGGTGGCCGGCTCGACGGTGGCGATGGCGACGCTGCACAACGAGGACGAAGTGCGGCGCAAGGGCGTGCTCATCGGTGACCGGGTGGTGATCCGCAAGGCGGGCGACGTCATCCCCGAGGTGCTCGGTCCCGTGGTGGACGCCAGGGACGGGACGGAACGCCGGTTCGTGATGCCCGACACCTGCCCGGAGTGCGGCTGGATGCTGTACCGGCAGAAGGAGACCGACGTCGACATCCGTTGCCCGAACGCGCGTTCCTGTCCGGCGCAGCTGCGGGAGCGGCTGTTCCACCTCGCGGGCAGGGGAGCCTTCGACATCGAGGTGCTGGGGTACGAATCGGCTTCGGCGTTGTTGGACGCCGGGGTCATCTCCGACGAGGGGGATGTGTTCCACCTGGACGAGGAGAAACTGCTCCGCACCGAGCAGTTCCGCTCCAAGGACGGATCGCTGACCGTCAACGGGCGCAAACTGTTGAACAACCTGGAGTCGGCCAAGCAGCAGCCGCTGTGGCGGGTGCTGGTCGCGCTTTCGATTCGCTTCGTCGGACCTACGGCGGCCCAGGCGTTGGCGCGTGAGTTCGGATCCGTCGACGCCGTCGAGGCGGCTGCTGAGGAGGACCTCGCGGCCGTGGACGGGGTCGGGCCCACGATCGCGGGGGCCGTGCGTGAGTGGTTCGCCGTGGAGTGGCACCGCGAGGTGGTCCACAAGTGGCGCATCGCGGGCGTGCGCATGGCCGACGACCGCGATGCCGCGGTGCCGCGCAACCTGGAGGGGCTGTCGATCGTGGTCACTGGATCCTTGCCCACCTACTCGCGGGACGAGGCCAAGGAGTGGATCATGAACAGGGGCGGTCGGGCCGCGGGCTCGGTGTCGCGGAAGACCGCGTTCGTCGTGGTTGGTGACTCACCGGGGTCCAAGTACGAGAAGGCGGTCCAGCTCGGGGTGCCGGTGTTGAACGAGGAAGGGTTCCGGGTGCTGCTGGAGCAGGGCCCGGAGGCCGCGGCCGAGGTCGCTCTCGCCCCCGAGTGACCGGTTCGGAGTGACCGGTCCCCCCGTCCGGCCGGATGCCTTACCGGGCCGGGGGCGCTGGGACTGCCGGAGCCGTGCCGCGGAGCTCAGTCCTCCAGCACGACCGCGACGATGCCCGCCAGGTGCGCGAGGCGGGCGATTTCCGAGGTGCGGAACATCGGCCCACCGGGGCGGCCCGCCAGCAGCACGCGGTCCGACTTCCCGATGGGGGAGGCGGCCAGTTCGGTGCCCAACTCCCGCCACGTTTCCGGCACCCACGAGTCGTCCGCGTCGAGGATCGTCGCCCTGTCGAGGGGGAGCCACGGCAGGCGGAGGTGGTCGAGCTCGGGGGCTGAGGTGCTGGCGGCGAGGTGTTCGACCGCGCCGGCGCGGTGTCCGAAGATCATGGCCCAGCCCGAGCGGATGATCCGGGGAACCCCCTCGGCGAACAGTTCCAGCCCCCTGCTCGGTTCCGCCGCGATCTCCTCGACCAGTTCCAGCTCACGGTGCGTGTCCAGCACGCCCGCGTAGGGGCGTACCGCGTCCACCCGGACTCCGTCCACCGACTCGGCCGCGGTGATCAGCACGTCCGGGAGTCTGCCCGAGGGAAGTTCGACCACCAGGTCGTCCACCGCGGCCTCGCTGCTTCTCTCGACCACGTCCACGCCGAGAATGTCGGCTCCGAGCTCGCCCAGCGCGCTCGCCACCGCCCCGAGAACGCCGGGGCGGTCCGGGACCTGGACCCGGATGAGGAAGGACACCGGTTTTCACGCCTCCAGCATCGTGCGCGGCACCTCGCCGTCCGCGCCTGACCGGCTCACGTGCGGTTCGCGACCGCCGTGCGTGGAGCAGACCGGACAAATTGTGGCAGATGTGCGAGGGGGCGGGACGGGTGCGGCCGAACGGGTTCCGGCCCGTCCGCTCGCGCGGTCTCCGGGCCGGGTGCGACTCGTGGTGCCGCCCCGCGGCCCGCCTGCCTGCGGTACCGCCGCGCGGGCCGGTCGGTGCGCTCTCATAGACTCGAAGGCACCTCGATACTTCGAACACGTGTGGTAGCCGCAAACGACCGGATACCCGAACGAACCGGACATGATAAGGGGCCCGCGCATTGTCCACGATCTCCCGTGACGAGGTGGCGCACCTCGCCGGACTTGCCCGGCTGGCCGTTTCCGAGGAGGAACTCGAGAAGTTCTCCGGCCAGCTCGATGTGATCCTCGACGCGGTGGCCAGAGTGGGTGAGGTCGCCGCCGATGAGATACCGCCCACGTCGCACGCGGTTCCGGTGACCAACGTCTTCCGGACCGATGAGGTACGGCAGGGGCTGTCCCGCGAGCAGGCGCTGCGGAGCGCGCCCGCCACGGAGGAGAACAGGTTCCGCGTACCACGGATTTTGAACGAGGAGGCGTGATGACCTCGACTACGTCCGGTCCAGCGGGGTCGGGTTCGACCGAACTCACCGGTCTGACGGCCTCCGAACTGGCAGCCAAGATCAGCGCGGGTGAGGTCTCTGCCGAGGAGGTCACCCGTGCGCACCTCGACCGCATCGAGGCGGTCGAGCCCGATGTGCACGCCTTCCTGCACGTGAACGGGCAGGAGGCGCTCGAAGCGGCGCGGCGGGCCGACGAGGACCGAGCGAACGGCAGGGCGGCCTCGCCGCTGGCCGGGGTCCCCCTCGCGCTGAAGGACGTGTTCACCACGACCGACATGCCGACCACCTGCGGGTCGCGGATGTTGGAGAACTGGACGCCGCCGTACGACTCGACGGTGGCGAGCCGTCTCCGCGAGGCGGGAGTGGTGATCCTCGGCAAGACCAACATGGACGAGTTCGCCATGGGGTCCTCGACCGAGAACTCGGCCTTCGGCCCCACGCACAACCCCTGGAACCTGGAGCGAGTTCCCGGAGGGTCCGGAGGTGGTTCCTCGGCGGCCCTGGCGGCTTTCGAGGCCCCCCTCGCGATCGGGACCGACACGGGCGGTTCCATCAGGCAGCCCGCCGCCGTCACCGGCACCGTCGGGGTCAAGCCGACTTACGGCGGGGTCTCCCGGTACGGTCTGGTCGCCTTCTCCTCCTCGCTGGACCAGGCTGGCCCGTGCGGACGCACCGTGCTGGACGCGGCGATGCTGCACGAGGTCATAGCCGGGCACGACCGGATGGACTCGACCTCGATCGACGCCCCGGTTCCCCAGGTCACCGCGGCCGCGCGGGAAGGGGCCGCCGGCGATCTCAGCGGAATGCGCGTGGGCGTGGTGCGCGAGTTCGCCGGGGAGGGGTACCAGCAGGGAGTGCTGGACTCCTTCAACGCGGCCGTGGACACGCTCACCTCGCTGGGGGCCGAGGTCGTCGAGGTCTCCTGCCCGCACTTCGAGTACGCCCTCGGCGCCTACTACCTGATCGCGCCGAGCGAGTGCTCCTCGAACCTGGCTCGTTTCGACGCCATGCGCTACGGGCTGCGCGTCGGTGACGACGGGGAGCACAACGCGGAGGAAGTCATGTCCCTGACGCGGGACCAGGGCTTCGGCGCCGAGGTCAAGCGGCGGATCATGCTCGGGACCTACGCGCTGTCCTCCGGGTACTACGACGCCTACTACGGTCAGGCCCAGAAGGTGCGCACCCTGATCAGCAGGGATTTCGCCTCCGCCTTCGAGCAGGTCGACGTGCTCGTCTCGCCGACCACCCCGACCACGGCCTTCCGGATCGGCGAACGTGCCGATGATCCGATGGCCATGTACCTGGCCGATCTGTGCACGATCCCCAGCAACCTCGCCGGGAACGCGTCCATGAGCGTGCCCTCCGGGGTCTCGGCGGAGGACGGTTTGCCGGTGGGGCTGCAGATCATGGCTCCCGCCATGGCCGACGACCGGCTGTACCGGGTGGGTGCCGCCTACGAGACCGCGCGGGACGCCGCTTCCGGCAGTCCGCTGGTCGACCGCATTCCGCAGTTGGAGGTGGCCCGATGAATCCGAAGGTACGGGCAATGATCGCCGTCGGAGCGGAATTGTCTAGGGGAATCGGCCTTCGTGGCAAGATTCGCCAGGCACGCAGGGACAACGATCGACTGGTGATGGCCGACGCGATCGTCACCGTCCTCGGGTTGATCACCGGGGTGGCGCTGGCGGTCCGCGAGGTACGTAAGGCGGGACAGGAATGACAGCGGTCGCCGAGATCATGGACTACGACGAGGTCCTGCGGAATTTCGACCCGGTGCTGGGTCTGGAAGTGCACGTCGAGTTGTCCACGGCAACCAAGATGTTCTGCGGTTGCGCCAACGAGTTCGGTGCTGAGCCGAACACGAGGGTGTGCCCGGTGTGCCTGGGGATGCCCGGTGCGCTGCCCGTGGTCAACGGTACGGCGGTGGAGTCGGCCGTCCGGATCGGCCTGGCGCTGAACTGCCAGGTGGCCGAGTGGTGCAGGTTCGCGAGGAAGAACTACTTCTACCCGGACATGCCGAAGAACTTCCAGACCTCGCAGTACGACGAGCCGATCGTCTTCGACGGTCACCTCGACGTCGTGCTCGACGACGGGGAGACCTTCCGCGTGGGCATCGAGCGCGCGCACATGGAGGAGGACACCGGCAAGTCCTCGCACGTGGGGGGCTCCACCGGCCGCATCCACGGCGCCGAGCACTCGCTGCTCGACTACAACAGGGCGGGCGTGCCGCTGATCGAGATTGTCACCAAGCCGATCACCGATGCCGGGGATCGCGCGCCCGAGGTCGCCCGGGCCTACGTCACGGCTCTGCGGGACCTGCTGCGGTCCATGGGGGTGTCCGATGTCCGGATGGACCAGGGGTCGTTGCGTTGTGACGCGAACGTCTCGTTGACCCCCAAGGGCGAGACCCGGTTCGGAACCAGGACCGAGACGAAGAACGTCAACTCCTTCCGCAGCATCGAGCGCGCGGTGCGTTTCGAGATGCGCAGGCACGCGACGCTGCTGAACGAGGGCGCCGAGATCGTCCAGGAGACGCGGCACTTCGACGAGTCCTCCGGGGAGACCTCCTCGGGCAGGCGCAAGGAGGAGGCCGAGGACTACCGGTACTTCCCCGAGCCGGATCTCGTGCCCATCGCGCCTTCACGCGAGTGGGTGGAACAGCTGCGCGCCACCCTTCCCGAGATGCCCTGGGAGCGGCGCAGGCGCGCCCAGGAGCAGTGGGAGCTGTCCGACGAGGAGCTGCGTGATCTGGTCAACGCGGGGGCGCTGGATCTCATCGCCGCCACTGTGGACGCGGGGGCCTCGCCTTCCGAGGCGCGCTCCTGGTGGGTCGCCTACCTGACGCAGCGGGCCAACGAGCGCGGTACCGAGCTGGCCGCCCTGCCGATCACTCCGGAGCAGGTCGCGCGGGTCATCGAGCTCGTGAACGAGGGAAAGCTCACGCACAAGCTCGCCCGGCAGGTCGTGGACGGCGTGCTGGACGACCGCGGGGGACCGGACGAGGTCATCGCGGCGGACCAGCTGGAGGTGGTCTCCGACGACTCCTCCCTGCAGGCCGCCGTGGACGAGGCGCTGGCGGCTCAGCCCGACGCGGCCGAGAAGATCCGGGGCGGCAAGGTTCAGGCCGCCGGGGCGATCGTCGGCGCCGTCATGAAGGCCACTCAGGGGCAGGCCGACGCGAAACGAGTCCGCGAGCTGGTGCTGGCCGCGTGCGGCCAGCAGTGAGGTGGCCGGGTCGGGGCACCTGGACGTCCCGACCTCCGGCCTGATCCCCTCGCGGGACGCGGGAGCGGGTGCGTCCGCCGACGGTGACGGCGGCGGACGCACCTCACCGCCGAGGCGGGCTCACTCCTTGCCCGCTGTCCCACCGGAGGGAGGTTCGATGCGGATCACCCTGTCGTCGCTGGAGACCGGCTCCCCGCCCGTCTTGTTCGAGGTGCCCAGCCACACCAGCCCGTTCGGGCCGCTCGCAGCCGCGGAGAAGCGCCCGTAGGTGTCCTCCATGGCGGGTTGTGGTTCACCGGTGAACGTGCCTTGCGGCCCCGGCCGCATGGTGTAGACGGCGGCTTCCTCGGTCAGCGCTACGATCAGCGTGCCCCCGGCGGCCGCGCAGCCGGAGACCCCCGGGTGGCCGTTCCAGCTCCACGCCGGGCCTTGCTCCTGCTGTCCGGGGACGACGCGGTGGAGCACCTCCCGCTGCGCCTTCCGGTCGGTGACCCAGAAGCCCTCGTCCCGGTTCGACGCGCACACTCCGCCGGGAGAGCTCAGGCCCGTCGAGATCACCGGCGACGTCGGATCGGGGTTGTCCGCTGCGGGATCTCCGAACGGGTCGATCCGCAGCACTTTGCCCGCCAGGACCGAACGGTCGGCCGCCTGCTCCGCGGACCCGGCGTTTCCGGTGGCCACGATCAGGGAGTTCGAGCCGTCCGCGGTGATGGCTCCGGCGTTCCCGCTGGGTCCGCGCGGAATCCCGGTGAGGATGGGATCGGGGGAGTCGCCGGGCGCGATACGGACCACCCGGTTGTCCGTGGGGGTGGTGACGTAGGCGTAGGCCAGCCCGTCCTCCGCGTAGCTCGGGGACAGCGCGAGTCCGGTCAGCCCGCCGCCGCCCGTGGGATCGACCTGGATCCGGGCTATTTCCTCGGGTTGTCCGCCGTCGCTGACCCGCAGGACGCGGCCGGTGTCGCGCTCGCCCACGAGCGCGGCGTTCCCCCCGGGCAGCGCCGCGACGGCTCCGACCGGATCGAGACAGGTGGCGATCACGGCCGGATCGGGGTCCGAACACCCCTCCGGTTGGTCGGGCCGCGGGGACGCGGGGGGGTTGCCGGAGGGAGGAGGTTGCTCCTGCCCCTCGATCCGGGGTTCCGGACCCGCCTGCGGGCGCAGCGAGGGTTGTTCGCGCCACTCCTGGGTGTGTTGTTCCGGGAAGTCGGCACATCCGCTGACCAGGGCGACTGCGGCCAGCACCGCACCGATGGCCGTGCTCCTGCGCGGAACTCGGCCGAGGGAACGTCGATTGACCGGAGGGACCACCACAGTCGCCGACTGTATCCTCTCCGGGGTGAACGCGGGGTGAGAGTCGTGGAGACGAGGCGCGGTGGAGCCGATCCCCCGTGCGACGTGACCGGCACCCCCGGAAAAACAATTCGGTTTCTCCAAAACGGTCGCACAGTCGGTTGTCGATGTCCTAGCCTTTCGCCCGTGCGAATCCACGATGATCGGCCCGACGCCGCGGGCGGCTATCCCGATGACCGCTCTCACCGTGATTTCCGCTCCGACGAGGGTGGCTGGACCACCTCACCGGAGGATTCCACCGTCGGAGTGGGGGAGCCCGGTACGAGACAGTACGCCGTCGCCGGGGAGCTGGACTACTACGATGACGAGGCCTACAGCGGGTCCGGCGAGGGTGCGTTGCGGCGTGACCTGGACTTCTACGACGAATTCTCGGACTCGGTCGAAGCGGCGCGCTGGAACCGGGGAGTGGACTTCGGGCTGCTGGTGCTGCGACTGGCCCTGGGGGCGGTGTTCGTCGCGCACGGTGCGCAGAAGCTCTTCGGCGCTTTCGGCGGTCCCGGGCTGGACGGCACGGCCGACATGCTCGCCGAGATGGGCTTCGGCCGGACCCAGGTTCTGGCTCCGCTGACCGGTGGTACCGAGTTCGCGGCGGGGATCCTGCTCGGGCTCGGGCTGTTCACCCCGCTGGCCGCGGCGGGACTGCTCGGTGTGATGGCCAACGCCGTGGTGCTCGGCGCGGATTCCGGTTTCTTCCTCGACGGAGGGGGAGTCGAGTACCCGGCCGTGCTCGGGGCCGCCGCCCTGGCCCTGCTGTTCACCGGCCCGGGCAGGGTGGCCGCGGACAAGGGGCGGGCGTGGTTCCGGCGTCCGGTGCTCAGCGCGAGCATCGGGCTGCTGATCGCCGTGATCGCTTCCGCCGCGGTGCTGTTGGGCTTGCGGTGAGCCTCGTGTTCCGCGGGTACCGCGGTACCCGCGGAACACGGCCGCCTCAGTTCCGGAGAGCGCGAACAGCACCGAAGGAGGCCGAGGTCGCCAGGCTCGCGTAGGCGCGCAGAGCGGTGCTCACCTCCCGGTTCCTGGTGCTCGGTCGCCAGGGGGCTCGGAGCTTTCCGTCTTGGCGCGCCGCTCGGCCAGCCCCTCCTCGTCGCCCCGGGAGTTGGCCGAAGCGGCGATCGTGGTTACCAGGTAGGTGGGGGCGTGGCCATACCGTCGACCACCACGGCCTTGCCCGCCTCCATCGGTCCGCCCCGAGACGAACACGGTCGGGATGTCGAGCCGCATGGCCGCGTTGAGCATCCCCGGGGTGATCTTGTCGCAGTTCGACAGGTACACCAGCGCGTCCGCGCGGTGGCCGTTGCCCGTGTACTCCACCGAGTCCGCGATCAGCTCCCGCGAGGGGAGCGAGTACAGCATCCCCTGGTGCCCCGTCGCGATGCCGTCGTCGATCGCCGCGGTGTGGAACTCGCGGGGACTCCGCCCTCGGCGCGGACCGCGCCGGCGATCACCTCGCCCAGATCGCGCAGGTGGACGTGCCGTTCAGGAAACGTGTGGAAGTGTTCCTGAGCTGCGTATTGCTACACAGCGTTGACCGCACCAGTGGGTGCGGTCTTCCCGTGGCGGTACCCGGTGCCAGCGGGGCTGGTCTTATGTGGGTTTCCAGCGGGCTCGTTTTTCGTCGCCCCGCAACTCGGGGAGGACGTCAGGCCCGCGAGGTTGCGGGCCGCGTTCAGGTCGCGATCAGTGCGGTGGCCGCAGTGATCGCAGGTGAAAGTCCGCTCGGACAGGCGCAGTTTGGCTTTCACCGCACCACAGTCGTTGCAGGTCTTCGAGCTGGGATAGAACCGGTCGGCCACCACGAGCTGTCGGCCGGTCCAGCTGGTTGTGTAGTCGAGCTGGCGACGCAGCTCGCCCATGCCCACGTCGGAGACGGCGCGGGCCAACCGGCGGTTGCGCACCATCCCGGCCACGTGGAGGTCTTCGAGCACCACGGTGTCGAACTCGGCCACCAGCCGGGTGGAGAGCTTGTGCAGCCCATCAGTGCGGGCGTTGGCCACGGCGGTGTGCAGCTTGGCGATGCGGGCTTGGGTTGTGCGCCACCGGTTCGATGGTTTCTGCTTGGTGCGCTTGTCCGGGCCCTGCTGGCGGGCGGCTTGGCGCTGCAACCGGCGCAGCTCCC
>NZ_JAANTE010000016.1:0-22102 GCF_011291845.1 Actinopolyspora sp. BKK2 | reverse complement strand
TCCTGAAACATCTGCAGACCCTGCTGGCGGTCTGGACCGGCGCTTGCCCCACCTGCCACCAACCCCCGCCAGCCAGCTGGAACTTCCCTGACCAGCAACGATTACCCACTTAACAAAGCCCTACTAGCCGGCCGGCAGTGAGGGGAACTTCGCGGTCGTCCTGCTGCACGATGGCACTGCCGCGCGTCAACAAACACATCTTGAGCTCGTCCGAGGGCGCCCCACGCACCACACGGGACGGTCGCCGCAGCACCTGCGGAGTCCCGTGCACCGTGAAAGCGCCCAACGATCCGAGGGGGACGTGCTGCACGCCCCCCAGTGTCGCCGCACCGTTCCACGGTTCGGGGCACAAACCGTAGAAGGCGCTGGACACGGCGGCGCGCCAGGACTCGACCTGTTCCTCCTGCGACGCGGTCAACCAACTCACCTCGTCGTAACCGCTCGATCATCACCGTCGTGGTTCGGTGCCGCAGCCAGTTGTGGCATGTGATGAAAACAACCGTGACGTCCACAGACAACCACATCGCTTCATCGGGTAGCAACATGCGATTCACCCGATGACAACCCGCTGCCGGGTGGAGCCCCGTAGACGTCGTGCACGTGAGGAGAACACAATCATGACTGGTTTGCTCACCGGAAATTCTTGGACGGGTAAAATCTACAATGGACAGTGGGTCGGATCCACAGGAGGAACCGCCGAGGTATCAGAACCGGCCACCGGTGCCATGCTCGCCGAGGTAGGCCTGGGCAATGCCGCGGACGTCGAACGCGCGTCACGGGAGGCATCGGAGGCCCAATCCGCCTGGGCACAGCGCATCGGTCCCGAGCGTGCTGCGATTCTCCGTGAGGCGGCGAAGACGCTGGAGCGTCACCACGAGGAGGTTGAGCGCTGGTTGATCCGTGAAAGCGGATCCGTTCCCGGCAAGGCGGCCTTCGAAGTACAGCTCGCCCAGGCCGAGCTGTGGGAGGCGGCCGCGCTGCCGACGCAGCCGTGGGGGCACTTGCTTCCGGCTAGCCAGGATGGCAGGCACAGCGCTGCTCGTCGGCTTCCCCTGGGAGTCGTCGGAATCATCAGCCCGTGGAACTTCCCCTTTCTGCTGGCCATTCGAGCCGTCGCGCCGGCGCTGGCACTGGGCAACGCCGTCGTCCTCAAACCTGACGTGCAAACGGCCGTCGTCGGTGGCACAGCGATAGCTCAACTGTTCCATGAAGCCGGCTTGCCGGAGGGACTGTTGCAGGTCCTCGCCGGCGACGCCGAGCCGGGACAGGCACTGTGCGAAGACCCCAATATCGCGATGGTGTCGTTCACCGGTTCGACGTCGATCGGTCGTGAGGTCGCCTCCGCGGCGGGTCGCAACCTCAAGCGAGTGTCGTTGGAGCTGGGCGGCAACAACGCTCTGATCGTGCTCGACGACGCCGACGTCGACACGGCCAGCTCCGCAGGGGCATGGAGCGCGTACCTGCATCAGGGGCAGATCTGCATGACGGCAGGACGCCACATCGTGGTCGAGTCAGTCGCCGACGAGTATCTCGATCTGCTGTCCCGACGTGCGGCGGCACTGAGGGTGGGAGATCCGAACCGCGAGGAGGTCGCGCTCGGTCCGCTTATCAACGAAAGTCAGATCGCCAACGTGGAGAGGGTGGTGAACGAGACCGTCTCCTCCGGTGCGGAGCTGCGTGCCGGGGGGAAGCGCGATGCGCTGTTTTACCGTCCGACCGTCCTCGGTGGTGTCACCGCCGAGATGCCGGCGTTCCGCGAAGAGATCTTCGGTCCCGTCGCCCCGGTGACAGTGGTCCGGGACGAGGAGGAGGCGATCGCGGTCGCCAACGACACTGACCGGGGACTTGTCGCAGCGGTCCAAACAAGCTCCGCCGAGCGTGGGAATGCCTTGGCCAACCAGTTGAGGACCGGGATCGTGCACGTCAACGACCAGACGTTGAACAACGACGCCTACGCGCCGTTCGGTGGTACCGGGATGTCTGGAAATGGCAGCCGTTTCGGCTCGCAGAGCAGCTGGGACGAGTTCACCGAGTGGCAGTGGCTTACCAGCCGCTCCCAGGCCCGGCAGTACCCGTTCTGACGCGGAATCCCGGTCTTCCGTTTCCCGGGGATGTTCCCGGATGAGGAAGTCAGCCGGATCGTTGACCAAGACTGAGGTGCCAGCCCTCGCCCGACCACTCCCGCCGCCGGCGGCGCCGGAGAAAAACGCAGCGTAGACGGCCGGGCAAGCTGAGCCATTGGCTGGGTTGGCCGAGCGCGTCCTGACCGCACGTCACCTGTCAGAAAGGAACCCGAACATGCGCACCACAGCAGCAGTAACCCGGAGCCAAGGGGCTCCGTTCGAACTGTGCGAAGTTCAACTGGACGACCCCCGCAACAACGAGATCCTGGTACGGACCGTCGCGACGGGGATGTGCCACACCGACTTGATCGTCCGTGACCAGTGGTATCCGCCGGAGCTTCCCGCAGTGCTCGGTCACGAAGGCTCCGGAGTGGTCGAGGCGGTGGGGTCGGAAATCGTCGGGATCAGTCCCGGTGACCACGTGGTAGTAGGGTTCAACTCCTGTGGGCGTTGCCGCAACTGTCGACGCGGGATGCCCGCTTACTGCGAGGGTTTCGCATCGTACAACTTCGGTGGGCAGCGCCCGGACGGATCCTCTCCGGTGCGGGACGGCGACGGGAACGACATCAACGCCAACTTCTTCGGACAGTCCTCGTTCGCCCAGTATCTGTTGGCGACCGAACGCAACGTCGTCAAGGTCTCCGATGACGAACCACTGGAGTTGCTGGGGCCGCTGGGATGCGGAATCTCCACCGGGGCCGGCGGCATCCTGAACGCCCTCGATCCCGAGGCCGGGAGTTCGGTGACCGTCTTCGGAGCAGGGGCGGTTGGACTCAGCGCGGTGATGGCTTCGGTCGTGGCCAATGCCACCACCATCATCGCGGTTGACGTCGAACCCTCACGTCTGCAGCTGGCGCAGGAGCTCGGAGCCACGCACGTGCTCAACGGCCAGGAGGAGGACGTGAGCAAGCGAATCATGGAGATCACTGACAGTGGAAGCGACTACTGCGTCGACACGACCGCTAAGCCGACCGTGTTCCGGAACGCGGTGGAGTCGCTGAGCATGGGCGGCACGTGCGGCCTCATCGGAGCTGCGGCAGCCGGCACGGAAGTCAACTTGGACATGTCGCACCTGCTGTTTGGGCACAACATCAAGGGTATCCTCGAGGGGGACGCCGTTCCACAGAACTTCATCCCACGGCTGATTGACCTGTACCGGCAAGGGCGGTTCCCATTCGACAAGCTGGTCAGCAAGTATTCCATCGCGGAGATCAACACGGCAGCTGCGGACTCGGTCAAGGGCAAGACCATCAAGCCCGTACTGGTTTTCTGACAAGAGCGATGCGGTCTCCGCCGTCGTGTGCGCGGACTGACCCGGTCGTTGCCTGATCATTCGGGCGATCGGGGAAAGCGCCCTTCCCGTGCGGGGAAATCGGCTTGCTAAGGGCCGGTTTCCCCGCACGGGAAGGTATTTTCTGCATGGGGTGTCGGGCTCGCGGCCGGATCGCCCCGACGACCAACGTTCGCGAGCCCGTCACCGGTTCCCTGGCATCCGAGTCTGCTAGTTGGCGTTCCCATCGAGAACCAACTGGCCTTGCACTCGCCTCAACCCTTTCGCTCGGGCACCGCCGGCACGACGGGCATGCTGTCGATGTCGGCGGGGTTGATTTTGAACTCGGGTGGGTAGGTGGAGGCGGTGGTCGCCTGTGCCGGCTCGGTCGAACGCCAGGAGTACAGGCAGGTGGTGCAGGAGAACATCGTCCACGCCCCGGGGACTGGGGAGCGGGTCAGCACCCGGACGCCCGTGGCGTCACAGCGGGGGCAGAGTTCGGGCAGTTCGTCGTCGGTCACTGGAGCAACTCCTTGATGATGTCTTCCCATTTCCTGGTCCCGTCGGGCTCGTCGACGGTTTGCGAGTAGTGGCCGCGGGTCTCGGGGGCGATGGGCGTGGTGGCGTCGAGAACGACCTTGTCGGTGATGCCTGCCGGTTCCGAGCTCGGGTCGAGCGGCAGCACCGAGGCGTTGGGCACTGTCACGATGTCGTGACGCGGGTGGAACTTGACCGACAGCGCCCACATCACCTGGGCGAGGTTGAACGGGTCGACGGTCTCGTCGACGACGATGACCACCTTGCAGTAGCCGAGCCCGTGCGGAGTGGTCATGGCACGCATCCCCACGGCCTTGGCGAATCCACCGTAGCGTTGCTTGACCGAGACCACCGCGAGCAGACCCTGCGTGTACATCGCGTTGACCGCCTGCACCTCGGGGAATTCCGCCTTGAGCTGCTGGTGCAGCGGAACGCTGGTGTTCAGGGCCAGCGTGTAGTCCATCTCGGTCCAGGGCATGCCGAGGTAGAGATGCTCGAAGATCGGACCAGGCCGATGGGACACCTTGTGGACCTTGATGACGGGTTGCTTGCGGCCGCCGGAGTAGTGACCGGTGAACTCGCCGAACGGGCCCTCGATCTCGCGTTCCCCGGCGAGGATCTCACCTTCGAGGACGACCTCGGAGCCCCAGGGCACGTCCATCCCCGTCAGCGACGTCTGCGCGATGCGGTAGGGGCTGCCCTGGAGGGCACCGGCCATCTCGTACTCGGACTGGTCGTAGGCCAGCGGCATCCCTCCCACGGTGGAGATCGCCGGTTCGTTGCTGATGGCAATGGTGACCGGGAGGTTCTCCCCGCGTTCTTCGGCCCTGCGCAGGTGCAGACCGATGTCGTGGGTGGGCAGCGGTTGGATGCCCAGCGTGTCGACGTCCTTGACCTGGATCCGATAGATGCCGACGTTCTGCTTGTCGAAGTTCTGCGGCTCGTCGGGGTCACAGCTGACCACGACGGCCTTGTCGATGTAGCAGCCGACGTCCCACCGATTCAGTCGGAACAGCGGTAGCAGGTGGAACAGGTCGATCCCCGTCTCAAGCACGTGTTCCTGCCACGGCGGGTCGTCACGGCGTTCGACCTCGACGGGATAGTCCTTCCAGCGCTTGGAGAACTCGAAGAACTGTTCCTTGACCGGCGTGTCCTTCGGCAACCCCAACATCAGCGCGTGGTTGGGCCACGAGCCGACGACGTTCAACGCCACCTTGCCGTGTTCGTAACCCTCGATGTCGTCGAACAACAGCGCCGGACCGCGGTCGGTCAAGTTGGACACGGCGCGCGCCGCCGCACCGAGGTCCGGCTCCGGTGCGACGGTCTCCGAGTACCGCAGCAACTGGCCATTCTCCTCCAGCGTCGACAAGAACGCGCGCAGGTCCGAATAAGCCATGACTAATCCTCGATTCCTCCTGTACGAAAACGAGCGTCACACCGCTCGTCTGGGCCCCATGCCGCTCCACCGCCGTGCGGTGGGCAGCTCGAGACCGAACTGGTCCAGGGTCCGCGCGACGACGTGCTCGACGATGTCGGCAACGCTGGCGGGCCGGTTGTAGAACGCCGGTGTGGGTGGCAGCACGATCGCGCCCATCCTGGTCAGCTCGAGCATGTTCTCCAGGTGGATCGCCGAAAGCGGCGTTTCCCGAGCGAGCAGCACCAGACGGCGCCGCTCCTTGAGAGTCACGTCCGCCGCGCGGGCGACCAGATCCTCGCCGTAACCGGACCGAATGCCCGCCAACGTCTTCATGCTGCACGGCGCCACGACCATGCCGTCGCACCGGAAGGAACCGCTGGACGGAACCGCTCCCTGATCCTCGGGCCTGTACACGGTCGAGGCCATTTCGGTGACCTCGTCCACCGTGTACCCGGTCTCCTGCACGATGGTCGCCCGCGCCCACCGGCTGACCACCAAGTCGGTCTCCACACCGAGATCACCCAACGCCTCCAGTAGACGTATTCCAAGCACCGCCCCAGTGGCACCGGTCATGGCGACGACGAGTCTCACCGGATCCTCCCGTTCGATGACACCTAATACTCCGTGTACGTCCTTTTCAAATTCAAGCGGAGGAGGTTTCAATGACGGACACACGTGGCCAGGTGGAGTCCGCAGTAAATGCGCCCGTCGATGTCGACATGCTGCGGGCGGGGAACAACGGACCCGGACACCTGTCCCGACGGCTGTTCCAAGCCCACGGGAGGCTGTGGCAGGACAAACTCGACGACAAGCTGACCGGGCCTCAGTTCACCGTCCTCGGTGTGCTCTGTCTCGAAGGACCGATGGACCAGCGCACGCTCGGTGAACACGCCCGGCTCGACAAGTCGACCACGACCCCGCTCCTGGAGCGGTTGCAGCAACGAGAACTGCTCGACATCACCAAGGGGGAAACGGACAAGCGGCGCAAGATCCTCACCATCACGGAAAAGGGACGCAGCATGGTCGCGGAGACAGCCCCACTGGCCGTCGAGGTGGGCGAGAGCATGCTCGCCCCGCTGTCCGAGGCCGAACGGGAACAGCTCCTCCGGCTACTGCGAAAGGTGTGCTGATTCGTAGTGGTGTCCGCGCAGGGACCGTCGGCCGTGCACGTGGTTCGCGCCAGCATCGTCGGTGACCCGGCGAACAGCAGGTCGTAGGCGATATTCGGGCGGAAAAGCCGTGCTCACGGTTGCCGTACCGACGACATTTCCCGAGTTCGAGGAAACATCGGTCGATGGGAGTGACTTACTGCGTGGGCTGACCGTGCGGGGGGCACTCGCTCAGCCGCTGCCAGAACCGCAGCGCCGCGTACTCCATCTCGAGGCCGAGTTCGAGAGTGACCATGCGCGAGGCGATCTCGGGGTTACCGCCGAAGCGCTGCTTCATCTCCTCGTACTCGGCGATGCGTTCCTCATGCTGCTTGACCTGGTCGCGAGCGAGCCGCGCGATGTCCTCGGGATCGGCGAGCTCGTTGAAGAACAGCTTGATCTCGGCGATGTCGCGAAGCTCGAAGTGCTGGTGGGTGGGTTCGGCCAGCCAGTCCCGGAGAACTCGCAGCCCCTCGTCGGTGATCGTGAACGTCTTGCGGCGCCGTCCCGTCCCCTCCTCGCTCACCCTCAGCAAGCCGAGCTGTTCGAGACGTTTGGGCTCGGAGTACAGCTGCGCGTGGGGAAAGTGCCAGAAGTAGCCGACCGAGTGACCGATAGCGCGTTTGAGGTCGTACGAGGTCGAGGGGCCCCGCATCGCGACCATCCCCAGGACGACGTACGAGGTCGTCGAAAACCGAGCCGTTGACACACCCCAAAGCGTACCGTATGTTCCTGAACATCCAAAACATATGGTATGTTTCATACGGTCGTTTCCGCACCATTGTTGCGGTGGAGGGACGGGTATGGACCTCGGAACAGTGCTGAGATGGACCGCCGAGCGCTATCCCCGGCATCGCGCGGTCGGCGGAAAGCACCCCTTGACGTATGCCCAGTGGGACGCCCGCACCGACAGGCTGGCCCGCGCGCTGGCCGAGCTCGGCGTGCGGCCGGGCGACCGGGTCGCGTTCCTGCTAGCCGGGGGAGAACCGATGGCCGGCCTGCACCTCGCGGCGCAGAAACTCGGCGCCGTCTCAGTGCCGCTGTCGATCCGCTTCGGTCCGGAAGAACTGGCCTACTGCCTGCGTGATGCGGCACCGGCTCTGCTGGTCACCGATACCAGCACGACCGATACCGCCGAGGCGGCCCTGTCGGACGAACGACCGTTGGCCCGCGCTCACGCCGGTGAGCCCGCCGAGGCACCGCCCGGTGTCCGTCCGATCGAGCGGGTGGCCGCGGACGTGCCCGGCGGTGCGCTGAGCACCCGGGTCTCGGAGGGCGACATCAGCGTGATGCTCTACACCTCAGGTACGACGGGCGAGCCCAAGGGCGTACCGCGCACGCACTCGGCCGAGCACCAGGCGGCGGTAGCCCACCTGCTGCAGAGCAGGCAGGGGCCGTTCGCCACGACGCTGGGTGTGATGCCGATGTTTCACACGATGGGCCTGCGCAGCCTGCTGGCCAGTGTGATCAGCGCCGGAACCTGGGTGCCCCAGGTGCGGTTCTCCCCGGAGGAGACCCTGGAGCTGATCATCCGGGAAGGCGTCTCGGCGCTGTACCTCGTACCGACGATCTACTGGGGGCTGCTGCGGACCGGGCGTCTGGCGGAGGCGACGAGCGTGCGCAAGCTGGCTTACGCGGGCGCGTCGATGACACCGACCCTGGCCGAACAGCTCACCGGCGCACTCGCTCCCGAGGTGTTCATCAACCACTTCGGCAGCACGGAGATCTACACCTTCACCATCAGCCCGGACGTCGCGGCCAAACCCGGGTGCGCGGGCAGGGCCGGCGTCTTCACCCGGGTCCGCCTGGTCGATCCGGAGCCGGGCGCGTCGCCCTCCGACGTCGTGGGAGAGGGCGAGCAGGGGCAGATCGCGATCTCGATGGACTCCCCGGAGGCGTTCGGCGGGTACTGGAACCGGCCCGATGCCGACGCGAAGTCCATTCGGGATGGCTGGTACTTCCCGGGGGACCTGGCCACGGCTGACGAGGACGGGGACCTGTGGGTGGCTGGCCGCGTGGACGACATGATCAATTCCGGGGGCGAGAACATCTATCCGGGCGAGATCGAGGACACCCTGGCCCGCTGCCCGGCGGTGGCCGACGTCGTGGTCGCCGGTCTTCCCGACGACCGCTGGGGTCAGGCCGCGACGGCCTTCTTCGTGCCCGTCCCCGGGATGACTCCGCAGCACGCGGCCACAGTGTTGGCGCATTTCGTGCGCGAGCAGTCCGGGTTGCCGTCGCTGAAGCGGCCCAAGCGCCTGATCGCCGTCGAGCAGATTCCGAAGTCAGCCGTCGGCAAGATCCTGCGCCGTGAGCTGACCACGGGCAATTACGTACCACTGGCCGAGGTCCCGTCCGAGGCCATGACCCCTTCGCGCAGGTGAATACCGTGACCGATCCGAGCAAACCTCCCACTGGCAATGACGGAGGGCGCGGGCAGCGTTCCACGGCGCGCGTGGAGGACCCGGCTCTGCTGTGCGGACGGGGCCGCTTTCTCGACGATCTCGATCCGTTGCCCGGAACCCTGACCGCGGCGATCGTGCGCAGCCCCCATCCGCACGCGAGGCTTCGTAGCGTGCACCTCGAGCGAGCGCGGGCGCATCCGGGTGTCGCTGCCGTCATCGGGCCCGAAGAGGTGACCGCGGCACTGCATCCGTTCCCGCTGTCGCTGAAGACACCGATGCCGTACTACCCGACCGCGACGGACAAGACCCGGTTCGTCGGTGAACCGGTGGCGGTAGTCGTGGCCAGCGATCGCTACGTCGCCGAGGACGCTACCGAGTTGGTAGAGATCGACTACGAGCCGCTGCCGGCAGTGGTGGACACCGACAAGGCTCTCGACCCCGAAGCCCCCAAACTGCACGAGCAGGCCGAGGACAACGTCGCCACCGACCGGACGTTTCACTTCGGACCCGTGGACGAGACGTTCGACCGCGCCGACCGGGTGGTCACCGCCGAGTACGAGTTTCCCCGCTACTCCTCCACGCCGATGGAGTGCTACTCGGTGGTCGCCGAGTGGCACGACGAGGTCGACGGACCCGCGATCACCGCGTGGGCGAACTTCCACGGCCCGTTCTCGATGGTGCCCGTGCTGGCCGGAGCGCTGGGCGTTCCCACTTCGCGCGTGCGGCTGCACGTCCCGGCCGACAACGGCGGCAGCTTCGGCATCAAGGCCGGTATCTACCCGTACGTCGCGCTGCTGGCCCTGGCCAGCCAACATGCGGGACGGCCGGTGCGATGGACCGAGGACCGCATCGAGCACCTGCTGGCGAGCTCGGCCGGTTCGGACCGATCGATGCGTTTCGAGGCGGCGGTCTCCGACGACGGACGTATCGAGGCGCTGCGGGCGGACCTCGTCGACAACGTGGGTGCTTACCTGCGCCCGCCCGAGCCCAGCACGCTGTATCGCTGCTTCGGCAACATCACGGGCGCCTACCGGATCGGCGCCGTACAGATCCGTTCCCGTGCCGTGGTCAGCAACAAGACACCGACCGGGCTCAACCGCGGATTCGGTGGACAGCAGCTCTACTTCGGTCTGGAGCGGCTGATCGACACCATCGCCCACGACCGTGGCATCGACGCGGCGGAACTGCGCCGTCGCAATTTCGTGCAAGCCGACGAATTTCCCTACAGCACCCCGACCGGTGGCATCTACGACTCAGGGGACTACCCGCGGGCCTTCGAGAAAGTCCTCGAGAACGCCGACTACACCGCGCTGCGGCAGCGCCAACGGGAGGCGCGTGAGCGCGGCGAGTACTTCGGCATCGGGATGGCCAGCGTGGTGGATCCCTCCGCGACCAACATCGGCTACGTCGGTCTGGCCACCCCGGCCGAGAACCGACCACCCGGTCGCGGCAAGTCCGGCTCCACCGAGCACGTCCGGGTCAGCGTGGACCTCAACGGCGTGGTCTCCGTTCTGCTCGGCACCGTGCCGCAGGGTCAAGGGCATGCCACGGTGGCACAGCAGATCGTTGCCGAGCAGCTCGGCCTGCAGCGGGACCAGGTCCGCCCCGTGGTCGAGATGGACACCGCCACCACACCGTGGACGGTCAGCTCCGGCAGCTACTCGTCGCGTTTCGCACCGTTGCTCACCAGCGCCCTGGTGGAGGCCGCCGAACGACTGGCGGTCACAGTGCGGCTGGCCGGGGCGACGATGCTCGACGCGGATCCCGAGCAGTTGGAGCTTGCCGACGGACGGGTCCGGGTTCGTGATGAGCCCGAGCGCGGCGTGGCGTTCCGCCACGCCGCCGGTCTGGTGCACTGGGATCCCGGCTCGTTGCCGGAAGGAGCGTCGGCCCGGCTCTACGAGGAGGCGGCGTTCACTCCGCCGGAGTCCAAGGCGGCCAACCAGAACGACCAGATCAACTCCAGCCTGTGCTACGGCTTCGTCGCCGAACTCGTGGTGTGCCGCATCGATCCCGACACCCGCGAGATCACTCTCGAACACGTGTCCACAGTGCACGACCCCGGCACGATCCTGAACGAGACGCTCCTCGAAGGCCAGATCCACGGCGCGCTGGCGCACGCCATCGGGGGCACGCTGTACGAGGAGATGCGCTACTCCGAGTCCGGCCAGCCCACATCGGCGACGTTCATGGACTACCTGTGCCCCACGGCGGCCGAGACCACCTACACGCTCGACAGCGACCACATGCAGACCCCCTCCCCGGTGACGCGGCTCGGCGCCAAGGGGTCCGGTGAGGGCAGCTCGATGAGTCTGCCGGTGGCCATCGCCAACGCGGTCTCGGACGCGCTCGCGCCCCACGGCATCGAGATCACCAGCCTACCCCTGCACGGCAACGTCATCCACCAGCTACTCACCGAGGAAATCCCGGCAACGGAAGGAACCCACTGATCATGGCACTCACCGGAGGCGAAATCCGGCTCGACCGTGGCCACGAGGGACGAGTGGCCTACCTGACCCTCGATCACGGCAAGTACAACGTCATCACCTGGGAAACCCGCAACGTGATGGCCGACCGGTTCGCCGAGATCGACGCCGACGACACCGTCCAGCTCGTGGTCATTCGCGGCGAGGGCGAGCACTTCTCGTCCGGGGGTGACATCGCCGGATTCATGGAGGTCGAACCAGTCGACTTCACCGACCTCGGACACCACGTCACGGCCCCGGCCCGCAGCCCCAAACCGGTGATCACCGCCGTGGACGGTTACTGCTTCGGTGTCGGCTTCGAACTCGCCCTGTCCTCGGACATCCGGCTGGCCACCGCGCGCAGCCAGTTCGCCCTGCCCGAGATGAACCTCGGAATGATCCCCGGATCCGGCGGTACCCAGCGGCTGGCCCGGCTGATCGGACTCTCGCGGGCCAAGTACCACGTACTCACCGCCGAGCGCATCAACGCCGAGCAGGCCGGCGACTGGGGCCTGCTGGCAGGCGTCACCGAGGACCGCGCCGCCCTGGACGGCGAGGTCGAACGCCTCGTGGCCAAAATGCTCGGCTTCTCGCCGCTGGCGGCGCGTACCGCCAAGGAAGTGCTCGACCGCGGTGCTGACGGCCCGCTGTACACCGGCATCGAGCTGGAGCGCAAGGCCTACTCGATGCTGCGGGCCAGCCACGACTTCGCCGAGGGCGTCGCGGCGTTCAACGACAAGCGCACCCCGAAGTTCCGGGGTCGGTGAGAGTCGATGAAAGCCGCCCCCTTCGCCTACGTACGTCCCACCAGCCTCGAGGACGCCGTGAACGAACTCGCCGGCAGTGACGGCGGCGGAAAGGTCCTCGCCGGAGGGCAGTCATTGGTGCCCGTCCTGGCGATGCGGCTGGCCCGGCCCGAGAAGCTGGTGGACATCACCACGGTAGAGGGACTCGACCAACTACGGAGCACCGGTGACTCGCTCGAGGTCGCGGCGATGGTCCGGCAACGACGAGTGGAACACGACCGGGCGACCGATTCGGTGCCGTTGTTGCGCATGGCCCTGCCGTGGGTGGGGCATCGGGAGCTGCGCAGTCGCGGGACCGTGTGCGGCAGCCTCGCGCACGCCGATCCGGCTGCTGAGATCCCTGCTGTGGCGGCCTGCCTGAACGCCCGGATCACGTTGACCAGTCCACGTGGTACGCGCCAGGTACCGGCTCGGGAGTTCTTCACCGGTGCCATGACCACAGCTCTCGGTTCCGAGGACATCCTCACCGCCATCCGGTTTCCCGTCGCGGCCGAGGGCGAGGGCTTCGGGTTCGCCGAGATCGCCCGCCGGCACGGGGACTTCGCCCTGGCAGGTGTTGCCGTGCGGGTAACGGTGTCCGGCGAGCATGTCCACGAGGCGACACTCACGGCGTTCGGGGTCTCCGACCGTCCGGTCACCCGCGACGTAAGTACCGAGCTCGCTTCGGCTGTCAGCGCGTCCGGACAGGACGGTGCTCGGCTGGCCGTGCGGCTGACCGAACCCTTGGCCGGTATCGCGCAGGACATGGTCGACACCGACGGCGACGCGCACGGTTCCCAGGACTACCGGCGCCGGCTGCTCGCGACGTTGTCCGGCCGGGAACTGGCCAAGGCCCACGACCGTGCCCTCCGGGGCACCAACGGGGGAAGTTCATGACCACCGACGAAACCACCCACGACACCGCGCGGTCGGCGGACCGCCGGGAAAACCGGCCCAGGCCGGTGAGTGCGGGCGCGGATGAACCGGTGGAGGTCCGGCTGACCGTCAACGGCACCCCGGCCGTGCTGCAGTTGCCGCCCCGCCACACCCTGGCGGACGCACTGCGCGATCATCTCGGCCTCACAGGAACCCACCTGGGCTGCGAGCACGGCGTGTGCGGCATGTGCACGGTGATGGTCGACGGGGAGGCCGCACGCGCCTGCCTGCTGTTCGCCTGCCAGCTCGACGGATCCGACGTGGTCACCGTCGAGGGCTTGGGACGTCCGGACGACCTGCACCCGTTGCAGGAGTCCTTCGGCCACCACCACGCACTGCAGTGCGGGTTCTGCACGCCGGGCTTCCTGATGAGCTCCTACGACCTGCTCTCGCACAAGCCGGGCATCGCCGAGGAGGAAATCCCGGAGGAACTCTCCGGCGTGATCTGCCGGTGCACGGGCTACCGCAACATCGTCTCGGCCGTGGCCGAGACGAGTCGTGAACACCCCGAAGGGGTTCCTGCACCCGGCAACTGTGCCCACCGCGCACTCGTCGGCCGTGCGGGTGGCCAGGCGGCCGGCTTGCCGGGCGGTGCTGAGGGAGTCTCTGACACGCAACGATCCGATGCCGCCTCCCAGGATGTGGAGATCGTGCTGCCGGACTCCGAGCCGACGGTGTCCGTCGAGGTCACCACGGATCTGGACGTGCCGTTCGAGAAAGTGTGGCGCGTCCTCGACGACGTCCACCTGCTCGCGACCTGCCTGCCCGGCGCCGAACTCACCGAGGACCTCGGCAACGAGCACTACACCGGACGCGCCCGCGTCGCGGTGGGACCGATCAAGCTCTCGTTCACCGGTATCGCGCACATCACCGAGCACGACCGAGAATCCGGAAGAATCCGGGTGCTCGCCCAAGGTGAGGACACCGGCGGTGCGCAGACACAGGCCGACCTCACTCTGGTGGCCGAGTCCACCGAGACCGGCACGCGACTGCAGGCCGACGCCGCCGTGTACCTCACCGGCCGGATCGCCCAATTCGGACGGGCGCTCGCCGGCGACATCAGCCGTCGCATGTTCGAGCAGTTCGCCGACTCCGTGAAGCAGGCGGCCACCTCCGGCCAAGCACCGACCACCCCTGCGGGAGCGCCGAGCGCCTTGCGTCTGGTCGCCGGCACCCTCGCCAACCGGATCCGTCGGGCGCTGCGTCGCTTCGGCCTCGGGAAAGGGAACTCCCGCCGCGGTGGGACACCGACGGACGGCTTCCGCTGAGCGGGGTGAGGAACGGGGCGTACGCGCGAGGACCGCGACGCGCACCGGTGGGCCGAAAACCGACTCAAGGAGCACATCGATGAGCAGCTCTCCTCCGGCAGCGCCCCCACGTGCCGGCACAGACGATCGACTCGTCGAACAGGGGCCAGGGGTACGTAGCGGCTTGCGGGACCTGCCCGCGCACCTGAATCTCTCCACTGTGGGCGCGGCCGTGGTCGCTACCGTGTTCGGCTGTACCGGCCCCGCGCTGATCATCATCAACGGAGCGGGAGACGCGGGGCTCTCGGCCTCCCAGACCGCGTCCTGGATCTTCGGGGTCTACGTATTCGGCGGTCTGAACTCCCTGCTGCTCGCGCTCTACTACAAGCAGCCCATAGCAGGAGCGTGGAGTATCCCTGGTGCGGTGCTCGTAGTGGATGCGCTCGGCACCTTCACCTTGGGAGAGCTCGTCGGAGCGTACCTGGTGAGCGGCGCCTTGGTGCTCCTGCTCGCACTGACCGGAGTGCTCCGCCGGGTGATGACCTGGCTGCCTGGCCCCATCATCATGGCCATGATCGCCGGCGCGCTCGTCGAGTTCGCGATCGGTGTCGTCGAGGCGGGGCGCGCCGCCCCCTGGATCGTGACCTCCGCGCTGGCCGGCTACCTGCTCGTGACGCGATTCAGCAAGAAGCTCCCGGGCGTCGTTGGTGCGCTCGTGGCCAGCGCGGTGGCCGCCGGATTGACGGGTGCGTTCGTGGGAATCGACCCGGATACCCGGCTCGCCGTGCCGGCGCTCGTCGTGCCCACGTTCGACTGGGGAGCGGTCTTGGCCGTCTCCGTGCCGTTGACCGTGCTTATCATCGGGGCCGAGAACGCGCAGGCGACCGGAGCGCTGATGGCCGCGAGCTACCGTCCACCGATCAACTCCATGTCGTTGCTCAGCGGCCTCAGCGGACTGGCCGCGGCCGGTTTCGGGGGGCACACGTCCAACATCGCGGGTCCTATGACCGCCATCTGCACGTCCCGCGATGCCGGCCCCGAGGCGGGGCGTTACGCGGCGGCCGTGCTCAACGGGATCCTGTTCATCGCCTTCGGGGTGGTTTCGAGCGTTGCCGTCGCGTTCGTCACCGCGCTCCCGGTCGAACTCGTCACCTCCGTTGCCGGCTTGGCGATGATCACGGTTCTGCTGTCGTCCTTCCAAGGTGCTTTCGGCAGCTCCCGGTTCCAGATCGGGGCGTTCTTCGCGCTCGTCATCGCCATGAGCGGAGTCAGCATCGCGGGTATATCCAGCCCTTTCTGGGCTCTGCTCGGCGGTGTGACGGCGTCCCTGCTGCTCGAATTCGACCAGTTCAGGGATCGCGCCGATCACTCCGACTGAGCAGCGCGGGAACGGTTTTTCCGAACAGTCGAGAGGAGATCGGATGTCTGCGGTCGAGGAGGACGGTGCGGTGCACGGCAGCGCCGTCGATCAGCTCAGGGAGGCGCTGTCCGGAACGGAGCAGCTCGTCGTCCGGATGGGTCTGGAGATCACGGCGTGGAACCCGGATCACCTGGTCGGCACCCTGCCTGTGACAGGTAACCGCCAGCCCTACGGGTTGCTGCACGGTGGGGCGAACGCGGTCCTGGCCGAGACGCTCGGCTCGATCGCCGCGGCGCTGCACACCGGGGCGAGTCGGCAAGCCCTGGGCGTGGATCTGTCCTGCACGCACCACAGATCGCCCACCGGCCAGCGGGTGACCGGGACCGCGACACCGCTGCACCGGGGACGCAACCTCGCCACCTACGAGATCACGATCAACGATGACGACGGAAACCGCACGTGCACCGCACGACTGACCTGCGTGCTCCGAGAACACCCCTCCCACCCCCTCCCCTCGTGAGAAACGCGTTCGATGTAGTGCCATCAATGGGCAGGAGGCAAGACGGTGTCGACAAGGGCGATGGGGGCGGCGTAGATGGCGAGAATCGACCCACCGGCGTGTAGTTGCTCTCCGACAAACAATTGCGGCCGTGTGTGCTGAGTTTTTGTGAGGTTCCCCCGTTGGCCGGACGGTTAGTTATGCTGCCATGGGTTGTGGGTGGTCATGGTGGGCTTCCCAGTGCTCGGGGCTGGCGTAGTCCAGAGCGGAGTGCAGTCCTGGCGGTTGCACCGGGTCCGGGTCCAGGTGAAAACGACCTCGCGTGCCTGGGCTCGGGCGGTGAAGCGGTGTCGGTGCACGAGTTTTCGTTTCAACGCTCCGAAAAACGACTCCACGACCGCGTTGCCCCCACAGATCCCGGTGCGCCCCAGCAAATGCCGGATGCCCAGCTTGGCGCAGCGCTGGGCCAACTGGGTGCTGGTGCATTGGCATCCTCGGTCGCTGTGAAAGATCACTCCGGCCACGACGCTACCCCGGAAGCCGACAGCGCTGTTTAGGCAGTCGGTGCTCAGCTCAGTGCTCAGACGCTCGGCCAACGCGTAGCCCAGCCCCGGCGTGATCCCACGTCGGCACGACGGCTGGATGTTGCGATACATGAGGACCTTGCTTCTCCCTATCCTCATAGCGAGGGTCAATCCATAGCGGATGACCAGCTAGTAAGAGCAAACTTGTCCAAAAGTCGGGCATATATGCGTTGTGTCCCTGACATGTCCGGTCAGGGCGCTCAACGCCGCGGCGATTTCGGGAAGCCCGGCACGCACATAGGTGGCCGTCGCCCCGTCCTGGTCGGCGTGGTCGGTGTGACCCGCGTAGGCGCGAGCCACCGCGTAGCCGAAGTGGCGCTCCACCCACGTCAGAGTGGTATACCGCAGCCAGTGGGTGCTGACCTGCTGGGTGGCCACCCACGACAAGTGCTGACCCAACCGGTGCCACAAGTGGTCATAACGCCGATGCGTCAACGGGCTACCACCGCGGTAGCGCAGCACCCTCCCGTCACCGGCCCCGTGCGTGCCCCGCTGGTCGGCGTGCTCGCGCAGATGCCGCATCAGCATCGGCGAGACCGGCTGCCACCGCATGCCGATACACACACCGCAACGCCGCGATGCAGTGCTCCACCGCGCTGCGCCCACCCCGGGCGTTGCGCCGCAGCACCCGCTGAGACCGCACCCGCTCGGCCAACTGCTTGATCTCCGACGCAGTGGGCTCATCCAACCACCGCTCGCCCCACACCTCCAGCACGCGTTTCCAATACGAGCCATACACCCGCCTGGTACCCATCGACACCGCCCGCTGCACCACCAGGATGTACTCGGCAAACGTCGGCACCACGCAGGAAGCCGCCGCCGACCCGACCAGATCCTCCGGCCCCACCCAGTTGATCCGACCCACTGGGAGTGAAAATCCTGCTGACCAGCTCAGGTGCGGGTTCGGGAAGCAGCCCAGCGTGGTGCATGCTCGTTGGCGCAGAACCTGGCCGAGGGGCTGTGCCCCGCATCAACCGTTCCACCCGCTCGTGGGTGACCATCCAGCCTCGGCGTCCTCGGGGTTCTGGCTGGGAGGAGTTGGTAGCACCCGGGGTGTGCGAGCGCGCTGCGCGGCGATGACTCGCAGCACGCTCGCACCCTGCTCCGGCGCGGTGCTCGGGTTGCGCGGGGTCTTGGTCCTTTAGTTAGGGATAGGAGATCACGGTGGAGGGCACGGTGTCCGATCCGGAGGTGGCCGCTCCGGTGTCGTTGATGACGTTGTCGTATTGCCCCTTGCCGCCGAGCGAGACGACCAGCAGGTCGTGGAAGACCACGCCCGGTGTGTTCGGTGCGGCGAAGCCGCGCCCCTGGCGGATGGTCGAGTCCGCGGTGTAGTTGCAGTAGCTGCCCATACCCCAACCTTCGTGGGTCGTCACGGAGTCGCCGACCTTGTAGGCGGCGTATCCGCGGATCCCGTCGTGGTTGATCGCGGCCTGGTCGGGGGCGTCGTAGGCCTTCTCGTTCTGGAAGAACACGGTCCGGCCGTGCTGTCCGTACCACTGCACGTCGTACTTGTTGAAGTGCTCGGCGAACAGCCCGGTGGCCAGCACGTTGTCCCCGTTGACGACCAAGCCGTAGTCGGCGCGGTTGGTCTCCCAGCCCACACCGCTGCCGTGGTCGGCGCGCCAGAGCCAGGTGTGGTCGATGAGCGTGTCGTGGGCGTTGACGACCACGCTGGTGGTGGCCTTACCGGGCCCCGCCCCGCCGATGCGGACGAACAAGTCCTGCACCGAGATCGGGTTGCCCGCATGATCTGCGGAAGACCCGTCGGGACCGATCTCCACCAGGGTCTCCGAGTTGGCGGTTCCCGCGTCGACGAGGAGTCCGGCGATCCGCACCCCGTCCACATCGGCCACCTTCAGGGCCGTGACCCCGTTGTCCGGGATGAGCGTGGCGTAGCCGAGCCCGAGGACCACGGTGTTGGCCCGGTTGACCCGGATCGGCTCGTCGAGGTGGTAGATGCCGGGCGTGACCAGCAGGTGCTTGCCCTGCTCGAGCGCGGCGTTGATCGTGGCCGCGGTCGCCCCTGGCTTGACGACGTGGAACCGCGACAGCGACAGCGACTCGCCCGCCGGCGCACCGCCCTCCCACGTGGTACCGCTGGCTCCCGTGCGCAGCGCGGGCAGGAAGACCCTGAACTCGCTGCCGTCGAGGTACATGAACGGCTTCTCCCGCGAGATCGGGGTCGTTGCCAGCGTCGTGTACGGCGGTTCGGGGAAGCTCTGCGCCGGAGCCCCCGCGACACCGGAGAAGACCATGTTCCACACGCCGTTGCTCCAACCGCCCACAGCACTGTCGCGGGTGTACCACTGCTGCTGCGAGTACGGAGACACCGTACCGTCGACACGGCTGTCGGCGATGTAGCCACCGCTGGCCCAGCCGTACCCGCTCGGTGCCAGGTTGAGCCCGCCCTTGACGTGCATCCGCCGGAACGGCGCGGCCTGAGCGACCGCCCAGCGGTCCGTTCCGCTCACCGGTCTCAGCGCGAGATTCTCCGCGGAACGCCAGAAGTTCTGCGTCGCGTTGCCGTCGAACCAGCCGGCGTCGACGGTGACATCGCCGTTGATCGTCGTGTCGTCGGGCGACAGCCCCAGCCCCGCGATCGAGGTGTAAAAACCCAGCTGGGCGTTGAGCCCGTCGTAGGTGCCCGGCTTGAAGAACAGCTGGTAGCGGCCCGTGCCGAACTGCGCCGACTCCTGCTCGGCGAAGATCCGGTCCAGCTGCGCCTGGATGTCGGGGGTGCTGGGGTCGAAAACCAGCACGTTCGGACCGAGGTCGACCTCGGCGCTCGAGGACGCCGTCGTCGTGGTGGCCCGCGCGGAGCGCTGCGACGACCCGGCCAGCACGGCCGGAGTCGCCACGGCGGCAGCGGCCATCGTGCCGAGGGCGCTTCGGCGGGAGAACGCGCTCCCGCCGGATTCCTGGTTCTCTGGTGAAGAGGTGGACACGACAATTCCTCCAATACGAAGGGATCGGTCGCGGTGCTCGACGGTTCCCGCTTTCGAAAAGGGCGGGAACTGCCGTGGACACGCGATTTCTCCCACCGCCTTCGGGGCTCGGGCGAGACGACGAGCCCCGAAAGAGCGGTGTGGATCAGGATTCGACGCGGACCCGGCCGACGAGACAGCCGAGGTTGACCGACGTGCCAGGCGCGTTCGCGCCCGCGGGCATTTCGGGCCGAACCGAGTGGGCACCGGAGGTGAACTCCCTCTTGACCTGGTCCTTCACCCACCCGGAGACGAAACCGCAGGTGCTGCAGCTCGGGGCCTGAACACCCGGCCTGCGCCGCGGAGGCGTGGCCGGCGCACCGTTCTGGAAACCGGCGGCGCCCCGGTCGATGGAGAGCGTCTCCGCAGCATCAACGCGATGCTGCTGCTCGGAGGTGATCGTCCCGGAATTCCTCCCGGCGACCTCCACCGTCCAGTCCGACCGATCGATGGCCGCGCCGGAGAATTCGTCGAAGAAGCTCTCCCGCTCGACCACGGCCACCGGGGCTACCGCCGCGATCGCGACACGGCTTCGCACGGACATGGAAACCCTCATTCCTCGAAGGGCGGACCGCTCCGGTCCACCGGAGAACCGGAGGAGATCGCTCTCAATGCATAAAGAGGGAAACGTCTAGACCACCTGCCGGTAAAGAACCAGTGCGGTCTGAATCGATCCACTCGATCGCAGATTGGCGCCTGCGGAGTTGTGCTCGTACTCCACCGGATGGAACCGCGCGGCCGTGATCACCACGTCCAGCACCGAAGCCGAGCGGAGTGGCCGCCGACGCTCGCCTCGTCGACAGGCTGATGGACCCGACCAGCCTCGAACGCTGGGCGCTGGAGTCCGTGAGCGACATCGAGCCCGAAGCGTCGAAGTCCACCGTCCGGCGGGCCGCCTTCCGCATCGGCACGGACCGCATCACCGAGATCGCCATGGACGAGGGCCACCGGCAGCTCGCCGAGCAAACCACCGCCGAGGAGGCCGCCAGCGATCGCGCGATCACGATGTCCCGCCGACGCCCCACGCGGGCCGAGGACGCCGAATAACCTGCGACCACGCAGAGATGCCGACGATCACCCGTGGTCGGATCTACGGCGCAGAGATCGAAGACCGAGAGGAGAAGCACTACCTCGCGGTGTCCCACAACCGCCGCAGCGTGTTCGTCACGCTCAGCGACGAAGGCAGGAAACTCATCGACGACGTCGACGACGACCACGTCCGCAACGAGCGCGAGCTGCTCGACGCACCCGATCAGAGCGACCAGGACCGCTTGGCAGACTTGCTGCGCACACTGCTGACCGGGCTCGGCAACATCCCCGAACCGCACTCGGAGTCCTCAGCGGGAGCCAGCTACTGCCAACGCCTCCGCAGAGGACCTTACGAAAACCTGCCGCGCCGGACGCCAACATCGTCCCCGGTCGCGCCAGCGGCGTCCGCGGCACGCCCACCTTCTTCGTCAACGGCCAGCCCTACGAGGGCGGCAACAACACCGTGGAGCTGACAGCCGCGATCGAATCCGCGCTGGCGGAGCCCGAGGACCGATCGGACACGGTTTGGCGCAACCTAGCGGAACGGTTCGGCCCCTTGTTGAGGAGTGCAGCACCGCTTCTACCGGCGGGTCGAAGACGACACCTGCCCGGGCTACAGCAACAGGCAGAGACTACTTGCGAGGCGGACCGACTCCTCAGGGAGGACTCCACCGTCGTGCGTGCCCATCAGCACTCCACCGAAGAAAAAGGGGACCACAGGCATCGGGACACTCCCGAGGAGACCTGAGCACCAGGCCCCACCTGATCGTCGACGGACGAGGGCATCCGCTGAGTCCGCTGATCACTCCTGGTCAGGCCAGTGACGCACCGGCCTTCCCGCCACTTCTGACAGCCGCGCACGTACCGCGGCCCGGCCGTGGGCACCCGCGCACCAGACCGGTGCGCATCATTGCCAACAAGGCTCACTCATCACGAACCATCCACCAACACCTGCCGACGTCGAGGTATGCCACCACCATCCCAGAGCCGGCTGAGCAGGCCGGATACCGCCGCGGGCACGGCTCTCGCGGCGGAGATCCACCCGCCTTCAATACCGCTTGTTATCGCCAGTACAACACCGTCGAACGCTGCATCAACCGCCTGAAGCAATGGCGTGGCATCGCCACCCGCCTCCACACCGAAGCCCGCTACTGCCACGTCAGCCTCACCCTAGCCAACATCCTCCTAGTAGGGCTTTGTTAAGTGGGTAATCGTTGCTGGTCAGGGAAGTTCCAGCTGGCTGGCGGGGGTTGGTGGCAGGTGGGGCAAGCGCCGGTCCAGACCGCCAGCAGGGTCTGCAGATGTTTCAG
>NZ_JAANTE010000015.1:0-38900 GCF_011291845.1 Actinopolyspora sp. BKK2 | reverse complement strand
CACAGGATACCATACTTGAGTATGGCTAACTTGGATGGGCTGGTTTCCGCTCCGCAAGCTGCTGAACTGCTGGGTATCAGCGTGAAGACGCTCTACCGCAACTCCTACGTCTATGACGACTTCCCTCGGCCGGTGAAGGTAGGCCGCACTGTGCTGTATGACCCCACCGCGCTACACGCCTGGCGTCACGAACACCCACCCCGACGCAGCACGAAATGACACGCTCTGACACACAAAGACACAGAAACGCCAACAGTTAGATACCCCGTTCGACGGGGGCCACGACGGACGCTGACGACGCAGCCCGCCGAGGCATCCGTCACCGAGCGGTCAGCAGCACCCGCCCCCTGGTCACGGCGCCAGCCGAAACGGCGGGTAGCGGTCGGTGACCAGGATCCAGGCATAGGCGATGACGCGGTTGTGCCAGCGGCCCACCCCCACCAGGAAGTCGAACAGCCCCCGCGGATGGCGACCGGTGAACACGATCGCGAACCACGCGGCCACCACGGCCACCACCGCCGCGATGTCCAGGAAGAACAACACCACGTAGTGCGGAACGGCCAGCAACCACTTCACCAGCGGAAACCACCGGTTGAGCGCGCGGTCCTCGGGAGCGGCGAAATCGAGGCGCACCGCCTGGTGCTCGTCGGTGGAGGGATACCGGTCGTCCAGCAGAGCCAGGTAGACGATCACCCGGTTGGTGAAACGCAGCAGCTCGCGATTCCAGTCGAACCACCAGCGCGGGTACTTGCGCCGGAACAGGAGCATCAGCAGCGGCGGGACGAAGAGCGTCCCACCGGCAGTGGACAGCACCACCTCCGTCGAGCCCCCGTCGAAGTGCATCGCCTGACCACCGACGCTGCTCAGCACGACGAGGATCGGCACGGCCAGAATCAGCCGGAAGACCGTGCCAACGCGGTCGAGCTCCCGATCCGGGTACTCGACCTCGAAGCGAACCGGATGCGGCTGCCGCGCCGAACCCGCCGAACCGGCTTCCGAAGCATTCCCGCTCACTCCGCACCTCCCCGGATCGGAGTTCCCCTCCACCGGCGCGGGCCCGAAGATCCGCACCCCCGACGCCGGGAGGAACACCGCGGGCCCCGCACGGTCCTGCCCCCGCCCTGCCGGAGAAGCCCGGCCCGCTCGCGGCACTCGCGTAACCGCGACGCTACGTCCCCGCCCGCTGCTTCGCAGGATCGCGCCGCCGCGCGGGCCCTCGACGGCGCGGCCCCGCACCGAAGGCGATGCCGGCGGGATCAGCCGAGGTGCACGGGAAGGCTGCGGTAGCGCACCAGCATCGGCACCGCCTCCAGGGCCAGCTGCTCCCGGTCCACGGCGAGAGCGAGACCGGGGTTGCGCCGCAGCAGCGCGTCCAGCGCCACCCGGGCCTCCATCCGGGCGAGATTGGCGCCGAGGCAGAAGTGCTCCCCGTGGCCGAAGCCGAGGTGGTGGTTCGGGCCGCGGGTGATGTCGAACGTCTCGGGCGCGGCGAACACCGCGGGATCGTGGTTGGCCGCGGCCAGCAGCGGCAGCACCAGGGAACCGGCGGGGATGGTCCGACCGTGCCAGGTGACGTCCTCGGCCGCAGTGAGGGCCTCGCTGCTCTGCACGGGGCCGAGGTAGCGCACCGCCTCCTCGACCGCCGAGCCCATCAACGCGGGGTCGGCCCGCAGCAGCGCGAGCTGGTCAGGATGGTCCAGCAGGGCCACCACCGCGTTGGTGATCAGGTTGTACGTGGTCTCGTAGCCCGCGGTGACCAGGGTGAACACCATCGCCGCCAGCTCGTCGTCGGCGAGTCGCTCGCCCTGCTCCTCGGCCTGGATCAACCCGGTGAGCAGGTCATCACCGGGGGCTCTCCTGCGCCGCTCGATCAGCTCGCGCACGAACTCCGCCAGCGCGGCCCCCTCGTCGTGGTCGACCTCCCGCTCGGACTCGCCCATGCCGCTGAGCAACCCCTGAATCCCGCGATGGAACCGCTCGCGGTCGGCCTCGTCGACGCCGACCATCTCGCTGATCACGGTCATCGGAACGGGCAGGGCGAACTCGCTGCGCAGATCGACCACCTCCCGGGACTCGAGCTCGTCGAGCAGCCCGTGGGCCAGCTCGCTCACCCGCCGCCCCAGCCGCTCGATGGCGCGCGGGGTGAACGGCTTGGCCACCAGCCTGCGCAGCCGCCGGTGCTCGTGGGAGTCCTTGTAGATCATCGACTCGCTCAGCAGCCGCAGGTGGTCGGGCATCCCCTCGGCGATGGCCGGGCCTCCCGCCGGGGAGCGCGGAAACCGGTCGTCGGTGAGCAGGCTCTTGCAGTCGGCGTAGCGGGACACGATCCACACGTCCTGATCGACCAGGGCTGAGTCGATCCGGCCCCGATACACCGGAGCGTGGGTCCGCAACCAGGTGCAGTGCGCCTGCGGGGCGGCCACGAACTCCGGGCTGCCGAGCGTGATCGGGTGCCGCACCTCCGGAGCGCAGGCCCCGGACTCGGACACCGCCGGGCCGTCGTCTGCTGCGGGACTGGCCACCATGCCGCTCATCTCCTCGCGGAAGTCACTTACCTTTGGTAAGCGACGGTACGCCTCGTGCCGACCGGAGGTAAAGTGCCGGCATGGTGGAGCGACAGGCGGACACGCGCACGCGCATCCTGGCCACGGCGGAGCAGCTGTTCGTCGAACGCGGCTACCACCCCACGACCCTGCAGGAGATCGCCGACCGGATCGGCATCACCAAACCCGCGCTGTACCACCACTTCACCTCGAAAGCCGAGATCCTCACCCACCTGCTCGACCCGATGACCACCGAACTCGAGCAGGTGCTCGCCGAGGCGGCCCGGCAGGAGGACCTCGGCACGGTGCGCACGAGACTGATGACCGGCTGGGTGGAGATCTTCCTGCGCTACCGCGGAACCCTGCTCGCACTGCTGCGCGAGCTGGCCTCCGTCCCCTCGGAGGCGTTCACCCGCGTGCTGACGGTGATGGACCGCGCCATCGACACCGCGGCGGGCACGAACGCGGGCCCCGCCGAGCGGGTCGTGCTCGCCCAAGCGCTCTCCGCCCTCACCGACCCGATCGCGCTGCTGCCGGACCTGTCGGACGAGGCGCTGCGCGAGCACCTCCTCACCGGCGTGTGGCGCCTGCTCGGCCACCCGCCGGCCTCGGAACCGGCGCACACCCACCGCGCTCGCGCCGGGCGCCCCCGGAGGCTCTCCGCCGCCGACGCCGAACTCGCCCGCGAGCTCCACGCCTCCGGACAGCACTCCGCCGAGGAGATCGCCTCCCGGCTGGGCGTCTCCCGGGCCACGCTCTACCGCCATCTCAGAACCGGACGCAACACAATCTGAGACGAATTGTGAGACAACCGCGGTCGCAGCGAGTCCACGGCCGCGGGTGTCCGGGCCCACCGGCTACCCGAACGTCCCGCTCCCCGGAAGCGCGTGCCCACCACGCAACACCCCGGCGAATACCGTCACAGCCGCCCCGAACGGTGCGGCGCACGAGCACCAGCGTCGGTACGGTGTCGGCATCGCCCCCGATTACGAGGAGTGTGCATGCCGAACATCAGCGAGGGGCTCACCATCCTGGCGGAGCTTCCGTGGCCACTGGTGATGGTGCTGGCCGGGGTGCTGGCCCTGAGCGAGTGCACCCTCGGGCTGGGGTTTCTCGTCCCCGGGGAAACCGCTCTGCTCATCGCAGGCGCGAGCGTGACCGAGACCGACCAGTTCCTGGGCATGGTCGCCATCGTCGCCGGGTGCGCCTGCGCTGGTGACTGCTTCGGCTACTGGCTGGGGCGGCGCTTCGGCACCCGCATGCGGGAAACGCGCATCGTCACCAGACTGGGGCGCGAGCACTGGGACCGCGCCGCGACGATGCTGCGCCGCCACGGCAGCGGGGCGGTGTTCACCGCCCGATTCCTGCCCGTGGTGCGCACCCTGACCCCGGTGGCGGCCGGAACGAGCGGGATGGTGTTCCGCCGCTTCCTGCCCGCCTCGCTGCTCGGATCGAGCGGCTGGGCGCTGCTGCACATCGGCCTCGGCACGGCAGCGGGAACCTCGGCCACCTACCTCGAGGACGTGCTCGGACGGGTGAGCTGGATCCTGTTCGCCGCGGTCGCCCTCGTCGGCGTGGGCGCGGTGCTCTGGCGTCGCTACCGCCGCAGGACCACCGGGCCGAAGCGCGAACGCGACCACGACACCGAGCACTCCGCGACACCGAGCAGCGACCTCACGCAGAACCCGCCGCAACGCTGAGTCACCTGGACACCACGGTCGGTGTCCGGTCGCCCCGCGCACGGACGGGGCCGCGCGCACCCACCACTCGCTGATTCGAGCATTCGGCACAATGGTCACGTGGTACTGGCTCTGTCCCTGCTCGGTGGTCTGCTGCTGATCGCCGCGATCATCGCGGCCAACGGGTACTTCGTCGCCCAGGAATTCGCCTTCATCACCGTCGACCGAGCCCGGCTGGAGTCCCAGGCCGAACGGGGCGACCGGGTCGCCGAGCGGATGCTGCGGGTCACCCGGCGGACCTCGTTCATGCTCTCCGGCGCCCAGCTGGGCATCACCGTGACCGGGTTGCTGGTCGGCTACGTGGCCGAACCCCTGGTCGGCAACGCCGTGGGAACGCTTCTCGGAACCACGGGGGTGTCCACGACGGCAGGCGTGGCGATCGGCACCGTCGGAGTGCTGGTGGCGTCCACCTTCGTGCAGATGCTCTTCGGCGAGCTGTTCCCCAAGAACCTCGCCATCGCCCGGCCCCACCAGCTCGCGCGGTGGTTGTCGGCCTCGACGATGCTGTACCTGCGCCTGGCCGGCTGGTTGATCTGGGTCTTCGACCGGGCCTCGGCCGGGCTGCTGCGACTGCTGCGGATCGAGCCGGTGCACGACGTCGAGCACGCGGCCAGCCCGCGGGACCTGCAGCGGATCGTGGCCGCCTCCCGCCAGGCCGGAGAACTTCCCGCCGAGCTCTCCCTGCTGCTGGACCGGGTGCTGGACTTTCCCGACCGCGACGTCGAGCACGCCCTCGTGCCCCGGTCCCGCGTGGACGTCCTCGACGAGCACGCCACCCTCGCCGAAGTGCGCGAAACCATGAGCCGCGGACACTCGCGATATCCGGTGCTCAACGACGACGGGGAGATCGCAGGCGTGGTGCACCTGGTCGACGTGCTGGACGCGATCGCCGAGGGCACGGCGACCGACGAGCGCCCGGTCACCGAAATCGCCCGGCCCGCCACCGTCATCCCCACGCTGATGCCACTGCCCGAGGCGGTCACCGCGATGGCGGAGTCCCGGGGCAAACTGGCCTGCGCCGTCGACGAGTACGGCGGCTTCGCCGGCATCGTCACGGCCGAGGACCTGGCCGAGGAACTGGTCGGCGAACTCACCGACGAGCACGACGTCGACGAGCAGCCCCACCTGCTCGCCGCGGACACCGACGGACAGCGGTGGTGGGTCCGAGGCGACGCCCCGCTCGACGAGGTCGAGCGCGAGCTCGCCCACGTGCTGCCCCGCGGGGACTACGAAACCGTCTCCGGCCTCGTCATCGCCAACCACGGAACGCTGCCCGCCGAGAACGCGGTGATCGACATCGACCTTCCGGGCGATCCGGTCGAACTCGCCCACCAGGAGCACCCACCGAACCGGGTGCTGCGCGCCACCGTCACCGAGATCGAGCAGCACGTGCCCGCGCTCCTGACGCTGGAGCTGCTCGACGATCCCCCGAACGAGAGCCCGACAACGGCGGGCGAGCAGCCGACCGATCCCGGCCACGAGGAGTCCTGATGCACGACCCCTGGACGGCCACCCTGGCCACCATCGCGATCATCGCGGCCAGCGCGGTCTTCGTCTCGATCGAGTTCGCCACCATCGGCGCGCGCCGGACCCGCCTGGAGGAACAGGCGACCACGAGCCGCGCGGCCCGAGCGGCCCTGCGCAGCTCCTCGGAGGTCTCGGTCCTGCTCGCAGGCTGCCAGCTCGGCATCACCGCCTGCACCCTGGCCCTGGGCGCGATCACCGAACCGGCCGTCGAGCACGCCCTGGCCCCCGTGCTCACCGCGCTCGGCCTGCCGCACTGGCTCAGCAGCGCGACGGCGTTCGTCCTCGCGCTGCTGCTGGCGACCTTCCTGCACCTGGTGGTGGGCGAGATGGCGCCCAAGTCGTGGGCGATCGCCCACCCCGAGCGCTCGGCCGTGCTGCTCGCCTTCCCCATGCGCGGCTTCATGTGGCTGTTCCGCCCCGTGCTGACGCTGCTCAACACCGCCGCGAACAAGCTCGTCGAAGCGGTCGGGGTGCAGCCGGTCGACGAAGTCGCCATCGAGCAGAACCCCGACGAGCTGCGCCAGCTCGTGCGGCACTCCGCCGAGAGCGGCGACCTCGACTCCTGGTCCTCCGACCAGCTCGCCGGCGCCCTCGAACTGACCCGGCTGCGGGTCGGGGACCTCACCGGCGAGGAACCGGTCGCCTCCGTACCGAGCACGGCCACCGCGGCCGACGTGCAGGCCGCCAGCCGCCGGTCCGGACATCTGCGGATCCTCGTGGGCAGCCCCGCGGCACCGAGCGGTCTGGTGCACGTCCGCGACACCCTCACCAGCACCCCCGACCAGCCCCTCCACGGACTCGTGCGGGACTGCTCCGAACTGGACCCGGACACCACCGTCCTCGACGCCCTGTCCCGGATGCGCCGGACCAGCACCCAGCTGGCCCTCGTCCGCACGTCCGAGCGCACGCTCGGCGTGGTCACCATCTCGGACGTGCTGCAGGGGCTCTTCCCGCCGCGGACGGAACCCGGCCCCGGCCGGGCGTGACTCCGGACGGGACTAGGGTCGGAAGAGCCCTACCCCCGCGCGAAGCCCGGTCAGGTCGCGGCGCGATCGATCGTGTCCCGCTCGAGGGTCCAGGCCCGGCACTGCTCGCTGAGCGACAGCCCGAGGCCGGGCCGCTCGGGCACGAGCATCCGGCCCGCCCGGCACTCCAGGCGTTCGACGAAGAGCGGTTCGAGCCAGTCGAAGTGCTCGACCCACGTGGTGCCGGGGTAGGCCGCCGCCAGGTGCAGGTGGATCTCCATGGCGAAGTGCGGCGCCATGGCCAGGTGGTGCTCCTCGGCCAGCGCCGCGATGCGCGCGAACGGGGTGATCCCACCGACGCGGGCGGCGTCCGGCTGGATGACGTCGCAGGCACCGCTTCGGAGCAGCTCCCGGTGCTCCCCGACGCTGGTGAGCATCTCACCGGTGGCCACCGGGGTGTCCAGCTTGCTCGCCAGAGCCGCGTGCCCGGCCGTGTCGTAGGCGTCGACGGGCTCCTCGATCCAGGTGAGGTCGAAGCGCTCCAGCGTCCTGCCGACCCGCCGGGCGGTGGCCCGGTCCCACTGCTGGTTGGCATCGACCATCAGCGGGACGGAGTCGCCGAGGTGCTCGCGGACGGCCTCCACGCGCCGGATGTCCGTGGCGGTGTCGGGATGCCCCACTTTGATCTTGATGCCGCCGATGCCCCGGTGCAGCGCCTCGGTGCTGTTGTCCAGGATCTGCTCGACGGGCGCGGACAGGAAACCGCCCGAGGTGTTGTAGCAGGCCACCGCATCGCGGTGCGCGCCGAGCAGCTTGGCCAGGGGCAGCTCGGCGCGCCGCGCCTTCAGGTCCCACAGCGCGATGTCGAAGGCGGCCACGGCCTGGGTGGCCAGCCCGCTGCGCCCCACCGAGGCGCCCGCCCAGACGAGCCTGCGCCAGAGGCGATCGATGTCGTTGGGGTCCTCACCGATCAGCTCCGGCGCGATCTCGCGGGCGTGGGCGTAGAGCCCGTCCCCGCCTGCGCGTTTGGAGTAGGCGAACCCGAGTCCGCACCGACCGCCCTCGGTGCTGATCTCGGCGACGAGGAAGGCCACCTCGGTCAGTGGTTTCTGCCTGCCGGTGAGGACCTTGGCGTCGCTGATCGGTGCCTGCAGCGGCAAGCGGACGCGGGACAGCTCGACCCGGCTGATGCGGTCGACGGCAGCGGAGGCCGCCGCGGTGGCGTGCTCACGGGGACTGCTGGTGCTCATGTGCTCTTCCTTCTCGAACGAGCGCGGCCGGTGCGCACGTGCGCAGCCGGCGCGGGGATCGCGGACGAGGCGGCCACCCGGCCGGGGACGGTCGAGCGGCAACCGGGGCGGGTCTCGGTGTCGGGGTCACCACCGCGGAGCGGGCGGCATCGTCCACTCCGGATCGGCGGCTCGCATCGCCGCGACGTCATCACGGCCCCGCACGTCGCTGTCGAGCCAGCGCCGGTGCAGCCGGTCCAGGGCCTCGCGGTCGAGCTCGACGCCCAGCCCCGGCTCGTCCGACACCGCCACGGCCCCCTCCACAAAGCGGTGCGGCCGGGTGACGACGTCCTCGCCCTGCCACGGGCGATGGGTGTCGCAGGCGTGCAACCGCCCCCGGACGCAGGCGGCGGCCTGCGTCATCGCCGCCAGGCTGATGCCCAGGTGCGTGTTGGAGTGCATCGACAGTCCGACCCCGTGGGTTCGGCAGATCGCGGCCAGCTGCTGGGTCGCCACCAGCCCGCCCCAGAAGTGGTGGTCGCAGAGCAGGATCTGCACCGCCTCGGCGGCGAAGGCCCCGGGAACGTCCTCCGGGGTGGTCACGCACATGTTGGTGGCCAGCGGCACCCCGGTGCGGCGGTGCACCTGGGCCATGTCCGACACGCCCAGGCAGGGGTCTTCGAGGTATTCCACCACCCCGCGCAGCTCGTCGGCGACCCGCGCGCTCGTCTCGACCGACCAGATCCCGTTGGGATCGAGCCGGACCGGCCGCTCGGGGAAGGCCTCCCGCAGCGCCTCCACGGCGGCGACCTCCTCCTCCGGCGGGAACACCCCTCCCTTGAGCTTCAACGAGCGGAACCCGTACTCGTCGACCATGCGCTCGGCCTGGCCAACCACACCGGCCGGGTCCAGGGCCTCCGGCCAGTCGTCACGCGGGGTGCCCGGGGTGGGGTGCTCGTCCCAGCGGTAGAACAGGTAGGCCGCGTAGTCCACGCGGTCGCGGACCTTGCCGCCCAGCAGCGCGTGCACCGGCAACCCGACGGTCCGGCCGAGCGCGTCGAGCAGGGCCACCTCGAACGCCGACACCGCGATCCCGTGCAGCCTGCTCAGGTTCGCCCGGCCGAACAACCACCCGGCCGACTGCTCGTCCACCAGGCGCGGATCCACCGCGTCCGGCCGCAGCACCTCGGCGGCCAGCTCCCACAGCCGGTTGGGCGCGGTGACCGAATGCCCCGGCAGGTGCTCGGCCAGCAGCCGCAGCGCGTCCAGGTACTCCTGGTCCCCGTAGCTCTCACCGAGCCCGACCACTCCCCCTTCCGTGCGGATCTCGATGATGCAGCGAGTGGCGTACGGCTGGTGCACTCCGTGCCGGTTCAGCAAGGGGGCGTCCTCCATCAGGATCGGAGTGACCCGCACCTCGGAAACCAGCATCGATCGTTCGTCCATCGGACATTCCCTCCACTTCCGGGGCTTCACTTCCGAAACGTGTGACCACCCGCACCGGCCCACCGCCGTGCTCGTGGACCGGGCGGACTCAGGTTCAGCTCACCGCGTCGGCAGGGGTGCTTGGCCGGTCGTCGGCATCGAGCGGACGCACCTTGATCACGAGCCCGTACACGGCCGCGCCGATCAGGCACAACACCCCCATGGCCAGCAGCGGAGCCACGAACGAGCCGGTCAGCGTCACCAGAAAGCCGATGACGACCGGGCTCAACAGCCCCCCGATCTGGGAGCCGGTGTTCTGGATCGCGAAGATGCTCGACACGTTGCCGCCGCCGGGGGCCACGTCGATGGGCAGGCTGAAGATCGCCGCCGAGGCGAAGGAGGAACTGGCGAAGGAGACGCTCAGCAGCGTCAGCGCCACGGCCGCGTTCGGGGCGAAGACCGCGAAGGCCACGGTCCCGGAGCCGAGGGTGCCCACCACGATCGGGATCTTGCGCGCCAGGTTCACCGACACGCCGCGGCGCACGAGGAGGTCGGAGAACCAGCCGCCCGCGAAGTTCCCGAAGATGGCCACCACACCGGGGATCGCCCCGTACTTGGCCAGATCCATCGCGGAGAACCCCTGGGACTGGACGAGATAGGTCGGATACCACGTGATGAAGAAGTAGTTCAGGAAGTTGCGACACACGTAGCCGGAGAACAGTCCCCACAGGGTCCTGTAGCGGAACAGGCGCAGCCACGGGATGGAGGTGTCCCGTTCGGCCGGTTCACCGGCGCGATCGGCACCGTCGACACCGTCGGCGCGGTCGGCGCGGTCGGCGCTGTCGTCGTCCTCGGCGATGTAGTCGGCCTCCGCCGAGGAGGTCCAGCGCTGCTTGCGCGGGGTCTGGTAGATCCACAACCACACCCCGGCCCAGAGCAGGCCCAGCGCGCCCGTGGCCAGGAACACGCCGTGCCAGTTGAAGGCGACCAGCAGCAGGGAGGCGAGCGGAACCGCTATCGCGGCCCCGGCCTCGCTACCAGCACCGTAGAGGCCGGAGGCCAGCGCGCGCTCCTTCCTGGGGAACCACTCCGAGACGACCTTGGCGCTGCTGGGCATCACGGGCGCCTCGCCGATGCCCAGCAGCAGACGCAGCCCGAACAGCGAGACCGTACCGCGCGCCAGCGCCACGGCCGCGGTGCACAACGACCACCACACCACAGCCGAGGCGTAGACCACGCGCGGTCCGAGCTTGTCCGTCAGCCACCCCGCCGGCAGCTGGAAGGCCGCGTAGGTCCAGGTCCAGGCTCCCAGGACGACGCCCTGCATCGCCGGACTGATGCCGAACTCCTCGCTGATCGTGGGCATGGCCACGGACAGGTTCGCCCGGTCCACGAAAGCGATGATCAACCCCGTGCCGAGCAGCCCGGCGATCAACCACCGCACGTTGGTGCGCCGCGGAGCCCTGCCGGTTCTGCCGGCTGCCCTCTCGGTGACGTGCTCGACCATGAAGCCCTCCTCGGATGCCTGCCCGGCAACGGAAAAGTCCGGAACGAAACAAAAGCCACGCCGTGCTCGCCACCGACGAAGAACCGATTCGCGAGCGCGCGGACACCGCCCGCACCGGAAAGGACGGGTGACGAAGAATTGTCGGTCAACGCGTCGCTCGTCGAGCACGGAAGAACGCGAAAATCAACCACGGACGAAGTGCTCGGCCACGACGCGGAAAATGGCGAAAACAGTGGTGTTCCTCGGCCGGAAAACGGTCACGAGAACGGGGCGCGCTCGATGTGCGGCATGGTGCTCACCGGAGTCCTCCCTCCCGCTGGTCACTGTGGTCGGGATCACCGCGTCCCGGTTGCCAGAGACCATAAGCACGCCGATCGATGCGCGTCTAACACCAATGTGGCATCACGCGAAACAAGAACGGCATCGCCGTGCGCTGTGTGCTCCCGCGGAGATGACGTGAAGGGAGGCCTCGGATGGTGGCCCGCGACGGCTCACCTGCTGCCCGAGCAGGCGGGTCGTCCACCGGGCTGACGGTGCCGGACCTCCGACGTCAGTGGCGAGTCGGGTCGCGCGAACTCCACAATGGAACCAGCAACGCACCACCACGTGCCGGAGCACCGTCAACGCCCTACGAAGCTCGGCGACCATCGCCTCAGAGCTGTCATACTGCAGCAGGGAAAACCAGCTACCAGGCCAGTTCACGGGACCGGCGCCTGACCGGACACCCCACTGGAGGCGCCACCGAACCGCTCGCCGGTGCGCCCCGGCCGCTCCCGGGGTCGGGAAGTCAGTTCGCGGCCTCGGGAGCATCCGGGAGCACCGCGGGCAGCCCCGCCATCACGGCGCGGAACTCACCGGCGAGCGAGCGCCCGGCCAGGGGGGCAGAACGCCACCTGCGCTGTGCTTCGGCCGAGACGGCACCGAACACCCTCACGGCCAGATGAATCTCGGAATCCCGTTCCGGGCCGTACGCAGGATGTCGCTCGACCAGAGCGGCCAGCCGGTCCAGCATGTCGGCGCTGTGCAGCAACGCACGGGCGCGCACCGACTCGACCCGGTCGATCTGCTCGCTCGTCGTGCGAATGGCGTCCTCACCGACCCGCTCGGACAACTCCTCGAGCACCTCGGTCATGGCGTCGGCGAACGTAACGAGCAGCGGCCTCTCGCCGAGGCGGTCGCCCACCCGCTCGAGGAACGCGTGATTACCCTCGATCACCAACCCGAGCAGCACGTCCTCCTTGCTCGGGAAGTAGCGGTAGATGGTCCGGTAGGACATCCCGACCCGTTCGGCGATGTCGGCCACGGCGACTTCCGGGAAGCCGTACTCGTCGAACAGCTCGAGCGCGGCGTGGATCATCCGCAGTCGACGCTCGTCCTTCTGCCGTTGCCGCAACGAGCCGCTCATGCCGTGCGCCTCGTGAGCCGACCCGCGTGGAACAGGTGGGTGGCGGGTCTGCCGGGGCCACCACCGGAGAAAGCGAGAACCTCGTGCGCCCCGAAGAGCCGGCCGGTGGAAATCAGACGGTCGTCGTCCAACCGGACGAGCTCAGTCACCCTCGGCTCGGGTTGCAACTGCCGGGCCTCCGCGGTGAGCGCCTCCGAACGGGCCACGGCCGAACCGTCCGGCCGCACGGTCACTTCCAGGGACATGGTCGAGGAGTCGAACCGGCCCGCGAAACGCTCGGGGTCAACCTCGCCGGGGCGCTCCGGGGGCGTGGGCAGCGGGGACGGCCGCAGTCCGACGAGCCGGTCGACAACCCGCGCGACGAGCTCGTGGTGGAAGGCGGCGTTCTCCCCGCCGTTGGCGTGCGAGGCGAGCGCGATACCGGTCTCGGGAAGTACGCGCAGACAACAGCTCTGCCCGTAGGTGCCGCCGTCGTGCCCGAGGACCCGGTGCCCGTTCCAGTCGAGGACCATCCAGCCGAGCCCGAGGTGGCCACCGAGCATGCCGATGTCCGGCACGGGGACGCGTGGGCGCCACATCCGTTCGACGGTCGCCGCGTCGAGCAGTTTCCCGCCCCCGTCGAGATACGCTCCGGCGAAGGCCAGCAGCTCACGGGGAGCCATCGCCAGCACGGTGCCCGCAGGAGCGAGCGAGGCGGGCAGGTTCCAGAACGAGGCCGGTTCCGGAGTTCCGCCCCGGCCGGGCACGTGCCCCACGGCCGTCCGGTGCAGCAGCGCCTCCTCCGGTGTGGGCGCCCAGTGCCGCAGACCGAGTGGCGTGCCGATGTGCTCGCGCAGCAGTCGCGGGAAGGACTTGGCGCGCACCACCTCGACGATCCTGCCGAGCACGGCGAAGCCGGAGTTGGAGTAGGACATGCCCTCTCCGGACGGCACGTCCCGCGACAGCGTGGGAACGACGTCGTCGACGTAGCGACCCACCGCGTCCTCGTCGCGCGTGGTAGGCACGAAGGCGTCGCCGCAGATGCCCGAGGTGTGGGTGAGCAGCTGTCGGACGGTGATGTCCGCACCCGCCCGCTCCTCGGCGAGTCGGAAGTCGGGCAGGTAACGCGTGACCGCGGCGTCGAGCTCGACCAGACCTTCCTCGACCAGCTGCATCACCAGTGTGCTCGTCCACAGCTTGGTCACCGAGCCGATCTGGAACAGCGAGTCCGTGGTGGTCGGAACACCGGTGCGTAGATTGAGCTCACCCGTCGCCGCTTCGACGACCTGGTCGTCGGCGAGCACTCCGACGGCCGCGCCGGGTACGCCGTACCGCCGTGCGAGCTCGGGCAGGTTCTCGTTCAACCAGGTCCGCAGACCCAGCAGCTCCGTCATGGCCGCTCCTTCCGCTGTGCGACATTTTTTGTCATTTGTTGACCAATGTCAATCAGTGACATTATTGGCGGACGAGCTCACCCACCGCACCGGGGCGCGACCGGTCGAAGCTTGCGACGAGCGACCCCGACTCGAACGAGGAACTCCGAGGCGATCACCTCGCCGGTGTGGCCCCGGACCGCCGCGTCGACCGGCCCCGACGAGCACGGCCAGGAGATCGAGAGCGGGCGTGATCTCGGCCTGTCGGCATTCACTGTCGACCAGCACGGCCGCGTGATCGACCCCCGGCTCCTGCGCCGCGCCGAGCGCACGCTCAAGCGGGCACAGCGCGCGGTGTCTCGGAAACAGCGTGGATCGATCAACTGAGCCAAGGCACGCCGCAGGCTCGCCCGGCAGCACGCGAAAGTCGCCGACACCCGAGCCGACTGGCTGCACAAGGAAACCACCAGGCTCGTTCGTGAGAACCAAGCGATCATCCTGGAGGACTTGGCGGTGTCCGGCCTGGCTCGCACCCGGCTGGCCAAGAGTGTGCACGACGCCTCGTGGGGAACCTTCCGGCGGCTATTGACAGAGAAAGCCGCCCGGTACGGGCGTGAGCTGGTGGTCCACGACCGCGACCGCAATGCAGCCCGCACCATCCTCGCCGCCGGGCTGACACCACCGACTCTCCGGCTCCGGTGGCGGGTTGAGTCACGCGGGACGACCGAGCACCCGCGCGATGCCGTGCTGGAACTCCCCCGGCGTGATCATGGCGTGCTCCTGCCCGGCCGCGGCCTCCCGGACCGGACCCAGCGCCTCGGACACGGCACGTTTGGCCGCGCGCAGCGCCGCCGGGGGCTGGGCGGTGCTCCGGTCCAGCGTTCGAGCGGTGAACTCGGCCAGCTCCCCCTCGGGCAGGTGGTGCTCGGCCAGCCCGCACGCCACCGCCCGCGGCGCGTCGAGCAGAACTCCGGTGTAGAGCAGGTACCGGGTCGTCGACGCCCCCGCCACGGCCAGCATGCGAGCCGCGAACGCGGGGCTGGGATTGATGCCCAACCGCACGATCGGCATCCCCATGCGGGCCGAATCGGCGAGGAAACGCAGGTCGCAGGCCAGGGCGAGTTGACATCCCGCACCGGCGGCGGTGCCGCGGATCTCGGCGATCACCGGCAGCGCGCACTCCTCGACCGCGCGGAAGGCGGCCTCCATGCGGGCGAAGGCGTCTTCGACGGCCGCGGAGTCGGCATCGACCCATTCGCTCATGTCCGAGCCCGCGCAGAACGTCTCCCCGCGCCCCCGGATGAGGATCGCCCTGGTCGACCCCCCGCGGTCACCATCGCGCACGGCCGCGGCCAGCGCGTCCCAATCCCGGCTCGTCAGGGCGTTGCGCTTGCTTCCGGTGCCGATCGTGAGCTCGCGGACGGGCCCGGTGTCCCGCACGGTCACCCCCGGAGCACCGGGGACGGACAACTCGGTGCTCATCACTGCACCTCGTTCCGTGCCGCCGCGGAGAGGCGCTCGGCGTCGAGACCGAGACCGGCCAGGATCTCGGCGTTGTGCTGACCGTGCTGGGGTGGGGCGGAGCGCACCGAGGTGGGACTGCTCGACAACGCGATCGGCGAAGAGAGCGTGCGCACGGTTCCGGCGCTGGGGTGCTCGGTGGTGCTGATCATGCCGCGAGCGGCGACCTGGGGATGGTCCAGGGCCTGCTCGACGGTGTTGATCGGCCCCGCGGGCACGGCCGCCTCCGCCAGGATCGTGGCCCACTCCCGCGCGGAGCGCCGCGCCAAGGCGTCCTCGACCAACGTCACCAGCGTCTCCCGGTTGCGGACGCGATCGGGATTGGTGGCGAACCGGGGATCCGTGCCCAACTCGCCGAGACCGATGGCCTCGGCGAAGGCGCGCCAGAGCCCGTCGTTGCCCGCCGCGACCATGATCTCGCCCTCGGCGGTGGGAAAGGCCTGGTACGGAACGATCGTGGGGTGGGCCGAGCCGTGACGGTCCGGCACGGTTCCGGTCGCGAAGTAGCCTCCCGCCACGTAGGTCAACCAGGAGATCTGCCCGTCCAGCAGGGAGACATCCACCCACTGGCCGGCGCCGGTGCGCTCGCGCTCACGCAGCGCGGCGAGTATCCCGATGGTGGCCCACATGCCCGCCGCCAGGTCGGCGCTGGAGACCCCGACGCGCGCCGGGGGGCCGTGCTGCTGACCGGTCACGCTCATCATGCCGGACACGGCCTGGGCGATGGCGTCGTAACCGGGTTCCTGGCTGTACGGGCCGGTCTGGCCGTAGCCGCTGATCGAGGCGTAGACGATGCCGGGATTGTCGGCCGCGACCTGCTCGTAGCCCAGCCCCAGCCGCGCTGCGGTGCCGGGGCGGAAGTTCTCCACGATCACGTCGGCGCTCCGCGCCAACCGCTGCACGACCGCGTTGCCCTCCTCGGACTTGAGGTCCACGGCGAGACCGCGCTTGTTGCGGTTGACGCTCAGGAAGTAGGAGGCGGTGTCGCCGAGATAGGGCGGCCCCCACGAGCGCGTGTCGTCGCCGGTGTGCTCGTTTTCGACCTTGATCACATCCGCGCCGAGGTCGGCCAGGGTCATCGTGGCGAAGGGACCGGACAGGATCCGCGAGAGATCGAGGACGCGCAGCCCCCGCAACGCCCCGTCGTGCTCGAGCCACGGAGAGCTCTGCTGTGCGTCGGACATGCCCCACCTCCGAGTGACACGTCGAAAAAATTGGTCGAGTGGCTCATCCACTTACCGTCTCAGCCGAGGATGCTACCCTGGGTGCACCCTGTCAAGGAGGTCCGGTGTCCGTCTCCCTGCACCAAGTCCCCCGAGCGCGCCTGTACGAGCAAATCTTGGCCCAGCTCCGCGAGTACGTCGCCGAAGCCGGCCTGACCACCGGTGACCGACTTCCCTCCGAGCGCTACCTGGCCGAGCAGCTCGGGGTGAGCCGCGCCTCGATCAAGCAGGCGATCGTGGTGCTCGAAGTGCAGGGGCTGGTCGAGATCCGCCACGGCGGCGGCACGTTCCTGCGCCAGGACAGCCTGACCATGGAGCCGATCTCGACCCTCGTGGAACGCAGGCGTCGACTGCCGGACGTCCTCGACGCCCGCGAAGCCCTGGAGACCAAGGCGGCCGAACTGGCCGCGCTGCGCCGGACCGCTGACGACCTGACCGCCCTCGAGGCGGCGCTGGAGACGATGCGCACCGACGTCGCCGAGGGCGGGCTCGGCGAGGACGGGGACCGCCGGTTTCACGCCGCGGTGACCACGGCCGCCCACAGCGAGCTGATCGCCGAGTTCATGCACGAGATCTCCGAGCAGGTCGCCGAGAGCCGCCACGAGTCCCTGCAACAGCCCGATCGCCCCGCCCGCTCGCTGGCCCAGCACGAGCGCATCGCCGCGGCCGTCCGGGAGCAGGACTCCCAGAGCGCGGTGACCGCCATGCGCGAGCACATCGCCACGGTCAGCCGCGTGCGGCTGCTGAGCTGGAACCCCGAGCAGCAGTGACCGCGCGAGCTCCCGTCCCGCTCATCCGAGCCCGGGCAGCACGACGAAGAGCAACCAGCTCAGCACCGGCGCCGCGACCACGACGACACCGCCGTACACGAGCAACTTGCGGAACAGCGCGTCCCGGTCGAAACCGCTGGCGTTGGCCAGCACGATCGCACCGTTGGTCGAGAACGGGCTCACATCGACCACGGTGGAGGCCACGGCCAACGCGGTGATCATGCCGACGGCTCCGATCTGGCCCTGCTGCAGGAACGGCACCGCCAGCGGGATGAGCGCACCCATGATGCCGACCGAGGACGCGAAGGCCGACACGACACCACCGACGTAGCACAGCAGCAACGCGACCACCAGCGGAATACCGACACCGGCCACGGCGGCGCCGGCGTAGTCGATCGTGCCCATCTCCTTGAGAACACCGACGTAGGTCAGCACCCCGCTGATCAGCAGCACGGTCGGCCACGCCACCTCGGAGGGCGCGTTGCGCGCGCTTCCCGGGGAGACCACGCTCAGCACCACCGCGACGGTCACCGCGGCCAAGCCCACGTTGACCTCGAACCCCAGCGTGGCCACCACCAGGGCGACCAGCCCGAGCAGGGTCGCCACGCGCTCCCCGGTCAACCGTTGCGACGTCTCGCCCCCGAGCGCAGGCTCGTCCACTCCGGGGTGCGTGCTCGACAGCTCGACACCACCGGTCGAGGAAGGCGTACTCGACTGCCGCGCTCCCGCCGCGACACCGGACAGGGCCGGTTCGGCCGCGCTCGTGGTCACCGCCGCCGAGCCGGACCGCGCCAGGCGGAGCCCACCGAAGAGCACGAACACGACCCCCGCGATCAGGACGTTGACCGCCAGCGCTCCCAGGAACAGCACGATCGGGCTCGCCGGCAACCCCGCGCGGGCCACCACCCCGTTGACGATCGTGCCGTAGATGCTGATCGGCGAGAAGCTGCCCGCCTGGGTGCCGTGCACCACCATCGCCCCCATCAGCAGGGGGTTGATCCGATACCGGGCGGCCATGCTCATCGCGATCGGAGCGACGATCGCGCAAGCAGCCGGGCTCACGGCTCCGACCGCGGTCAGCACGGCCCCGATGGTGAACATGATCCACGGGATCAACGCGATGCGCCCGCCGACCAGGCGCAGCGCGCCCCGCACGATCCAGTCGATCGTCCCGTTGGCGCGGGCGATGGCGAACAGGTAGGTCACCCCCACCAGCACCACGAACAAGTCACCGGGAAACCCGGCGAAGATCTGATCCGTGGACAGCCCAGCGACCGCGGTTCCCACCAGGAACGCCATCGCCAACATCAACATTCCCATGTTGACCGACAACGTCGTGGTCACCACGAACGCCACGACCAGGGCAAGGATGGATATCAACTCCGGTGACACCGTGCCTCCTTGCGCGCCACCAGGGCGCCCCCGAGGGTGTGCTGCATCGCACTGGCTTACTGGATGAGCCACCATGGATCTCGCGCGGATGGAATGTCAAGAATTCTTCGAAACCCGCCTCCTCCACCGCGGAACGGAGCGGACGAATCGGACAACGCCAAGACGTTGAACGCGCCGGCCTGAACACATTCCACAACGGATTCCCCGACGTCGCCCGTGCCCGCGGACGAATGCGCGGGCACCGGAGCTCTTCCCACGGCGACAACGCGCGGATGCGCGGCCCCTGCCGGCGGCGGCACGCGGCACACCCCGCAGGACGGGACGCGGTCACGAAGCGCATCGCGGTTCGCTCCCGAAGCTCGGGAACTCAGCTCCCGGATGCGAGTGAGGCTGGCAGGTTCTCGTCCAACCAGATCCACGCCCGTCGTAGCCGCTCCTTTCCCGTCCGAGACTCTTGTTGATACCGAATGACCAACGCCAGGTCGGAGACATTCTTGACGGACGAGTTAGCCGGTTCTCCCCATGAGGCGAAGGGGAGAACCGGCGGTAGCGCCCCTGACCCAGGGCTACGTCCGGCCGACCGACTCCGTCCGGTGCACCACGCGCTCGACTTGTGCCGCACCTCCGGAACGATCAGGGGCGATCTCGTCGGAGGTAACCGCTCGACCACGCAGTGGGAGTGGCCCCGGGTGAATCGGTGTTGGTCCGGACACGTGAGCCTGTCCGCGGGCCGTCCCGGCCAAACCGATGTACTCCCCGGAGAACACCGTCCGAGCAGCGCATCGGTTGCTCCGGTTCGAGCCGGCTCCTACGACGGTCCCTCCTCAGCACCGGTGGTTTCTGCGGGAACGAGGTAGCCGTTGACGAATCCGGTCAGGCCGAAAACAACCGCGGTGGTGATGCTCGGCACGAGCAACGTGGCGGAAGCCCAGGTGATCCACTCGGGACGCAGCAGGAGCACTCCGGCGAGCTGCACCACGACCAACGCCGCGGCCAAGGCGAGAAACACCAGCAAGGTCGTGATGAACACGGCTCGGCACGCGGTCTGCGTCGGGGTGTGGAGTGTCGTTGTCATGTCGTGTCCTTTCTCGGCGAACGGATGCACCGGTCGCTGTCTAGATGAGGACGGGCAGCACGCCCCAGGCGATCAGGCAACCGATGAGCGTGACCGGAACCATGTAGTAGCCGATCAGTGGGAGGAACATCTTCTCCGGTTTGGCGCCGGTGATGCCGGCGGCGACGAAGATCGAGCCGGAGGCCGGTGCCGAGGCGCCTTCGGTGGAGGCGAAGACGAGGATCGCGGTCACGGCCAGGACCGGGTCGACTCCGACGGAGATGAGGGCGAACAGCGAGACCTGCCCAACAGCGGTGAGGGTGGCGGTGGAGGAGAGCGGCCCGGCGATCACGGCGATGAGCACGCCCACCAGCAGGACCATCACGTATCGGTTGAGCTGCAGCTCGTTCAGGATGGCGTTGATGTCACCGGCGAGTCCGAGACGGGTGAGGATCTCACTGGCTGCCACGGCGAAGAACAGCAGCGCGCCGATGGTGGTGAAGCGGGGCATCGCCGCGGCCAGCCAATCGCTCCAGTCACGGGCGTTGCGCGGCAGCGCGCGCCTGCCCACCACCAGCGCCAGCGCGGTGACCAGAATGGGAATCCAGGTCAGGATGGAGATCTCGTCGAGCGATCCGCCCAGCAGATCGCTCGTGCTCAGGAAACCGGCGACGGGACCGACCGTGATCGCGATCGGTACGACGGCGCCGAGCACGATGATCAGGGCGCTCCCGCCGTCGCACAGCGCTCGCCGGAGCGGCTGCAGCTCAGCGGCCGAGACTCGCTGGATCCCGTCCCGGCGCACCAGGTACGCGACGAGCAGCACCCGCCACACCACCTGGTAGATCCCCGCGCAGAGCAGAGCCAGGTAGATCTGTCCGGTGGTAACCATCGAGCCCGCGAAACCGATCATGATGACCATGGAGACGCTGGGCGGCATCGCCGCGCCGAGCCCGCCGTTGCCCGCCATGAAGGTGGCACTGCGCTCCGGACTCCACCCGGTTCGGATCATCCACGGGCCGGTGAACGAGCCGGTCGCGGCGGTGTTCCCGGAATTCGATCCGGACAGGGCCCCCATGGCGGCCGACCCCGTGGCATCGACCAGAACGGGTCCACCTCTGACCCGCCCGACGAGCGAGTTCAAGATCGTCAGGATCCTGCCGATGAGTCCGGTCCGGTCAACCACGTAGGCCATGAACACGAAGGCCATGGCCGCGTACAGGACCTCCTCGTCCAGGGCGCCGCGTAAGCTGGTGAGCAGCATGCTCGGGGCCTCGGCGCCGGCGAATCCGACGGTGACGAGAAAACCGAGCAGCATGGCCTCGCCCATGTTGCGCTTGAACACGACGTTCCAGACGATGATGACGGCGATAAAGGCGCCGAGTGCGATGAGCCCGATGGGCATGACGGGTTCCCTCTTCGTCGTTGGAGCGGGACGGGCGGAAGCGGCGGCACGCGTCTCCGCGGGTCACTCGACGCGCTCATCGAGGATCCGCTGATAGCGGCTGGCCTCGTCGTCCAGGACGGCACGTGCCCCGTCGAGGACGCGTTCGGCGTCGGTCAGCGGAACGACGGTGACACCGTCGGAGTCCGCGACGACGATGTCGCCGTGGTGCACCACCACTCCACCGAGCGCCACGTCGGTGCCGACCCGATAGGGGCCGGACTTGTAGGGCCCGGCGGGTGAGGTGCCCACGGCCCACACCGGAAGTCCCGCTTCCCGCAGCGCGTGTACGTCGCGAACCGCACCGTCGACGACCACGCCCCGCACACCGCGATTGATCGCGCGGTGCGCGATGAGCTCACCGATCAGCGCCCGGGAGGGATCCCCACCACCGGCGACCACCAGGACGTCGTCGGGGCCCGCCATGGTCAATGCCTGGTGGATTCCCTTGTTGTCGCCGGGGCGGCACAGCACGGTCAGCGCGCGACCGGTGAGCCGCTCCGCAGGCCACATCGGACGCACGCGCGGATCGACGATGCCGAGCCGGTCTCCCGCGTCACCGATGGCGGCCGTGGGCATCCGGGTGAAATCCTCCAGCAACTCCGTCACGTCCCGAGTGGTCCGCCGGCTCAGGGAACGATGACGGTTGCTCACCGCCGTGGTCACCAGCGGCGCGACTCCGAGGGACTCCAGCAGCTGCGTCGCGGCTTCCGACTCGTGCGCGCGGCGCAGCGCGTGTTTGCGCGTTCCGCGGTCGAGCCGGTCCAGGGCGGCCTCGCCGCCCACGAGTTCACCCGCGATCTGCGCACGGACCCACTCGGTCTCACCGGCCAGCTCCCCGGCATCCACGGTCTCGGTGATCACGGCGCCGAGCCCTTTCATGAAGACCGTCCGCAGAATCTTGCGCCGCGAGGCATCTCCCACCTGCCCACCGACTGCGTCGACGTCAGCCCCGAGAGTCCGGAACAGCTCCGCCACCTCCTCGGAGGCAGGACCGGAGGTGAGCAAGCTGGTGCGCTGACCGAATCGAGGGACTGAACCGATGACGGCGACGTCGGCGCAGCGATGCGCCGCATCGCCCAGCGTGGCCGCCACTTCGGCCTTGCGCTCCGGTGAGGCGGCGTTGAGGTCAGCGTAGACGGCAGTGCGCTCCAGGTTCAGAGCGACCTCGGCGGCCACTTCGACGGCGTGTGCGGCGGTCACCAGGCTGAGCACCAGCTGCGCCCCGCGCACCGCCTCGGTGACGCTGTCGACCCTGGTCACGCCCTCGGGTATCCGCTCCACCACCGGGTCGTACCCGACGACAGCGGCACCGACCGCGGCGAAACCCGCCGCATAGATGTTCCCGGCCTCTCCCAGGCCGAGCACTGCTATCCTCATCAATCAACCTCTTTATCACTCTATGATATATAACTTCATGTGAATGAGATGGTTAATCACTGTGCGAGAAACCAGAGAGGCAGTCAAGAACAACGAGGAAACTTCTCATGGAGTGATAGGATCAGTCGCGAACACTTGGGAGTGAATATGACGACGGCCAAGAACAGTCCGATGCGCTCGGTTCACCGAGCCCTCGACGTCCTGAGGTTCCTGGAGCTGGCACAACAGCCGCTGCGGTTGACCGAACTAGCCCAACGCACCGGGCTACACGTCGCCACCACTCAGCGTCTGGTCAACGTGCTCACCGAACACGGTTACGCCAGCAGGCACGCCAACGGATACACCGCGGGACCGGCCGCCCTGTCCACGGCGCACGCCTTCACGACCACGAGTCCCCTGCGCATGATCGCCCGTCCGGTGCTGGAAGAGATCGCCACCGTCACCGGACTGACCGCATCGCTGTACGTGCGCGTGCAGCACAACAGGGTGCTCATTGACCGCGTCGAGGGCGGACAACGCCCCCAGTACTCACTGCCCATCGGGGAGAGGCTGCCGCTCTACCCCGGTGCTGCGGGAAAAGTGTTCCTCGCCTGCGACCGTGCGACCAACCTAGAAACCACGGCGGATGAGATGCAACCTGTCACCCTCGCCGACAGCGGTGTCCGCGATGCGACCGACATCCGCACCGACCTGAATCAGGTCCGCGAGAGCGGATTCGCGATCTCCGTCGACGAGAGGCAGTTCGGGACGACCGCGGTCGCAGCGCTCATCACCGACACCGGAGGGCACGTCCTGGGATCGCTCGGCCTCAGCGGAGCCACCAACTCGTTCATCGACGTGCACTCCTCGACGCTCCCCGGCGACGTCCGCCGCGCGGCGCACACCATCGGTTCGCGGGTCCCCGCGAACAACTGAGCACAGCCCCTTCCACTTCGGCGCGTTCGCCGATCTCGACGAAGGAACCGCGCGACCACCGAGAAATACTGCTCTCCGCACAATCCCGCTTTCGGAACAAACCTCCCGACACGAGTTCTGCCGCTCTCCTCCTGACCTGAATTCGAAGGAGTTCCATCGCGACATCGAACGTATGATTGCGCTGTCCTTTCCCTCTGGAAGAACCCGCTTTCCCGCCCCCGAATAATATCCGGTGACACACCGAGGATAAAATTTCCGCTTCGAGCAAAAAGTTCCTAAATGGACAATCTCGAACCGATGTTGACCTCCTCACGAGGAGAACGAGCACGAGAAAGGAGTTGCGCACGACACTTCCGACGATGCTGGTAATGGTGCTGGTCCGCGCCGTTTTCCCGGCGACACGTCCGGAAGCGGCGGAAGGACTTCACCAGTATTCCCATGCACGAGATCGAGGCCTCGAATTCACAATCCGGCACGCTGTCACACCGCATCGTGCTTCGAATGCACCGGACGATTCCGGGACGGCTCAGACGTCGTCTCCGTCGACTGGGTGACCGACGTGAGCGAATGCTTCGGAACTCATCCCGACGTCCTCCCCTTGATGGCCTTCACAAGCTTGTGCACGCCGTACTGTGGATCCACCCCGACGTGGAGAGGACGTGGTCCGAAATCGTTCCCAGCTCCACCAGCCACGCCCCTCCTCGACGCGAAACACCCGAGAGCGCGGGGCTCGCAGCCGTACGGGGCCACGCTGTTCCCGAAGCCCGCTGCTGCCCGAGCGTCCGTCCCACATCTCGTCGACCAACGCTACGAGAGCCGAGCGGTGAGGGATCTCCCTGCGAGCATCGGTGCAGCGGGCACATCCCGTTGAGCGCGCACCCACGAGCGGCAGACTGTCGCAGTAGGACGGTTCCCGACGCACCAGCGCGGCGGAGAGACCTCACAGGACGGACCGTGCCGAACGAGAACAGGTCGATGCCCACACCGGAAGCGAACAGCACGAACCACCCCCACGGCCGGGACCTGCACATCGAGAGGTTCGGCGGCAACGTCGCGGTGCTCGACCACCCCGACGCCGACGATCCGGAACGCGGGTTCTTCTCCCTGGTCCCCTCACTGCCCGCCGACGGTGCCGTGCTGGCCTCGGCGGCGGCGATACGCCACGCGGGCTTCCTCGACGCGCTCCGACAGGCCTGCCGCCAGGCCCTGGCCCCGGCCCTGCCACCGGCACCGCCGCCCACGACACCTCACCCACCCCGCCGGCTGTGGGTCGCGGTCGCGGGGCTGACCGAACCCGGCCCCCACGGCAGGTCGGTGGCCGAGGAACTGGCCGCCGAACTCGACACCGACGTGCTGGTCCCCGGCGGGCGGCTGGCGCTGATCCCCGGTGGCTCGCTCTACACCGCCGGAGGGCGGTGGCAGCTGTTCCGCCCCGGACAATCCCCCCGCTCCCACGTCGTCCGCTACCCGACTCCCCGGTGGGAACAACTGCTCCCACCCGATCCGGTGATCGAGTCCGGCCTGATCGCCGAGCCGATCCCGGCGGGACTGCGGATCCGCGAAGCCGAGCAGACTCCCCACTCCCTCGACGAGATCGACCTCACCGTGCCGCAGTCCCGGCACCACCCCCGCCTGGTCCTGGGCAGCCCGGGCGAAGCCGCACTCCCCGTGGACCGGTTGGCACCCCTGCTGGCCCGGTTGTCCGGGATGCTGCGGACACGGTGGGAGCTCGTGCCCAGCACGACCGCGGAAGGAGCACCGGAACGCGTGCGCGACCTCGCCGGGCGGCTCGGCAACGACGTGCTGGCCACCACCGGCCGCGTGCTGCACGACGGCTCGGGAGACGAGCAGGTGGTGGTCGACGACGACGGCGGCGAGGCGTGGTCGCCCTTCCCCGTGTCCCTGTGGCACCCGGCCGGCGGAACCGCCCGGGTGGCGCTGACCGCACCGGCGCCCCGCGGATGGGTAAGGCTCTCCCCGCTGGTCTACCGTCCCACCGCGGCCGGTCCGGCCGAACCCGCCCCGGAGGAGCTCGTCGCCCGGGTCGTGCCCGGCGGACTCGCGCTGCTGCCGCTCGCCCAGGCCACGACCGGCGGCGCCGCCGACGGGATCGCCTTCGAACAGCACAGGATGACCGTCTCGGTCGGGCTGCCCTACCTGCCGGTCCCCCCGGAAGCACCGGGCGTGCTGCGCCAGCTGCTCGACGGGCTCACCCCCGGGCAACGCGCCCGGGTACGCCTGCTGATCCTGGGCATCGCCGACGAGCGGATGCGCGCGGAACTCACCACCATCGCGGGAGAACCGAACGGACGAGCTCCGGCGTACCCGCCGATCTCCCCCGCCGACGACGTCGCGGACTCCACGGGCACCCCGCTCGACGAAGCGCACTCCCCCGGCACGAGCGAGGACGAACCCGTCGCACCCCCTCCCTCCGCGGAACGCGGGGAACCGACTGACGAGATGGACTCCCAGCAGCACCCGGCCGTCCAGGCCACACCGCTGCCGACGCACCGCCCACGCACGGTCTCCGAACCTCCCGCGGAACTGCTGTCCGAACCGGCACGACGGCCATCCACACCCGCCCCCGCGGAGCCGGCCACCCCGGCTCCGCACGGGGAAGCACCCGAGGATCCGGCTGCCGCCCCACCGGAGCCGGTGCCCGACCGGGAACCGATTTCCCCCGCCCCCGCGGAACCCGCGCGGCCGAGACTCGTTGCCGCCCAGGCCAGCGAGACCGGCACACCGCACCACCACCGCAGCACCAGCGAGGAGCGCTCGCGCTTCGCCCGAGCACTGGGCAGCGACTTCGACGAGGCGCTGCCCGGCGTGAACACGGTGCTGGCCACCCACCCCGCGCTGCGGGAGCACGAGGGTGAGGAGGCCAAGACCGACTTCGTGGCCGTCATCCTCTACACCGGCCGGGGTCAGCACGGGGGAAACGCGGTGAACCGGCTGCTGCGCACGGGACACACCGGATCCGCCCAGGACTACGTGGCCTGCCTGACCTCGGGGCTGCGCCGGCTGCCGGTGCACCGCGGCCCGTCCTTCCGCTTCGGCGGCTCCCCGGAGGAGGAGGTCGACGGATGCGAACCGGGCGCGGTGCTGTCCGAACCCGGCTTCCTCAGCGCCACGGCGGCCGACGACCTGAGCACGCACGAGGAGCACGGCGACGTGGTGATCTGGTCGCACTCGGCGCGCCGCGTGTCGCTGTTCGGGCGGAACTCGCTTCCCGAGGAGGTCGTGTTCCCCTCCGGCTCCCGGTTCAAGGTCCTGTCCACTGCGGACGAGGGGAGCGCTCGCCCCGCAGTGCTGCTGCGCGAGCTGCGCCCGGACGAGCGGACCAGCCACGATGAGCTCGACGAGACCGACCTGGCCGTGCTGCCCAAACTCCGGCGCGCGCTGAACCGCAGGCACGACGCCGAACCGCGCGTGCTCACCGAGCAGGACCAGCTGGACCGGATGAGCTCGCCGGTGGGGCTGGTGCCGGCGGAACTGCGGGACGGGACCGAAGCGCACCCGCCCGCCGGCGCACCCGAACCGGCACGGCCGGACGACGCCGCAGGCCTCGCGACCACCGCCCGATGAGTCGACACCGCCCGAGGCGGCCATCGACGACGAACGCGGCCGCAGGGAAGCCGCGGTGGGGAGAACCAACCATGTCCGCCCGTCGCCCAGGGGTGCTCACCCGTCTCGTACTCGTGCTGAGCGCGCTGCTGCTCGCGTGCGCCCCGCAGACCGCCGCGGGATCTTCGACTCCCCACGGAGCCGGCGGGCTCGAGCTCGCGGCCCGATCGGCCGCTGAGCAGTGTCGCCGCCCGCCGGTCGAGACCGCGCGCTCACGCCCGTGGGCGCAGGAGCGGTTGGCCCCGGAACGCGCCTGGGAACTCAGCCGCGGCGAAGGGGTGACGGTCGCCGTCATCGACTCCGGGGTGGACGCGACAACGCCGCAGCTGGCCGGGGGCGTGCTCGACGGTGTCGACGTCCTGTCCGACGGGACGAGCACGGCCGACACCGACTGCCTCGGGCACGGCACCTTCGTCGCCGGCATCATCGCCGCGCGGCCCGCCCCGGACACCGGGTTCACCGGCATCGCCCCGGCCGCTGCGATCCTGCCCGTGCGCGACACCCACTCCGCCCAGGACGGTTCGGTCGAGTCCATGGCCCGCGGCATCCGAGCGGCCACCCGAGCCGGGGCGCAGGTCATCAACATCTCGGCCAGCACGAACTACGACGACGCCGAGCTGCGCGCGGCCGTCGAGCACGCGCTGTCCCGCGACGTGGTCGTGGTCGCCGCGGCGGCCAACGGGGCCCAGCAGGGCAATCCCGTCCCCTACCCGGCCGCCTACCCCGGCGTGCTGGCCGTCGGCGCGATCAACGCCGACAGCCAACGCGCGGACTTCTCCCAGACCGGGGAGTTCCTCGACCTGGTCGCCCCCGGCGTCGACGTGGTCAGCGTCGGCCCCGGCGGCCCGGGGCACTGGCAGGACAGCGGAACCAGCTTCGCCACACCGTTCGTCTCCGGCACGGCGGCACTGGTGCGCTCCCACCACCCCGAGCTGACCGCGGCGCAGGTCCGGCACCGCGTGAAGGTCACCGCGAGCCGCACCGGCACGGACGTGCCCAACGCGGCGACCGGCTGGGGCGTGGTGGACCCGTACTCCGCGGTCACCAGCGTGCTGCCCTCCGGAAGCACCACCACGTCCGACACGGGATCCGGGCGGGTCGAACATCCGGATGTGCCCCGCGACGACCCGGCCCCGCTGCGGGTGGTGCTGATCAGCACCGTCGGGACGACCCTGCTGATCAGCCTGGCCGCGCTCGGAGCGCGGCTGGGGCCTGGCGGCTGGCGACGCCGGTGGCGGCGCCCGCGCGTGGTGCACGTCGTCGACAGCCAGGGCCGGACCCGGTCGCACACCTCGGCACCGTGAACCGGCCCGCCACACCGCACCCGCCGGCACACCCCCTGGTCCGCTGTGGATCAGCCGCGCTCGGAGGCGGTGGGCGCGGATTCCAGCAGCGGTGTCTGCACCAGACGCACCGCGCGCTTGCGGTTGACGAACTGGGCGCGGCCGACCGGCAGAACCTTCGGCGGCAGCTCCCCGAGGAACTTGCCCTCCTCCTTCGGGCAGGAGAACAGCATCCCCGGAGTACCCAGCTCCCACATCCGCCGCAGCACCGGGTCCATCATGGACCTGCCCGCACCCGAGGTGCTGCGGGCGATGATCAGGTGGAATCCGATGTCGGCGGCCTGCGGCAGCAGTGACGCCAACGCCTGCACCGGATTGTTCATGCCCGTCTGCACCAGCTCGTGGTCGTCGACGACGATGAACAACCGCCCACCGCTCCACCAGTCCCGCTTGGGCAGTCGGTCCGGGGTGATCTCCGGGCCGGGAAGCCGACCGGTGAGCAACTCGGCGGTCTCCTCGATGGTGGTGGCGAAGGTGTCGCCGGAGACCGAGTAGCCCAGCTGGTACTCCCGCGGCACCGCGTCGTGCAGCTCGCGACGCAGGTCGGCGAACATCAACCGCGCCTGGTCCGGCCGGTAGTGCTGCTGCACCGAACGCGCGATGTGGCGCAGCAGGTTCGTCTTGCCCGTCTCGGTGTCACCGAAGATCATCAGGTGCGGGGTGAGGTCGAAGTCGTGCCACAGCGGTGCGAGGTCCACGTCGTCGATGCCCAGCGGGACCTTCGGCAACCCGGTCTGCCCGCCCCGCGGTTCCGGCAGCTCGGCGGCGGGCACCTCCAGCGGCAGCAACCGCACCGGCGGCGCCTGCGCGAGTCCGGGCACCGCGACCGCCTCGACCAGCTCGGTCACCGCCTCGGCGAGGTCCTCGGTGCGGGCGCGCCCGTCCACCCGGGGCAGCGCGGCGAGGAAGTGCTGCTTGTCGGTGGTCAACCCCCGCCCGGGCGAGTCGGGGACCTTGGCCGCCAGCCTGCTGTTCACCTCGGACTCGACCGGATCGCCCAGCCGCAGCTCCAGCCGCGTGCCGAGCACGCCGCGCAACCACGGGCGCATGTCCGACCAGCGCGCGGCACCGACGACCAGGTGGATCCCGAAGGTCAACCCGCGCGCGGCGATCTCGCCGAGCCGGTCCTCCAGCTCCTCGAACTCGTTGCGCACCGTGTACCAGCCGTCGATGACCAGGAAGACGTCGCCGTACGGGTCCTCGTCGGCGAACCGTCCCGCGCGCTTGGCCCGGCGGTAGGCCGCCATCGAGTCCAGGTTGTTGGCCTGGAAGGCCACCTCCCGACGTTCCAGCAGGTTGACGACCTCCTGGACGGTGCGGGCGACCCGGTCCCGGTCGAGACGACCGGCCACGCTGCCCACGTGGGGCAGCTCCCGCAGCGGTGCCAGTGCGCCACCGCCGAAGTCCAGACCGTAGAACTGCACCTCGGCGGGCGAGTGGGTCAGCGCCAGCGCGGAGACCAACGTGCGCAGCACGGTGCTCTTGCCGCTCTGCGGTCCACCGACCACGCCGACGTGCCCCTGGGCGCCGGAGAGATCGACCGTCAGCAGCTCGCGGCGCTGCTGCGCGGGCAGGTCGATCAGCCCCAGGGGCACCCGCAGCCCGTCCTCGGTGAAGCGCTCGGCCGACCGCAGACCGGTGTCCGGCGAGTCCAGCAGCGGCGGCAGCAGCTCGTCCAACGTGGGCGAGACCCGCATGGGCGGCAGCCACACCTGGTGCGCCGCTGGACCGTGGCCGCTGAGCCGGTCGATGAGCACGTCCACGAGCGACGTCTGCGGTCCGCTGTCGGGCTCCGGCTCCCGCGGCGGCTCCTCCGCGCGCCGCACGCGGGGCTCGACGCGGTCACCGCCGAACGGCACCAGCTGCTCCTCGATGACCTCCCTGCTGCGCTGCCTGCGAGGGGTGCGGTAGACACCCGACACGTAGGCGGCCTTGAACCGGGACAGGGTCTGGGTGTCCGAACGCAGGTAACCGTTGCCCGGAGTGGTGGGCAGCTCGTAGGCGTCCGGAACGCCGATCACGCTGCGGCTCTCCATCGCCGAGAACGTGCGCAGCCCGACCCGGTAGGACAGGTGCGTTTCCACCTTGCTGATGCGACCCTCGTCGAGCCGCTGCGAGGCCAGCAGCAGGTGCACCCCGAGGCTGCGGCCGAGACGGCCGATCATGGCGAACACGTCGATGAACTCGGGTTTGCTGACCAGCATCTCGCTGAACTCGTCGACCACGACGAACAGGCTCGGCATCGGATCCAGCGGCACCCCGGAACGACGCGCCCGCTCGTACTCCCGCTGGGAGCTGTAGTTGCCCGCCGAGCGCAACAGCTCCTGACGCCGGTTCATCTCCCCGGTGAGCGCGTCCTGCATCCGGTCGACCAGTTCGATCTCGTCGACCAGGTTGGTGATCACCGCCGAGGTGTGCGGCAGCCGGTCGAAGCCGAGGAAGGCGGCACCACCCTTGAAGTCCACCAGCACGAGGTTGAGCTCGTCCGAGGCGTGCGTGGTCACCAGGGCCAGCACCAGGGTACGCAGCAGCTCGCTCTTGCCGGAGCCGGTGGCACCGACCAGCATCCCGTGCGGGCCCATGCCGTCCTCGGCCGACTCCTTGATGTCCAGCTCGATCGGGGTGCCGTTGCCGGCGATGCCGATCGGCACCCGCAGGCGCTGCCAGCCCGAGCGGTCCCGGCGCAACTGGTCGACGTCGAAGGTGCGCGCGTCGGAGATCCCCAGCAGCGAGGTCAGCTCGTAGTCGGTGGTCAGCGGTTCGCCGGAGTCGCCGCTGGTACCCATCCGGTGCGGCGCGATGTCGCGCGCCAGCGCCGAGGCAGTCACGCCCCCCACCCCGTCCGGCTCGCACAGCGAACTCGTGCTCTCCCGCCCCGCGCGGTCGAAGTCGACCGTGCGGATCTCGGCGGAGTCGACCTCCAGGTGCAGCACCGACCGGTCGGCCTGCCAGGTCAGCGCACTGTCGATGTCGATGATCACGGTGTTGCGGTAACCTCCCCCGGAGAAGCGGTGTCCGGCCGGGATGTTCACCCCGTCGACCACGACCACCACGAACGGCTCGCCACCGGTGATCGGTGTGGAGGGCTCGAAGCGGGGGCGCTCGGTGAACGCCTCTCCCCCGAGGAGCTCCTCCAGGTCGGTGACGTTGTCCGCGATCAACCGCAGCGGCCCGGCCCCGTCGCGACGGCCGTCGTCCTGAGCGTGCGGCAGCCACTTCACCCAGTCCCACTCCGCGCGCCGCTCGCTGCCGGCGCACACGGCCACGGTCAGCTCGGCCGGGGAGTGGAAGGCGGCGAGCTGGCACAACAGCGCCCGCACCAGGGACCGCTGCGCCCCGGGATCGCCGCGCAGCTGGACCCGGGCGAAGCCACGCAGGTAGACCGCGATAGGCGCGGACGGCAACGTGGTGTAGGCGCGCAGGAACCGGCGCAGGGCGTACGCGCTGAGCGGTTCCAGGTCCTCGACCGGTTTGGTCTGCGGCGGCACGAGCTTGACGGCGGAACGCTGCTCACCGAGACCGAGCCGCACCTCGCCGAAGTCCTCGTGCGTCGCGCGGCGCTCCCACAACCGGTAACTGCGCACCAGCGACCACAGCGACCGCGGGTCCGGGTGCTTCCAGACCGCCGCCCGGTGCTGCTCGCCCAGCGCGTCGCGCACCTTGCGCCGCATCTGCGAAAGATAGCGCAGGTAGTCCCGGCGGTCACCGGTGAGCTGGTGCTTGCGGTCGGTGGAAGCCCTGGCCAGCTGGCCGAGAACCATGGTGACCATGGCGACGCCCATCAGCCCGCCACCGATGTAGGTCATCATGCTCCCGGAACGGGCCGACGAGAGCATCATCATCATCATGGCCCCGGCCATGACCGCCATCGGCAGGTACATCAGCACCGTGCTCAGGCTGTTGCTCTGCGGCTCCGGCACACTGGGCGGTTCCTGCAGCTCCACCTGGTCCGCGGGCATCGCAGGCCCCACTCGACGGGCTGGCCTGCGGAACAGCGTCGTACTCAACGCGCCTCTCCTCGTTGGTGCGGGATTCCCCTTGGTGTTGCGGCGCAGCCACCCGAACGCACCAGTCCCCGCGCGCGAGTGACTACCTTCCGCCGTTGTCACGGTCTCGGCCAGCCAGCCAGGAAGGAAACCGGACACCAACGTGGACGACGCCACCAAGGATGTCACAAATCAGCTCTGCCGACTACGTCTGATCGTCAAGGACAGATCGGTCGAGATGGCGCTGCCCACCGACGTCGCCCTGATCGACCTGCTGCCCGCGATCCTGCGCCACGCGGGCGGAGAACTCGCCGACGAGGGGGTCGAACACGAGGGGTGGGTGTTGCAGCGGTTCGGCAAGGCCCCCTTCGACGAGGAGCGCACCGCCGCCGAACTGGGGCTGCTCGACGGCGAGACGGTCCACCTGCGGCCGCGGGCGGACAGCATCCCGCCCGTCGACTTCGACGACCTCGTGGACGGCGTCGCCGAGCAGGCGCGCCGCCGCTCCGACCCGTGGTCGGAACGGCTCAGCCGGTGGATGCTGCTCGCCTTCGGCGGGACCGCGCTGGTCATCGGCCTCATCGCGCTCGGTTCCCGCGGGCCCGACCTCACCGGCACGCTCACCGCAGCGGGCACCGCGCTCGTGCTGCTGCTGACCGCCACCGCGCTGGCACGCGCCCGGAACGACACGGTCACCGCCGTCGCGCTGGCAGGCCTCGCGCTGCCCTTCACGGCGCTGTGCGGCTGGTACCTGCCGCTGCTTCCCACGCCGGCGGCGCAGCCCTCATCCAGTGTCGCCTGCGCCGCGGTGCTGGTGGTGGCTGCGCTGGCCGTCGGCCTGGTGGGAACGGCCGAGGCCGCGCTGCTGTTCGTCAGCGGGCTGTTCGCCGCCGTGCCGCTGGCGATCACCGCGCTCGTCGACGCCGCGTCCCCCCTGGACAGCGGACAGTCCGCGGGGATCGGCCTGGTGCTGGTGCTGATCACGCTCGGCTTCGTACCCACCTCCTCCTTCCGCCTTGCCGGGCTGAGCCTGCCTCCGCTGCCCACCAGCTCGGAGGAGTTCGGCCAGGACACCACCCCCTTCCCGCACGAGGTCGTGGTGGAGCGCTCGACAGTGGCCGACCGGTACATGACCGGGCTGTACACGGGCCTGGGGCTGGCCGCGATGGTGCTGTTCACGACGCTGCTCGTCCCCGGCGGAACCTGGTCGCTGCCCACCGCAGCCGTGGCGGCACTGCTGCCCCTGCTGCGCTCCCGCCACGTCAACAGCGCGCGCCAGCGCTGCGCGCTGCTGGTCCCAGCCGGCTACGCCCTCGCCCTGGACGGCGTCGTCCTGGCGCTGGGGCTGGACCCGTTCACCCGGCTCTGGGCCGGCTTCACCACCAGCCTGGTGCTCACACTGGTGCTCGTGGTCGCCAGCAGGACCCTGCCCGGCCGGAAACTGGCCCCGTACTGGGGGCGTGCGGTCGACCTGCTGGAGACGTTCTCCGCACTGGCGCTGATCCCGCTGCTGCTGGCGGTGCTCGACGTCTACACGTTCGTGCGCGGCCTGGCCGGTTAGCGCCGGCGACCGCGGACGAACGAGCCCCTCCGAAACGGCCGGGGCCGTTCCCACCGCTCCGAGAGCTCCGGCCACGAACCATCCCTGGGAGAAGCATGCAGTCTCGACGCGACCAGGTGCAGGCCTACTTCTTCGTGGTGGGCCGCCTGATGTCCGCGCTGATGCGGGCGAGCCCGGACGACCAGACCACGCCGACCCGCCGCTTCGTGATGGGCACGGTCATCGGGACCCTGCTGGGGGCGCTGGTGGTGGCCGGTTTCGGCATCGTGGGGCTGATCTTTCCCGGCGGCAAGACCTCGTGGCAGGCCGAGGGCACGATCGTCGTGGAGAAGGAGACCGGGGCCCGCTACCTGTACCTGGACGGAACGCTGCGCCCGGTGCTGAACTACGCCTCGGCGCTGCTGGCCCGCGACGAACCAGGAGCCGACCCGGAACTGGTCTCGCGGAACTCGCTGCGGGGCACCCCGCGCGGCACCCCGATCGGCATTCCCGGAGCACCGGACTCGATACCGGAGCGCGAGAACCTGAGCCGCTCCCCCTGGGTGGTCTGCGCCCGAACCACCACGAACCCCTCCGGCAAGACGGTGCCGATCACCCACCTCCGTGTGGGCTCCCCCGCAGGCCACGAACTCGGCACCGACGACGGACTCGTCGTGGCCACACCGGACGGGACGAAGTACCTGCTGTGGCAGGGCAGCAGACTGAAACTGACCGGAAGCTCCGTGACCGAGGCCCTGGGATACGGCGACGTCACCCCGTTCCCGGTGACCACCTCCTGGCTCAACACCCTGCCGAGCGGCCCCGACCTCGCCGCCCCCGAGATCCCGGACGCGGGCGGCCCGGCACCGGCGGTGGCCGGCCGGCCCGCCACGGTGGGTCGGATCTACGAGATGCGCAACCCGGCGCTGGAGGAGAAAACCTCCTTCTACGTGATGCGCTCCGACGGGCTCTCCACGCTGACCCCGCTGGTGGCGAGCCTGATGCTGGCCGACCCGTCCACTCCGGACAGCAAGCAGCCGGTCGAGATCGGCCCCGAAGCCCTGTCCAGCACACCGATCTCGGACACCGACACCACCCCGCAGGGCTACCCGGCGACACCACCGACCCCGGAACAGATCAGCCAGGACGGCGGCACCCGCCCGTGCGCCTCGTTCCGGGTGGGTTCGGGCCAGTCGAGCACACCCACCCTCGCGGTGGCCCCCCGCGACGCGAACAGCACCGGCACGACAACGCCCCCCGAGTCCGGAGAAACCGCCGAACGGATCACGATCCCGTCCGGTCGCGGTGTGCTGGCCCGCGACCTGCCCGCCCCCGGCGTAGCGGGCGGAACGAACTACCTGATCACCGGCCTCGGCGTGAAGTACCCGCTGGCCACACCGGACGTGGCGGGAGTGCTGGGCTACGAGCGGGCGGACCCGGTGCCCGTCCCCGGAGCGCTGCTGTCGCTGCTGCCCTCGGGTCCCTCCCTGGACCCGAACACCGCCACGGTCACCCGACAACCCGGCACGACGGGGGATTCCTCCCCGTGAAGGATATCCCTGTTTCGAATCAGAACAGGCCGCACACCGGCCCGCACGGCGCGAGCGGATGATGGGCTGACCACGGCAGTCACGGGGGGGACAACGGCACAAGCAGGATTCCGCCGGCGGAGGATCGCTCCGCCCGACGAGCACGGAAGAGAGGGCAACATGGCCACACAGCAGACCAGGCTCACCCAGTCCAACCTGGCCCAGCTCGCTCAGCGGCACGAGGAGGTCGCCGGCCAGATCACCAATCAGCGGACCACGCTGTCCAGCAGCATCGACATGCTGGCCGGCGCCAACCGCGGCGACATGATGACGAGCCTGAAGAACGTCCACCAGCAGTGGGACCAGGCCTGCAAGAACATCGTGACGAACCTGGAGCGGATGGCCGAGGAAGTCAACCGCACCGGACGCGAGACCCAGAACCAGGACTCCGAGGTCGCCGGCTCGATCAGCCGGGTGGAAACCCCGGGGCTGTCCAGCTTCCTGTCCTGAAACCGACCCCACACCCCGCGTTCCGCACGTACCAGGAGCAGCTCCCATGGCCGACGAGATCCAGTACCAGTACGCCGCGCTGCAGCAGGGCGTCGACGACATGCAGCGGGTCACCCAGCAGATCCAGCAGCAGGTCGACGAACTGCGCCAGCAGACGCAGCACGCCCTGCAGGACTGGGACTCGCAGAGCTCGCAGACCTACAGCCAGCTCGCGAGCAAGATCCGCGCGGACTTCGACGCGATGAACCAGATGCTCAGCCGGCTGCGCATGGCCACCAACCAGGGCCAGGAGGACATGAACCAGACCGACCGCAAGCTGGCGGGCAACTTCGACTGACCCCACCGCGAAGCGGTGCACGAGCGCGGCACCGGAAGCGGTGACCGCACCGCCCGGTGCCGCACGTGCGCGCACCGTCCCCGAGCGATCCGCCCCGGACAACGCCCAACCGAGGAATCACCCCGAATGAGCAGCCAAGGCAGCCAGACCTCACTCGACGCGTCCGAGGTCCGCAAGGCGGGCAATGCCATCGGCGACATCGCCGCCGACGTCAACGGTTTCTCCGAGCTCAACGACGTGCACCCGAAAGCGGGTGAATTCGCCGTGGGCTCCTGGCTCAACCAGCTCATCACCGCACGCAGGGACGTCCTGCACCAGCACTGCAACGAACTGCAGCGGACATTGCGGGAGGTCTCCGAGCAACTCAAGAACATCGCCACGGAGATCGAACAGGTGGACCAGAGCAACGGTGAGCAGATGAACAAGCTCAACGCGGAGCTGCAGAGCTGCGTGAGCAGGATGCAAAGTCAGTTTTCCCAGCCGCAGACGACCGACTCCGTCTGAACCGCTGTCCCGGACGCACCGAGTTCCCCGAGGTCCAGATCCGTCACCTCGTAGACCACTTCGTTGTTCCACGGGAACTCCGCCGCATTCGAACCGGAGAAGAGCACACCCATGGTTTCCCTCGGTGACACCGACCACGGCCTCGACTACCAGGAGAACGACAACGCCCTGAACGAGAACGGGGAGAACCAGGAAGACGAGGAGACGGAGGAGGGAAACGAGGAAGGCGAGGACGAAGAACTCACCGAGGAGGAGAAGAAGCGCAGGGAGGAGCACACCGACGACAACGGCGTCCGGCACTACTACTCCCCCGAAGAAGTCGCCGAGGACGGCGGCGACTACGACAACATCTCGATCAACCAGGACTACTTCGACGACAAGCGGGACGACTCCGAAAGCGACTCGGAAGACTCCCTGGACCGCGCGGACGAGTACACCAACGAGGAGTCCGCGGACGCGCAGGACTATCTCGACGGCTCCACGGAGACCATTTCCGACGCCGACGAGAACGTGGACGTGGATGACTCCGAGGGCACCGAGCACTCCAGCGACGAATCCACCGGATCACGGGGCTCGACTCCCCCGGCGCCGTTGGAGGACTACAGCCAGTTCTCCATGTCCCAGATCGTGCAGGCGCTCAGCGGGGACGCGGGCAGCCTCCGCGAAGCAGGCACGGCTTTCGGGAACATGACCGAGAAGCTCTCCGCGGCGCACGAGTCCTTCCGGAACCAAGTCGACAAGCTGAAGGACTCCTTCGAAGGCGAAGCGGGCAAGGCTTTCCAGCAGTACTCCGAGAAGTTGCTGGAATCATCCGGAAAGATCGTCACCTCGCTGCGCGACGGCCGCTACCGGGAAGGCATCACCGAGGCCGGTGACATGGCCGCACGCGGAAAGAACGCGGTCATCCCGCTGGTGAAGGCCTATGCCGAGGCCTCGGCCTACGCCGAGGCCTTCGCCTCGCTGGGGTCCTCGGTGAAGGGCTCAGCCGCAGCCGCCCGATCCGCCGAGAAGATCGCGAAAGAGATCCTGGACAACGCGCGCGAGGTGGTCTCCACCGTCGCCGACACCTACCAGTCCTCGGGGAGTTCGCTGACTCCGCTGGCCGATTCCCAGCCCGCCACCAGGCTGGTCGCCCCCCTGCCCAACACCGAATCCGGCGGCGGGAACGGACACGGGACCGGGACCGGGACCGGAAACGGGACCGGAACCGGAAACGGGACCGGAACCGGAAACGGGACCGGAACCGGAAACGGGACCGGAACCGGAAACGGGACCGGAAACGGATACGGGTACGGCGACAGCAACAGTTCCGGGAACGGATACGGGAACAGCAGCGACAGCCAGTACGGGAACGGGAACCAGTACGGCAACGAGACCGCTGAGTCGCTGAACGAAAGCGGCAGGAACGAAAACGGCGAACTGAACGAGGAAGAGCTGGCCGCGGAGCGAGCCCGGCAGGAAGAGCTCGCCCGGCAGGCTCGGCAGGACGCCGAGAACCGAGGCGAGCGGGCCGTGTCGAAACTGGCGAACGGCGGTTCGGACTCCACCGGCCGGGCGCAGGACGTCGCCTCCGGCGGTGGCAACGGAAGCGGTTCGGGGCAAGCGGCACTGAACGCGGCTCGAAACGCCTCCGAGGACGCCCGCGACGCGGGCCGGCAGGCCATGTCCCAGTTCGAGGGCAGCAACGAGACCGGCAGCACCGGCGGCAACACCGGACAAGCTGCCGGCGGGGACGGTGTGCTGAGTGGTGGTACCGGCGGTTCCGGTACCGCGGGGAACAACAGGAGCAAAAACAGCAAGAACAACGGCACCGGTTCCGGGACCGGTGGCAACGGGCAGCAGGAACCGGCCCTCGATCAGAATGCCGTCGACGAAGCACTCAACGACGCCACCGGCGCCGCCCGACAAACGGGTCAACAGGCCCTCGACGACCTCACCAGCAGTGGCAACGGCGGCAGTGGGAGCGGCAGCGGTGACGGGATGCGGACCAGCAGCTCCGAGCCCACCGACAACGCCAACGATTCCGGCAGCGACCAGGCCGGACTCAACCGGAAAGCCGTCGACGAAGCACTCAACGACGCCACCGGCGCCGCCCGACAAGCAGGCCAACAGGCCCTCGACGACCTCACCAGCAGT
>NZ_JAANTE010000014.1:0-81279 GCF_011291845.1 Actinopolyspora sp. BKK2 | reverse complement strand
ACAACCACAACCACCCAGAACCCGAAAGCTCCCAGCAGTTCCCGCCGTGCCGACAACCACCACACTACCCCCACACCCAACACGCACCCACACCCACCCCCCACCACCACACAAACACCAGCACAACTCCGGTCCACGCACGAAAGGAAAACGCGTGAACCCGATACGTCACCGATTCCGGTGAGGCTCACCGACTGGCCACCTTGCGGTAACGCCCCACCGCCAACGGGACGAAGATCAGCACGATCAGCACCGAGGACCCCACGGCGTAGAGCAGCGCGTGCTCGGCGGGCCAACTCGTCGGAGCGGGCATCCCGACCCGCACGGGATTGCCGAACAGCTCCCGGAGCAGGTCGGCGTTCACGGTGATCGGGTTCCACTGCGCGAACACCCGCAGCGGCGTCGGCATCGCCTCGGCTGAAACGAAGGCCGAGGATATGAAGGTCACGGGGAACAACCACAGCAGTCCAGCGCTCTGCGCCACCTCGACGCTGCGCGCGATGAGCCCTATGAACGCCCCGACCCAGGACATGGCGAAGGAGAACAGCAGCAGGACCAGGTAGGCCAGCACCACGTCGGTGAGGTCGCCGCGCAACCGCCACCCCACCAGCAGACCGCACACCGACATGATCACCACGGTCAGCACGCTCACGGCCAGGTCCGAGCTGGTGCGCCCCAGGAGCACGGCCACTCTGGACATGGGCAGCGCGCGGAACCGCTCGACTATCCCCCGCTGCAGGTCGTTGGCCAGCCCGATCACGGTGAAAGAGGAGTTGAAGGCGACCGTCTGCACGAAGATGCCTGCGATCAGGAACTCCCGGTAGCGCTCCCCGCCCAGGCTTCCCCCGAAGACGAAGGCGAACAGCAGCACGAACATGATCGGCTGCACCGTGCCCTCGAGCAGCCAGTCCGGATTGCGCTTTATGTTGATCAGGTTCCGCTTGGCGATCACACCGCTGTCGCGCAGACTCGCCGGCATTCTGGGCATGGCTCATCCGTCCCGTTCCGCCGAGCGGACTTCGGAAGGGGGCCGGGCGGATTCGCCGTCCCGTTGCTCCTCCTCGTCCGCCGCGGCCGCCTCTCCGGTCAGTGTGAGGAAGACGTCGTCCAGGGTGGGACGACTCAGTTCGATGTCGTGGGCTTCCAGTCCCAGCGCGTCCAGCCGACGCACCGCCTCCGTCAACGCCCTGGAGCCTGCTTCCACGGCCACCCGCGCCCGCAGGGCCCGCTCGTCGACCCGGACGGATCCGGTCCCGACCTCCTCCAGCACCTCGGCCACCCGGGGCAGCTCGTGCGCCGTGTCGGCCACCATCCCGAGTCGTTCACCGCCGACCAGCGACTTGAGCTCACCGGAGGTCCCCCGGGCTATGACCCTGCCGTGATCGATGACGGCGATGTCGTCCGCGAGCGCGTCGGCCTCCTCCAGGTACTGGGTGGTCAGCAACACGGTGGTTCCGTCCCGCACGAGTTCCGAGATCACCTGCCAGGTGTCCATGCGCCCCCTGGGGTCCAGCCCGGTGGTCGGTTCGTCGAGGATCACCACGGGGGGTTCGGCCACGAGGGCTCCCGCGAGGTCGAGCCTTCTGCGCATCCCGCCCGAGTACCCCTTGGCCGGGCGGTCGGCGGCCTCGCCGAGTTTGAAGTCGTCCAGCAGCTCGCGAGCGCGTGCGGCTGCGCGGGAGCGGGACATCCCGTACAGCCTGCTGACCATGTGCAGGTTCTCGTAACCGGTCAGGTTCTGGTCCACGGCCGAGTACTGCCCGGACAGTCCTATCGAGCGGCGCACCGCGTGCGGTTCGGAGCGCACGTCGTGGCCGGCCACGGTCGCGTGACCCGAGTCGGGCCGCAGCAGGGTGGTCAGGATCCGCACCGCGGTCGTCTTGCCCGCGCCGTTGGGGCCGAGCACTCCGAGAACCTGCCCCTTCTCGGCCCGCAGTTCCAGACCGTCCAGTGCGCGGTTGGGGCCGAAGTCCTTGACCAGGGCCCGCGCGCTGACCGCGGGTGCGGGTGACTCCGCCATGCCGCCTCCGCCGGGTTCGTCGGTGGGTGTGCGGCAACTGTAATCCGAACAGCCGAGGGAGCGCCGCCCGATCGACGGTTTCCGGTGGGGAGCTTCCGCTCCGCGGCACTGCTTTCTTGGCAGAAGTTACCGTTAGGTAATATACTCGGGTTACCGATGAGTAAGGGCGTGGTGATTGGCCCGCCCACACGATTCAGCACGAGGGAGCCACGCCATGGGCCACTACAAGAGCAACCTCCGCGACCTCGAATTCAACCTCTTCGAGCTGTTCGAGGTGCAGAAGCAACTGGGCACCGGAGTCTTCGAACAGGCCGACGAGGACGCAGCTCGCGGCGTGCTCACCGAACTGAACACCCTCGCCACCGGGCCATTGGCCGACTCCTTCGAGGAGGGTGACCGCAACCCCGCTCACTTCGACCCGAGCACCCACTCCGTCACGCTCCCCGAAGGCTTCAAGCAGTCCTACCAGCAGGTCATGGACGGCGAGTGGTGGCGACTCGGTCTTCCGGACGAGCTGGGCGGATACGGCATTCCCCCGTCCGTGCAGTGGGCGGCCTCCGAACTGATGCTCGGCTCCAACCCGGCCATCTTCATGTACATGGCAGGCCCGAGCTTCGCCACCATCCTCTGGAGCAACGGAACCGAGCAGCAGCGGCGCTGGGCCGAGCTCATGATCGACCGCCAGTGGGGCGCCACCATGGTCCTCACCGAGCCGGACGCCGGGTCCGACGTGGGCGCCGGGCGCACCAAGGCCGTCAAGCAGGAGGACGGAAGCTGGCACCTCGAGGGCGTCAAGCGGTTCATCACCTCGGCCGACCAGGACATGACCGAGAACATCATGCACCTGGTGCTCGCCCGCCCCGAGGGCCCCGGAATCGAGCCCAAGCCGGGCACCAAGGGCCTGAGCCTGTTCCTCGTGCCGAAGTACCACTTCGACGACCAGAGCGGTGAGCCCGGCGAGCGCAACGGCGCCTTCGTGACCAACGTCGAGCACAAGATGGGGCTCAACGTCTCGGCCACCTGCGAGCTCACCTTCGGGCAGCACGGCACCCCGGCCAAGGGCTGGCTGCTCGGCGAGGTCCACGACGGGATCGCCCAGATGTTCCAGGTGATCGAGTACGCCAGGATGATGGTGGGCACCAAGGCGATCGGCACGCTGTCCACCGGCTATCTGAACGCGCTCGAATACGCCAAGGAAAGGGTGCAGAGCGCGGACATGCCGCAGGCGGCCGACAAGAGCGCCCCGCGCGTGACCATCACGCACCACCCGGACGTCCGGCGCATCCTGATGCTGCAGAAGGCCTACGCGGAAGGGCTGCGCGCGGTCTACTGCTACACCGCGACCTACCAGGACAGCATCGCCCAGGGCAAGGCGTCCGGCGAGGACGTGACGCTCCACGAGCAGATCAACGACCTGCTGCTGCCCATCGTCAAGGGCGTCGGCTCGGAGCGGGCCTACGAGATGCTCACGCTCTCCCTGCAGACCCTCGGTGGTTCGGGCTACCTCCAGGACTACCCGATCGAGCAGTACATCCGCGACGCCAAGATCGACAGCCTCTACGAGGGCACCACCGCGATCCAGGCCCAGGACTTCTTCTTCCGCAAGATCGTGAAGAACAACGGCCAGGCCATCGGGCACGTCGCCAACGAGATCCAGCGGACCCTGGGAGCCTCCGACGCCGACGAGCGGCTCAAGGAGGAGAGGGAGCTGCTCAACCAGGCGCTGGACGACGCCCAGGCCATGATCGGGGCGATGATCGGCTTCGCCACTTCCGCGCAGGAGGACGTCAACGAGATCTACAAGGTCGGGCAGCAGGCCGTGACCCTGCTGATGAGCATGGGTGACCTGGTGATCGGCTGGCTGCTGCTGCGCCAGGCCGAGCTGGGGCTGCGGGCGCTCGACGGCGGGGTCTCCGACAGGGACGCCGCGTTCTACAACGGCAAGGTGGCCGTGGCCCGCTTCTTCGCCAAGAACGTGCTGCCCGAGCTCTCCGCCAGGCGCCGCGTCATCGAGTCCACCGACAACTCCCTGATGGAGGTCGACGAGTCCGCCTTCTGAGGTGATCGGAGCGCACGGCTCGGTCTGCTCAGCTGGTTCCACCTGCGGGCGGTTCCGCCTGCGGGCGGGGTGAGTTTCGGTGCCGGCGCGCCGAGAACGGACAGCTCGACCGCCCGAGCGGAGAGCCTTCGCGGAGTTCGTCCCCTCCGGTGTCGACGCACCGGAGGGGACGAACTCCGTTCAGCACTCCAGTGCCGAAACGAACCGCCCGCACCGAGCCGAGCGGGAAACGTCCTCAGTCAGGGACGGACGAGCACCTTCAACGACTCCCGCTGGACCATGGCCTCGTACCCGGCGGGGACCCCGTCGAGGTCGGTCTCCCGGTCGAACACGCGCGCGGGGTCGATCTTTCCGTAAAGCACGTCGGGCAGCAGCTCGGGGATGTAGGCCCGCGCGGGGCAGACCCCGCCGGCGATCCCCACGTTGCGTCCGAACAGCTCGCGCACGTCCACGCCCTCGCCGTCCTGGGGGACGCCGACGTAGCCGACCCGGCCACCGTCGCGTGCCAGCCGCAGCGAGGTGCGCAGCGAGTCACCGGTGCCCACGCACTCCAGGACCGAGCGGGTGCCCTCGCCCTTCGTCAGCTCCCGCACGTGCTCGACTGCCTCGTCCCCGCGCTCGGGAACCACGTGGGTGGCGCCGAGCTCGAGGGCGAGGTTCGTGCGGTCGGTGTGCCTGCCCATGACGATGATCTGCTCGGCACCGAGCCTGCGGGCCGCCATCACCCCGCACAGCCCGACCGCGCCGTCACCGACGACGGTGGCGGTGCCTCCCGGGGTCACCCCGGCCGACACAGCGGCGTGGTGTCCGGTCGGCAGCACGTCTGCCAGGGTCAGCAGCGCGGGAAGGGACGCGGCGTCGTGCTCCACCGGCAGTCGGACCAGGGTTCCCTCCGCGTGGGGGACCCGGACGGCCTCGCCCTGAGCACCGTCCGAACCGGCGGAGCCCCACAGCCCTCCGTTCACGCAGGAGGTGAACAGCTGTTCCCTGCAGTGGGTGCACTCCCCGTCGGACCACGTGAACGGGGAGACCACCAGGTCGCCCGCACGCAACCCGCTCACCTCGGAGCCGGCCTCCTCGACCACTCCCACGAACTCGTGGCCGATCCGACTGCTCGGCTGGTCCTCGCCCATGCTGCGGTAGGGCCAAAGATCGCTGCCGCAGATGCAGGTCAGGCTGACCCGCACGATCGCGTCGGTCGGTTCGGACAACACCGGGTCGGGGACCTGTTCGACCCGCACGTCTCCGGCACCGTGAATAACAGCGGCACGCATGAAATCACTCCGTTTCGGGTTGAACCTCCTCCAAGGAGGTCCCACGCCGAAACGATCGCTGAGATTCCCGCACACGCTATGTGACATCCCACTGTGGGAGGCGCCACACAGTGGGACGATCAATCCTTGGGCTTCTCGACGCACTCCACGATCGGCTGCGGCTCGTAAACGGTCTTCTCCCGGTTCCTGGTGACCTCCCCGGTTTTCAGGTTCTTCCGAACCCGGGTGTCGTGCACGGTGAAGCCTTCCTTCCCCTTGGTGGAGATGCATTCCTCCCCGGCGGGGAGCTTCTTCTTCTCGGGCTTGACGACGTCGGTCTTGTCCCCGGTCTTGGACTTGACGTCGTACTGCTTGGTCCCCCAGAAGGTGACGGTGATCGAGTCCGGGGTCCACTTGGTGCGGATCAGGATCCCGCTGTCGGAGACGTTCTTGAACTTCACGTCGATCACGCTGGTGCCGTCGGGACGCTGGAACACCGTGGCCTCGCGCCCCATCGGGTAGCGGCTTATGTAGTAGCTGTGCTCGGAGTGCTCGACGTCCTTCATCCCCGCGAAGTAGGAGGCGTTGAACAGGGTCGTCGCGAACTGGGATATGCCACCGCCGACGGCCTCGTCCGGGCGTCCGTTCTTGATGATGCCCGAGGCGACGTAGCCCTGCTCCTTCTGCCGAACACCGGTGTGCCCGTTGAGGCTGAAGGTCTCACCCGGTTTGACGATCGCTCCGTCGACCTCCTGGGCGACCCGCCGGATGTTCGTCCCCGAGTCCTTGCTGAAGCCCTTCGTGGTGAAGGTGCTCACCTTCTCCTCGATGCCGAGCGACTTGGCCTTCTCGGTGGTCAGATCCGCGGGAACGTCGGTGTAGACGGCCTCGACGGTGTCGGAGCCGGACTCGGTCAGCTTCTTGTCCAGCGGGGCGAAGGTCTTCTTCCAGTCGATCTCCCTGCCCTTCTTCGAGGGCTGGACCTTCGGCTTGCCGTCCTCGAACTTGAACGAGGCGCTCTTGCTCTCCTCGAGGGTCGACTTCAGCTGCGGCCGGGCGACCTCCTTGGCACTGGGAACGTCCAGGTTCCACTTGAGTCCGCCCGAGTCGTTCGGCTCGAAGCGCAGCGCGGAAGCGATGTCGGCCGGAGCGAGGGTGGCCTGCACCCCGTCACCGTTGACGGTCACCGGTCCGGACACGGCGGGCTTGGCGACGTTCTCCAGCGCCCTGCGCACCCCGGCCTCGGTGGTATTGACCTCCTGCGTGGTGAAGGGCAGCTGGACCGGCCCCTTGCTCGCCCAGTCCCGCACGACCACGTTCATGGCCTGGTCGACGTTGACGTTGCGCCCGGTCACGGGGAACACGGGCGTGGGCTCGGAGCCCTCGAAGCGGATCGTTCCCTCCACCGGCTCGCGGTGCAGATCGGAACGCGCCTCGGTCAGCTCGTTCCGGAGGCTCTCCCGGTCCACATTGCTCACCGGGGTGACTTCCCGGGTGGTGAAGAAGGACGTGACCCGGGTGACCGGGTTGAGCGGTTGCGATCCGGCCTCGTCCAGCGTCGCCTTCCAGTCCATCGACAGCCCCGCCGCCTGCGGGTCGATGCTGCTCTGGGCCTTGCCCACGCGCAGCTCGACGGGCTCGCTCAACGTCGTGTCGAGCTCGGAGCGCAGCTTCCGCTCGGCGGCCGCGCGGTCCAGCCCGCCGACGTCCACTCCGGCCACCGTGGTGCCGCGCGGCACGGCGCCGCTGCTGAAGGCCAGGTCCCCGATGTAGAGCAGCGCCAGCAGGCCGATCGTGAAACCCGCGGCGACCAGCGCGCGTAACAGCGTTCTGTTGCGGCGGGAGTCCCCGCCGCCTGCCGCCTCCGGTTGCTGCCCCGCACCGGGTGTCCCCCAGGCCATGCCGAACGGGGGTTCTCCGCCCTGTCCGGCCCGGTACTGCTCGGTCCCCGACAGCTGTGGCGGTTCGCCGCCCGGATGTCCGAAGGCCGCCTGGGGGGAGACCCCCTGACCGGAGGTCACCTGGGTGGTGGCGGGCTCGGCCACCGGACCGGGGATCTTGTCGGTCACCACCGGGATGGACTCGGTCCGCTCGGTGTCCTGCTCGGCTGGAACGGGCTCGGGGGGAACCACCGGGATCGTGTCGGTGCGCTCGCTGTCCGACTCCGGCTCCTCCTCCGACCGCGCACCGGTCCCCGTGCCCGCTTCCGGGCCGTTTCCGGAGCCGCCGGGGCGCTCATCCGGCACGGCCTCCACAGCCTCTGTGCTGCCGAGCTGCTCCGGGGCCCGCATTCTGGGCTTGGTGTCCCGTTCGGAAAGGTCGTCCGCGCCCTCCGGCGCACCGTCCTCGTCCCGGTGCGGAGCGGAGCTGGAGTCCCGGTCGCCTTCCGCGGCACCGGATGCCGCGCTCTCGCTCAGATCACCGGAAAGAAACCGGATCCGTTCGGTCGGCTCGTCCGCTCGCGGTTCCCGATCACCCTCGGTGCGTTCGGGGCGTTCGTGGTCTTCCGGCACCGCGTCCTCTTCTCCTCGGTCGTGCGGTGGGGTCGGCGACGAACAGCAGCCAGCCGACCACCATCACCGGTACAGCCCGGCTGCGGGGCATTCCACTGCTTCCGACCTGATCCTACGTGCGGTCAGCCGCACGAGGGCCGCATCGAACCGGGCGCACCTCGATCAAAGATACAGTCCGGTCCCCTGTTCGGTCTGCTCGGAAGCCACGGCGTGCAGGTCTCGCTCCCGAAGCACCAGGTAGATATCACCCTGAACCTCGACCTCGTACTGCTCCTCGGGGTTGAACAGCACCTGGTCCCCGGCCTGGACACTCCGCACGTGACTGCCCACGCCGTAGACCTCGCCCCAGAGCAGCCTCTTGGCCACCTGGGCGGTCGCCGGGATGACGATGCCGCCGCTACTGCGACGTTCACCGGATTCTTCGGAGACCCGCACCATGACTCGGTCATGCAGCATCTGGATCTCAAGCTTGGCATCGGTCACCCGGAAAGTTTACGCGCCGCGTCGAACCGACCGAGACCGCAGGGCTTCCTCGAGGCCCTGCCCGGCTGGAACACCGTTCACCCCGCGGTGTTCCTCCCTCGGCCGGGGCGACGCGGCGCTGCGCACTCCACGCGGACGGCGGGGGTCACTGCGCGTCGAGACCGCCCATGACCAGCGGAAGCCTGTCCGCTCCATCGGGGGTGACCCGCACCGGCACGCCCCAGTCCTGCCTGGTCAACCGGCAGGCCGGGTGCTCGACGCCGCTGTCGTCATCGCAGCTGGCCGCCTGCGCCACCACGTGCAGGACCCCGTGCTCGAAGCCGTCGCCCAGCACCAGCCTCCTGCTCAGCCCGGTCCCGGAGCCTGCTCCGGAGAGCAGCATCCCCTCCGGGGAGGAGCTCACCTCCAGGCGAGTCGACGGGCCGTACCGCTCGTCCAGCTTCTGCCCCGGGGGCGGGTCGAACACCACGACGAGTTCCACCTCTCCCGGTCCGATCTCGGTGGCCGGGCGGGCCACCCGCTGCGAGGCCCCTTCCACCAGCCGCGCGGTGACTCCGGGCGGAACCGGACGCTCCAGCCGGTGCGCGGCACCGGCCACCACCACCAGCTCGCCTTCCGAGGTGATCGCCCCCGAGGGTTCGGCCACCTCGGTGGCCAGGGTGGAAACCGCGTCGCTGTCCGGCTCGTAGCGGCGGATAGCGCCGTTGTAGGTGTCGCAGATCGCCACCGTCCCGTCGGGCAGCACAGCGACCCCGAGCGGGTGCTGCAGCAGGGCCTCGGGAGCGGGCCCGTCCGCGTGCCCGAAGTCGAACAGCCCCTTGCCGACGGCGGTGCGCACCTCGAAGCCGTCCGAGGTGGGCCGCACCCACCGCAACGCGGAGGTCTCGGAGTCGACGAGCCAGAGCCTGTCGTCGCCCTCCGACTCCGGCTCGCCCCGATCGACGGCGAGCCCGGAGGTCTGGGCGAAGAAGGCCTCGTCGAGGGGGCCGTCGCGCAGCCCTTCCACCGTGGTCCCGCCGAAGCGGGAGACGGCGCCCTCGAGCGGGTCGAAGAGCCCCAGGGTGTGGTTGCCCGCCATCGCGATCACCACGCCCCCGGCGCGCTCCCACCAGGCCACGTCCCACGGGCTGGTCAGCGCGGTGCTCAGCGCGGGTCCGGTGTGCTCTTCGTCACGCCACTGCCGCCCCGTGCCCGCCACGGTGCTGACCGCGCCGTCGGCCAGCCGGACACCGCGCAGCAGGTGGTTCACCGTGTCGGCGACGACCACGTCGTAGCCCACCTTGGCCGCGACGTGCTCAGGGAGCAGCGTCATCCCACCGGGTTCGCGGAAGGAGGCCGCGTCCGGGTCGCCGTCCGCGGCTCCGCGCGAGCCGTTCCCGATGCGGCGCAGCGGGGTCTCGCCGTCGGCGGCGAACTCGACCAGCGAGTGGCGGGCCGAGTCGGCGACCAGCATCGTGCCGCCTTCCAGGCCGAGCACCTTGCTCGGGTAGCGCAGCGTGGTGTCCGGTTTCTCCTCCACGACGCGCGGACCGCTGCCCCGGTGCAGGGTGCCGCGCGCGTCGTGCTCGGCCACCAGGTCCGTGATGATCCTGCGCAGCGCCTCGGCGTGCCCCTCCCCCGCCGCTTCGTGCACCACGTAGCCCTCGGGGTCGACCAGCACCAGCGTCGGCCACGCCTTCACCGCGTAGTCGCGCCACGTGGCCAGCTCGGGGTCGTCGAGCACCGGGTGATCCACCTCGTAGCGTTCGACGGCCGCTGCCAGCGCGTCGGCGTCGGCCTCGTGCTCGAACTTGGGCGAGTGCACCCCGATGGTGACCAGCTCCTCGGCGAACTCGCGTTCCAGCGGACGCAGCTCGTCGAGCACGTGCAGGCAGTTGATGCAGCAGAACGCCCAGAAGTCCAGCAACACGATCTTTCCGCGCAGGTCGGCCAGCCGCAGCTGCTCGCCGCCCGTGTTCAACCATGCCCGCCCGGTCGGCTCGGGAGCGCGGACGCGGGCGCGTCGGGGAGTGTGCTGCTCGGTGCTCATACGCACAGTCAACAACAACGGGTAGCGGGGGTGTTCCCGGAGGGGCGCTCGGGTGGCGGACGACTCACCCGGCCCGGCAGCGGGCGGGCAGGACACAGCAGAAGAGCCACACACTCGACCGCACCCCGTGACGAGTGACACAGCAAGATCGGCGGGTTCGCGCGCTCGATCCGCTCAAAAGCGGGACACGGATACGCACGGTTTTAATACACTCGCGCTCCGCAACAACGATCTTTGGGGGAGTGCTTGTCTTCCGAACCCGCTCTCAGGCTCCGGGTGCCCGCCGACGGCGACTCCGTTCTCGAAGAACGGCTCGTACGGTCGCTGCGTTCCGAGCTGGACGAGGTGACGAGTGTGGACACGCGGATCGCCGCCGATCCGGCGTCCGCTCCGACAGGCGCCAAGGCCGGTGCCGCACTCGGGGAGATCGCCCTGTGGGTGGCGCTGGGAACAGTGGGCAAAGACACCGTCTCCGTGGTGCTGGAAAGCATCCGCGCCTGGTCGGCCAAACAGCACGATCGCATCGTCCACCTCCGCACCAAGGACGGCGCGGAGTACCAGCTCCCACCGGACATGGACGAGACCCAGCAGCACCTGGTCAACAAGATCCTGGAGAACGAGCGCTCGTGAGTAACCATTTGTACAAGCGGGCACTGCTCATAGGCACCGAGAGCTACGAAGACACCGAGCTGATTGATCTGCGGTGCACAAGAGCGGACACCGCGCAGCTGCGGCAGGTACTGGCGCACCCGGCGATCGGGGCTTTCCACGACGTGGACACCGCCACCGACCCGACTGCTGCGGAGATGTCCCGGAGGATCTCCGATTTCCTGGGCAAACTCGGCTCCGAGGACCTGGCGCTGCTCTACATAAGCGGTCACGGCACACGCACACCGTCCGACGGGGAGTTCTTCTTCCTCGCTTCCGACACCGACAGCTCCCGCGTCGAGGACACCGGGGTAGGTGCATCCTTCGTCAACGAGTGCTTGGAGCTGTGCGCCGCACCGCAGAAAGTCGCCATGCTGGACTGCTGCTACAGCGGCGGCTACAGCATGGGTATGCGCACCCGGGCCGCCAAGTCCACGGGGCGGTCCTCCAAGCTACTCAAGAGCCGTGGCGTCTACGTCGTCTCCTCCTCGGGGCCGGACGAAGTGTCCTGGGGAGAAGCCGAGTCGTCATCCGATCCCTCTCCGTCCGCGTTCACCGGCGAAGTGGTCGATGCGCTGCGCACAGGACGCGGAGACACCGACAACGACGGTGTGGTCTCCGTGGACGAGCTGTTCCAACACGTCAACGACCGGCTGCGGCTACGCGAGTTCGCGTCCGAGCAAATCCCCACGATCTCTTCGGACAAGGTCAACACGAGGATCGAGCTGGCGAGCGCATACGCGGGACCTCCGCTGGAGGAGGCCCGCACACCATCCGCGGAAGAGATGAAATCAGGAGAGCGGTCCGTGGAGACGAGCTCGAGTTCGAGCACCTCATGGTCCGTGCTGCTGGACTACTACAGCCGATGCCTGCGAGGCGGCGGGGCCGAGATGCCGCTGATGAACGTCGACCAGTCCGACGAGCGGTACGTGTGTCTCACCGGAACCGAGCGGCTGCTTTCTGGAGACCTGGACGAGAGCGGAGCGCTCGCCGTACCGGACGAGGCCGCTCCCTTCGTGGAACAGACCGTTCAGGAGGGCGCGGAGTTCTGGTACGGCTATCCGGCCGTAGTGCTGCGCCACGGGCCCGACGGAGCGGAGTATCGATCACCTCGGTTCGCGCCGTTGTTCATCCGACGCGTGCAGCTCGTTTCGAACGACGAAGGCGACGGGCGTCTCGAACCCCAGGGCGAGGTCCGGCCGCACCCGGAGCTGGCACGCCAGGTCGTGGGAGACGAGGCGGCCGCCGAACTCCAGAAGACCTTCTACTCCCATTGGCGAGGTGGTATGCACAGCCAACTCGCGCAGGAGATCAGTTATTACCTCCGGGAGGAGTTCCAGCTCCGGGAAGTCGAACCACTGCGCCCGTCCGAGTTGAAGTCGAGCATCGACACCGGGACTCCGGCCGAGGGCGCGCGCAACGCGGCCGTCCTGTTCTCCGTTCCTCCTGCCAATCGCGCGAACAATGGTCTTCTCCAGGACCTCGACAAAATCTCCGCGGAGGAGACGGAGAGGATCAAGAGCACGGCGCTGCGACCGCTACTCACCGGTGAGGCCGACCGGCTGGAAAAGGCCGGCCAGTGGAAACGGGTAACACCGCTGCCCCTGAGCGAGCGACAGGAGGAGGTCCTGTCCTCGGCTATGGAACGAACTCTCACGGTAGCTACCGGTCCTCCCGGAACGGGCAAGAGTCAGCTCGTGGCCAACCTGGTGGCCACGGCGGTGACCAACCGGCAGTCCGTTTTGGTGAGTTCCACCAACAATCGTGCCGTGGACGAGGTGTGGCAACGCTGTGAACGTCTTGTTCCCGGGTCACTGATTCGCACCGGCAGCGCCTACGGGAAGCACGACTACAGGGAAGCTGAGCGGGAAGGTCTTCAGAAGCTACTCACGGGGAACAGGCCGAACAGCAACCGCACCACGGCCCTAGCGAAGCTCGAGCAGGCCAACACCGCACTGGACAACACCATGAAGGACATCGCGGCCAAGTCCGAGCACGAGAAAGAACTGCTGTCGTTGTCCAAGCAGCGCGCGGAAATCGCCGAAGAGATCGGAGGCACGACTTCGAGCCTGTCCCGCGACCTCGGCGAGAGCGCCGATCTCGACGCGCTCGCCCGCAGGGCGAAACGTGTCGCCAAGGCGCGGTGGTTCGGACGTCGACGTCGTGCGCGGTTCCTGCGCAAGAAGCTCGGCTGGGAAGCCGAAGCCTCCCGAGAACTGTGTGAATCGATCGGTCTGTTGGCCGCTGTCGAGAAGCAGTGGCGTACCAAAGCGGCGCGCGCGGAAGACCTCCCCGGAGACGACGCGCAACAGGTGGAGCTGGATCGAGCGAATGCGGAAGTGCGCGAGCGGTCCCAGCGGATGCTCGAACAGGGCATCGCCGAGTCATCCGATGAGGGGCGACAGGCCATTCTCGCGCTGACGCAGTCCAAACAGGGTGGCGATTGGTCCGAGCTCCGTGCCGCATTGCGACACGTGCGTGGATGGGCGGTGACCAATCACAGCGTGCGCCGCTTTCCGTACTCACCGGGACTGTTCGACCTCGTGATCGTGGACGAGTCCAGCCAGTGCTCCATCCCGCAAGTACTTCCGGCGCTCTACCGGGCCAAGCGTGCGCTGATCATCGGTGATCCGATGCAGCTCGCCCCGGTCGTAACACTCACCCAGTCGGGTGAGGACGAAGCACGCCGTGAAACAGGCGTCGACGGAGGCTGGCTGGAGGAACAGCGCCGGACCTATCATCGGCATTCCGCGTTCCACGCATTCCGCAAGATCTCCGGCGGAAGCCTGCTGCTGGACGAGCACTTCCGCTGCCACCCGCGCATCGCAGCCGTGTCCAACGAGAACTTCTACGGGCGCCAGCTCACAGTATTGACCGATGTGCGGAAGCAGCGACGCCTCGATCGTGCTCCCGTGATGTGGTCACACGTCTCGGGACGCGCGCAGCAACAACGCGACGGATCATGGACGAATCGGGAGGAGGTCTCCCGCGTTCAAGACTCGGTGCGGTACCTGCTGGAGCAATTGCCCGCCGATGGCGATGTGGGCGTCGTAACCCCCTTCACGGCGCAGGCGAAGCTGCTGCACCAGTGGTGCGAAGACGACGAGCGCGTCCAGATCGGAACCGTACATCAGTTCCAGGGTTCCGAACGGGACGCGATCGTGTTCTCCCTGGTAGCCGGCCCTGGAATGCGACCGGGCACCCTGAGGTGGCTCAACAGCCAGCGGAACCTGTGGAACGTGGCGATCAGCCGGGCACGCTCTCACCTCATCGTGGTCGGTGACCGCGACGAGTGGCGCGCTCAAGGCGGCATCGGTGGACGGATCGCGGAGATCGCCGAAGGCGCGGACGAGCGTTCGGACGAAGTGGACCCGACCGACGACCAGCTCCTGATGCGGTTGTACACGCTGCTCGACTCCGCGGGATCCGTCGAGTGCTCACTGGCGGAGAAAGTGCGCGGCCACCACACCGATGTGCTGGTCCGCGACGGGAGCGGCACGACTGCCGTGCTGCTCGACCGCGGTTACGACGGGATGCCGCCTGGCCGTCACATGCGGCTGCAGTACGAACGTCGCCGCCTGCTCAACGAACCGGGGGGTGAGCAGACAGCACTTCGCATACCCGGGTGGCGAGTGTTCGACCAGGAGGTCTTCGACAGCGCGAACGGTCTTCACCGCCTTGCCCCGGACAGCTAACGAACCGCACTACGGACGAAGGAGGCCACCCGAGTTGTACGGAGCGGAGATCAACCGCAGGCAGCCAGCGTGCCTGCTGCTGCTCATCGACCAGTCGCACTCGATGTCGGAGTTCTGGGCGGATACCGGAACTTCGAAGGCCCAACAACTCGCCATGGCCGTGAACCGGGTGTTGAGCAGCGCGGTGTTGCAGTGCAGCAAGGGCGACGACCGAGTATATGACTACTTCGAGGTCGGTGTGCTCGGATACGGGCTGGACACCGCTCCCGTGTTGCACGGCACGGACGCCTCCCGCCCCCTCATCCCGGTCAGCGAGGTGGCCGAGAACCCTCGACGTGTCGACGAGGTTCCGCGCAAGATCCCCGACGGTGCGGGTGGGCTCGTGGAGACGACGCTGAACATGCCCGTGTGGGTGGATCCGACCACCAACGGCAAGACACCGATGGTGCAGGCACTGCGCTGGGCCGAGAGCATCGTCGAATCCTGGTGCGCCGCGCACCCGAAGAGCTTCCCTCCAATCGTGCTGAACCTGACTGACGGCATGAGCACGGACGGCGATCCGACCGAGGCAGGTAAGAGTCTGCAGTGCACCGGAACTCAGGACGGAGCGGCACTGCTGTTCAACGCGCACATCTCCGGAGGGCAAGGACAGGAAATCACCTTCCCCGTCGATTCGGGACTGCCGAACGAGCACGCGGAAACACTCTTCCACATTTCCAGTCCGCTTCCCTCATCGATGGCCGAGGCCGCTTCCCAGAGCGGGTACTCCGTCGAGCCGGGGGCACGCGGTTTCCTGTACAACGCCCAGCCCGCGGCCGTCATCGAATTCCTCGACATCGGCACCCGAGCAGCGACCCCATCCGGACTGGCCGAGCTTCCCGCGGGTGGTGACGCCTCGGGATGACGAGAAGGATCGTGGCGCGCTCAACGCGTACCCGTCACGTGGCTCGCACCAAGCAGAAAAAGGGGCGGGCATGGTTCGAGAACGAGGACGCGCACGCGGGGAACGCGGTCCTCGGACGCTACGCCGTCTCCGACGGTGCTTCCACGGCTGCCCGCTCCGAGATTTGGAGTCGCCTGCTCACCCGCTCGTTCGTCTGGGAACAACAGGACCCGTTGTGCGCCGAAAGCTTGGCCGAACTCCGCGCACGCTGGTGGAACGCGGTCTCCGGCACCGCGCTGCCCTGGTACGCGCGGGCGAAGCTGTTGGAAGGCAGCGCCGCGACGTTCCTCGGGCTCTTCCTGGGAGCACAGGAGTTCCACGCACGAGCGGTGGGCGACTCCTGCCTGCTTCACCTGCGTGGAAGCGAGATCCTGACCGCGGGACCACTCGAGCGGGCAGAGCAGTTCAACCGTTCACCCCCTCTGATGTACACACATCCATCGCGGGAGGTGGCGGAAGGTGATGTGTGGGTCTGTGAGGGCGACTACCAACCCGATGACACGTTCGTTCTCGCTACCGATGCGGCCGCGAAGTGTTTGCTGCGCCACCACGAGCGAGACGGAACGGTGTCGCCACTGCCCGAACCCGGTGAGCGGGCCGCAGCGTTCCACGATCGGATAGACGATCTGCGCGCGACAGGAGAGTTGGACAACGATGACACGACAGTGTGTGTGATCCGGACGTGAGACTCCCCCAGCCGATCGACTACCAGCAGGCGGTCCAGCGTCCCGAGGTCACCTTCATCGACACGGTGCTGAGCGCGGGCAGCCCACGGTTGACACCGCTCGGCGCCCCCTGGGCTGCCACCGGTGGTTTCGCGCTCACCTTCGACATCACCTCGGGCGAACAGCGTTTCGCGGTTCGGTGCTTTCACCGGCACGGAAACCACCTGCAGGAACGCTACGCGCGGATCGCGGAGTTCGTCGGCAACAACTCCGACCTGGGGTTCCTGGTGGACGTCGCCTACCTGGCGGAAGGCATCCGCATCGAGGGAAATCCGCTGCCGATCGTGCGGATGCCGTGGATCCGGGGAACACCGCTCAACGCCTGGGTCGAGGACCACGTCGACGACCGCGCCGCGTTGCGACGGGTTCGTGACCAGCTGTCGGACGCGGTGCTGCGGATGCGTCGCCGCGGCGCGGCGCACGGGGACCTGCAACACGGCAACATCCTGGTGCGTTCGGACAACGCGATCAGCCTCGTCGATTACGACGGGATGTTCCTACCAGCGCTGCGCGATTTCGGCGCTCCGGAGAGCGGTCACCGGAACTACCAGCATCCCGACAGGGGCCCCCACTACGACGACTCGCTCGACCTCTTCGCAGCCCACGTGATCGACCTCTCCCTGGCCGCGCTCGAACACGAGCCCGCGCTGCTGGAGGAGTTCAACACCGATCAGAACCTGTTGTTCTCCGCCGACGACTTCGCTGCCCCGGGCAGCTCCGAACTCTTCTCCCGACTGCGGAGATTCCCGGAGTTGACCGAGCCGGCGCGCCGGCTCATGAGGGCGTGCGAGACGGATTTCGACTCGGTACCGAACGTACTGCTCGGCGACGAGCGCACGAGCGCTCAGCCGCGCGCGGCTGAGCTCCGTGGCCCGCACGGTCCACCGGTGCTGCTCGCGCACAACCGTGCCGCACTCGTCGAACGGGAAGGTGATGAAGTCACGATCGTCGGCCGTATCGCGGCCCTCCGCACGACCAACGGGCGCGGCGGAGTACTGGTCACCTTCCTCAATTTCGGCAACTACCGGAACGGCGATTTCACGCTCGTAGCCTTCGACCGCGCCAGCCACGAGCTGCGCACCAGGTTCGGCCCCGAACTGGCGGAGCTGCAGAACGCATGGGTGTCCATGACAGGGTTCGTCCGGCTGTACCAGAGCAAGTGGAGCAAGCTGGTCACTCCGGAGATCGAACTGCGGCGAGCGCGCTCCCTTCTGCTGCTCACCGCTCGGGAGGTCGAGGAGGCCCTCGGTGCGCCCGCCTCGAATTGCGCCTCGGAGGAGTACGTGAACTCCGCCAGAGCAGCCGATTCCATTGACGACGCGCCCTGCGACGACTCCACCGGTGCTGCTCGGCGGGATGACCTCACGACCCCGGCACCGCCGGAGCGGTCGGCACCACCGGAGGGAGCCGGAGGCGCCCCGGCTCGTTCCGCGGGACAGACCGCGGGGGAGGACTTCGAGCGACGAATCAGCGCGCTCTATTCCTCCGCACGGTTCACGCGGGGCGGAGCCGGGTCGGGGGCCACCGAAACCGGTTCGTCCGCGTCCCGCCCCCGCGACACCCGGGACTCCGGGCCTCCGTCGGGCACGACCTCGCAACCGACCGGCGGGGCCACGTCGCCTCCAACGGCGCCTCCGCCAGCCACGCCCTCACCGGCACCGCCTCCGCCGGTGGTTTCACCGCCACCGGCACCACCGGCACCGCCTCCAACGGCGCCACCACCAGCACCGCCTCCACCACCGACACCACCTCCGCCCGTGGTTTCACCGCCACCCGGACATCCGTCGCACCAGCCACCGCGGACGAGCTGGTGGCAACGCCTGCGCCGCTGGCTGGCCGGATCCTGAACGGACGCTCAGTCTTCGAGCGCCCCTCAGGGGACGCGGAACCTCTCGAGATCGGCGCGCCTGACCTCCAGCCCCGGCCTGGACCTGTCCGGCCGCATCAGTCCTCCGAGTTCGGGGACGAGCGCACCGTCGAAGGCGATCCGCTCGATGCGCACGTGGTCGTGGAAGTGCTCGAGGTACCGCAGGTGCCACACGGCAGTCCCCACTTGGGCGCTGACCTGGGGCGCGCAGTGCAGTGACAGCTCCACGCCGCGCGTCGCACAGCGCGGCCGTAGGTCCCGTTGGCGTCCACGAACAGCTGCGGTTGCTCGCCGATGGCCGAGCGGGCCACCGACAGCGGCAGGTCGAGCAGCCGCGCGTGCAGGTCCCACAGCGCGATGTCCACGGCAGAGATCGCCTCCGCCACCACGCCCGGTTTGCCGAGGTTGCGCACGGCCCGCTGCATCGCCTGCCACGACGCGGGCGGAGTCAGGGCGTCCCCGCCCCGGACCACTTCGGAGAGCTCGCCGCGCACGACCGTGGCCGCCGACGGCCGCGCGCACATGCCACTCGCGTTTCACAGCCGCTCACCGGGGGTAACACCAGGACCGCGTCCGTCACCACGTCCGAGGGGGACGAACCCATGCCACAAACGGCCGACTTCATACTGGACCGACTCCGCCAGTGGGGCGTCCACCGGATCTTCGGCTACCCGGGGGACGGGATCAACTCCCTGCTGGGCGCGCTGGACCGCGCCGACGGCGATCCGGAACTGATCCAGCCCAGGCACGAGGAGATGGGCGCCTTCATGGCCACGGCCCACGCCAAGTTCACCGGGGAGCTCGGCTGCTGCATGGCCACGTCGGGCGGTGGAACGATCCACCTGCTCAACGGCCTCTACGACGCCAAGCTCGACCACCAGCCGGTGGTCGCCGTCGTCGGCCAGCAGAAGCGGATCTCGCTCGGCAGCGCCTACCAGCAGGAGATCGACCCGAACACGCTGTACAAGGACGTCTCGGAGTACGTGCAGACCTGCATGCACCCGGCGCAGGCCCGCCAGCTGATCGACAGGGCGTGCAAGGTCGCGCTGGCCAACAGGACGGTCGCCACGGTCATCGTTCCCGAGGACGTGGCGATGGAGGAGCAGCAGACCTCGCCGCCGCGCGTGCACGGCGGCGTCTACACCACGGCAGGCTACGCCGCCTCGCGGACGATCCCGGCCCAGGAGGAGCTGCGCAAGGCCGCCGACGTCCTCAACGAGGGGCAGCGGGTGGCCGTGCTGGTCGGCCAGGGGGCCGCCAAGGCCGCCGACGAGGTCGTCGAGGTGGCCGAGAAGCTGGGGGCGGGCGTGGCCAAGACCTCGTTGGGCCGGGAGGTGCTGCCGGACGACCTGCCCTACGTCACCGGGCCGATCGGCCTGCTCGGCTCCACCGCCAGCCACGAGATGATGATGAACGCCGACACGCTGCTGTTCGTCGGCACAAGCTTCCCCTACGCGGAGTGGTTGCCGCCCGAGGGGCAGTGCAAGGGCGTGGAGATCGACCTCGACGGGCGGATGATGGGCGTCCGCTACCCGATGGACGCCCAGCTCATCGGGGACTCGCGGGAAACGCTGCGCGAGCTCTCCCCGATGCTCGAGCGCAAGCAGGACCGCTCGTGGCGGGAGAGGATCGAGACCGAGGTCGACGAGTGGTGGCGGGTGCTCGACGACCGCGCGCACGACTCGGCCGATCCGCTCAACCCCGAGCTGGTGGTTCACGAGCTGTCCCAACGGCTCCCGGACAACAGCGTGATCACCACCGACGCCGGTTCGGTGGCCAACTGGTGGGCGCGGCACCTCAAGCTGCGCAGGGGGATGTCGGCCTCCCTTTCCGGCAACCTCGCCACGATGGGACCGGGAACGCCCTACGCGATCAGCGCCAAGTTCGCCTATCCGGACCGCCCGTGCATAGCGCTGGTCGGTGACGGCGCGTTCCAGATGAACGGCATGCTGGAACTGATCACCATCAAGCGCTACCTGGACCGGATGAACCGTTCCCCGCTGATCTTCTGCGTGTTCAACAACGGCGACCTCAACCAGGTCACCTGGGAGCAGCGGGCCATGGGCGGTGAGCGGAAGTTCCCCGGCTCGCAGGACATCCCCGACGTGCCCTACGCCGAGTGGGCGAGGTTGCTCGGGTTCACCGGGATCCGCTGCGACAGTCCGGACGAGATCGGCTCGGCCTGGGACCGCGCTCTGCGGGCCGAGGGACCGGTCGTGCTGGAGGCCGTGGTCGACAGCGAGGTCCCCCCGGTTCCGCCGCACATCAAGAGCACGCAGGCCCAGAAGGTGGCCCAGGCGCTGCGCGAAGGCGATCCCCAGACCTGGGGGATCGTCGCCAAGGGCGCCAAGCAGAAGATGCACGAGTTCACCGAGTCGGTCAAAAGCTCGGTGCGGAGCAGGGAACGCTGATGGCGGACGGCAGCGCCACCGTTCCGGCGCACCCGGACGCCCGGTTCTCGGCCGGGATGTTCGGAACGGACGCGGTCAACGTGAAGGGCCTCGAAGCGCAGCTGCGCAGGCACGTTCTCGGGGAGGTGCGCTTCGACTCCGGCACGAGGGCGATGTACGCCAGCGACGCGTCGAACTACCGCCAGGTGCCGCTCGGGGTGGTGCTGCCCGCCACGGTCGAGGACGTGGTCGCCACGACCGTGGCCTGCCACCGCTACGGGGCACCACTGCTGTCCCGCGGCGGCGGGACGAGCCTGTCCGGCGAGACGGTCAACGTCGCCGTGGTGGTCGACTTCTCCAAGTACCTGACCTCCGCCGGGGAGGTCGACGTCGCGCGGAGGACGGTCACGGCGCAGCCGGGAGTGATCAACGAAGAGCTCAACAGGAGCACCGGGGAGCGCGGGCTCGTCTTCGGCCCGGACCCGTCCTCGCACTCCAGGTGCACCATAGGCGGCAACATCGGGAACAACTCCTGCGGCATCCACTCGGTGCAGGCCCACTTCCACGGTCCCGGCCCCCGCACCTCCGACAACGTGCGGGAGCTGGAGGTGCTCACCTACGACGGCGAGCGGTTCCGGGTGGGCACCGACGAGGAGCAGGTCCTCGACGAGATCGTCGCGGCGGGCGGGCGCAAGGGCGAGATCTACGCCGCGCTGCACGAGCTCAGGGACCGCTACGCCGCCGACATCAGGGCAGGCTTCCCCGCGGTGGACGAGCTGCCGCGCCGGGTCTCCGGGTTCAACCTCGACGAGCTGCTGCCGGAGAAGGGGTTCAACGTGGCCCGCGCCCTGGTCGGCACCGAGGGAACCTGCGCCACGGTCCTGGACGCCACGCTGCTGCTCACCCCGGCGATGCCCCACCGCACCACCGTGATCGTGGAGTACCCGGACATCGTCGCCGCGGCCGCCGACGTCACCGGGATCAGGCAGTGGGAGCCGATAGGACTGGAGGGGATCGACTCCCGCCTGGTTCGCGATCAGCAGCAGGAACGGATCAACCTGGAAGGGTTGCACGAACTCCCCCGCCTGGGCGGCAACCACGCGTGGCTGATGGTGCAGTTCGGCTCCGACACCGAGGGGCGGGCCCAGCAGCGCGCCGAGCGGTTCGTCGAGTGGTTGCGCACCGAACTCGGCTGCGAGTCCGACCGGATCGTGATCTCCAGGAGCGTGCAGGAGGGCGGCAGCAGCCAGCTGCTGTGGAGCATCCGGGAGAGCGGGCTGGGTGCCACGGCCTTCCCGCCGGGGGAGAAGGACCACTGGCCCGGCTGGGAGGACTCGGCGGTGCCTCCCGAGCATCTCGGCGACTATCTCCGCGAGCTCAGGCAGCTCTACGCCGAGCACGGGCTGCGCGGGGCGATGTACGGCCACTTCGGGGAGGGTTGCGTTCACTCGCGCATCGACTTCGACCTGGTCAGCGCCGAAGGGCTGAGCGACTACCGCGCCTTCATGGAGCGAGCGGCCGACCTGGTCACCTCCTACGGGGGAACGCTGTCCGGCGAGCACGGCGACGGGCAGCAGCGCGGGGAGCTGCTGGAAAAGCAGTACGGCCCGCGGCTCATGGAGGCGATGCGCGAGTTCAAGCGGATCTGGGACCCGGACTGGAAGATGAACCCGGGCAAGGTGGTCGAGGCCTACCGGCTGGACGAGAACCTGCGGCTGGGCGCGAACTACAACCCGGCGCGGCCGGAGGTCAAGCTCGCCTACCCGCAGGACGGAGGGGACTTCGCGCACGCCGCGCTGCGCTGCGTGGGAGTGGGCACCTGCCGCACCCCTTCGGCCGAGCACACCATGTGCCCCAGCTACCAGGTGACCCGCGAGGAGAAGCACACCACCAGGGGACGGGCGCGGCTGCTGTTCGAGATGCTGCGGGGCGAGGTCATCACCGACGGCTGGCAGTCCGGGGAGGTCTCCGAGGCGCTGGACCTGTGCCTGGCCTGCAAGGGATGCACCAGCGACTGTCCGGTGGGTGTGGACATGCCCGCCTACAAGGCCGAGTTCCGCCACCACCACTACCGCTCGCTGCGACGCTGGCGCCCCCGGAACGCCTACGCCCTCGGATTCATCGACCAGGTCGCCCGGTTCGCCGCGCTGATGCCGGGGGCGGTCAACACGGTCACCCGGACGCCGGTGCTGCGCTCGGCGGCCAAGTGGCTCGGCGGGATCGACCAGCGCCGCGAGCTGCCCGGCTTCGCCCCCGTCACCCTGCGGCGCTGGTTCGCCGACCGGGGCGGAACGGCCAACCCGCACGGTCGCCGGGTGCTGCTTTTCCCCGACACCTTCAACGACCACCTGCACACCGACGTCGGGGTGGCCTGCGTGGAAGCGCTGGAGAGCGCGGGGTGGCAGGTGGTCGTGCCCGAGCGGCACGTCTGCTGCGGAAGACCGATGTACGACTACGGCTTCCTCGACGTGGCCCGGAGCTACCTGCGCAACGTGCTGACCGCGCTGCGCGCGGACATCAGGGCCGGCACTCCGGTGGTCGGCATGGAGCCGAGCTGTCTGGCCGTGTTCCGGGACGAGCTGGGCAAGATGCTGCCGCACGACGAGGACGCGGGCAGGCTGGCGGCCAACTCCTACCACTTCGCCGAGTTCTGCCAGCGGTTCGAGCTGCCAGTTCCCAGCACATCCGGCCGCGCACTGCTGTGGGGGCACTGCCACCACCGGGCCACGGGCGGACTCACCCCCGACCAGCGAATGCTGGAGCGGATGGGCTTCGAGGTGGACCCGGTCAGCGGCGGTTGCTGCGGGGTCGCCGGCTCCTGGGGCTACGAGCGGGGCAAGTTCGGGCTCTCGGTGGACTGCGGAGAGCAGGCCCTGCTGCCCGCGGTGCGGGCCGCCGATGAGGACGCGCTCGTCGTCGCCGACGGGTTCTCCTGCCGCGGCCAGATCGAGCAGGTCGGAGGCAGGCGGGCGGTGCACAGCGGGCAGGTGCTGCGGCTGGCGCAGGAGGCTTCCGCGGGTGAACCACCGGCCTGCGGCCCGCCGGCACGGCCACCGGCCGGGGCTGGCACCCGCGCGCTCCGGGCGACGGCGCTGCTCGCCGGAGTCGGCGCGCTCGGTGCCTGCGCGTCCGGTGCGTGGAGGAGGGCGGCATGAGCACGACGACCGGACGCGGAGTGGCCGTGGTCACGGGCGGAACGGCCGGGGTCGGCAGGGCAGCCGTCCGCGCGCTCGCCGCCTCCGGCCACGACGTGGCGGTGCTGGCCAGGGGACGTGCCGGGCTGGACGGCGCAGTGGCCGACGTCGAGGGGGCGGGCCGCAGGGCGCTGGCGCTGCCCACCGACGTCAGCGACCACTCCGCCGTGCGCGCGGCGGCCGGGCGGGTCGAGGAGGCGCTCGGGGAGATCGACGTGTGGGTCAACGCGGCCTTCGTCGGGACGCTGACCTTCGCCACCGACAGCGATCCGAGCGAGTTCCGGCGGGTCACGGAGGTGAGCTACTACGGGCAGGTGCACGGGACCCTGGCCGCGCTGGAGCGGATGCGCCCGCGCGACAGCGGGGTGATCGTCAACGTCGCCTCGGCCATGGCCTACCGGGCGATCCCGCTGCAGGCCGCCTACTGCGGGGCCAAGCACGCGGTGAAGGGCTTCACCGAATCGGTGCGGACCGAACTGGTGCACGAGCGCAGTGCGGTGAAGCTGTGCATGGTGCAGCTGCCCGGGCTGAACACCCCGCAGTTCAACTGGAACGCCTCGCGGATGCCGCGTCATCCGATGCCCGTGCCGCCGATCCACCAGCCCGAACTGGCCGGCAGAGCGATCGCCTTCCTGGCCGAACGTCCGCGGAACAACATGTGGGTGGGGATCTCCACCGCCTACACGATCCTGGGGGAGCGGCTGGCCCCCGAGCTGCTCGACCTCTTCCTCGGGCGCACCGGGGTGGACTCGCAGCAGACCGACCGACAGCTGCCCCGCTGGGGTTCGAACCTGTTCGAACCGCGGGACGAGGAGGTCGATCGGGGCGCGCACGGATCCTTCGACGGGCGGGCTCGCTCCGCGGACCCGGTGCTGTGGATGTCGATGCGCAGGAGGGCGCTGCTGGCGGGGCTGGGTGGGATCGCCACCGCGTGCTCGGCCGTCACCGTCGGGGTGGCGCGCCGGCGCAGCAGGTCCTGAGGCGATCTCGTCGACGCCCCCGCGAGGAGGTGTCGCGGCCCGGAGGCAGCGGGTACCCGCCGGGAGACCGCACCCGCCGGGCCGGGACCGGTTCGGCGCACCGAATCCCTTCGAACCTGGAGGTCGCTATGAGCGAGCAGGTCGACGTTCTTAGGTTGGGCGAACGCAGGTACGCCGCCGAAGTGCACGAGGGTGAGCAGACCACCGAGCACCGGGTGACCTTCGGGCAGGACACGCTGGAGGACCTGACCTCCCCGCCTCCCGCGGAGAACGAGGTGGTCGCGGAGTCGGTGCGTTACCTGCTGGAGAAGGAGCCCTCCACCTCGCTGCCGCACGACATCGACCTCGGCGAGATACGCAACAGGGACGAGGAATTCATCCCCGAACTGCGCGCGCGACTCGGAGGCTGATCATGGTTGGAATCGGCTACACGCTGCTGACGGAGCAGTCCGGTCCGCGCTCGCTGGTGGAGCACTCGGCGTCGGCGGAACGGGCGGGGTTCGACTTCGAGGTGATCAGTGATCACACCTTCCCCTGGCTGACGCCGCAGGGACACTCGCCCTACGCCTGGAGCGTCCTGGGCGCGGTCGCCCAGGTGACCAGCGACGTCGAGTTGATGACCTACGTGACGGCTCCGACCATGCGGTACCACCCGGCCGTGGTGGCCCAGAAGGCCGCCACCGTGGGGCTGTTGTCCAGGGACCGGTTCCTGCTCGGTCTGGGTGCGGGCGAGAACCTCAACGAGCACCTCCTCGGACGGGGGTGGCCGCCGGTGAACGTGCGCCACGAGATGCTCTCGGAGGCACTGGAGATCATCTCCGGGTTGTTCGACGGCGGCAGCCTCGACTACCTCGGCAGGCACTACCGGGTGGACTCCGCGAAGCTGTGGGACCTGCCGGACAGGCGGGTTCCCATCGGCACCGCGGTCTCGGGCTCGCAGTCGGTTCGGCGGTTCGCACCGGCCGCCGACGCGATGATCGCGGTGGAGCCCCAGGAATCGTTCTGCCGCGAGTGGGACCAGTCATCCGGCGGATCGGGCGACCGCAAGATCGGCCAACTGCCCATCTGCTGGGACCCTGACCGCGCCGCGGCCACGGAACGCGCCCACGAGCAGTTCAGCTGGTTCGCGGGCGGGTGGAAGGTCAACTCCGAGCTACCGAGCCCTCAGTCCTTCGCCGCGGCCACGCAGTACGTGCGCCCGGAGGACGTGGCCGCAGCGATCCCGTGCGGTCCGGACGTGGAACCGATCGTGAAGTCGGTGTCCGCCTTCTGGCAGGCGGGCTTCACCGACGTGGCGCTGGTTCAGGTGGGCGTCGACAAGGACCCGGCCGGGTTCTTCGCGTTCGCGAGCAACGAGCTGCTGCCCGCGCTGCGTTCCGCCGCGCCGTGAGATCCGCAGCGACGTGCCCCCGGCCCGAGGCGCGTCCCGGCGGGGCCGGTGACCGGAGCCGGACGACCCTTCCGGTGCGGAAGCTGCCCCGCACCGGAGCGGGGAGCCGAGCGCTCCGTCCGGTGGGCCCCACCACGTGAGCAGGAGGCCGCTGCCGATGGTGAAACCGTTCGCCCGAAAACGACGTCCGCCCGTCACCGCCGCGGGCGGCCCCACGAGCGCGCTGCGCTCGGTGCTCGCGACCGGAGCCCGCCTGCTGCAGAGCAGCGATCCGCTGCGGGGGTTCGACGTCTACGTGGTCGGGTTCCACTGCGCCAAGGGCGAACCCGGCTCCCAGATGGAGGCCCACCACTACTGCAAGGTCGTCAACGACGACCTGCTCCAGTGCGTGCTGTTCGACGGCAACACCGGGGACGCCAACCTGGTCGGCGTCGAGTACATCGTCTCGGCTCACCTGTTCGGAACCCTGCCGGAACGGGAGAGGCCCTACTGGCACCCGCACAACTTCGAGGTTCTCTCCGGACAGCTGATCGCGCCCGGCCTGCCGCGGATCGCGGAGAAGGAGCTCATGAGGCTGCTGATGAACTCCTACGGCAAGACGTGGCACACCTGGCACACGGGACGTCACGACGGCGAGCCGGCAGCGGCGCTTCCAGTGGACGAGCCGAAGCTGATGTGGTCGTTCAACCGGGAGGGCGAGTGCAGCCCGGAGCTGTCCCGGCACCGGGACCGGGCCATGCGTCTCGACACGGCGTCCAGGGCCGCGCACCGGCGGAGCCTGCTGCCGATGGCACATCCACAGCGCGGGGTGGACGAGATGGCAGGGCAGTTCACCGGCACTCGGCCCGTTCCCGGTGTCGTCGACGAGCGCACCGCGGAACCGGGTCGCCGGGCGACCGAGAACCCCGGGTGACCGGCCCGGACGGGTTCGGCGTGTGGCCGGAGCCGCGCGGGGCACTTCTCTCCCGTGGAGGGTTCGCAGGACCCGCGACGCGGCAGCGCCCGGTTGTTGCTGGTCTCGGCCCCGGATCCTGGGACATGCGCAGGAGGCGAGGCCGCACACCCCGCGGCACGGCGCAACATCGAATCCGGTGAGCAGGTGGTCGACGACCGGCTGAACGAGGAGGACGAGACCAAGCACGTACTGAGCGAGCTCCACAAACTGGGCGTGGACCACGCGGACTTCGACTCCAAGTTCGACTCGCTGGCCGATTCCGTCAGGGCGCAGGCCGACCGGCAGGAGCACGAGGAGTTCGCCCACCGGGCGGCAGGTGCTCCGGGGAACGGCGCGCGGACCGGGTCACGTGCGGTCCGCGCCGGTTGGTGGCCCTCCTGCCCGCCGGGTCAGGTGACCACCGAGCCGGTGACTTCCCGACCCGTTTCCGCTGCGCGGGACGTGGGTACTCCGCACCAGATGACCGGTTCCGCGGGAGACGACGACCGGACCGGGGCGGAGCGCGGCTTCGCCCTGCTCGCCACGTGGTCGATGCGCTGGCTGCTGATCGCGCTCGCGCTCTGGGCGCTGTTCCAAGCCGGCAGGCCCGTCACGGGAATTCTCGTGCCCGTGGCCATCGCGATCCTGCTGGCCGCCCTGCTCGGGCCCGTGGTGCGGCAGCTGCGCGGTTGGGGTTGGCCGCGTTGGCTGGCCGCGGTGACGGTGCTGCTGGGTGGGCTGGCGCTGGTGGGCGGCGTGGTCGGTTTCGTCGTGATGTCCTTTCTGGCCGGACTGCCCGATCTGCTCCGCCAGCTGACCACGGTGGTGCGTTCCCTGCACGAGTGGGCCGTGCACGGTCCGCTCGGACTGGCCCCGGAGCGGATCGGCTGGCTGCAGCAGGAGGCGCTCGGCTGGCTGCAGCAAAACCAGCAGCAGCTGACCCAGGGGGTGATGTCGACCGTTTTCACCCTCGGTTCGCTGCTCACGAGCGCGCTGCTCGTGGTGTTCTCCCTCGTGTTCTTCCTGTACGAGGGTGAGCGCCTGTGGCGCAGGACCTGCGGGGTGCTGCCGGAGCGCCACCGGGAGCGCGTCGCAGGGGCGGGTCGGGACGTGTTCCGCTCGCTGACCGCCTACACCCGCGCCACGACCGTGGTCGCGATCGCCGACGCCATCGGGATCGGGATCGGGCTGTTCGCCCTCGGCGTCCCGTTGGCCGGGCCGCTCACCGCGCTGGTCTTCCTCGGGGGATTCCTGCCCGTGCTCGGGGCGCTGGTGTCCGGGGTCATCGCGGTGCTGATCACCCTGGTGACCAAGGGTCTGGTCACGGCGGTCATCGTGTTGGCGATCGTGGTGGTGGTGCAGCAGTTGGAGGGCAACGTGCTGCAACCGTGGCTGGTCGGGGACGCCGCCCGGGTTCACCCGCTGGTCGTCGTGCTGGCCGTGACCGCGGGCGGGCTCGTGACCGGGGTGATCGGGGCGCTGCTGGCCGTGCCCGTGGTCATAACCGTCCGCTGCGTGTTCCTCGCGCTGGTTCCGCACGAGGAGTCCGAGCAGCAGAGCTCGGGGTGAGGTTGAACCTCCCGGTGCGGAGCGGCTCCTGATCCGCGGAGCCCACCGGCCCGGGCGGCTCGCCCGCACCGGCCCGATGCGAGCAAGATTTCAGGAAATTCCAAGAAATTCCGAAACTGATTCTCAGCGAAAATTAATTCGTCCGGGCGCTACCGTGCTCCCGCAGCGCGGAGCACGGCAGGCCCCGATTCGCGAAAACCGTTCCGAGTCGTTCTTCGTCCGACTCGGGCCGCCGAACGGCCGCATCGCTTCAGTATCGCTCGGCTCCGGCGGTCTCCCCCGGTGCTGTCGACTCGCCCGCTGTCTCCAGGACGGGTTCACCGGAGCCGGAAACCCCTTCCGCGCTCGCCCCGCCCTTCATCGAGGAAGAACTGCTGACCTGGGGGGACACTCGGCGATCGCTCACATAGAACACGCTGGCCGCCAAGATGGGCAGCAGCGCCCCCATCATCACAATCGCGGTGTTCATGGTGCCTCTCCTTAGGGCTGTCCGAGACCGCACGTGATCCTTTGATCACCCACGGTAGTAATACTTGGGCTGCGGCATCGCCCTGCGGGGCAGGGAAATGTCAGTTATCGGACTCGTCGCTCGCGCGACGAAGAGACACCTCGTCCGGCGGCGTGGAAACCACCCGTTGGGCGAGGAAGTTTCGAAATGCTCATCCACCGTGGACCGAAGAATGAGCAAGGGGGTGTGGCGACCCCGTGATGCTGCCAGGTCGGGGGTCCGACAGCATCACGGAGTCACCCCGTTCATCGTGCCTGTACATCAAAGCGTTACACCATCGACATGATGTGATCTAAGACACATTATTGATCGTGCGTGCAACGCCGCGACGAGCACTCCGAACGACTGGCACGGAACGTGTTCGACCATGTCCGCCGAGTCGGAACGGCCGATCACGAAACCCCGCCACTCGGGCTCTCACCACTGCTCGGAACCAACGAGGCGGGGGCGAGCGCGCATTCCCGGAGAGGACGAAAGGGGTGAACCGTGACGATTCGCCCCGCCGCGCGCCGAGGGCGGGACACAGTGGACTGATCGGTGAAGTCGCTGTTCGGCGATCATCCCCTCCCCGACCGCCGGCTGTCGGCAAGCGGTGCCGCAGCGCGGACCGAACAGCCGAGATCCGACCGGGAACCTCCGATCAGGTCCACCACCGCGAGCACTTCCGATCCCGAGCAACCGGCACCGCCGCGGGGCAACCGGGCCGCCACGAAACCCGGACGGGAACTCCCGACCAGGGCCTCACCCCAACGCGAGCGCTTTGAGCCTACGCAGCCCGACCGACCGCGGGTTCTCAGTCGAGTGCCCGGCGAGGACAGCCTCGACGTTGTGTAGGTCGCTACCCGATGTCGAGGATCCCGCAGCCGGGCGCCGACTGAGGTTCCGCCAAGCGACCCACCAAGCAAAAGGAGCCGCCGACCCACACTCATCGTTCGACGATCGCGGTAATCCCCTGCCCACCAGCCGCGCAGATCGAGATCAACCCGCGCCCGGAACCGCTCTCGGCCAGCAGCTTGGCCAGCGTGGCGACGATCCGCCCGCCCGTGGCCGCGAAGGGGTGGCCCGCGGCCAGCGAGGATCCGTTCACGTTCAACCGGTCGGTGTCGATCTCGCCCAGCGGCTCGCTCCGGCCGAGACGCCGGGAGCAGAACTCCCGGTCCTGCCAGGCCTTCAGCGTGCACAGCACCTGCGAGGCGAAGGCCTCGTGCATCTCGTAGAAGTCGAACTGGTCGAGCGTGTTGCCCGCGCGGTCCAGCAGCTCGGGAACCGCGTAGGCGGGGGCCATCAGCAGGCCCTCGTCACCGCTGACGTAGTCCACGGCCCCGGAGACGAAGTCCTCGAGGTAGGCGAGCACGGGCAGTCGGTGGTGATTCGCCCACTCCTCGCTGGCCAGCAGCACCGTGGACGCGCCGTCGGAGAGCGGGGTGGAGTTGCCCGCGGTCATGGTGGCCTGCTCGCCGCGCCCGAACACCGGTTCGAGCTTGGCCAGCTTCTCCTCCGAGGAGTCCGGGCGCAGGTTCTGGTCGCGGGACAGCCCTTGGAAGGGCGTGATCAGGTCGTCGAAGAAGCCCCGTTCGTAGGCGTCCGCGAGGCGCTGGTGGCTGCGCGCGGCGAGCTCGTCCTGCTCGGCCCGCCCCACCTGCCAGGCGGCTGCCGTCCTGGCGGCGTGCTCGCCCATGGAGAGCCCGGTGCGCGGTTCCGCGTTGCGCGGGATCCCCGGGACGACGTGCTGGGGTCGCACCCCGCTCAGCGCGCGCAGCTTTCCACCCGGTCCCTTGGCGTGGTTGGCGCGCAGCAGCACCCGGCGCAGCTCGTCGTTGAGCTCTATCGGTGCGTCGCTGGCCGAGTCCACTCCTCCGGCGATCCCCGACTCGAGCTGGCCGAGCGCGATCTTGTTGGCGATCGAGACGACGGTTTCCAGACCGGTCGCGCAGGCCATCTGGACGTCGTGCGCGGGGGTGCGCGGGTCGAGGCCCGAGCCGAGCACGACCTCGCGGGCCAGGTTGAAGTCGCGGCTGTGCTTGAGCACGGCCCCGGCCGCGAACTCCCCGACCCGTTGCCCGGACAGCCCGTGGCGTGCCAGCAGCCCGTCGAGGGCGGCCGTGAGCATGTCCTGGTTGGACGCGTGCGCGTACGGGCCGCCCGCTCGCGCGAACGGGATCCGGTTCCCTCCGACGACGGCGACACGGCGAGTTGTGGACATGCCCGACTCCTTCGCGGAAGCTGATCAACGAATACCGGCACCAGGAAGGTTCCCGGCCTGCTGGCAACTTAACCTACCGACGGGTAGCTTATGCGTCGAGTGCTGGACCACGCGCGTCGTTGAGGAGTCTCAGTCATGGCCGACCCGTACAGCAAGCTCGTCTCCGCGCAGTTCGGACGGCGCTTGGCCGGACGTCTCGGGCTGCCAGCCCCGACCCCGCTGCGCAGGTACCGCCCCGGCGACCCCGTCGTCTCCGGACCGGTGCTGCTCGGCGCGGCCGAGGGATCCCGGCTCGGCCCCTCGCTCACGCGGACCCTCGAGGCGGTGCGCGCGGAGGTCCACGAGACCCCGGCCGAGGACGAGCGCTACGCCGGACTGGTCTTCGACGCCACCGGAATCACGGACAGCACCCGGCTGGGGCAGCTGCGCGACTTCTTCTCCCCGGTGATCCGCCGGACGGCCCGCTGCGGAAGGCTGATCGTGCTCGGAACCCCACCGGAGGAGATCGAGGACCCGGCGGAGCGGACCGCGCAACGCGCGCTGGAGGGCTTCGTGCGGACCGCGGGCAAGGAACTCAAGGGCGGTGCGACCGCCCAGCTCGTCCACGTCTCGCGCGGCGGGGAGGAGGCCGTCGACTCCACACTGCGGTTCCTGCTGTCGGCCAAGTCCGCCTTCGTCTCCGGGCAGGTGATCCGCGTCGGGGCGCGGCGGACCGGGGAGGCCGACGGGCAGCAACCACTGCGCGGGAAGGTCGCGCTGGTCACCGGCGCTTCCCGCGGCATAGGGGCTTCGATCGCCGAGACCCTCGCCCGCGACGGGGCCCACGTGGTGTGCCTGGACGTCCCGGCCCAGGGCGAGGACCTGGCGAAGGTGGCCAACCGGATCGGTGGTTCGGCGCTGCAGCTCGACATCACCGCGCAGGACGCCCCGCAGCGCGTCGTCGAGCACTTCACCGAGCGCCACGAGGGTCTCGACGTCGTGGTGCACAACGCGGGTATCACCCGGGACAAGACCATCGGGCGCATGAGCGCGGAGAGGTGGGAGCCGGTGCTCGCGGTCAACCTGGCGGCGCAGGAACGCCTCAACGCCGCGCTGCTCGCGGACTCCTCACCGCTGCGCAGGGGAGGAAGGCTCATCGGGGTGGCCTCGATAAGCGGTATAGCGGGCAACGTCGGTCAGGCGAACTACGCCACCTCGAAAGCCGGGGTGATCGGCCACGTGCAAGCGCTCGCGGAGCGCGCGGCCGAACGCGGCGTGACGATCAACGCCGTGGCGCCCGGTTTCATCGAGACCGCGATGACGGCGGCCGTCCCGCTGGTGATCCGCGAGGCGGGCAGGCGGATGAACAGCCTCGCGCAGGGCGGGTTGCCGATCGACGTGGCCGAGACGGTCGCCTTCTACGCCGATCCCGGATCCGACGGGGTCAACGGCAACGTGATCCGGGTGTGCGGGCAGAGCATGCTGGGCGGCTGACCCGCGGCGCCAGGGGGAGGGACGCAACTCCTCCGGTGGTGCTCGCCAGCTCTCGACGTGACGGCGATGCGCTGTCCGACCGGTGTTGTTGGCGCGGGGCAGCGCCGAAGCATCACCCCGCCCACCGGCACCGCCGCGGGTTCCCCCGCGGAACCACCCGAGCGAATCAAACCGCGCACTCCCCAACGGAAAGGTGGAAACCGGCGATGTCGACAGCAGAACTCACCGAGTCCCCGAAACTCGGCCCGCTGTACCTGAAGGCCGCGGCCACGGCCCCGCTGCGCCGGGGAGCTTCGGCGGAGGAGGACCTGCCGGGCACCGAGTACGTGCGCTCCGACGTCCCCGTCGACCGCGAGCACCTGGCCGAGTACAACCGGATCTGCGGGTTCGGCACCAGGGACGAGCTGCCGCTCACCTATCCGCACATCACTTCGTTCCCGCTCGCGGTGCGCCTGATGACCGACCGGGACTTCCCGTTCCCGCTGGTCGGTCTGGTCCACGTGGCCAACAGCATCACCAGGCACGAGCCGCTGCTGGTGACCGACACGCTGACCCAGCGGGTGCGCCTGGCCGGTCCGCGTCCGCACCCGAAGGGGATCCAGTTCGACGTGGTCACCGAGACCGGTGTCGGCGGACGGACCGTGTGGACCGAGACCAGCACCTACCTGCACCGGGGGGCCAGGAACGAGTCAGCCCCCCGGCAGGAGGACATCGCCGAGATCGAGGCGGGGCAGCCCACCGCGGTGTGGAAACTGCCCGGGGATCTGGGCAGGCGCTACGCCGCGGTGTCCGGGGATCGCAATCCCATACACCTGCATCCGCTCACGGCGAAGGCGTTCGGCTTTCCCCGGACGATCGCTCACGGCATGTGGTCCGCGGCGCGCTGCCTGGCGGCCTTCGAGGGGCGGCTGCCCACGGCCTGCACCGTGGACGTCGAGTTCGCCAAGCCGGTGCTGCTGCCCTCGCGGGTGGAGTTCACCGAGCGGACGGCCCCGGACTCGGCGGAGAAGTCCTTCGCGCTGCACTCGACCGCGGGCAGGACCCATCTGCGGGGGCGGCTGCACCGGAACGAGGCGGGAGAGGCCGCATAGATCGCTGCTCCGGCACCCCGAGCCGAGCGCCGGAGCGTTTCGAGGCCGACGTTGCCACGCCGAAGCGGCCCCGGTAACTCGCACCGCCACGGGGTCCTCGCGTTGCTCTCACGAGGACGCCTCGATGTGACGTGGGGTGCTGCTCGATGTCGGGGCCCGGAGCTCGAGCCCGCGGGAGATTCCGCCACCCGCGCCACCGCGTGAGCGGGTGGCGGCTCTCAGGAGGTGGGTTGTTCGAAGGGGTTGTTGAGTCCGCTCTTCGCGGCCTGCCGGTAATCGACGGCCTCGGATTCCGGTTCGAAACCCTCGAGCGGTTCCGGCTCGATGAACCGGACCGGGCTCACGGAATCGTGTCGGCGGGGGAACTGCTTCCGCCGGGCGCCACGTCGGTCGACCCCGTGCGACTGCTCGGGGGACACCGGTCGGCGGGTCTCCGCCGACTCGTCACGACGCAGCTGCTCACCGGAGAACGGTGATTTCGTTGTGGAGATAAATTTCCTTCCTCCGCCCGGGCCTGGTCGAAAGGCCCGTGGCGTTCCTTCGACAGCGCCGCGGAGCGGGCGAGTGCCCGCCCGTGGCGGTGAGCGGAGCTCCGCTCACCGGGCGAACGGTGGCTGCCGGAGCGAGCCGGCAGCCACCGTCACGCGAAACGCGGAAGTTACAGTCCGCGCACCATGTCCGCCTGCGGACCCTTGGGCCCCTGGGTGACCTCGTAGGTCACCTGCTGGTCCTCGTCCAGGCTGCGGAAGCCGTCGGCGTCGATCGCCGAGTAGTGCACGAAAACGTCAGGACCGCCCTCGTCCGGGGCGATGAAGCCGAAGCCCTTTTCCGAGTTGAACCACTTCACGGTTCCCTGTGCCATGTTCTACCTCCTGTTTCGGAGCCGGAATAACGAACGACCACACCTCGTGGAAGCCCGGGTCGTGGATCTCAGACGGCACCTACTCCAGCTGAACTAAAGACGGAAGCTCGCCCGCATCGGAATCCTGCGAGCATGTTGAAACACGATCTCGGAACAACGACCACTTCCCACCCTACGCCCCGCGGGGCCGTCCCGCCGCACTGCCGGTTGGCCCGTCCCGGAGTCGGGTGACTCACCGGTCCTGACCGGCCGGTTTTCCGGTATCCGTGGCGGGCGCGGCCCGGTAACGGTCCTGTCCCGAGGACGATCCCGGCGAGGGGGCGGTGCGCCACCCGAGCGGACCGGGCGCTCCACGGCCGCGAGCGTGACCCACCCCACCCCACTGCCTCCCCGGCTGCGCGGAGGGAACTCGCAGCTCAGTTACGCTTTACTCGTAACGCCGACCATCCGTCGCCGTACTGCGGAGGCGGATCCGCACAAGTTCCGGGAGCGACGCCCGTGGCCCGAGTCGTTGTCGACGTCATGCCGAAGCAGGAGATCCTCGACCCGCAGGGTCAGGCGGTGGCCAACGCGCTGCCCCGCCAGGGTTTCGAAGGCATTTCGCAAGTTCGCCAGGGAAAGCGGTTCGAGCTGGAGGTCGCCGACGACGTCGACGACGACACGCTCGCCAAGATCGCCGAGAGTTTCCTCGCTAACCCCGTGATCGAGGACTGGGCCGTGCGCCGGGTGGAATCATGAGCGCGGCGGGGGCCAGGATAGGCGTGATCACCTTCCCCGGCTCGCTGGACGACGGGGACGCCCGTCGCGCGGTGCGCCGGTCCGGGGCCTCCGCGGTGTCGCTGTGGCACGCCGACGCCGACCTGCACGGCGTGGACGCCGTGATCGTCCCCGGCGGGTTCAGCTACGGCGACTACCTGCGCTGCGGGGCGATCGCCAAGTTCGCACCGGTCATGACCGAGGTCGTGCGCGCGGCCGAGCGGGGGATGCCGGTGCTCGGGGTGTGCAACGGCTTCCAGGTGCTCTGCGAGGCCGGACTGCTTCCCGGGGTGCTGACCCGCAACGAGGGGTTGCACTACGTCTGCCGCGACCAGTGGCTGCGCGCGGAGAACACCACGAGCACCTGGACCACCCGCTACGAGCCCGGCGCCGATCTGCTGATCCCCGTCAAGCACGGTGAGGGCTGCTACGTGGCCGACGAGTCCACGCTCGACGAGCTCGAGGGCGAGGGCCGGGTCCTCTTCCGCTACGTGGACGGAAACCCGAACGGCTCACGGCGCGACATCGCGGGGATCACCGACGCGCGCGGCAGGGTCGCGGGGCTGATGCCCCACCCCGAGCACGCGATCGACCCGCTCACCGGGCCCACCGACGACGGCCTCGGCATGTTCCTGTCCGCTCTCGACACCCTGGTGCCAGCATGACCGAAACCACCCACGAACCCGCCGCACGAGCCGACGGCGACTCCGAGCGCGTGGACAGCACCGAGCACGCCGCGCGGACCCCCGAGGCCGCGCAGCCCTACCGCGAGCTCGGACTGGCCGACGACGAGTACGAGCGCATCCGCGGGATACTCGGGCGCCGCCCCACCGAGGCCGAGCTCGCGATGTACTCGGTCATGTGGAGCGAGCACTGCTCCTACAAGTCCTCCAAGGTCCACCTGAAGTACTTCGGCGAGGCCACCACCGAGCAGATGCGGTCCAAGATGATCGCGGGCATCGGGGAGAACGCCGGGGTCGTCGACGTCGGCGACGGCTGGGCGGTCACCTTCAAGGTGGAAAGCCACAACCATCCCTCCTACGTCGAGCCGCATCAGGGCGCGGCGACCGGTGTCGGCGGCATCGTCCGCGACATCATGGCGATGGGGGCGCGCCCGGTCGCGGTGGCCGATCCGCTGCGCTTCGGCCCCGCCGAGGCTCCCGACACCGCGCGGGTGCTGCCCGGTGTGGTCGAGGGCATCGGCGGGTACGGCAACTGCCTGGGGCTGCCCAACATCGGCGGCGAGGTCGTCTTCGACGAGTCCTACGCGAGCAATCCGCTGGTCAACGCCATGTGCGTCGGGGTGCTCAAGTCGGACGAGGTGCAGCTGGCCCACGCCAGCGGCGCGGGCAACAAGGTGATCCTGTTCGGCGCGCGCACCGGTCTGGACGGCATCGGCGGGGTTTCCGTGCTCGCCTCGGAGACCTTCAGCGGGGACGAGACCGGCGGCGGACGCAAGAAGCTCCCCAGCGTGCAGGTGGGGGACCCGTTCACCGAGAAGGTGCTCATCGAGTGCTGCCTGGAGCTGTACCGCTCCGGGCTCGTGGTCGGTGTGCAGGACCTCGGAGGGGCCGGGCTCTCCTGCGCCACCTCCGAGCTCGCCTCCGCGGGCGACGGCGGGATGTGGATCGACCTGGACGAGGTGCCGCTGCGCGCGGAGGGGATGAATCCGGCGGAGATCCTGTCCAGCGAGTCGCAGGAGCGGATGTGCGCGATCGTGCGTCCCTCCGATGTGGAAGGCTTCATGGAGGTCTGCCGCAAGTGGGACGTGACCGCCACCGTCATCGGTGAGGTCACCGACGGGGAGAACCTGGAGATCGACTGGCAGGGTCAGCGCGTCGTCGACGTCCCGCCCCGGACGGTGGCCGACGAGGGGCCCGTCTACGAGCGCCCGGTCCAGCGCCCGGCCGAGCAGGACCTGATCACCGCGGACAACCCGGACACGCTCGCCCGCCCCTCCACCGCGGAGGAGCTGCGCGAGACGCTGCTGCGCATGGCGGCCTCCCCCAACCTGTGCTCCCGCGACTGGGTGACCAGCCAGTACGACCACTACGTCCGCGGCAACACCGTGCTGGCGCAGCCCTCGGACGGCGGGGTGCTGCGGATCGACGAGGAGACCGGACGCGGCATCGCCGTGGCGACCGACTGCAACGCCCGTTACACCAGGCTCGACCCCTACCGGGGGGCCCAGCTCGCCCTGGCCGAGGCCTACCGCAACGTGGCGGTGACCGGTTCGAAGCCGGTGGCGGTGACGAACTGCCTCAACTTCGGCTCGGCCGAGGACCCCGCGGTGATGTGGCAGTTCCAGCAGGCGGTCCGCGGACTGGCCGATGCCTCGGCCGAGCTGGGCATCCCGGTCACCGGCGGCAACGTGAGCTTCTACAACCAGACGGGCAGCAGCCCGATCCTGCCGACCCCCGTGGTCGGAGTGCTCGGGGTGATCGACGACGTCACCCGCCGGATCCCCACGGGGATCGGCGCGGCTCCCGGTGAGTCACTGCTGCTGCTCGGCGACACCCGCGAGGAGTTCGGCGGCTCCGAGTGGGCCGGGGTGGTTCACGGTCACCTCGGTGGCACGCCGCCGGCCGTGGATCTCGCCGGGGAGAAGCTGCTCGGCGACATCCTGGCCGTCGGTGCGCGGGACGGGCTGGTCTCGGCAGCGCACGACCTCTCCGAGGGCGGGCTGGCCCAGGCCCTGGTGGAGATGTCGCTGATCGGCGAGACTGGGGCGCGGATCGTGCTGCCCGAGGGAGCCGACCCCTTCGTGTGGCTGTTCTCCGAGTCCGCCGGGCGGGCCGTGGTCTCGGTGCCGCGCGGTGAGGAGCTGCGCTTCACCGAGCTCTGCTCCGCCAGGGAGCTGCCGTGCACGAAGATCGGGGTCGTCGACACCGAGTCCCAGTCGCTGGAGATCCAGGGAATCGGCGACATCCCGCTGTCCGAGCTGCGCAGCACCTGGGAGGGAACTCTGCCCGCCCTGTTCGGCTGACGTCCCGCGGCAGAGCTCTGCGCGGGTGGGTCGCGGTAGCCGGGGCACGTGAGTCGGTGCTTCGGGAGCGTTGGAGGGCACCTCGAGCAGCGACCTTCGCCACGTGCCCTTCCGGCCTTGCAGTGCATCCGACTCACGCACCGGGGCTTCTCCTCCTGCACGGGCTCGTAAGCGCTCACCTCGTGCGGAGGGTTTTCCGGGGACTCGACTCGTGCAGTGGATCGTTCTCAGTGCCAGCGGCGCCTGCGGACGTTCCGGCGGGCAGTGCCACCGCTTCGGCGCGGGCAGCGCCGAAGCGAACCCCGCCCCGAGCACCGCTTTCCGAGCGGACGATTCGTCCGGGGCTCACGACGCGCCGGCCGTGCGCGCACGGTCGGCGCCGTCGCTCACTTGTTGAGCGCCAGCCGCCTCAACTGCTCGTAGGTGCCGTTGAACAGGTTCTGATCCAGCGGTGAGGACGTGTACTGCCAGAACGTGTGGAACCCCCAGCCCTTGGGCAGTTCCCCGATGAAGTCGTTGTACCGCGCGATCCACAGCGGGTTCGTCGAGCCGAACTCGCCGTCGACGCACTTGTTCCACCAGCGGGTGCTCGTGTAGATGGTGGGGTACCTGCCGGTGAGCTTCCGGTAGGTGTCGCTGAAGTCGCGGATCCAGGCGGTCATCTGCCCTCGGCTCTTCCCGTAGCAGGTGGGCCCGTACGGGTTGTACTCGATGTCCAGCGCCCCGGGCAGCGTTTTGCCGTCGGCGGACCAGCCTCCGCCGTTGCGGACGAAGTGCCGCGCCTGAACGGCTCCGCTGGAGCGGTCCGGCAGGGCGAAGTGATAGGCGCCCCTGATCATGCCCACCCGGTACGAGCCGTTGTACTGGTGGTTGAAGTCCGGGCTGGTGTAGCCGGTGCCCTCGGTCGCCTTCACGTAGGTGAAGCGCATCCCCTTGCCCCACCAGTGCTGCCAGTCGACCCTGTTCTGGTGACCGCTGACGTCCATGCCACGCACGGAGGCGTTCTTCAGGGTGTTCGGCCCCTTCCGGGGGACGGTCTCCTCGTGCTTCCGGATCTGTGAGCCCATCGAGTGGCCACCGACCTGCCGCCCCGCGGACGAGGAGCTCGCCGCGTACGCGGAGGTGCTCAGCAGCAGGACCGCGCTGAAGATCGCTGATAATCCGTAGGTCAACGCGCCGGCGCGCCCGGATCTGACTGAACGGTGCATGCGTTTCCCCTTAGAACTTACACAAAACCTTGCTCGAGTGGTCGGGTTGCGCGCTGTGCTGGTGCTCTACTGCATCCGCGGTCCTGCGGTGACTGCCGTTGTCGGGTCTCGGTTGCGTGGCGTGCGGAGCGAGCGTTTCACTGCTTCCACCAGGTGTCGTGTTACCGTTTGACCACAACGAGGCAAAACGGACAACGCTCAATCGGCAAAATTCGACCTGTTCGAGTGACATGAACGTCGGTTTCGATCTTGGTCCGCATCTCCTGCCGACCCCGTGGGGATAGCTACCCTGGACGACAGCAGGTTCCGCGTTCGACCGACGGGTGGCATCGGCCGTATGCTCCCCGAGTACCTTGCGCGGGCGACTACGACGAGCGGAGGGCGCCGCAGGCATGACCGGCTGGACAGCGCCTGTATCGAGCGCTCAGGACGTGACTGATGTGGACGGGGAACGCAGGCGGGAGTTCGCCGCGGCTTGGACCCGGGCTCTGGTCGGGACCAGCTACGTCCCGATGACCGGAGCCGAGGTGGAGGAACAGCTGGAGGCCTACACCGCCCGGCTGGCCGAAGCGCTGCTCAGCCGACCGCAGAACACCGAAGGCGCTCGCGAAGTGGGCTCCGACCTCGTGTCGGCGCACTTCACCGGTGCGGAATCACTGGCCAGGACGGTGGAGTGCGTCGGGGAGCGGATGCTTCCGCTGTTCGGCCTCCCCGAGAGCCCCGAGCTGCGCTCCCGCGTCTCCGCTGTGCAGGCGGCGATAAGCGCGGGCTTCATGCATGCCGCGCGGAAGCGCACCCTGGACGAGCAGGAGGCGATCCGCCAGGCGGTCCTGGACGCCCGCGACTCGGTCGAGCAGGCCCTGCGGACCAGCGAGGCCAGGTTCAGGGCCATCTTCTCCGAGGCCGCCCTCGGCATCGGCGTCGCCGACACCGAGGGCCGGATCCTGGAGGCCAACGACTCGCTGCGCCGCATCCTCGGACGCACCTCCGAGGAGATGAACGGCCTGATGGTCCACGACCTCATGGAGCCGGAGGACAGCGACTCCATCTGGCGGACCCACGAGGAGCTCATCCGCGGCGAGCGGGAGCAGTACCGGGTGGAGAAGCAGTTCAGCCGCCCCGACGGGAGCAAGTCCTGGACGGAGCTGATCGTGTCCCTGGTGCGCGGCGACGACGGCCTGCCGCTGTACCAGGTGGCCCTGATGGAGGACGTCACCGACCGCAAGAGGCTGCAGGACAGGCTGCGGCACCAGGCGCTGCACGACCCGCTCACCGGGCTGCCGAACCGCGCGCTGTTCCTCGAACGCATCAACGAGGCGCTGCGCGAGAAGTCGGGGCCGGACGAGGAACCCAGGCGCGTGGCGCTGTGCTACCTGGACCTGGACGGCTTCAAGGTCATCAACGACAGCCTCGGCCATCACGTCGGTGACGACCTGCTGGTGACGGTCGCGCAGCGGCTGGCGGCGACCGTGAACGGCGAGGACCGGATGGTCGCGCGCATGGGTGGCGACGAGTTCGTGATCCTCATAGAGGGTTCCCGGGGAACCCAGCAGGCCATCGACGTGGCCGACCGGGTCCTGGAAACCCTGAGCCCCACCATTCGGGTGGGCAACCAGGAGCTGTCCGTCTCGGCGAGCATCGGCATCCTGGAACGCCCCGTGACGGGGCAGACCGCCTCCGAGCTGATGCGCGACGCCGACGTCACGCTCTACTGGGCCAAGGCCGAGGGCAAGAACCAGTGGGCGCTGTTCGACACCGAGCGCAACGCCAGCGAGGTCGCCCAGTTCAGGCTGTCGGCCACCATGCCCGCGGCTCTGGAGCGCAACGAGTTCTACGTCGAGTACCAGCCCCTGGTCGGTCTCGGGCAGTACCGGGTATCGGGCGTGGAGGCGCTGGTGCGGTGGTGGCACCCCGAGCTCGGCAGACTCGGCCCCGACAAGTTCATCGGCCTCGCCGAGGAGACCGGGATGATCGTCCCGCTCGGCCGCTGGGTGCTGCGCGAGGCCTGCAAGCAGGCCAAGGCGTGGCAGGACGAGTTCGGGCGGGACGCCCCGTTCATGAGCGTCAACCTGGCTGTCCGCCAGTCCAGGGACCCCAACATCGTCTCCGACGTGGCCGGGATCCTCGAGGAGACCGGGCTGGATCCGGCCATGCTTCAGCTCGAGCTGACGGAAAGCGCGATCATGAGTACCGCGGACGAGCCGCTCGAGAAGCTGCGCGCCCTCGCGCGCATGGGGGTCCGCATCGCGATAGACGACTTCGGCACCGGCTATTCCAACCTCGCCTACCTCAAGCACCTTCCGGTCCACGAGCTCAAGATCGCCGGCTCCTTCATGGAGGGCCTCGCCGACGGCGGCAACATCGACCCGGTGGACGCCAGGATCGTCGGCACGCTGGTGGACCTCTCGCACACCCTGGGGTTGACGGTCACCGCGGAAGGGGTGGAGACCCGGACTCAGGCGGAGCGGATGAGCGAGATCGGCTGCGAGACGGGTCAGGGCTGGTTCTTCGCCAAGCCCGACGCGCCGGGCGAGGTCCGGGGGCTGCTGGCCTCACCGGAGGAAAACGCCCGGTGGTTGTAATCGGGGCCGCGGGCCCCGCTGCGCGGCGTTGACGTTCTCCCCGGTCGTGGGCGGCCGGCCCGCCGGGGCGGTGTGTTTCGGCGCGGGCGGCGCCGAAGAGGGACCGGGCCGACCGACAACCCGACCGGAAAGCATCGGTCAGCTCTCCAACTGCTGCTCGGCACGACTGATCACCGAATGGACCGAGGCGTTGCCGTCGCTGGTCACCCAGGAGACCCGAACGCTCGGCCGGATCTGCTTGTTCTCCAACCGCATCGGCCGGGCCACGGCACCGCGGGCCCGCTCGGCGATCTCGGATCCCGTCCCGCTGGGGTGTTCCACCACCAGGGCGAACTCGTCGCCCCCGTAGCGCGCGACGGTGTGCTCGTCGCTGAGGCTCTGCCGCAGCCGCCCCGCCAGCACGGTCAACAGCTCGTCGCCCTGGGCGAAGCCGTGCTCCACGTTGAACTGCTCGAGCCTGCGGATGTCGGCCAGCACCAGCGTCGCCAGCGTCCCGCGACAACGCGCCCTGGCCAGTGCCTGGTCCAGCCGGTCGAGCAGCAGCACACGCCCGGGAAGACCGGTCAGCGGATCCACCATCCCCCGCGAGTGCGAGACGTCGGTGTCCACCGGTTGCAGGAACATCAGCACGCGTTGTTGCGAGTGCATCCGGACGGGCTGGTAATCCATCCAGACGTGCCCGCTCGGCACGTCGTGCTCGGTAACGACCACCGGAGTGGACATGCGAGTGCCGGTACGCAGCACCTGGCTGGTCAGATCCGACCAGTCCGGCAGGTGCGCGCCCGCGCTGTCCCGCATGGCCCAACCATCGGGACGTGACCCGGTAAGCAGCTCGGTGCGATCCAGCCGCAGCAGGTCCGCGGCGGCGTCGTTGGTGGCCAGCACCTGACCCCGCTCGTCGGTGAGCATGAATCCGGCGGTCAGTCCCATGATGAGTTCATCCCACACTCCGGTGAGCTGGGATGCGCTAGTGGCATAGACAACACTCATTCGGAGCTACCCTCCCCACCAGATGGAGCAGTGAATTTGAGCCTCCCCTGGTGGCGGGACCAAATTCAAGAGTCCAACTACCACACGTCATGGTGTTTTTTCGTTGTGCTATTTACGTAGCGTCAACAAAACGCCGGGAAGAGCACTCCTAATGATCGATTTTGCCCCACAGGACAACGGTTCCACAACAAGTGCGTGAACACGGTGGGGAACTCTGGCCGGGGGAGCTGACCTCCTAATCTGGTGTCGTTCTCGACAGCAGTCGGCACCCGAGCGGAATCTACGGGCGGTGGAAGAGTGCGGCCTACGGAGGCTCCCCCCGGCAGGGGACCCCTTGCAAGACTGATCCACGAACACCGCAGGATCATCCCGGTGATCCTGCTGTGCGAGTTCTTCGCCCTGGTCATGGTCTCGGCGATCAACCCGCACGCGCACATAGACGGGGAGGTGTACCAGCTCGGGGCGCGGGCCTGGCTCGACGGGATGCCCATCTACCAGGACCTTCCCCCCACGCAGTCGGGGCTGAGCCTGCCGTTCATCTACCCGCCGTTCGCCGCGATCGTGTTCACCCCGCTGGCGCTGGTGTCCAAGGCGAAGGCCGTCACCGCGATCATGCTCGTCAGCCACCTGGCGCTGCTGAGCACGCTCTACGTGGTGCTGCGGGCGGCGCCGTTCAGCGCACGCCGCCGTGAGCGGACCATGCTGCTCACCGCGGCGGTGCTGCCGCTGGCCACGATCCTCGAGCCCGTCCGCGAGACACTGACCTACGCGCAGATCAACCTGGTGCTGATGGCGCTGGTGGCGATCGACTCGCTGTGGCGCATCGACGGGCGGCGCAAACTGCCCTACCCGCGCGGCCTGCTGATCGGAATCGCCGCGGGTCTCAAGCTGACCCCCGCGGTCTTCCTGCTGCTGCCGCTGCTGCGCCGGGACGTCCGCACGATCGTCACCGCGCTGGTGAGCTTTCTCGGAACGGTCGCGCTGGGGTTCCTGCTCGCCTTCGACGATGCGCGCAGGTTCTGGCTCCACGAGGTCCTCAGCAGCAGAGACGTTTCCTTCGGCCCCCAGTTCGAGGGCGACGCGTCCATCTACGCGGGCAACGTATCGCTGCGTTCCCTGCTTGCCAAGCTCGCCGTCCCCGAGCCGTGGCAGACCGGTGCGCTGGCCGTGCTGATCCTGCTCGCAGCGGCGTTGACCGTCTTCGGGATGCTGGCCGCGCTGTCCCCCAGGACGGGGAAGCGGGACCTTCCCACGGCGCTCGTGCTCAACGCCGTGTTCGGCCTGCTGATCTCGCCGATCTCGTGGTCGCACCACTGGGTCTGGATCGTTCCGGGACTGGTGCTGCTGTTCGGCAAGGGCTACGCGCGGCGGGACTGGCCGCTGCTGATCGCCACGGCGCTGGCCGCGGAACTGTACGTGATCGGCCCGCACTGGTCGGTGCCGCAGGGCGAGGGCAAGGAGCTCACCTGGGGCTTCTTCGAACACCTGATCGGCAACTCCTACGTCTACCTCGGGCTCGGCTTCCTCGTGTACCACGCTTGGCGCGGTTTCGTGGATCGGAAGTCCGGCGGGCTCTCGGACACGCCTCCGCTGGATTCATCCCCGCTGGACTCAACCGAGCAGGCCAGCGCCCGGAACTCGTAGCCGGCTCTCGCCCGGCTGAGTCGCTGAGCGCTCCGGCCCGGCGCACCGCAACCACCAGCGGGGGCACGCGGTGGGGACGGTTCGTGCGCGGCGTGCCCACCGCGTCCCGAAGTTGCCGGGGCCTCCGACCGATCGACCGGTGCCAACCGCTCATCCCACCGAGCAACTCGCACCGGTCGCACGAACCACACCGGACTGGCCACGAAAAAGGCCCGGGGAGCAGCGAACTGCTCCCCGGGCCTGCACCCCGCGGCAAGCGGTGACCGACAATCGCCGAAACGGTCACCGCCGCGCGGGGCGGGTGCGTACGTCCGGTGTGGTCAGGCCCGGACGTAGGCACCCCGCGGCACCGCCGCGGTGTCCGGCGCGCCGAACTTCGGCGTGCCGTTGGCATCGAGCGCGGGCAGCGGCATGGTCACGCCCTCGGCGGCTCGGAAGCTCAGCGCCTTCCCCAGCACGGGAAGTGCCATGCCCCCGTTCGCACCCCGCTGCGCGTCCTCGTCCGAGTTCCGCGTGGTCGTGGTCTCCCGGAACGGGTTGGAGGCCACCAGTTTGCGCTCCGGCATGGCAGCGGCCAGCTCGTCGACCGGCAGCGCCGTCGCCGGGGAGAGCTCGGGAGCGGTGGAGAACCGGACTTCCTCCCCCGCGTCGTTCTCGCTCAGCTCGTCGGCGGGAGCCTCGACGTTCAGGGCCCTGGCGACCCTGGAGAGCTCGCCCGCCGCAGAATTTCCTCCCAGGGTGTTGAGCTCGTCGAATCCGGGCAAGGTGTTCCCGGTATCCGGGACCCCGGCGGGTTCGGCAGCGGACTGCTCGGGGAGTTCGGAGAACAGCAGCTCCGGGTCGACCTCGGCCGGGACCTCCTCCACCCGCTGGTGCACCTCGCCGGGCAGTTCGAGCGGTGCGGAATCCCCGGCCGCACCGGCCCGCCGGTCGCTCCGGGAGGACAGCGCCGCGCGGAAGACCTCGTCCGGAACGGTGCGCAGGTCCGGGCCGGTTTCGAAGCCCACGCTGGTCAGGTCGACCGCGCTTGTGGCCAGCATCCCCTCCGAGTTGGCCTGCCGCCACAGCGACAGGAGCCCTCCCGAGTTCTCCGCGAGCCCGGGGGACTTCGCGGGGTCGGTGCTCGGAACCACCAGGGCGGAACCGCGCTGCTCGGCGCCGTCGACGTTCTCCACCTCGCCGGAGGGCGCGCCCTCGGAGACGCTTCCGAGGGGACCCGACCAGCTCAGCGAGCGGTGGAACCCCTCGGCCGGTTTCGGCTCTCTTGAGTGCGCCGCGTGCCTGCCGCGGGACCTCTCCCTGGGCTGCTTGCCCGTGGACACGTGCCCGCGGGTGAGGTGGGGCGCGGACGTCGCCTCGGGGGAGTCCGCTGCCGCGGGGGCCGGCCCCGGGGCGGGAGCCTCGTGCGGGCGGTGCGGCTGCGGAAGGTCCTGGGGCGGGATCCACTGCCGCTCGGTCGCGGCCGCGGGGTCGGCAGCCCGCTCCTCCGTGATGTGCGGGATCCGCAGCGTCCGCTCGCTGTCGGCCTCGACGGGCTCGTCGGTGATCGGGGCGATGGTGCCGACCAGGGTGTCCGCCTCGGACATTCTGGTGTCGAACTCCCGCTCGCTCCCCAGCGCGGGCAGGATCCGCGTTTCTTCCTGATCGGGGAACAACTCGCCCGCGAAGCACAGTCCACTTCGGCTGGGGGTGCCGTCACCCGAGGCCTCGGCCGGGGTCAGTGGCTCGTCGAACGGGGAGGTCGGACGATCGGGGCACTCCCCCGAGGCCGACGCGACACCGGTACCGGCCGCGAGCATTCCGCCGGTGACCAGTGCTGCCTGCACGCCTCGCCTGGCCCAAGTCTGCATGAAACTCTCCTTCGGACTTTTCTCCCGCGTCAGGAATGAGTCCTGATACGCAAGTCTGCTGCTGAAATCGCGTGAACAACTGGGGGAGCACTCGCGGTGCTCGAGCCGCTGTCGGACTTTTCCGGGCTTCGGTCGTGCCGCGGGCGTACGCGTGCGTCGCTCCGGAAGGCTCGGGATGTCCCGTCCGGGGACGAACCGCGTGTGGACGCGTCGCCTCGGCGGCCGGAAGGGGTTCAGTCGGGGGTGGTTCCCGGTTGGGGGCCGTCGGACTCCACGGGAGCGTTGACTCCCGCGATCCTCGGCGAGTCGAATTCCTGCGTGTCGGTCGGCAGGGCCGGCGTCCGCCCGGTCAGCCCGAATCCGGGGGAATTGCCGCCGCCCGGCGTGCTCGCGTCGGGGCCGCAGCCGCAACCGCCGGACGGGAACGGGGGCAGCTCACCGGGGTGGGGGGAGTTGTGGTCCTGTCCACCGCGCTCGTCGGCGTCGGCGGCACCGCGGTCCTCAGCCGTGGCGGTGAACGAACGTTTCGCGAGGTTCGGTTCCCGCTCGGAGAGCTCGGGGGCGTCGGGACGGGGGTCCGCAGTGGTGTTCAGGCTCGGGTTCGGGCTCAGGCTCGGGTTCGGGCTCGGAGCCCGCTCGGAGTCGTCGTGCGGGCGATCTTCGGGGGTTTGCTCGTCCGCGGACGGCACGTTGTCCGGCGCACCCGCCCCCAGCGAGTCGTTCACCCTGCCGAGACCCGACTCCACGGCTCCGGTCACCGATTCCTCGCCGGTCGCGCCGGACAGCACCGTGCCGGTGACGTGGCCGACGGGCCGCAGCACCGGCTCGGCTCCGCTCCGCACCGTCTCCACTCCTTCGGAAACGGGTTCGAGCACCGGATCCAGGGAGGTCTCCCGCTTCGAGTCACTGCTGTGCCGGTGCTGCCCGCCGGAAGCGCCGGTGGAGTCCGTGCCGGCCTCGGGACCAGGTTGCCGACCGTCCGGGGCGGAGGACTCCCGCGTGGCGGAACGGTCCTGCCCACCGTCCTTTCCGGTCAGCGTGCGCGCGAGGTTCCGCAACGGACCGTCGGCACGATCGGTCCGCCGGCCGTCTTCGGGGTTCTCCTCCTCCGCGACGGAGGAGCTGTCGAGTCGAATGAGCGCTCCGCGGTCCTCCACGGAGTCCGTTCCGGAAGCGGCGGCCTGGGCGGATCCGAACAAGCAGGCGGCCGATATGCCGGCCACCGTGCCACCGACCACGATCAGCGCACGGCACAGCCACCGCCGTTGGCGGTTACCTGCCGAAGACTGATCGTCAACGGACATCGGACTCCGCGGCCTCCTTCGGAGAGCGTTCCCGCCGGAACACCGCCGAGCGAGTCCGGACGCTGCCGTCCGGCCACCCGGGCCCGTGATCGTGCTCCGCACGGCTCTTCTCCGGACTGTTCTCTCCGGACCGTGGGAACCTCACGGAAGCGAGGTGTTCCAAGCGGATTACCGAGGATCACTCTTCCAAAACGACTCCGGGGAACGCATCCACTCCGCGCCGAGTTACTCACATCGTGTGAGTGGGTCAGCACTCCGAGCATTCACTCCGGAGTCCTCTCGCCCGCCCGGGCCCGCGGACGGGGCGGGGACGCGCCCCGAGTACGTCCGAACACGACTGGTCGTACCAACCGCCCCCGGAACGCAGATACGGTTGCGGTGTGAGTGCCACCAAGGTCACGAATTCCGACGAGGCCGCCCGGGTCCCACCCGCGATCCGCCTGACCGCCGCCATCGGCTGGCGCATGTTGATCATCTTCGGGATGCTGTACGCCCTCGGGTGGATCGTGGGCAAGCTTTCCGTCGTGCTGATCCCCGTCGCGATCGCACTCCTGCTGTCCGCCCTGCTCGCTCCGGCGGTGTCGCTGCTCACCCGAATGCGCGTGCCCAGAGGGTTGGCCACGGCGGTGGTGCTCGTCGGGGGGCTGGCGGCCGTCGGCGGCGTGCTGACCTTCGTCATCAACGCCTTCATCGCCGGCCTGCCCCGCCTGCAGCAGCAGCTGACCGCGAGCCTGAACACCATCCGGGAATGGCTGTCCAGCGGCCCGCTGCACCTGGGGCAGGAGCAGATCAACAGGTACATCGACCAGATGGGCACCTGGTTGGAGGACAACCAGCAGCAGCTGACCAGCGGGGCGCTGGCCACGGCGACCACGGTGGGAAACTTCCTGACCGGGCTGCTGCTGATGCTGTTCACGCTGATCTTCTTCCTGCACGACGGGCGCAGGATCTGGCTCTTCCTGATAAACCCGCTGCCGGAATCGGTGCGCCCCCGGATCGATCTGGCCGGCTCGCGCGGTTTCGATTCCCTGATCGGCTACATCCGCGCCACCGGTCTGGTCGCGGTCGGTGACGCGCTCGGCATCGGCATCGGGCTCGCGATCATCGGGGTCCCGCTGGTCGTTCCACTGGCCGCACTGGTCTTCCTGGCCGCGTTCATCCCCATCGTCGGAGCGGTGGCCTCCGGCGCCGTCGCCATCCTCGTCGCGCTGGTGGCCAACGGCCCCATCGCGGCGCTGCTGGTGCTGGCCGTGGTGCTCGGGGTGCAGCAGCTGGAGGGCAACGTGCTCCAGCCGCTGCTGATCGGGCGCGCGGTGCGGCTGCACCCGCTCGCGGTGGTGCTGGCGATCAGCGTCGGCGTCATAGCCGGGGGGATCATCGGGGCGCTGCTGGCCGTTCCGGTGATGGCGATGCTCAACTCAGCCGTGCGTTCCCTGGCCGGTTCCTCCGAGGAGGAGGAAGGCGAAGCGGATGACGAGGAAGCGGAGGAGTCGGTGGCTCGGCCGGAGTAGGCGGTCGCTTGGCGGAACCTCGGTCGGCGCCCGGCTGCGGGAGCGCGCCCGTCGAGCAGCCACTTGGCCGCGCCGTCCAGCCCGTTCTTCGCTTTGCGGGAGATGTCGCGACGGCGAGCCTCGGCCAACGTGAGCGCTAGCTCCAAGGTCGGGGAGCGTTCGGTGTGCTCGCCGGCGGCGATGCCGTCCAGCACCTTGACGCTGATGCCGCGCTGGAACAGCTCGGACGGCGTCAGCAACCCGTCCAGGAGGTTGCCTCCCAGTCGGTCGACCTCTTGGACGGTGAGCAGGTCGCCGGGGCGGAGGTGATCCAACGCGTCACGCAAGCCGGTCCGGTCGGTGGCCTTGCTGGTGCCGCTGATCGCTTCCGCGAACACCCGCACCCGGACCGAGTCGAGCGCGTCGTGCTGCCGCTGCGGACCTCGACACTTGGTGTCACGAGCGGTCGCCGTCTCGGCTGCCGGCTGCGACACGACGGTGACATTTCATGGATGTCATTCGGACATGGGTTCGGGAACGTCGACTGCATGAGCAAAGCTACGAAGCTGCTGACCGCGACGTGTGCGCTGTTGCTAGCGACTGTCGGTGCGTGTGCGCAGAGCAACCGAGCCGACACGTCCGCTGCCGACGGGACGTCCCCGTCCGAGCAGGCGCCCAAGGTGTTGTGGGTCGGGGACTCGGTGGCAGCGCAGCTGGCGAAACCGCTCACCGCCGCCGCCGAGGCCAGTGAACTACCGTTCAAGTCCATCGCCGCCGCGGGCGGCGGCAACGTGTCGGGACGCGAGAAACTGACGCAATCAACATTTCAACGCCTGAACGAGGCACTGGACTCGTACAACCCGGACGTGGTGACCTACCAGGTATCCACGTACGACTGGGGGACCGAAAAGGAGCAGCGCGCGGCGTACGAAAAGCTACTGAGGACAGTCGCGGACTCCGGCGCGAAGCTCGCGATCGTGACGATGCCCCCGATCAAACCCGATGACTTCTACGAGGACCACATGGACGAGCTCGAGCGCACCACCCGATTGGTCGAGGAGGTGGCCGCGGGCTCGGACGACGAGGCCGTGGTCTTCGACAGCGCACAGGTGTGGGGTGAAGAGTTCCAGAAGAAGCGCGACGGCGAACTTTACCGCAAGTCCGACGGCATCCACACCTGCCCGCAGGGAGCGGCTCAGTTCACCGACTGGCTGCTGGGGGAGCTCGCCGAGCAGTTCGGCGGGATCACCGCCGCGAATCCCGAGTCCTGGGCCAACGCGGGCTGGTCCGGCGATTCCAAGTTCGAAGGTTGCCAAACCGGGGCCTGACCGCCGCGTCCACTGGCTGCTGAGTGCCGCTTTCGGCATGTCGCGCACTGACCTCCCGGTGCGCGACATGCCGAATTCGCGCGTCAGCTTCACCATGGTTTTCTAGCAGGAATCATGCGGAGCCGACGGAATCGTCGGAAGATATCCAGCACCGACCTGCGGAGTCGGCCCACGACTGGGTGACTCCTGCTTCGGCATGCCTGGCCGCATTCAGCGTGTGTCGGCGGGCTTCAGTACCTCCTCACACCACTGGCGGAAACTCGTGGGTGTGGTGGATTCCGGAGTGCGCGGTTCCGCGTTGTCCAGACCGTCGTTCTTGGCCAGCATCATGTCGATCATGCCCTGAGCCATTGCCTCGGACATGCCGTGCCCGTTGAGGTTTTCCCGGAGTGCCTCCCCGCTGATCCGTTGGAAGTCGATCGGGCGTGCCAGCACCTCGGAGATGATCCCTGCCATGTCACGGAACGACAGGTCCTCCGGCCCGAGAACCGGAACGCTGCCGTTGCCGGTCCAGGAGTCGTCGCCCAGCAGCGCGGCGGCCGCCCCGGCGATGTCCCGCGTGGCGCAGACGGGAGCGCTGCGCTCTCCGGACATCGGGGAGGTGAGCACACCGCTGTTCAACACGTCGGTCTGATTGAGGATGTTGTCCATGAACGACGGCATGGTCAGTGCGCGGTAGTGCACGCCACTGCTCGCGATCATGTCGTCCATGGCCAGCGACGCGGTGACCAGCCCGGCGTGTTCGGCCTGCGGCGTGCCGCGCCCGAGGGCGGAGATGCCGACTACCCGCTGAACGCCGTGGCGGGCGAACGCCTCGCACGCGGACCGCGTGAAGTCGAGATAGGCCGCCTCGACGCTGTCCGCCCGCGGGTTCGGGGGCGCCAGCCAGAACACGGTGTCGGCCCCCGCGAACGCCCGGTCGGCCACCGCAGGATCACCGTGCGAACCCTGCACGATCTCGACGCGGTTCCGTGCGCGGTCCGGTAGTCGTGACGGGTCGCGTGCGACCACTCGTAGCTTCTCGTCCGCCGCGAGCAGCCCGTCGAGGACCTGGCGGCCGATCTGGCTGGTGGGTGCCGTGATAACGATCAAGAGACTCTCCAGCTGGGTGTCGTTGTCGTACATGCGAGACGAGCCGACTTCGCGGGCTGTCCTGGCAGCGCGAGCGGCAGCACCCAGTCAACCCAGCGGGCTCGGCAGCGTGAAGGACCGATCCGGCCGATATTGATACCCTGTCGGTATGGGCGAGCCGGATGTGCGCCAGCTGCGGTACTTCGTGGCCGTCGCCGAGGAGCTGCACTTCGGACGTGCCGCCGGCCGACTCGGCATCGCACAACCGCCCCTCTCGCGGGCGATCCGCGAGCTGGAGCGCCAACTGGGCGCGCGGCTGCTGGAACGCACCACGCGACAGGTCACGTTGACCCCAGCGGGGGAGGGATTCCTGCGGGACGCACGCAGCGCACTCGACGCGGTCACGGCGGCTGCTCGGCGAGCGCGGAACGCGGGCGGGGACACGCCCACGCTGCGGGTCGCGTTCAAGGCCGACTGCGATGCGGGCCTGCTGCCCGGCATTCGCACCACCTACGAACGGGACGACGCGGCGCTGCCGGTCGAGCTGCTGATGGGCGGGCTGGGGCAGCAGGTACCGGCGCTGCTCGACGGCCGTGCGGACGTCGCACTGCTGCTGACTCCCTTCGACGACCGGGGACTGGACGCAGAACCGCTGCTGACCGAACCGCGCCTGGTGGCATTACCGGCGGACGACCCGCTGGCCGCCAGGGATTCCCTGGGCCTGGCCGACTTGGCGGGCAGAGCACTGCCCGACGGCACTCCGGCCGAACAGGGTCCGTCGGCGGGTCCGGAGGACCGGACCCGGACCAACCACCTCGACCTCACCCAGATCTTCAGTCTGGTCGAACTGGGCGACATGGTGCTGTTCCCGCCCGCCTCGCTGGCACACCGCTACCCGCGCACGGGAATCGCCTACAGAACTGTCACGGATCTCGAACCGAGCACCCTGTCCGTGGCGTGGCCCAGCGACTCCCGCTCGCACGCCGTCGCAGCATTCGTCCGTGCCGCCACGACTGTCGCGGCCGGCGCACCGCCGGACGGCGGCACGCCGGGCCCCGTCAGTCCAGGTTGCTGACGTCGACCGTGGACGGATCGGGCGTGGGCAGTGTCAGCCACAGCAACGCCATCCCGGCCATGAGCGCAACGAACGCGACCACCCCCTTGCGCCCCCTCGCCCACTCGGCGCGGAATCGGATCGGGTCCTCGATCAGGTACTTCGAGAGCGCGGCCAAGCCGATCGAGACAGCGCACACCACGGCGGTCAGCGCCCACCCGTCGAGCCCGGTCCGCTCCGGAGGCAGCAGCACGATGACGGGCCAGTGCCACAGGTACAGGCTGTAGGAGATCAGCCCCAGCCATCGCAGCGGCTGCCAGGCGAGGACCTTGGCGAGCAGCGCGTGCGGTGTCCGCGCGCACAGCCCGATCAGCAAGGCAGCGGCCAGGGAGTGCGCGAAGAGTCCGCCGTTGTACAGCCACAGCGACTCCTTACCGGCGGCAAGCGCCCATATGGCGCCGATTCCGACCGCCAGCACCACCAGCGCGGCACCCGCCCAACGGCCGACCGCGCGGGCCAGCACGGCACGCGCCCACGGGGTGGCGACCACGGCGCCGAGCAACAGCGAGAAGGCCCTGGTGTCGGTTCCGGTGTAGACGCGCGTCGGATCCACCGGGCTGACCAGCACGATCATCAACACCAGGGAGATGACCGAACACGCGGCAGCGACCACGGCGACCCGGCGATCCACCCGCAGGACTCCCCGAGTGACGAGCAACAGCAGCGCCGGCCACACGAGGTAGAACTGCTCCTCGACCGCGATGCTCCACAGGTGTTCGAACACCCGCTCCTGCCCGAAGCTGTCCCAGTAGCTGGCCGATTCCGCCAGCAGGTGCCAGTTCATCAGGTTCAGCTGCACCCACGGGGCGTCCGCGAGCGTCGTGCGCACCGTGCCGGGTGTTGCCACCAGCCATACCAGCACGGTGACACCGACGAGCACCGTCGCGAGCGCGGGCAGCAGCCTGCGGATCCGCCTGCCCCAGAAGGCGACCAGCGACACCGTTCCCGTTGTCTCGACTTCCCGCAGCAGCAACTCGGTGATGAGATACCCGGACAACGCGAAGAACAGGTCCACACCGAGGAAACCACCGGGCAGGTGGTCGGTGTGAAACAGCAGCACACCCAGTATCGCGATGCCGCGCAGCCCGTCCAGCGCGGGTTGATACGGCTTGCCCGCCTTCGGTTGAGCAGCCGTACTCGGTTGGACCTTCGTCATGGCATCCACTGTGCTGTGCCCGTGTCAGGATGCCGTCCGCGTCATGTCGCGGGTTTGTCGCAACCGGGTGTTCGCGGGGTGCTACCGCCCCAGTACTGGACAGGTGCGCGGTTCGGTCGGCCTGTCCGTGGTGAACGTCAGCACCACCTTGCTGGAGGGGTCCCCACCGCGCTGGATGTGTACGGCGAGCACGGTGCACACGATCTGATCGATACCTTTGGCCCCGTGAACCCTCCGGCGCGGTATCGGTAGCCGAACCGTGATCGTGTCGCCCGAAGTGGTCACCGGAATGTCCAGCGCAGTAGGCACGGAGTCCAGATGCACGCGGGAGTGCAGGGACCCCGCATCGGGATCCGTTCCGGTGAGCAGCAGCCGCAGGGCCTGTCCGATGGTGCCGAGGCTGCTCGTCGGTCGCCGTAGCACCAGGTTCCCCTCGGAGTCCAGCAGGTACACGGGAGTGCCCTTCGCGATGCCCGTCGCCGCATCTCCCCCGTTGAACACCTCGCTCGGACGCACCGTGCATCCGGTGAGCAGCACAACCAGCAGCACGCACAGCGCCGAGGCCGTTCGTTTCATGTTTCCTCCGACCAGCGTGGCAGCCTGACCGCGAACCGGGCTCCCGCACCGTCGGCATCGCCCGCCTCGACGGTGCCGCCGTGCAGCCACACGTTCTCCGCGGTGATCGCCATCCCGAGACCGCTGCCCGCGGACCGGCCGCGCGAGGAGTCCGCCTTGTAGAAGCGGTCGAACAGCTGCGCCGCGCCCTCCTCCGGCAGTCCCGGGCCGTTGTCGATCACCTCGAGGTGCACCTCCTGCTCGTCCGCGCTCAACCGCACCAATACCGGTGGTTCCCCGTGCCGGAGTGCATTGCCGACGAGGTTCGCCACGATCACATCCAGTCGGCGCCGATCCAGCACGGCGGCCAGCTCCTCCGGCGAGTCCAGCCGCACCTGCTCGGTCCAGGAGCGCGACCGCAGGCACTCCCGCACCACACCGGGCATGTCCACCCGTTCCAGGTGCGGCTGCGCGGCGCCCGCATCGAACCGGGCGATCTCCATCAGGTCCTCGACGAGCGACGCCAGCCGCCGGGTCTCGGCGATGGCAAGCTCGATGGAGGCCCGTGCGTCGGACGGCATCCGCTCCAGATCCTCTTCCAGCATCTCGGCAACGGAGGTCAGGGTGGTGAGTGGCGTGCGTAGCTCGTGTGACACGTCGGCGACGAACCGGCGGGAGTCGGCTTCCATTCTGGCCAGCTCGCCGATGGAGGACTGCAGCGAGGCCGCGGTGTCGTTGAACGTGGTGGCGAGCTCGGCCAACTCGTCGGCGCCGCTGGGCCGCAACCGAGCGTCGAGGTCGCCCGCGGCCAGTTTGCGCGCGGTTCCGCGGAGCTCGCGCACCGGCCGCAGCACGCCGCGCGCCGCCAGCAGGGCCAGCAGCACGGCGACCGGCAGCGCGAGCGCGCTCGTCCATATCGCGTTCCGGGTGAGCGCGTTCGCCTCCCGCACCACGTCACCGAGGTCACGCACCAGGTACACCTCGATCCCGGACGGCCGCTGCTGCCCGTCCACACCGGTGATCAGCACCGGGACGCCGATGAGCAGCTTCATCCCGGTGGCGGAGTCCACCCGCTGCAGCGCGAGTTGATCTCCGCCATGTACGGCGGTGCGCAGTTGCTCGGTGATCGCCGCTGTATCACCGGTGTGCACGCGCAGCGACTCGTACGTCACCACGACAGGCCCGTCGAGGGCATCCCGGATCTTGCGCAGGTCACCGGTGTCCGGCGGGTAGACGAGCGCAGGCGCGGTGTCGGTGATCCGCCGCGCAGCGGTGTCCGCGATCCGCTGTTGGGTCGACCGCAGCAGCGAGTTGCCGGCCGAGGCCGCACTCACCAAGGACGCCGTCGCGGCTGCGAGCACGGCAACCGCGACGCACGCGGCGATCAGTCTGGCGCGCAGCCCGCGCAGCACCCGCGGCGCACGCACATCACGCGACGCACGTCTCCTCATACCGGCCCGAACCGGTAGCCGAACCCGCGCACCGTCTGCACGAACACCGGCCGCGCGGGCTCGTCCTCGATCTTCGCGCGCAACCGCTGCACGCAGTTGTCCACCAGGCGGGAGTCGCCGAGGTAGTCGTACTCCCACACCAGCTCGAGCAGCTGCATGCGACTGAGCACCTGACCGGGCGAGCGGGACAGTTCCAGCAGCACGCGCAGCTCGGTCGGAGTCAGCGCGAGCTGCTGATCACCCTTGGTGACGGTGAGCGCGGCGCGGTCGATGGTCAGGTCGCGGTAGCGGTCGGACTGTGTCTGCTCGGCGAACGTCCCCCTGCGCAGCACCGCACGAATGCGCGCGTCGAGCACCCTCGGTTGTACGGGTTTGATCACGTAGTCGTCCGCACCGGCCTCGAGGCCGCCGACCACGTCGAAGTCGTCACCGCGCGCGGTGAGCATGATGACGGGTACTGCGGACTTCGCGCGGATGCGCCGACACACCTCGAAGCCGTCCATTCCGGGCAGCATCAGATCCAGCACCACGACAGCCGGTTCCGCCGAGGCCAGCATGCGGAGACCGTCCTCTCCGGTGCCCGCTTCGCGCGTCTCGTGCCCGTGCCTGCCGAGGGCGAGCGCGAGGCTGGTACGGATGGACTGATCGTCCTCGATCAACAAGATCTGCGCCATTACCGCGATTTTCGGGGAAAACGGACCGTTCTTGCGGGAGCGGGGCCTGATTGCGACACGATCGGGACATCACGACGACCGGATCGCCAAGGTCGTGGCGGACCTTCGGTTCCATGACCAAGACCACGTCGTGGCGCCGTGTCGCTACCGGACTGCTCCCGCTCCTGTGCGCCGTTGTGCTCGCCGGATGCGTCGCGCCCACACAGGCAGACAGCGATGCCAAACCGCTGTACCTGACCTTCGACGACGGGCCGTCGAACGACACCGACGAGATCCTGACCGTGCTGAACGACAATGACGTCCGGGCGACGTTCTTCACGCTCGGCGAGAACCTGGCCGGGAATCACGAGCTCGCTCAGCGCATGCTGGCCGAGGGACACGTCGTGGCGACGCACACCTGGAACCACCGAAACCTCACCAAGCTCAGCCCCGCGGAGCTGGACAGCCAGCTACGGCGCTCCGTGGACGAGGTGCGTGCCGTCGGCTCGGACAGCGACTGCATACGCCCCCCGTACGGCGCCACCAACGATGCCGTCCAGGATGCGCTCGCCGAACACGACCTGCGGTCGGTCCTGTGGAACGTCGACCCGAAGGACTGGAAGCGCCCGGATGCCGAGGCGCTCGCCGACCGCTTGGTGGAGGCGGCCTCCCCACGCGCCGTGGTGCTACTGCACGACGGCGGAGGCAACCGCGAGAAAACCATCCAGGCACTGCGCACCGCCCTGCCCGAGTTGCGCGCCGAGGGCTACGAGTTCCGTCCCGTGCCGGGGTGTTGAGAGCTGGCGAACGCCGGCTCCGGCGTCCGTAGCGGCCAAACACTCCCGAGGCGCCGACTGAGGTTCCGCCACCCGCACCGCCACGCAGCAGGAGCCGCCCGAGGTAAGTGCTTGCGGGCCTGACCAGGAGGAGAAGCTCCGGTGCGTGAGTCGGATGCACCGAGCGGCGCAGCCGCTCACACACCCGAGCAGTCGGCACCGCCGCGGGTTCTCAGTCGAGTGCCCGGCGAGGACGGCCCCGACGTTGTGTAGTTCCTACCCGATGTCGGGGCACCCGGAGCCGGGCGCCGACTGAGGTTCCGCCACCCGCACCGCCACGCAGCAGGAGCCGCCCAAGGTAAGTGCTTGCGAGCCTGGGCAGGAGGAGAAGCTCCGGTGCGCGAGTCGGATGCATTGCAAGGCCGGGCCGCTCGCCGCGTAGGTCGCTACTCAAGAGCGGCCCAACACAGCAAGGCGCCGACTCACGTGCCGGCTAACCAGCCACCTCAGCAACTCTGGCACCGCCGAAGAACTTCCTAAGCCAGGGTGACGGCATTCCTGCCTGCCGCCTTGGCCTCCAGCAGCGCCGCGTCGGCGGCCACGAGCAGGTCGCCCAGTTCGTAGCCGAGGCGCGCGGTTCCGGCCACTCCGATGCTGATGGTCAGGTCGTCGAGTCGGTGCTGCACACCTGCCGTGTCCCTGACCGGCACGGACAGCGAGGCGGTGGCTCTCCTGATCCGGTGGGCGACTTCGCCCGCGGCATCGGTGTCGGCTTCGGGCAGCAGCACCACGAACTCCTCCCCGCCGAACCGACCCACCAGGTCGCCCTTGCGCACGCTGCCGCGCAGCATCAGCGCCACCGAGGCCAGCGCCGCGTCGCCCGCGAGGTGCCCGAGTTCGTCGTTGACGCGTTTGAAGTGGTCCAGGTCCAGCAGCAGCACGGTGACGTCCTGGCCGCGCGAGCTCGCCTTGGCCAGTTCGGCGCGGGCGAGCTTGTCCCAGTGCATCGCGTTCACCAGGCCGGTCTTTCCGTCCCGTTGCGCCGAGCGCCGCCACTGCGGGAGCTGACCGGCGAGGTCGAGCAGCGCCATCGGCGGGGCCGCGAGCAGCGCGCTCGCCGCGCGGAACTCGACCGCCACGGCGATCAGCATCCCGAGGCTGACCGCGACGATGCCCAGCAGCACGTCTATGGGGTCACCGAGCACATCGGACTTGTCGGCCCGCGGGCTGCGTAGTCGTAAACCGGCCGCGACGAGCGCGGCGCGCGTCAGCAGCAGGGTGGCGCCTGCGGCGAGCAGCGCCCAGGGAGACCAGTGTGGGCTTTCCCAGCCCAGCACGGCTCGTGCGGCGAACGTGGCCAGCACGGTGGCCGCGTTGATGAACATCCAGCGGTGGGGAGCCTCCCGCGCGTCGAGCACCCCGTGCAGCGCCGGTCCGAGCAGCAGCAGCACGAGCAGGTTCGGGGGCAGGACCAGCAGACCGGCGACGAGGTAGCAGATGTGGATGGTCCACGGGTTGCGTCTGATGCCGTCCCGCAGGTGGATCGACAGCGAGGTCCCCACGATCACCACGCCCCCGGTCACGGCGAGCAGGCCGAATTCGTGCAGCTTCTCCGCGGTGGGGCGTTCGGTCACCGCGACCACGACCGCGACCGACAAGACCGCCGTGAGCTGCACCGCGAGCACGTACCACAGGGCCGCCGGCCTAAGTCTCCACAGTGGCCATTCCCCCACGGTTTCCTCCCCTTGCTCCTCTGCGGGAATCCTCGTACGAACACCGGCCGGGAACGCGGCCCGAGTTCCGTACACCGCCCGGAGGGACAGTGTGCACAATCACTCCAACCCTGCCACCCCTCTTGGGAAGCGCTTTCCGTGCCGAGTGCCGCTCCACGACGCGCCACACCGGCCGCGAGCCGGAGTTGCCCACCGACTTCACGAGGTGTCCTGCTCCGTGGACGGTTGCGGGCTCTCCGCGGTTCCTTCCGGCACTGCGGCAGGATGTCTCACGGATCTCCACGAGTCCCGCGCCGGTGGAACGCACGGTTGAGCGCAACCGTCGAAGGGAGCGAGCCCTTGGCGAGTCAACCGGAAAGGACTTCCGAAGGTGGGCAGCGTGGGCAGTCGTCGAACGGACACGGGCGGGCCGACCGGTGAGTCGTCCCGGAAGGAGGAATCGGGGTTGTTACGGACGATCGTGGCACGCGGCACCCCGGAGACCGCTTCCGGGAACTCGGATTCCGCGGCGGGGGAGACGGTCACCGACGGACGGATCCCGCTGTGGAGGGCGCACAACGGGCTCCGCGTCATAGCGCTGCTCTACGCGCTCGTGTGGTTCGTGATCATGTTCCCCGCTTACGAGCGCCCCGCGCTCGCGGTGGTGGTCATGGCGGGGATGATCCTGTGGACCGGCTTCACGTTCTGGCGCTACAGCAAACCCTCCGGCCGGACCGACCTCCTCGTCGCGGTGGACCAGGTCGTGACCATGGCGCTGTTCGCGGCGTGCTACCTGGTGCTGACCGAGCAGCAGCTGGAAAGCGGCAGGCCAACCGTGGTCACCATCTGGCACGCCTCGATGGTCACGGTGGCCGCGGTGCAGTGGGGAACGTTCCGCGGCCTGCTCAGCGGTGCCGTCGCCGCTGCAGCCAACTTCGCCATGCGCGGCTACATCGACCCCAACATGTGGATGGACACGATCCTGCACGTGACCATAGGGCTGCTGCTCGGACTGGCCTCGGACACGGCGCGGATCTCCACGGAACGGCTGGCTCGTGCCCTGCGCACCGAGGCGGCCACGGCTGAGCGGGAGCGGCTGGCCCGCGACATCCACGACAGCGTGCTCCAGGTGCTCGCGCGGGTGCGCGGACGCGGGCGCGAGCTGGGCGGGGAGGCCGCCGAGCTCGCCGCGCTGGCGGGTGAGCAGGAGACGGCGCTGCGCGCGCTGGTCTCCACCGGTCCGGCCGAGACCTCGAACGGGAGCACGGACTTGGCAGCGCAGCTGAGGGCGCTCGACAGCGCCCGGGTCAACGTCTCCGTTCCCGCCACGAAGGTCGCCCTTCCCGCCGCCGACGCCTCGGCGCTGTTCTCCGCGGCCAGGGAAGCGCTGAACAACGTCGAGGAGCACGCCGGGGCGCAGGCCCAGGCCTGGCTGCTGCTGGAGGACCTCGGTGACGAGGTGGTGCTCAGCATCCGCGACGACGGCCCGGGCATCCCCGAGGGGCGGTTGGAGCGGGCCGCCTCCGAGGGCAGGATGGGTGTGGCCCAGTCGATCCGTGGCCGCGTGGAGAGTCTGGGTGGGACGATCACTTTGGACACGGCCGAGGGCGAGGGGACCGAGTGGGAGATCCACATCCCCCGCTCCGGAACGAAACGTGGCGATTCCGCGCACGACGGGGATCGGGCACGGGGGCAGCACGGAGGAGCGACGGCATGACTGGCTCGGAGACTTCGGTGATGGTGGTCGACGACCACCCGATCTGGCGGGACGGTGTCGCACGGGACCTCACCGAGCGCGGCTTCGAGGTGGGCGCGACCACGGGCGACGCCGTCTCGGCGCTGCGGATCGCGCGGACGGTGCGTCCCGACGTGGTGCTGATGGACCTCAACCTCGGCGACACCTCCGGGGTGGAGGCGACCAGGCAGATCACCCAGGAGATCTCGGGCACCCGGGTGCTGGTGCTCTCGGCCAGCGGGGAGCACGCCGACGTGCTGGAGGCGGTCAAGGCCGGGGCTTCCGGCTACCTGGTCAAGTCGGCTTCGGTGGAGGAGCTGGTGGACGCGGTGCGGCGCACCGCGGTCGGTGACGCCGTGTTCACGGCGGGGCTGGCCGGGCTGGTGCTCGGCGAGTACCGCAGGATGGCCGTCAGCCCCGACGACTCCGCTCCGCAGCCGCCGCAGCTCACCGACAGGGAGACCGACGTGCTGCGCCAGGTCGCCAAGGGGCTGACCGCGCGCCAGATCGCGAACAAGCTGGTGATCTCGCACCGCACCGTCGAGAACCACGTGCAGTCCACGCTGCGCAAGCTCCAGCTGCACAACCGCGTCGAGCTGGCCCGCTACGCGATCGAGCACGGACTCGACCAGGAGGGCCAGCAGGAGGACTGAACGGGGCCCTCGGCGTCGGATACGCCGGACGCACCGGCGGCACCGAGGACCCCGCGAGACCCCGCGGCGGGGTGCCCGAGGACCGGTTCCGCGGGGTCGTCGGGCTGCTCGTTCACTCCAGCGCGTCGCGGGCGGCGGCTCGTGCCCTGCCCGCGTCCGGGGCGGCCAGCGCCGCCTCGGCGGCCCGCTCGCAGTTCCGCAGCGACGTTCCGGCCAGTGCCGAGCCCACGGAGGGCACTGCCGTGGCGACCATGGACAGGCTGCTCGCGCCCAGCCCGACGAGCACGCGGCCCAGCAGCGGGTCGGCGGCGGCCTCCCCGCAGACCCCGACGGGCTTGTCCGCCGCGACCCCCGCCTTTCCGAGCGTTCCGATGAGTCGGAGCAGGGCGGGCTGCCAGGGGTCGTTCAACGCGGCGAGCGCGCCGAGCTGCCGGTCGGCCGCGAAGGTGTACTGGGCCAGGTCGTTCGTTCCGATGCTGACGAAGTCGACCTCCCGGAGCAGCTCCTCCGCGGCCAGGGCCACGGCGGGGACCTCGACCATGACCCCGGCACGGGCGATTCCGGCGGCTCTGGCCCGTTCGGCGAACCAGGCGGCCTCCTCGGCAGTGGCCACCATGGGGGCCATGACCGAGACCTCGGCCCCGGAGTCCCTGGCGGCCCCGGCGATGGCCTCCAGCTGGCGGTCCAGCACCTCCGGGCGGTCGAAGGCGATCCGCAGCCCGCGGACTCCGAGCGCCGGGTTCGGTTCGCTGCCGGTGTCGAGGAATCCGAGCGGTTTGTCGGCGCCCGCGTCCAGGGTGCGCACGATCACGGGTTTTCCTGCGAACGGTTCGAGGACCTCCGCGTACGCGGCGCGCTGGGTCGCCACGTCCGGCTCGTCCGCCACGGCCAGGTAGCAGAACTCGGTGCGGAACAGCCCCACGCCCTCGGCACCGGAGGCCACGGCGGCGGTGGCGTCGGTGGCCGCGCCGACGTTGGCGAGGACCTTGACGCGGTGCCCGTCCGAGGTGCTGCCGGTGCCGGTCCAGTTCTCCCCGCCGCCGCGTTCGGGGGCGCGCACCGCGATCCGCTCCTCGGACAGTTCCAGGGTTCCGGCGTCGCCGTCCACCTCGGTCGCGACGGCCGAGGTCGCGGCCAGCAGCCCGCGCACGGCGACCACGGCCGGTATCCCCAGGGAGCGGGCGAGGATGGCCGTGTGGCTGGTGGGGCCGCCTTCCTCGGTGACCAGGGCCAGCACCATCTCGGGGTCGAGGTCGGCGGTGTCGGCGGGGGCGAGGTCGCGGGCCAGCAGCACGCTCGGTTCCGTCAGGGGCGGAACGCCGGGGGGTTGCACGCCGAGCAGCTCGGCGATGATCCGGTCGCGCACGTCGTACACGTCGCGCACTCGTTCGGCCAGGTAGCCGCCGGTGGCGCGCAGCGACTCGGCGAACTCCTCGGCGGCTTCCAGCACGGCGCGCGGGGCGGGCAGCGAGTTCTGGCGGACGAGCTGTTCGGCGCGGGAGCTCAGCGACGGGTCCATGGCCATGGCCGCCGTGGTCTCCAGTACCGCTTTCGCGTCGCCCTCGACTCCCGCGGCGCGGGTGAACAGGCCGTTGGCCACGGTTTCGGCCGCCGGGCCGATCCGGGCCGCTTCGGCGTCGTGGTTCTCGACCGCCGGGGTGGCGATCGGTTCGGGCAGGGGTTCGGCCACCCGCACGAGGGGCCCGGCGGCCTGCCCGCCGCTGACGCCGACACCACTCAATCGCAACATGGTCTAGACCATACCTTTCGTTCCGGAGCCGCCGCGATGGCCAGCGCCCGCTTCGAAAACACCGTCGCACCACCGGAACCGAACGACAAGGCGCCCCACTGAAGGGTTCCTACTTCACTCGTCCGGAGCAGTGCTTCTCCGACAATAGGTAACTCATGAGTAGCCGCACGGATCCCGCTCCCCTGTTCCGACCAGCAGGGTGGAGGCATGACACGACGAAACGTGAGCACCCCCCAGGGCACTCCTCCGGAGCAACCGCGCGCCGCGATCCCGCGGATCGTGCTCGGCGAACCGGTCGACACCAGCGCGATACCTCCGGAACGGATCCCGGAGGCGGGCACCTGCACCGACTCGCGCGAAGAAGCCCCACCCCGAAGAACCCGGGCGAGACCGCCGACGCGGTCGTGCCGCCGGGCAGCACCGCGCTGGCCGCTCTCGGCTGGGGCGGCGCTCCACAGCGGGCTTCCCGGGGGGCTTCCCGGGGGTTCCCCGATGAATCCCCCGGTGGATTCCACAGTGGCCCGGGCACGCCGCGGGCGTGATCGGGTGAAGTTTTCACACGATCATCCTGTTGCGTGGCGGTGGTTTCCCGAATACACCCCCGATCGGGGGTCATTCGGAGCAAAACCGCATCCTTTTCGGGTTCTTACACGTCACACTGGGATGGTTGCTGCTCGTCGATATCGCGCCATCGACGATCGCAACCGCTGGGGTCGGTCGTAATGCCCCCCGTACGGCTGGCCCCAGCCCCAGAGCCTGCCTCCCGCACGACTCGCCTGCCGCGCGGTCGCCGCAGCAAAGGCCCGCACGGGATTCACGCTCCCCCTGCGGCCACCGCCGCGAGGTCGGGAGCTCAGGAATCGCCGCGCCGCAGCCCGAGGGCGCGCATCGTCCCGTCCACCAGCCCGGGCTCGCTGGCGGGCAGCGCGGCTGGAGCGTGCTCGGCTGCGGCCGCGCGCACCTCCTCGGCGGAGGGATTGACCCCCGACCACGAACCGACCACCACGGTGGGGACCGTCTCGTTGCCCGCGGCCAGCGAGCGCACGGTAGCGGCGGCCTGCCCGTCCTCCCAGATGTTGACCTCGTCGAAACTCACGCCGTGCTTGCGCAGACCGGCGCGCAAACTCGTGCAGAACGGGCAACCGGGACGGCTGTAGACCAGCACGCCCGCGTTCTCCTGCTCGGCAGCACCTTCCCGGTTGGGCTGCTCCTCGGCCATGGGGACACCTCCGACATCTCTCGCGCGCACAACGACCCACCCTGATGGTCCGCAAGCCCCGATGGTCCCCGAGGCGCGCGAACGTGCTCGTTCGGCGGGACCGCTCCGGCGGGTTCGGCGGACGACACGTCCCGCCACCCCGAGCATGCGCGCCACCTCCGCGCCCGGAAAACCCCGCCCGGGTTCAGCGCGGCACCCGCGGACGGTGCTGCTCGGAGTCGGTTCCGGGATCACCGCCGGAAGCGCCGGCTCGCCGCCTCCACCGCAGCCAGCTCGGCGCCCACCACGAGGCGTCGCCGAACAGCCGCAGCAGCGCCGGGACGAGGACCATCCGCACCACGGTGGCGTCCAGCACCAGGGCCACGATCATCCCCACGCCGATGAACCGCATCATCGTCACGCTGGAGAACGCGAAGGCACCCGTCACCACGATCAGCAGCAGGGCGGCCGCGGTGATCATCCTGCCCGTGCGGGCCAGCCCGTCCCGCACCGCATCCGGGGTCGCGGCGCCCTCCTCGCGCGCCTCGACCATCCTGGACAGCAGGAACACCTCGTAGTCGGTGGACAGCCCGAACACGACCGAGGCCATCAGCACCACGATGCCCACCGACAGCGGGGCCGGGGTCACGTTGAGCAGTCCCGCCCCGTGCCCGTCGACGAATATCCAGGTCAGCACGCCGAACGTTGCCGAAAGGCTCAGCACGCTGAGCACGACGGCCTTGATCGGCAGCACCACCGAGCCGAAGGCGAAGAACATCAGCACCAGCGTGGCCCCGACCAGCAGGGCCGCCACCCAGGGCAGCACGTCGACGGTGTCGCGCAGGCTGTCCAGGTTCAGCGCGGTCTTCCCCCCGACGAGCACCTCGCTGTCCGCGGGGGCGCTCAGCGAGCGGATCTCGTCCACCGCGTCGTTGGCGCGCTCGCCGAACGGTTCGCCGTTCAGCCCCGCTTCGAGCACGACCACGCCCTCCCCGCTGCCCGCGGGCCGGACCTCTCCGATGCCGGGCACCTCGGAGATCCGCTGCGCGTAGCGGTCCAGCTCGGGTTGAGCGGGCGGGGTTCGACCGCCGTCCACGACGATCCGGACGTTGTCGCCGCTCATCGCGGGGAATTCCGCGCGGAGCTTCTCGATGCCCTGCCGGGCCGGGTCGTCCTGCGGCAGCACGCGCTCGTCCGGGGTGCCGAACTTGGTCCCGAGGAAGGGCGCGCCGAGCAGCAGCAGGACGGCGATGATCGGCAACGCCGTGAGCAGCGGGCGTTTCATGACGGCCGCGGCGAAGCGGTACCAGCCGCGGGCGGGTGCGCTCCCGCTCTCCCGCCGCTTCCCGCGCCACGGCACCGCCAGCTTGTCCACGCGGTGCCCGAGCACGCCGAGCAGCGCGGGCAGCACGGTCAGCGAGATCACCGCGGCCAGCGCCACCGCGGACATCCCGCCGTAGGCCAGCGAGCGCAGGAAGCTCTGCGGGAAGAGCAGCAGGCTCGCCAGCGCGATCACCAGCAGGGTCGCGGAGAAGGCGACGGTGCGGCCCGCGGTGCTGACGCCGCGCCGGACCGCTTGCCCGGTCCCGGCGCCCGCGGCGAGCTCCTCGCGGAAGCGTCCGACCAGGAACAGGCCGTAGTCGATGGCCAGTCCGAGCCCGAGCAGGCTGGCGACGTTGACCGCGAAGGTATTGACCTCGGTCAGCAGCGAGATCAGGCGCAGCAGCCCCAGCGATCCGAACACGGCGGCTCCGCCGACCAGCACCGGTAGCGCGGCCGCGACCACCCCGCCGAAGATGATCACCAGCAGCACCAGCACCACGGGCAGCGAGACCGCCTCGGCCACGGCCAGGTCCTGCTTGGAGTGCTGGTTCATCGAGGCCTGCATCGGCACGTCCCCGGCCACGTGCGTCTCCGCGCCCGCGACGTCGAGCCGCCCCTCGATGCGTTCGTAGGAGGCAGTTTTGCCGCTTTCGTCCCCGGACAGGTCTATGGTGGCCAGCCCGACCGTTTTGTCGTCGTTCGCCAGGCTCGATTGGGGGGTGGACCAGTACGAGGTGATCCCGTCGACCGCGGAGTCGGGCAGCTCCGCGAGCTTGCTCCGGATCCGGTGGAACAGCTCCGGGTCGTCGATGGTCGCGCCGTCACCGACGTCGTAGAGCACGACCACGTCGCCACCGGTGGGGCCGAGGGCTTCCGCGGCGACCTCCTGGGCGCGAGCCGCTTCGCTGTTCGGGGACTCGTAGCCGCCCTGCCCGAGGCGGTCGAACACTCCGAGCCCCCAGATTCCACCGGCCACGACGAGCAGCAGCACCGTGATCAGCACGGGAAGTCGGTGTCGGTAGGCGAGGGATCCCCAGGAAGAGAACACGCGGACCTCCGGCGACGTGGTGCGGGCCGTACAGTGGCCACGGCCACCGATCCTGAGTTAACGGCGTTTACTTCGACCACTGTAACGGTGACAGCCGTTACAAGCACCCGATGGAGTGACCCATGAACGAAGTCACTCGGCGTGAGCAGTCCCGAGCCGCCACGGAGTCAGACATCCGCAGGCACGCGCGCGAGCTGCTGGTCCGGGAGGGGCAGGAAGCGGTGACCCTGCGCGCCATCGCGCGGGAGCTGGGCATCACGGCCCCGGCGCTGTACCGCTACTACGCCTCCCGCGAGGAGCTGCTCTCCCGGCTCCGCGAGGACATCTGCGGGGACCTGTCCGCGGAGCTCACCGCGAGCATGCCCGCCCAGGCGGAGGACCACCTGAACAAGGTTCTCGCCGTGTGCCGGGGGTTCCGGTGGTGGGCGCTGGCCCACCCGCGCGAGTTCGCCCTCGTGTTCGCCACCCCCGCGGCCAAGGCACCGCGCAAGCGGGCGAACGGCGAACGGCGCGGCGAGAACGGCACGACCCGCGGGCAGGAGACGCCCCGCCGCGACGAGCTGGGCAGCGTCTTCCTCAAGGTGGCCGGGCCGCTGATGGCCGAGGGGGTGGCCGAGTCACCCCCCGCGCACATCCCCGAGGAGCTGCGGGACGGGCTGGGCGACAGCAGGAGGGACCTGGCCGAGGCCTTCGCCAACGAGGGCATCGAGATGCCGCGGGAGGCGCTCAGCGCCGAGGCCGTCTACCTGCTGCTGCGCTGGTGGGCCCGGCTGTACGGGCAGGTGGCGCTGGAGGTGTTCGAGCAGTTCCCCTTCGACGTCAGCCAGGCGGGCAGGCTGTTCGAGTCGATGCTGGTCGAGCTGGCCCGGGAATCCGGGCTGACCTGCTCGGGCTGACCTGCTCGGGCTGACCTGACCGGGCCGGCCTGCTCGAGACGTTTCGACGCTGTCGGCCCGCCGGGGCGCTGTACACGCCTGCCCCGACGGGCCGGTGTCACACCGACTTGACAGCGGTCCGGAGCGGATCAGTCGTCGCGGCCGTCATCACGGTCATCCCGATCATCACGGTCATCCTGATCATTCCGGTCATCGTGGTCGTCTCGACGGTCGTCCCGGTCGTCCCGGTCGTCCCGGTCATCTCGGTCATCGTGGTCGTCTCGACGGTCGTCCCGGTCGTCCCGGTCGTCCCGGTCATCTCGGTCATCTCGGTCGTCTCGACGGTCGTCCCGGTCGTCCCGGTCGTCCCGGTCATCTCGGTCATCTCGGTCGTCTCGACGGTCGTCCCGGTCGTCGTCCCTGGTAACAGCACCGTTCTGCCCTCCGGAGGGCCGCGGTGCGTTCGAAGCGCCCTCAGCGGCGAGGGCCAACCCCGCACCACCGATTCCCAACGCGCTCGTCACCGCGGCCACGACCCAAATCCGCTTCTTGTTGCGCAAGGTCTTCCCCTTCTCTTCCGTGCTTGCGCCGACAACCACGAGACTCCGCCACGGACCTGACGAAGGGCTGAAACCGGGATGAAAGGGTCTTCACCCGGTTGGTCACTTCCCGAGCCGGTAGCCCATCCCGCGGACCGTTCCGATGCGCTCGGCCCCGATCTTGCGGCGCAGCGCCCGCACGTAGACGTCCACGATGTTCGATCCGGGATCGAAGTCGTACCCCCACACGTGCGAAAGGATCTGCTCCCGCGAGAGCACCTGACCTGGATGCCGCAGAAACAGCTCCAGCATCGCGAACTCGCGCGCCGTGAGATCCACCGTGGTGTCCGCGATCCGGGCGCGCCGGGAGCGCAGGTCCAGGGAGAGTTCCCCGTTGCTCAGCGCGGTCGTCTCGGCGGCGCCGTCCGAGGAGCGCAACCGCAGCCGGACCCGCGCGAGCAGCTCCTCGAACCGGAACGGCTTGGTCATGTAGTCATCGGCTCCACCTTCCAACCCCGCGACGGTGTCGTGCACCGTGTCCCTCGCGGTCAGGATGACCACGGGGATGTTGACGCGCTGGTCCCGCATCCTGCGCAGCACGACGAACCCGTCCTGGTCGGGCAGCCGGAGGTCGAGCACGACCAGGTCGAAGTCACCGGTGATCGCGTAGTGCAGCGCGCTCTGCCCGTCGCCGACCACCGTGGCGGCGAAACCGTTGGCGGAGAGCCCCTTCTCGATGAACCGCGCGATGCGGTCCTCGTCCTCGACGATCAGGATCTTGCTCATGAACAGGGCTCCTCACTGCGTTCGTCCGGGGTCGTAACGGGGATCTCGATCTCGAAAATCGCCCCGTCCTCCGAACGGACGCGCACCTGCCCGTTATGGGCCTCGGCGATGGCGCGCACTATGGACAGTCCGAGTCCGGCACCACCGCTGCGCTCGCTGCCGTGCGCGAAGCGCTCGAAGATCCGGGCGAGCTGTGTCCGCTCGATTCCGGGGCCGTTGTCGCTGACCCACAGCGTCAGCCTGCCCGCTTTCAGCGCGCAGCCCAGCCGTATCGCGGAGCCCTGCTCGGTGTGTTGGACGGCGTTCTGCGCCAGCTGAACCACGGCCTGGGTCAGCCGCTGCGGGTCCACGAGCACCTCCCCGTCGGCGATGTGCTCCAGGATCCAGCGCCGATCGCCCAGAGTTCGAACCTTGGCGTCGATGTCGCTGATCAGCTCGATCACTGAGGTCCGCTCCGGGGTGACGAAGTCGGGGCGGTCCACTTTGGCCAGAACCAGCAGGTCCTCCACCAGTCGACCCATCCGGTCCAGCTCGTCGGTGCACAGCCGGACCACCTCCTCGCGCTCCTCGGGGTCCGGACCGAGCAGCTCCAGGTTGCCGCGCAGAATCGTGATCGGGGTACGCAGCTCGTGGCTGGCGTCGTCGACGAACTCCCGCTGGGCGGCGAACGCCTCCTGCAGGCGATCCAGCATCCCGTTGAACTGCTCGGCCAGCGCGGCGATGTCGTCACGCCCCTCGACGGGGATGCGCTGCGTCAGGTCCCGTTCACCCAGCTCGGCCGCGAGTCGACGCACCTGGCGCACCGGGGCGAGGATCGCCCCAGCGACAAGCCAGGCCGCCACGGCGGCCAGCACGACTCCGATGCCGCTGACCAGCACCAGCGTCCGGACTACCCGGTTGACCTGCGCGGTGTCCTCGCTGGTGAACCTGGCGACGACGAACCAGGCCCGCTGTTGTCCACCGGTCAGGGCACGTACCCGTGCCCAGCGCATCGGGCCGGCTTCGGTTCGCTCCGTTCCGAAGCTCGCGGTACTCGTGGTGATCCGCCGCAACAGCGCCGGGTCCCCCACGATGCGTTTGATCCCGCCGTCCTGGGCCTGAGGAAGCGCTCGCGGACCGTCCTGTCCCCGCCACACCCCGATCAGCGCTTCCGAGGCGTCCGGGTACTGGTTGCTCAGATAGGCCCGGAACAGCTTCTCCGGATCGGTAGACGAGCCCGCCGCGGCGCCGCCCTCAGCGGCGAACCTGGCGAACTCGCCGACCTCCTGCTCCAGGGAGGTCGTCACCCGTTCGGTGGCCCGGTTGTGCAGGTGCTGGCGCACCAGCAGCACAACGGTGCCGAGCACCACCACGAGCACCAGCAGCAGCCACGCCATGATCCGTACCCGGGCGGGCATGCGGGGGCCGCGGCGGCGTGTCGACTCACTCCTCGTCATCGTCGCGATCGTCGTCGGGGACGGGTGGGCCGAGCTCGTCCTCGTCGCCGCGTTCATCGTCCTCCGGCGGGGGCGGTGGCCGCGAGGCAGGTCCCGAGGTCGGTCGGGTGCTCGGGGATTTCGAGGAGTTCGGGGGGGACGACGGTGCTTCCGTGGAGGTGTGGACGACGCGGACCCGTTCCGGCACCTCGGGCTGCCTGGGCGAACTGCTCAGCGCGTAGACGCCGAGCACGGCCGCGGCGGGCAGCACGAGGGCCGCAACCAGCAGGGCGGTCCGCGATGTCGATCTCATGTTTCACCACTCTGGACCGGTGCGGGCGGGGATGGGATGAAACGGAGATGAAAGTCCTTTAATCCCAGTTGAGTGGCTCCGGCTGGTGAACGCCCCACCGGACCGGGACCGCTCGGTTCCGCGGCTCGGCGCCCCGCCTCGCTCGGTCGCGGTGCCTACCGCTGCAGGGAGGCGCGCAGCTGCTGGATCATCTCGTCGATCTTGGCCGCGATCTTGCGCCCGTCCGCGGGGGCCATGGTGTACCACTCGCGGCCGTCGCCTCCGGGCTTGCGCTGGGTCATGTAGGAGCCGTCCGCGGTGGTGAACACCTGCAGGCCGAACGGCAGCGCGTGCGTCCGGCGGACCCGCTGGTCGAAGAGGCGGACGGTGATCAGGGCTTCCATGCGGCGTTCCGCGCTGATCGCCTTGGCGAGCACCTGGGCGTCGTCCCTGCGCACCCCTGCGGCGGACAGGGCGGTCAGCGCGCTGCCGCTCGGGTCGGCCGACATGCGGTCGCCCGCGTGCTGCAGCAGTTCCGTGGGCAGGCTGGCCGAGCCGCCGGGGGCGAGTTTGAGCTCGCCGAGCAGGTTGACCGCGTTGCCGGTCACCCCGCCCTGGTCGTGCCGGGCGAGCACGATGTCGTGCAGTGTCTCGTCGTCCTCCCCGTCGACCTGGTAGGCCTGGAAGGTGTTGCGCCCCTGCTCGACCAGCACGGCGTTGAAGTTCTCGCGCCTGCGGTCGAGCACCGCGATCCCGAGCGCCAGCGGTGGGTGCGCCAGCAGGTGCCAGGCGTCGTCCAGGAAGGGGTGCACCTCGTCGGTGTCGATCATCCCCTGCTGTTGGAGTTCGCGTCGCCCCTGGTCACTGGCTTCGCGTCGCTGCTGCTCGTCCGGCTCGCCGGGCAGTGTCCCGATGCGCAGCATCGGGTGCGGGCGCATGTCGTAGCGCTCGCACAGGTAGGCCGCTGCCACCGGGCTGATCGAGATCTGGTTGCGCGCCATCACTTTCCACTTTTTCCGCTCGTTCCTGCCACGCGTCGTCCCCGCCGCGAGGACGGCGAGCGGCCGTGCCGCGGGGGAGTGCCCGACCGCTCGCGGTGCCGGTGATCGGCACCGCTTCGTCCGGTGTCGTCCGCTCCGGCCGCCCGAAGCAGTCCTTCGGCGCGACGGCGCCGGAGCATCCGCCCCGGCAACTCGCACCGCCGCGCGGACCGAGCCGACGTCCTCACGTCAGTTGCCCTGCTCGTAGGGGGTTTCGCCGATGACGGGCGGGGCGACGCGTTGCATGTCGTTGGTGAACACGTCCTCGGTTTCCATCAGCCAGCTGGGACGCTCGTGCTCCTCTTCCTCGCCGCCCTGCTGGGCTCCGCCCGCGCCGCCCGCGCCGCGCATCATGCCGTTGCCGCGACCGCCGCCGGAGGCTCCGCCGCCTGCCGTGGTGGGGGTGGTGCCGCTGCCCTTGGGGCCGAAGGAGCCGGTGCCGGAGCGTCCGCCGGGGGCCAGTTCCGAGCTACCGCTGCCGCGGGGGCCGAAGCCGCCGCCCGCGCGTCCGCCCGCGCTCGCGCCGCCGCGCGGGGCCGCGCCTCCGCCGCGAGCACCGCCACCCGAGGCCGCGCCTCCCGGAGGGCCTTGCGGGGCTGGGGCCCAGCGCCCGTTGTAGGGGTTCTGCCGCTGCCAGCTGCCGTCGGGGCCCTGGCGGTAGAGGGTGCCGTCCGGGCCGCGCACCGTTCCCGGCGGGGTGGACCAGGCGGAGCCGGTTCCGGCCGGGCTCGCTGCCGCGTTCGATCCGGAGGAGGCGTAGGAGCCAGCCGCGCCCGCGCCGGCACCCGCTCCGGCGCCGCTCGGGGCGGAGGCCCAGGCCGAGCTGGTTCCGGCCGAGCCGGAGCCGCTGCCGTAGGAGGTGCCGTCCATGATCTCGCCTGCGCCCTGACCGTAGTCGCCCTGGTCACTGCCGGTGCGGCCGGAGTCGTCCGGCGGTTTGAACTCGGGAACCGCCTGAGTGGTGTTGGCGGTCTGCGAGTTGTAGCGGCTCATCGCCTGCTCGGCCTCGTCGTTGGTGGCCTGGAAGCGCGCCTGCTTCTCCTCGTAGTGGCTGCTCCAGCCGAAGCCGGGGATGTTGTCCACGCCGTTGCGCTCGGCCCAGTTCTTCTCGGGCGGCTCCATCTGCGTCGGGCGCCCGTCCGAGAGCTTGCTCCCCTTTGCGGGCAGGGAGTTGAAGGTCTCGTGCTGGTTCTGGTTCTGCTCGGTCAGCTTGCCGCTGACGTCCTCAGCCGTCTTCGCGGCGTTCTCGGCGATCGGCTTGATCTCGGCGATCGACGCGTTGGCGGCCTCGGCGGCCCGGCCGGTGTGGGACTCCTCCGCCTTCTTCAGCGCGGTTTCGATCTCGTCCATCAGGTCCCGGAACACGCCCGCCGAGTTGCGCACCTGCTCAGCGCCCTTTTTGAGCGGAGAAGGCAGGCTCGCCGCGTCGGAAGAACCGGCCATGTTCGCGCGGAGCTGCAGCGCCTGGCTTATGTAGCACATCTGCGGAACGGAAGACATTTCCCCCACCTCTCACTTCGCCGCCGGCCACGACGACACCGACAGCTTCAGCGCCTTCTTCGCCCGAACGCACGGGTCGACCTTGCCCGTGTCCTCGGCATTGAGACTCGAAAAAGACTGAACAACCTGATCCTGTTTGGACGCCAGGAATATTCCACAGCTTCCCGCGCTCATCGGATCACCCTTGTTGGCCCGCACAGCTGGGTATCCTGCAATTGTCATCTTCTCGAAATCGTAGAAGGAATCAGGATTGTCGTAGTACTGCTGGATCGACCGCCCGTCGGACACCGCGAACGAGTTCTTGGTCGCACCACCGTCCGGACTCTCCCAGTAGCAGGCATCAGATGCCTCAGGATTGGTCATGCTGGACTTCTTTTCACCCTCAGTCTTGAGCCCGAGCTGCGAAGCAGCCTCAGCAGGCAACAGACTGCACACATCCGCAGCAGCAGCATCCTTCGGATTGGCGATCTCCACCCCCGAAGAGCCCTGCGAACCGGACGCGTCCGCCGACCGACTCCCACTCGACGGCGAACCAGAGTCAGCCCCGGAGCCACCGGAGCACGCAGCCAGCACGACGCTCAACACCACACCACCCACGACGGTGGCACTGCGACGGAATCCGCTGCTGAAGGTCATGACGGTCAGCTCTGCCTTTCGGTGTTCCGGGTGGCGGCGTCCGCGTTGTCCTCGGCCTTCTCGTACTCCCCCAGGACCGCTTTGTACGAGTCGATCTTCTCCTGAAGCTTTTTCCCTATATCGCTCGCCGCGAACCACAGCGACCCCTCAGGTCCGCTAATGCGCTGTTTGAATACCTCACGTGCCTGGCCAGTGGTCTCGTCCTTGGCCGTGAGCTCGCCGGGGACCATATTGTTCGCCTCACGAGCGAGCTGCTGCGCCTTGTCGCGAGCGTCTTCGAGCTGCTCGATGGCCTTGCTCAGGCCCTCCTTGTCGACCTGGAACCCGCCCTGGGTCACGCCGTACCTCCCCCACGAAGGTTGTGGTCCGAAACCGAGCCACATCCTGCCCGATCACCACACCCGGCGTCAGCGGAATCGGCTCGTCAGCACTATGACGATCGACACCCTAACGTGGTGCCCATACCGCACTTCGATCACTCGAACGGAGCAATCATCAGCTCACCCTGGGCACACCGCGCACATGTCCCTCACGAACGGGCGTGGCCACCCTCCCTGAGCCGGTCCACGAAGGACGATCACACTTCCGGCACCAGCACCAACGTGCCGCCGCTCCGGTCCTTGGTGTCCCGCACGCCGACCGCCTCGGCGGTCAACGCGACCTCGACGCAGTGCGCGTCGTTGGCGCTGCAACTGGACACGTGCCACACATCCGGCAGGAGCTCCCTGGTCATGAGTCGACCGTAGCTGCGCGGAACAACCCCCTCGGAAGACTTACATTGCCTCCCGACAAACCTCGCAACTCACCCGAGCCCTCAAGCCTCACTCCGCCGCGGGCCACGACGAGACCGAAAGCTTCAACGCCTTCTTCGACAAATCACAAGGATTGACTTTCCCAACATCCCTAGCTGGAATAGTTGAGAACGATTTAACCACCTGATTCTTCTTGGTGGCCAAGAATACAGCGCAACTACCTCCAGTCATCGGATCATCCTTGTTTGCCCTGACAGCAGGATTTCCCGATATCTCAAATCCCTCGAAGTCGCTGTACGAAGACTTGTTGTCGAAGTATGTCTGAATTGAACGGTCTCCCACAACACTCAGAGATACAGAAGTTCCTATGCTCTCAGCAGTAGACCATTCACATGAATCTGGCAAGCTTGGACCAAGACCATTGGACTGCTTCTCTCCTTCGTTCTGCAGTCCGAGAGAAGAAGCAGCTTGCTCGGGGAGCAAGCTGCAAACATCCACAGCCGCAGCTTCCTTCGGATTGGCGATGTCCACCCCCGAAGAACCCTGCGAACCGGACGCATCCGCCGACCGGCTCTGACTCGACGGCGCCCCGGAGTCAGCCCCGGAACCTCCGGAGCACGCCGCCAGCACGACGCTCAGCACCAAGCCACTCACGGCAGCGGCGCCACGCCGCACCCCACTGCTGCTCCCCATGATCACCTTCCGGCGGCTTCGAAGAACGACGTCCACACTGCTCACGATCTCAGCCACGAGCCGACAGCGAGCAGCACAGTGGACAAACAGCCGCGTTCCTCACGCGCGGTCGCAGCCGCCGTCCTTGAGCCGGTCCACGAAGTCCCCCCACGTCCCCAGCCTCGCCGAACAGGACCTCGCCGCCCTGCTCGGCATCGCCGCCCACCCGGACAGCTACGCCCCGGAACCCGGACACATCGGCCGCCACCGCCTCGGTTGGTGAACGACCGCCGGAAGCTCGGCTGTCGCGGCGGTCGAGTGATGGTCGAGTGGCGGTGCGAGAGCACCCGGGCACTTTCGAACGTTTCGCGCGGAACGTGCCCGGCGCGGCCCGCGGGAACCGCGCCGGGCACCACCTCACCGCGTGCCCGGCTGCTCCCCGGTGGCGATGGGCGCGGTCAACCACTGGCGCGGAACGCCGAACGCCTCGACCAGCTCGACGGCGTGCGGACGCAGCTGCGCGCACAGCGCGTTGACCGCCTCGGTCACCGACTTCGCCCTGCTCGCGCTGATCCGCTCGTGCTCCAGGAACCAGCCCCGGTCCTCCTCGATGTTGGACAGCACGTACAGGTCGCACAGCCGCTCCAGCACCCCGGCCGAGGCCGGATCGGTGCAGCGGTCGATCCCCGCGACGAAGGCCTCCAGCACCACCCGGTCGATGTGCACCCGCGCGGCCCGCAGCACGTGGTCCTGCGCGTCGTTGAACACCTCGAACGGGTCCGCATCGCCGGTACCGGCCCTGCGCATCCTGCGGGTCAGCCCGTCGAGCACGTGCTGCTCGCGCTCCTCGAACATCCGCAGCTGCCAGCCCCGGTTGAACAGCACGTCCTCCTCGTCCCGGTTCGGAGCCGCGTCCACCAGCCGCTGGATCAGCGACCGCGCCGCGGTGCGCTCCACGACGGTGCCCACGAACTGGTCCGCCACGTAGCGGGCCATCCCGAACGTGCCCAGCTCCTCGAACCGGTCGCGGTAGTTCGTCAGCAGCCCCTTGGCCACCAGCTGGAGCAGCACCGTGTTGTCCCCCTCGAAGGTGGTGAACACGTCGGTGTCCGCCTTCAGCGTGGAAAGCTGGTTCTCCTCCAGGTACCCGGCCCCGCCGCAGGCCTCGCGGCACGCCTGGACGGTGCGGGTGGCGTGCCAGGTGGTCACCGCCTTCAACCCGGCCGCGCGGGACTCCAGCTCGCGCTGCGCCCGCCCGTCCGAGTCGCTGTCCGGGTTGGTGTGCAGCTCGTGCAGCGTGTTGACCAGCTCCTCCTGCGCGAAGTGCAGCGCGTAGGAGGTGGCCAGCGCCGGCAGCAGCTTGCGCTGGTGCCCGCGGTAGTCCAGCACCGGGGTTTCCGCGCCGGTGCTCGGGTTCTCGAACTGGCGCCGCACGTCGCCGTAGCGCAGCGCGATCTCCAGGGCCAGCTTGGTGGCCGCGCCGGCCGTTCCCGCCACCGACACCCGGCCGGTGATCAACGTGCCCAGCATGGTGAAGAAGCGCTTGTTCACCCCGTCGATCGGGCTGGTGTAGGTGCCGTCGGCGGAGACGTCGCCGTAGCGGTTCAGCAGCGCCTCGCGCGGAACCCGCACCCGGTCGAAGACGATCCGCCCGTTGTCCACCCCGTTGAGCCCGGCCTTGCGCCCGCAGTCCGAGATGCTCACCCCGGGCATCGGCTCGCCGTCCTCGTCGCGGATCGGCACCAGCAGCGCGTGCACCCCGTGCCCCTCCGCGGAGCCGTCCGCGTTCGGGGTGCGCAGCTGGGCGAAGACCACTGCCGCGCGCCCGTCCCGGGCCGCGTTGCCGATGTAGTCCTTGCGCGCGGACTCGTCCGGGGTGTGCACCACGAACTCGCCCGCCTCCGGGTCGTAGGTCGCCGTGGTGCCCAGGTTCTGCACGTCCGAACCGTGACCGGTCTCGGTCATCGCGAAGCAACCGGGCAGCGACAGGTCCATGATGGACCGCAGGTAGCGGTCGTGGTGGTGCTCGGTGCCCAGCGCGGTCACCGCGCCACCGAACAGTCCCCACTGGACGCCCGCCTTGACCATCAGCGAGAGGTTGCCCGCCAGCATCTCCATCGACACCACGGAACCGCCGCGATCGCCCCCACCTCCGTGCGAGGTGGGGAAACCGAGCGAGGTGATCTCGCTGCCCGCCAGTCTGCCCAGCTGCTCGCGGGTGCGGGCGCGGTGGGACTCGGTGTCCAGCCCCTCGCCGGGAGGCAGCGGCTCGTCCTCCAGCACCTTCCGAACCCGCTGTCGAACCCCGCCCCAGCGGCCGTCCAACCAGCCGCGCAACTCGCCCGCGTCGAAATCACCGGGGACCTTCGGAACCCGCATACGTCCTCCAGACCACTCGACCGGCGTCCGGACGAACCTCCGGACGCCTCCACGAGGACCAGTCTGCCGCTCGAGCGCGCTTCCCGCCGTCGCCGGGCGAACCTCGGACGAGCGTCACACCTCTCCGGAGCGGATCGGGCGAAGCGGGCACCGCGCCCGCGCCGCTCCCGTAGTCTCGGACGCGATCACCCCGACACGAACAGGAGCCGAGCACATGCGCTTCGGAGTGAATATCCTCAACTTCGGGGCGGAAACCGACCCGGATTCCCTGCTGAGCTGGGCCGGATTCGCCGAGGAACGCGGACTGCACTCCGCGATGATCTCCGACCACCTGGCCGTTACCCCCGACGTGGCCGAGCACTACCCGGCACCCTTCTACGACCCGTTCACCACCCTGGCCTGGCTGGCGGGCCGCACCGAACGGATCGAGCTCGGCACCACCGTCGCGGTCCTGCCGTATCGGCACCCGCTGCACACCGCCCGCATCGCGGCCAACATCGACCGCTTCAGCGGCGGCAGGCTCGTGCTCGGCGTCGGGGTCAGCTGGCCCCGTCAGGAGTTCGCCGCGCTCGGAGTGCCCTTCCACCGGCGCGGGGCGATGGCCGACGAGTACCTGGACGTCATCCGCAGGGCCTGGACCGAGGAGAAGTTCTCCTTCGAGGGCGAGTTCGTCTCCTTCACCGACGTGGCCACCGGCCCGCTGCCGACGCGCAGGCCACCGATCTGGGTGGGCGGGCACAGCGAGGCCGCGCTGCGCCGCGCCGTGCGGGTCGGGGACGCGTGGCACCCGGTCAACCAGCGGATGGAGTGGCTGCGCGCGGAAGGCGTTCCCGCGCTGCACCGGATCGCCGCCGAGCAGCACCGCCCGGTCCCGGAGTTCGCCCCGCGCATCCAGCTGCGCACCAGCGAGAGCCCGCTCGACGAGGAGAGCAGGCTGGCCGGTCAGGGCACCCTCGATCAGATCCGGCGCGACCTCGACGGGCTGGCCGAGCTCGGCGCCACCCACGTGCTGCTCGACACCTACGGCGGCGTGCCGAGCGAGCACCGGCCGGTGGCGGAGGACCTGGCCGTGCTCGACGCGGTCGTCGAGAAGGTGCTGCCGGAGCACCTCGACTGACCGGCCGGGTTCGGTCGCCGTGCGGACCTCGCCGAGACGCGACGTCCCGGTGAAGTCGAGGGCGCTGCCGGAGGGGTCGTGCCGCCCCGGCGCTCCGGGACGGCACGACGAGCCTGCGAGCTGCGTCAGCCCCTGCCGTAGTAGGGGATCTCGCAGTTGACGACCTTGTCGTCGAGGTCGGCGTTGTACCGGTCGACGCCGGGGCCGCAGTCGACCACGTCGGCCTCGTCGTCGGAGCCGACCTCGTCGGACATCACGGTGTCGTCGCCGGCGCCGGCGTAGAGGTAGTCGCCGCCCTGTCCACCGTGGAGGAAGTCGTCCCCGGAACCGCCCCGGATGACGTCCATGCCGGAGTTGCCGAAGAGGCTGTCGTGGGCGGCCTTGCCGAAGATGACGTCGTAGCCGCCACGTCCCTTGATCACGTCCTCACCCGACGTGCCGTGCAGCCCGTCCGGCCCGGCGGTTCCTTCCACGTGGTTCTGCTCGTCCGCCGCCGTCGAGAGGGTAGGCTGGTCCTGGGCAGGCGCGGCCGCGGCCAACGGCGCGCCGACCACCAGAGCAGCCGCGGCGATTCCGGTGCCAACCAGTCCGGTCAGGCCGGTTCTCGTGCGAGTGGTGCGCAAAGCGGTTCGCTCCTTTCGGCCGTGCGATCGGCTCTCCGCTAGCCCCGGGACCGATCGCACGGTTCGTCGCTTTCCGTATTTCACCCCCGGTGACGCACGAGATCCGGAGCGGGTTGAGCCGAGATCGAAAAAAAGCTCGCGAAACGGGCGCGATCGACCGTCGCCACCTCGCGCGAGAAGCCCGCACGAAACCGGCACGGTCCACCCCGGCTTTCCCTCCAGAGTGGATCGTGCCAGTTTTGCCTAAAACTGGAATCACCACACCGGGTGAGTCCAGCAGGCCTCAAGTGGACTCGCTAGGCCGAGCCGCGCTCAGCCGAACCGGTCGGCCTTGAGTGCGGCCACGAACGCCCGCCACTGCGGACCGGACACCGCGAAGTACCCAGCCGCACGATCCTTGGTGTCCCGCACGGCCGCACCCTCGGCAGTACGACCGACCTCGACGCAGTTCGTCTGCGTGCTGCTCCGACTCGATTTACGCCAGTGGGTTGGTGCTGCTGTGGTCATGTCGTCGTCTCCAGCTCAGTAATGACGTTGGCGATGAGCGCGGTGGAATCCGCTGGTGTCATCGCAACCTGCTTCACCTTATCCACGGCGCTTCGGTACGCGTCCACATCGGCCGATTCGTGGAAGAACAGGGCTGCTCTGCGGTTTTCGAGGTGAACTATCGGGGTGTCGTTGTCGAAGTCGATCAGCACGAAGGGCCCCTCGAGAGCAGGGGTCCATCCTGCGGAGGCGGGAACAACGCGCAGATCGACGTTGGGCATCTCGGCAACGTTCAGCAGATGATTCAGCTGGTCGACCACGGTTTCTCTGCCACCGATCTGCTGCCTGATCGCCGCTTCACCGACCAAGGCGAGCAACTGCGCCGGGTTGCGGCGGGTCAAGGTTTCTCGACGTCCCACGCGCACGGCCACACGAGTCTCTACCTCGGACGGCGGAACCTCACCCGCGATCATGATTGCTCGGGCGTAGTCGGCCGTCTGCAGCAGTCCGGGAATCAGCAGCGGAGACACATCGGTGATGTGGCTGGAATCGCGCTCGAACTCGAGCAGTGCCGCCATCTGGCGCTCGCGATCGCCGCTCTGTACCGACAGCCACTGAGGATCGTTGGTGCCGCGCGCCATCTCCAGCAACTCGGAGCGGTCGGCGCTGCTGGCTCCGGTGACGGCGAGTACGGACGCGACGTCTTCAGTCTCCGGCGAACGCGCTCCCGTCTCCCACCGAGAGATCGCGCTGTGCGACAGACCGAGTTGATCCGCAAGCCCTCGCACGGTGTATCCAGCCGCCTTGCGGGCTTCCTTGAGTCGTGCCCCAAGCGCTTTGGCTTTCGGCGTTCCATTGGTGCCAGCCATGCACCACATCCTAGTAGGGCTTTGTTAAGTGGGTAATCGTTGCTGGTCAGGGAAGTTCCAGCTGGCTGGCGGGGGTTGGTGGCAGGTGGGGCAAGCGCCGGTCCAGACCGCCAGCAGGGTCTGCAGATGTTTCAGG